>DATJUN010000001.1:0-27152 GCA_035502275.1 Steroidobacteraceae bacterium
CCCGCTCGGCACTGCCACTGCCAATGGCGCGCGCGATCTCGAAGCGTCGCGTCATCTGCCCGGGACTGCTCCAGGCTGTATCGACCAGCGCATAGCCGTCGGGTGTCGCGTGCCCGAAGGGCGCCTCCCCGAGCGCGTTCAGCCATCCAAGCATCGGCTGCGCTATTGCCGCTGGCCGTGAGTCATAGGCCAGGCGCACCGCGGAGACGACGTAGCGCACGGGATCCTTGAACTTCTCGCCCAGGGAGCTCGTGTAATCGGGCGACAGGAACATCGTGCGCAGCACCGCGGCGATGTCACCATCGGTGCGCTGGAAGGTGTGTGCCATCGCATCGACCAGGCGTGGCGGCGGCGTATCGGCAACGAAGTAGGTTGCCAGCTCGCGCGAGATGAACTGTGCGCAGGCGGGCTGTCTGACGATCAGCGTCACGGCCTGCTGCACTTCGGCAAAGCCGCGGCCGGTGAGCCGATGGCCGAGCAGTGTCTGCGGCGAGAAATCGTGCCGTGCGGGATTGAATTCGAAGGCGCCGCGGCGCAGGTACAGGTCGCGCCACTGTGGAGGCAGCCGGGGCGGCGGACGGATGCTGATGCCAGCGCCCGTGAGCACGTGGGCCATGGCCTGTACATCCTGCTGCGTGTAACCGCTGCCCACCCCGAGGGTGTGAAGCTCCAGCAGCTCGCGGGCGTAGTTCTCGTTGAGATGGCCGGCGACGTTGTGGTCATTGTCCAGATACTCGAGCATCGCCGGATGCTCGAGGGTCGCGAGCACGAGGTCGCGGAAGTGGCCGAGGGCATAAGGCCTGATGGCCGTCTCCTCGTAGTCTCCGACCAGCCAGCGCAGTTCGGCCTTATTCCGGCTCACGCTGAAGTGATTCATCCAGAACCACACCAGCTGTTCGCGCAGCTGCGCCTGCGAGTAGACCGCGCGCAGCAGCTCGCGCCGCGCGGCCTCGTCGGCCAGCGCATTGCCCTGCTGATTGAGACTGCGACGCGCCTGCTGGCGCTGCGGCCGATCACCCGGCGCGGACCGCAGCAGCGCGCGTCGCTGCGCGCGCTCGCTCGAGAGCAGCGAAAGCGCATCGCTGTGTGAGATCTGCAGGGCGCCGATGCGAGCGGCGATGGCCGGCGGCAGCGCATCCTCGCGCGCGGAGAGCTGCTGCTCGAGATAGCCGCGCGGGCCCAGGCGCCGATAGGCCGCCAGGCTCGCGGTGTCGCTGCCGAAATCGAGGCGTCCGACCCAGAGCAGCTCGGCGCGGCTGAGCGCAGGCGTTGCGATGGGCTGCGCCGCAGATGCGCTCGCCGCAATGCGCGCCGATCCTGCACAGGCTGTCAGCAGCGAAAGCGCCCCGAGGACGGCGCCGAGGAATGCGCCGGAGACGAGTGCGCCGGGGAGGGCGCCCGGGGGCGCGCTGGAACGCGGTGTGGGACGTCGAAGGGGACTTAACACTGTTCCGCCATGTCGATGCGCTGGGCAACGCCGACTTAACGGCGGCCGCTGCGACGGCGTTGACAGCGAAGCGGTGGTCTGGGGTCGTCGATCAGGGCAGGGGTGGTCCCTCGCGAGGGGTGCTGTGGTAGCGAGGCAGGCCGTCGTGCAACCGCAGCCAAGGCAGCTGCTCGCCTGCATGTACGTGCACGCGAGGCGCAAAGCTGGCTGGCTCCTCGAAGCTGACGACGAACAGATGGACCTCATCGGGCCAGCGCTTGCCGGTGAAGCTGACCGGAGTCCCGCAGCGAGGACAGAAGCTGCGCTGCACACCGGGGGAGGAGATGAAGGTGGCACGCGGGGTGCCCGCCCAGGATACCTGCGAGGTTTCAAATCCAGCGTAGGTGGTCATCGGCGAGCTCGTCGTGCGTCGACAGCTCTCGCAATGGCAGTGCGCAACCCAGCGCGGCTCGCCCACCGCGATGAATTGCACCGCGCCGCAGAGGCAGTGCCCGCGACGCTCTCCAGGCTCGCGAGGCTCGCGAGGCTTCCCGACGGTTGTCAGGACTTCGTTCACGGATCCAGTCTCGCGGTTTTGGCTCCGGCGCGAAAGCCCGGGACGAAGTAGGGGAACACGATGGCAATTTGTTTCTCCAGAGAAACTATACAGCGCTTTGCTTGGAGAACTAGCCTAATAATGTGACAAAGGCCGCTGCAGTCCCGCCGCGTCAGGGACCATCCGCCGTGCAGTGCTCTCTGGGATATCCTTCCGGGCATGGACCCGAAGCTGCTCAGCCCGCTGCTGCTCGGCGTGGTAGCCATCCTGCTGCTGTACCGACGGGTTCGTCGCAGCTTCGGGCGCCAGGTGGTCAATACTGCCCGCCTCTCGATTCGCGCAACGGTGCTGGGCTTGCTCGCCGTGCTGCTGGCTGCGGCCATCTGGCGCGACTATCACCTGGTGGAGGCGCTGGCGCTCGGCATCGTCGCCGGAGCGGTGCTTGCGCTCATTGGCCTGCGCCATACGCGATTCGAGAGCACCGGACAGGGGCGCTTCTATACCCCACACACCTATATCGGGGTGCTGGTGCTGGCGCTGTTCGTCGGGCGTGTGGTGTACCGGCTCGCCGTGAGCTCCGCCGCGGTCCCGGCGTTGCACGGCGCCGCGAGCGGCGCCCCCGATCCACTGGCCATATATGAGCACAATCCGCTGACGCTGACGATCATCGGACTGCCGATTGGCTACTACGTGCTCTACAACCTCGGCGTACTGCGAAAGAGCCGTGCACTGGCGGAGCAACCGCCAGGCTCGGCGGACCTTTAGCCCAGGTCCGAAGAGACACGCTTCAGGGCCGGACGATGTAGTCCGTCCACTCGGCTATTTTTCCGTCCCGGACGAAAAAGACGCCGGCGACGTGAAATATGCGCTCGCCCTGCGGGCCGCGGAAATGATCGTGGCGCTCGGTGAGCACGATGGGTCCGACGCTGTACTCGCGCAGGATCTCGAAGCGAACCTGCTGGGCGCGCTGCAGGAATCGCTGTACCAACGGCGTGATGGCAGCCCGCCCCACCGCCGGCGGCGTGGTTTCGGTCACGCGATAGACGGCATTGTCGGCAAAGAAATGCAGGACCATCGCCGCGTCGAGCGTGCTCCAGGCCGCGCAGAACGCATTCACGATGCGCAGACTGTCGCGCCCCTGCGAGGTTGGTGGGGAGCCGGCACCCTCCGCCGCCCGCACCGGCAAGGCCGCCAGCGCCCCCAGCACCGCGCCGGCGCCGACCATACCGAGCAGTTCGCGGCGTGCCAGGGGCGCCGGTGGTGTGCGTGTCTTCATGCGGTGCAATCTAGGAAGCACTCGCCAGCGTGTCAATATCGCACCCCTGGGCGCCAGGTTGCGCGCGCTGCAACCAGCGCTGCCGCTGCGCCACCGGCAGCTCATCGAGCAGACGATTCAGCGCGCTGCAGAATCCCTGCAGTGCCGAGGTCAACAGGTTCGCATGCAGGCCGACGCCGAAGCGGCTCACGGCGCATCCGGCCAGGGACAACTCGATGAACGTGGCCGCCAGTGCAGCGGCCCCGGCCCCCACGGCGCGCTCTTCGTAGGAATGCACCAGCAGCGGCAGCTGCAGCCTTTGCTGCAGCGCCTGCGCGAGCGCCGCGATGGGCCCATTGCCCTCGCCGCGCATCTGCGCGATGTGCCCACCCACGCGCAGTCGCACCGACAGATGCATGGGAGCCTCAGCGGGGAAGGTCTGCGCCTCGACGCGATGCTCGAGCAACTCCAGATGCGAGCGGGCCTGCAGGTATTCTGTTGCGAACAGATCCCAAAGCCGCGCTGAGCTGATCTCGGTGCCGAGCGCGTCGGCCTCGCGCTGCACACGGCTGCTGAACTCCACCTGCAGCCGTCGCGGCAGCACCAAACCGTGATCCCGCTCGAGCAGGAAGGCGATGCCGCCCTTGCCCGACTGGCTGTTGATGCGCACCAGTGCATCGTAGCTGCGGCCCAGATCCTTCGGATCGATCGGCAGGTAGGGCACATCCCACGCCGCGTCCGCGGGCTGCGCGGCCTGCAGCGCCATGCCCTTGCGAATGGCGTCCTGGTGAGAACCGGAGAAAGCCGTGAACACCAGATCGCCCGCATACGGATGGCGCGGGTGCACCGGCAGCTGATTGCAGTGCTCGACGCTCCTGGCAATGCGATTGATATCGGAGAAATCCAGGCCTGGATCGACCCCCTGGGTATGCAGATTGAGCGCCAGGGTCACCAGATCGACGTTTCCGGTGCGCTCCCCATTGCCGAACAGACAACCCTCGACACGCTGGGCCCCGGCCATCTGCGCCAGTTCCGCGGCCGCCACCGCACAGCCGCGATCGTTGTGGGGATGCACGCTGAGCACCACGGCGTCGCGGCGCGCCAGGTGCCGGTGCATCCACTCGATCTGGTCGGCATAGACATTGGGGGTGGCCAGCTCGACGGTGGCCGGCAGATTGAGAATGACGCGACGTTCGGCGCCAGCATCCCAGGCGCTCGTCACCGCATCGCAGATGCGCAGCGCAAAGGGCAGCTCCGTGGCGGAAAACGTCTCGGGACTGTACTCGAGCTGCCAGCGCGTCTCAGGCAGCGCATCGGTCGTGCGGCGCACCTGCTCGACGGCGCGGACCGCCATCTCGATGACCTGCTGCTCGGACATCGCAAACACGGTCTCGCGAAAACGCGGTGAGGTCGCGTTGTAGACGTGCACGATCGCGCGCGGTGCTGCGCGCAATGCCGCCAGCGTGCGCTCGATCAGCGGCGCACGCGCCGGCGTCAGCACGCCAATCGTGACGCCCGCGGGGATGTGTCCGCCCTCGATCAGCAGGCGCACGAAGTCAAACTCGACCTGCGAGGCGGAGGGAAAGCCAACCTCGATCTCGGTGAAGCCGATCTCGCACAGCATCCGGAAGAATTGCAGCTTGCGCGGCAGATCCATCGGCTCGAACAGCGCCTGATTACCATCGCGCAGGTCCGTGCTGGCCCAGATCGGTGCACGTGTCAGGCGCTCACCCGGCCAGCGGCGGTCCGGCAGCTCCACGGGCGGAAAGGGACGGTACTTGCGATGGGTCTGCGACGACATGGAGCACTCCCGCGTGCAACAGCGCACGGCATCAGGGTAGCGCCGCGCCCCCGCAACGCGATTGCGAAGCCACGCCACCGACCCCGGCCTTGCGAAATTAAATTGCTGTATTTTTATAACGGGTGGCATAGGATGCTGCTCTGTAGGCAGAGTAAGGCATCTTTGACACCATGGATCGTTTCGACCGCCGGATTCTGGAGTTGCTGCAGGAGGACGGACGGCTCAGCAACCTCGAGCTTGCCGAGCGCATCGGTCTGTCTCCCTCACCCTGCCTGAGGCGGGTACGCGCGCTGGAGGAGGCAGGGGTCATTGCCGGCTATCGCGCGCTGCTCGATGCGCAGCGGCTCGGCCTGTCGTTGATGGCGCTGGTGTACATCTCGATGGACCGGCACACGCCCGAGCGCTTCGCCAATTTCGATACGCGCGTGCGGGCACTGCCCGAGGTCCTCGAATGTCTGCTGATCACCGGTCAGCAGGCCGACTATCAGCTCAAAGTCGTGGTCAGCGACATGCAGGCCTACCAGGAGCTGCTGCTCAATCGGATCACCCGTATCGAAGGCGTGAGCGGCGTGCACTCGAGCTTCGTGTTGCGGCGGGTCGTGGACAAGACCGCACTGCCGCTGGCGGCAGCGTAAAGCTATTATCGGCGGCGGCAGTGCAGCTGCACGCAGGAGGATGCCATGAACAGCGCGGCCAGCGGCATTGTGACCCGGCGCAGCCGCTATGCTTTCGATGAAACTCTGCAGCGGCTGCGAAGCGCCATCGAGGCCAGGGGCGCGACCGTATTTGCCGTGGTCGATCACGCTGGCGAGGCGGCACGGGTTGGTCTGACGATGGCTCCTACCACAGTGCTGATCTTCGGCAGCCCCAAGGCGGGTACTCCCCTGATGCTCGCGGCGCCGAGTCTTGCAATCGATCTGCCGCTGAAGATCCTGGTGTCGGAAGAGGCCGGTGGCGCAGTGTGGATGTCGTCCAACGGCGCGGAGTATCTCGCCGCTCGGCACGGCCTGGCGAGCGCGCAGAGCAAGGCACTTGCCGTAGCCGACGCGTTGACCGCAGAGCTCGCCGTTACCTGAGACGCTATCGCTGCCGCTTCAGCCAATGAATGACGCAGCGTCCACACCGGACAGCGCGGTCGAGGTATACCGATCGGGGCGTCAGGGAGACTGTGTAGAGCGTGCCTTCATGCTCGACGCGGTCGGCATCCGCAGCGAGGCGCGCATGCAGGCGCCATTTTTTCTGCTCGTGGTCGATGCCGCAGAGGCAGCGCGGGCACGCGAACACCTGGCGCTCTATGAACGCGAGCGCGTTCCCCCGCCGCCCGTGCCCCCCCTGCCCGCGAGCCAGCCGCATGCATGGATCGGCTCGGTGCTGTACGCGGCGGTGCTCGTCTTCATCGGCCTCGCCGTCTCCAACGGCCTGTGGCGCGCGGACGCCTTCGACGCTGGCGCCCTGGACGCCGCTCGCGTGCATGCGGGACAGTGGTGGCGGGCCTGGACGGCACTGACGCTGCATCTGGATGGACAGCACCTGGGAGCCAACCTGGTGGTCGGCTCGCTGTTTGGTTACCTCGCCGGCCGGCAGCAGGGGCCGGGGCATGCCTGGCTCCTGGTCGTCATTGGGGCCGCCGCCAGCAATCTGATCGAGGCGCTGCTGGCGCCTGGTGCGTATCGGGCCGTGGGCGCATCGACGGCCGTCTTCACGGCGCTCGGGCTGATCTGCGCCTATGCCTGGGGAACCGGTGCGCGCTGGTCGCGCCGCTGGTCGCTGCAGTGGGCTCCGCTGATCACCGGCGCCGTGCTGCTGGCCTGGTTCGGCAGCGGCGACCCCACCACCCCGGGGCAGGTCGACGTGATCGCGCATGCACTGGGATTTGGCATGGGCCTGCTGCTCGGAGCGGCCACCTCGCGCGCGCCCGTGCGGCGCCTGCTGCGGCGAATACCGCAGTGGTTCACGGGACTGCTCGCGCTCGCGCAGATCACCCTGACCTGGTACCTGGCGCTTGGCCGCTAAGCGCACTGCGTCGCCTTCGAACGACTCCAGCGCCCGACGGGAATCCCCGGCCCTGTTCGTTGATCTGGTCGACGGGACGTACGAGCTGTTTCGACACTTCTATGGTCTGCGGCGTTTCAATCAGGGTCGCGACAAGCCACTGGGCGCCGTCGCCGGCGTGCTCACGACGCTGCTGCAGATGCTCGAGCAGGGCGCGACACACCTGGGCGTGGCAACGGACCACGTGATCGAGTCGTTCCGCAACGACCTGTGGAGCGGCTACAAAACCGGCGATGGCGTGGAGCCCGCGCTGCGCGCGCAGTTCGAGCCGCTCGAGGAGGCCCTGCGCGCATTCAACTTCGTCGTGTGGCCCATGGTGCAGCTCGAAGCGGACGACGCGCTCGCCTCCGCTGCGCGCATCGCCGCCGAGGATCCGCGTGTCGTGCAGGTGCGCATCTGGACGCCGGACAAGGATCTCGCTCAATGCGTACGCGGCGAGCGCGTGGTGCAGATCGACCGCAGGGTACAGGCCGTTCGCGATGAGGCGGCGGTGAGGGACAAATTTGGTGTGGGGCCGGCGCACATACCGGACTACCTGGCCCTCGTCGGTGACAGCGCCGATGGCTATCCCGGCATTGCCGGCATCGGGCCCAAGGGCGCCGCCGCGATGATCGCACGCTACGGGGCGATCGAGGACTTCCCGGTGGATGCGCTCGGCGAGCGCCGTGAGCTCGCACTGCTCTTCAAGCAGCTGGCAACCTTGTACACGCAGGCCGCGCTGTTCGGTCAGATCGAGGACTTGCGTTGGCTCGGGCCGAACGCCCACTCTGCCCAATGGGCCGATCGGCTCGGCACACCAAAGCTGCTGGCGCGTGCGCAGGCCGCTGCCGCGCGACTCGCTCTGCCCTGAGCAGCGCTCCTACTTGGCGCGATCCGCGTAGCCCTGGGCCTGCATCGGGATGCTCATGATCACCATCTTGGCAAAGAACCCGGCGATGCCGATGGAGAAGTTGGGATGGTTGGTGCGCACTTCGCCGACGGCGAACAATGTCTTCTTGTCCTTGCCGCTGAAGACGACGCTGATCAGATTGAGCGGCGCAGGAATGGTCCCGAGCACCTGGCCTTCGGCAGACACTACGCGCACGCCGGCGTAACCGGTGTCGTAAATATTTCCGTTGGAATCGACCGTCATGCCGTCGCCACCGCCGCCCGGCACCACGGCGAGCGTGCGCTGGTTGGTCAGCGCGCCATTCGGCTGCACGTCGAACGCCACGATGGAGCCTTCAGGTGGTTTATCCGGAGGCGCCGTGTTGGTCACGTACAGGGTCTTCTCGTCCGGCGAGAGCGCGATACCGTTGGTACGCAGATCCTTGCCGTACTGGGTGACCGTGCCATCGGGGGCGGCATAGAACAGACCGCCATTGGGCGCAGCTCCCATGGTGAAATAGGCGCCGCCAAAGGCCGGAGCCACGAGGTCGTTGAGCACTCCGCCAATGCAATCGAGCGGACCGCCCATGTAGCGGTTGGCCAGTACCTTGTGCTCGGGAGAGAGCTCCCAGATCGAGGCGCGCAGACCGCGCTCATCGACGAACAGCTGGCCCATCTTGTTCTGCGACAGCGCACCGCCCGTGTCGGTATCCTGATAGACGACGCTGTGCTTGCCATTGGGCATCAGCTTCACGACGTCGCTGTCGTTGTTGCGCGCGATGAGGATGCCGCCGTCGGGTGTGGCAATGATGCCGTCGGCGTCATCGCCGGGCACGCTCCAGAGCGTCTTCCAGCGAGCGCCCGCCTTGATGATGCCCGGGATCGCCGTGACGTGATACTTGCCCGAGGGTCCCTGGGCGTTGGCACCCGGACGCGCGCCTCGGCGTGCACGCGCAGCGAAGTTTGGCGGCGCTGGCGGCTTGATCGCCGTGCACTCGGATTGGAGGACCTGCGCCTCACGGGAATCGGCCGCGGCCTGAATTCCCGGCCCTTCTGCCGCCATTGCAGCCGACGCTGCCGACACAGCGAACAGGGCGGCCAGTACAGTGAGCATGCGATCTGGCTTCATGATCTTCCCCCAACAGCGCCCGTGGGCGCGAAAGTTTACCTCAGTCCGGGCCCCGGTGCTGTTTGCCCGGGGGGCACGCTGGTACGCTGAGATCCATGGACACCGAGGTTTCGCTGCGCGCCGTGACCGGGCAGGACGTGGCGGAATTCTTCGCGCACCGCCAGCAGCGCGGCGATGCGGGTCCCGAGGACCACGACGCCTTCCTCGCCCGCTGGCAGCACCAGCTGCAGAATCCGGACGTGACGCTCCGAACCATCCTGGCCGACGCAGAGGTCGTCGGCTACATCGCCCGCTTCACCCGCAATAGCCTGCCGGAAGTTTCGTATGAACTGGGACCGGACTACTGGGGTCACGGCTTCGCCACTGCGGCGCTACGACTGTTCGTGGCTGAAACGACCGCTCGCCCGCTATATGCGCGTGCAGCCAAGGACAATGCCCGCTCGCTCCGCGTGCTGGAAAAGAACGGCTTCAGAACCATCGGCGAAGACCGCTTCATCGCCGCGGCAGGCAATGAGGTCGAAGAGTTCGTGCTGATGCTGAGCTGACGTGGCAGCGACTTCACCGCCGGCCCAAATCGTGCCACATTGTTGCCACCGGGGTATTTCTCCAGCCCGCCATGGAAGGAGCCACCCATGCTGTTTCACATGTCAATCGCCGCGCGTCAGCCCCGCCATGTTGCAGAGTTCATCGCCGAGCTCTGGGGCGGGCAAGTGTTGCGTTTCCCACCGGTTTCCAACGACGGCTGGATGGCGGTGAGCGGCGATGCGCGCGGTACGGCCATGGAGGTTTATCCGCTCCACACGGTGCTGAAGGAATCGACGGGAGATGCAGACGCGCACGGCGAAGCTTCCGGAAGCGACCTGTATACCGCAACGCACGCAGCGATCGCCACGCAGCTGGATCGGGAGGCGGTATTCGCCCTTGCGCGTCGCGAAGGCTGGCCGGCGAAGTATCGCAAGCGCGGTGGCCGGTTCGGCGTCATCGAACTATGGATCGAAGGACGTCAGATGATGGAGGTGCTGACCCCGGAGATGCAGACGGAGTACCTGGCGGTGATGAAGCTCAACGACAAGCCTGCAGCCGGCGCCACCAGCGCCGGATAGGTCAGCGATCGCCGCCGGCAGTCTCGATAAGCGTCACAAGAGCAGATAACGCCTGATTGGCTGGCACCTGCAGACCGAGCTCGCCAGCGCGGCGTTGTATGAAGCCGTTCAGCGCATCGATCTCAGTACGCCTGCCGCGCGCCAGGTCCTGTGCCATGGAGGAGTGCTGCGCTGGCATCTGCCTTACGAGGTGCTTCACGGCATCGACGGCCGCGGCCGTGTCGCGTATCGCCGGCAAGCGCACGCCGGCGGCAGCAGCGACCGCCATGAACTCGCCGACCACGCTTTGCATGAGCGAGTCCGCCGGTGGACAGGCAATGATGTGGGCGTAGTCCGAGCGGCCCACAGCGGAAAGCGCGTTCAATGCGCAGTTCATCAGCAACTTCGTCCACAGCTCGCCCTCGATATTGTCGCTGATGCGGCAGGCAATGGCGGCGCGCTCGCACACGGCCGCCACCTGCCGGGAAGCAGGCTCGGTGCCCACGATCAGATCGCCGCGGCCGAAGTGGCGCACGCGGCCCGGAGCAGGCGTTGCCACTGCGACATAGACGACGGCGGGGACGGTCTGACACGGAACGAGGGCGCGAACCAGCGCTGCGCTCTCCACGCCGTTCTGCATGGTCACCAGCACGGTGTCGGACGCAAGGTAAGGCTCGAGAGCGCGTGCCGTGGCAACGGTATCGGTCGTCTTGACACAGAACAATACCAGCTGCGCTTCTTTGCAGGCTGACAACTCGGTGCTGACGGGCACCTGCAGAGTCAGCGTCTCTGCCTGCTCCTCGATGGTGAGACCATTGCGCTCGACTGCCTCAACGAACGGCTTGCGGCCGATCATCGACACGAGTGCGCCCGCGCGCGCCAGGCGAGCGCCAAAGTAGGCGCCGACGGCGCCGGCGCCCACGACGGCGATACGGGGCCATTGGGCGGCGCGCTGCGATTGTGTCCGACCCGCCTCCATCCTGTTCGATCCTGCTGCGATACCGTTGGCGTAGTGCACGTCGAGACTGACCAGATTCTGCGGTCGGCCTTCGAGTGCCGCAATCAGATTGTCGACGCCGCGGGCAACTCTATTGCCACAGGGCCACCAGCGCAGCCAGCAAGCCCGACAGCCCGCCCAGTGCGAGCGCCCAGCGTGGGCCGGCCGAATCTGCGATTCGACCCACAATCGGCGCGCCGATTGGCGTCGTGCCAAGCGCCAACGCCAGGCGTATCGCCATCACGCGGCCACGCATTGCGGGCTCGGTAGACAGCTGCATGAAAGTGTTGGTTCCATTGGTGAACGTCAGCGCCGCGATGCCCACGATGACGAGGGCCGCGGCAAACAGACGGTAATCCGGCATGCTCGCCGCCAGCAGACAGCCCGCGCCAAAGACCGCCGCACTGGTGCGCAGGTGGCGGAAATATGGCCGCTCCCGACGGGCCGCGAGGAGCGCACCGATGACCGTACCGACCGCCATGGAGGAGCTCAGCAGGCCATAACGCTCGGCTCCCAGATGAAAGACGCTCACCGCCATGGTCGAGATGAAAATCGGAAAGTTCAGGCCGAACGTGCCGATGAGGAACAGCATCACCACGATGACGCGCAGGTCTTCACGCCGCCAGACGTAGCGAAATCCCTCGACCAGACCGCCCGGCGCTCGCACCGCCCGCTCGCTGACATGCAGTTCGCGCACGCGCAGCAGGTTGAGAGAGCAGAGAACCGCGCCGAAGGAGAGCCCGTTGACGAGAAAGGCCCAGCCCGTACCCACGGCGGCGATGCAAAAGCCGGCGACGGCCGGTCCGAGCATGCGCGCCGAGTTGAATGAAGTGGAGTTGAGCGCCACGGCATTGGACAGATCCGCATCGCCGACCAGTTCCGTCACGAAAGTCTGCCGGACCGGCGCATCAAAGGCGCTGGCGCAACCGAACAAAAATGCAAACAGGTAGACGTGCCACAGATGCACCAGATGCGCGATGGTGAGCACTCCCAGTGCCAGGGCAAGGATCCCCATCGCCGCCTGCGTCACCATGAGGAGCCTGCGCTTCTCGAGATGATCGGCGGCGTATCCGGTCCAGGGCAGCAGCAGCAGCTGCGGGCCGAACTGCAGCGACATGACCACTCCCACAGCACTCGCGCTGTGGTGTGTGAGCTGCGTGAGCACCAGCCAATCCTGCGCCACACGCTGCATCCAGGTGCCGACGTTCGACACGAACGCACCGGCTGCCCACAGTCGATAATTGAAGTTTACGAGCGACCGGAAAGGTCCCCTGGCCGTACGCATCACGCTGCCAGGAGCTGGAGAGACGCGCGCGCCGGCCGCAGACTTCCGGACATGGAGCGTTAGAACGCTTCCTTGAAAGGCCGCAGATCCAGCTCGTGCGTCCAGGCGCTGCGCTGCTGCTGGTGCAGCTGCCAGTAGGTCTCGGCGATGGCGTCCGGATGCAGCAGACCATCCTCCCCCGCGGCGGCCACCCGCGCCGGAGCGCCGGTTCGGAGTCGCTCGCCGTCGATGCCTCCATCGATGATGACATGCACGACGTGCACCCCGCGTGGGCCGAACTCGCGCGCCGTGCTCTGCGCGAGCGAGCGCAGCGCGGCCTTCGCCGCGGCAAACGCCACGAACGGACCGCGGCCACGAATCGATGCCGTCGCCCCGCTGATCAGCAGGCTGCCGCCACCGGCTTCCAGCAGCGCAGGCACGGCGGCGCGCGCGAACAGAAACCCGCCATACGCACTGGTGCGCCACGCCTCCTCGAACTGCTGGGGACTGATCTCGAGCAGCGAGCCCCAGATTGACTGTCCGGCGTTGAAAATCGCAGCGCGCAGAGAGCCGAACGCCCTGACGGCCACGGCCAGCCGCTCGACCTCGGAGGCGACCGAGAGATCTCCCGCTAAAGCGACTGCACGGCCGCCGCCCTGCGCGATCTCGGCTGCGACAGCCTGCAGTCGGTCAGGGTGGCGCCCGGTGACGATCGCGAGCATCCCGCTTCGCGAGAAGCGACGCGCCAGCGCGGCGCCCAGGCCCGCGGAAGCGCCAACCCCTGCTATCCAGGCAACCGAATCGGGCTTGTCATCTGTTCTGGTAGCAGCCACGCGCCAGTATCAGCGCATTGGTCGGGCAGTTTCAATGGGCCCGAGCGCCCGGCCAGGCGTGTTCCGGCTGCGCTAGCGATGCTGCTGTTGCAGCCAGGCGAGCACCTGTCGGGACACCGACTGATCGGCGGTGTCGAACGACAGCATCGCAGAGATCACGCTGTGGCTCGGAAAATAGCGCACCGAGGGGCAGCGGCCGCGGCGGCAGAGCTCCTGCTGCAGGATCGTCGCAGAACGCTGTGCTTCCTGGTCCTGATATTGCGGAACACCGATGAACACCGGTGCATAGACACCATCGAGTCCCGGCAGGTCCGAGTGGGCCGGATCCATCAGCATTGCCGGCACCGTATCAGGCGTGTGCGCGGCAGCTGCTTTGGCCGTCGGCACCAGCGGCATGAGATTCAGAGGCGCACCCAGCAGCGCCGCGGCGGCAACGCCCGGGCCCTGGCAGCACCAGTATTCGTGATGCGCAAGATAGTTCAGCAGCTGAGCGCCGCCGACACCTGCTCCGACAAAAATGAGCCGCTGCGGGTCACCGCCCGAATCGCGCACGTGTGTCTTCATCCAGCTGACGGCGGCGGCGAGGTCCTGCGCTCCTGCCTGCCAGGAGGCCTCATCGTCGCGGCGCTGCATCGTCACACCGATGAGTCCCTGCCGCACGGCCCACAACGCCACATTGTCGTAGGCGCGGCGCGCAGTCCCCAGCGAGGCGCGCGCGGCGGACTGCGGCGCCACAAATATCAGCACCGGCCGCAGGCGCGGTGTGGAACCGACCTCGGCCGGGCCGGGCGGTTTGGTCGGAATGAACAGATCCAGCCGCTGGTGCGTGCTGGCGCCGTAATGGATGTCACGCTCGACGTGCACATCGCGATACGGGGCGCGCTCTTCCTGGGACGCATACAGGCGTAGCGCGCCCGCCAGGTCCATGCGTCCATCCGTGGCGCGATTTTGGGCGGCAACCGCTGCCGGCACCTGCGCCTGTCCGCGCGGGGCAGCCAGCGTCGCTGCGAGGATGCCGACGAGGAAGGCTACTGCACGTACGGAAATCGCGAAATTGCCGGGGCGCATGAGCGAATTTAACCCCCGGTGCCGCCTGCCGATCCGAGACGCATCCGGCAGATTGAAGGGCTTCAAGGTGCCTGCAGCCCCTTCAGCGGGCGCGTCGAGCGGGGGGCGGTGAGGTCGCCTCGAACGAAACCGGGCCGATCATGGAGAAGGCGAAGTAGGCAAACGGCTGATCCTGCATCGGCAGGTTGTTGGCAATGGCGCTGACGATACGCATCTCATTGCCGGCGACGTGCGCCGTGAGCACGTTGTAGAACGGCAGCACGCCCAGACCGAAATCCTCGTGGTGTGTGCGAAAGGTCACGGTATCAGCGTGGATATCGAATCGATCCAGCGCTGCCATGGTGTAGGGGTTGTCACAGGGACCGCACACCATGCCGAGCAACTGCTGGCCCACGCGGCGAATGATGAAGTGCTGCTTGTCGTGCCCAGTGCCGGCAAACCACACGCCCACGAGCCTGTCGGGTGTAATCGGCTCCCAGGGCCCTGGGGCCTGGTAGCGGACCGCCTGCCCAAAAGCGCCACGCGGGGCCTTGAAGCCGCCCGGCGGCAGCTGGCCGTTCGACCCATAGGCGGCAGCATTGCTCGGCGGGGCACCCGGCTGCGGCAACACGGCCGCGACCGCGACGCCCGCGAAGGGCGCGGGGCCTCGCGGATCCTTATGCAGGTGCAGCGCCATGGCGCGAGCGTGTGCACCGCCCAGCTCTCCACTGATCAGTAGTTGATCAGCCGCGATGCGCGCTGTCAGATGATCGAGCCAGGCGGTGCTGCCATCGTCGCGCACGTGCCGGACCTCGAAGCGGATCCGGTCCGGCTCGAGCGTGCCCTCGATGAATCCCAGCGTGGTGGCGTCAGCACAATCACCGCAGGCGACCCCTGCGACGTGCTGGCCCTCGATCTCAAAATCGTAGATCTGCACGTGGCCGTCGAGTTCGCCCTCCCAGCCGCCGCGGACCTCGTTTGCGTCCAGCGCCCAGACGGGCGCGGCCGCCAGCGCCAGGGCGAGGGACAGCAGGATGCGCAGGCGGTCGCTCAGCTGCAGATCAGCGGGAGCTCGGCGCGAGCTCAGCTACCACTTCAGGCTGCAGGGCTGCGGATTCCACTTGGAGCCATCGGGCTCCTTGCGGAAAGTCGGCGAGAACACGTACGGATCGAGCAGGTAGGTCGGGTCGGTCAGGTACGTCGTCACGATGAGCCACTGCGCGCCGCCGGGAGCCGTGTGCTGCTCCCAGTACTCACGCATGCTCGTGGTCTTGCCTCCATAGGGTACGCCGTTCTTGCGCAGATACCCCGGCGACAGATTGGTCGTGATCGCCTTGATGTAGCCGTACTGCGGACCCGCAGCGGCAGCCCCCGGAGGTCGACGGCCGCCGAAAGCGCCCGCCCCATGAATGACCCACTCCGCGCTCGTCAACCCCTGAAGGCTCGGCGCCGCCGCCCTGTCTGCATCCGTCGGCTTGAACTTCAGCAGCCGGGTCTGCATGCCCGCGTCGGTGTCGACGCGCAGTGTATTGTCATCTGCCCAGCTGATGTGCAGCCGTGTCGGCAGCCACATGATGACCGGGGCGCCATAGGCCTTGCAGGCGTTTCCCGCAGCCTGTTCCTTGGCAGGATCGAACTGATCGGCGACCTCTTTGCCCGCAAGCGTGAGCGGAATCTCGTCATAGTCGCCCGGGCCGGGAATGACCATGCGGAAGCGCCAGGCTTCCGTGACGAGCGCCACCCAGTAACCGGTCGAATCGAACGGCGCTTCGGCCTTGGCAGTCGGAGGCGGACCCGCGGGCGCGCCGAAGCCGGCGCCTCGCCCGCCGCGCGCCGCCGCGCCCTGCCGACCCTGCGCCGGCGCTGCAGCCTGCGCGTGGGCGGTGGAGTACAACGTGGCGCAGGCCATTACGCCTGCGAGCGCCACCGCCAGTGCCGAGTATCGCGCGCTCATTGCCCCCTCCTGCCGTGCGCGTGCGATGCCGTCAGACTCTGATACACCGCCGTTACGAATTGATCCGTCGTCCAGGGCCCATCCTGCGCGCCATACCGGTTGTTGAAGCCGGCGGTGGGATTAGCCGCTTTCACCTGCGCGAGCGAGCGATGCTCATTGACGAGCGCCTGCACGCGGTCGCGCACCATCGTGACCATGTCGCGGTACTGAACGATCTCTTCCGCCTGCGCCAGACGGCCACGCGCCGGGATCAGGATTGTGCCGCCCTCATGCCAGTACAGCGGCAGCGCCGGCACGACGATGTCGACCAGGCGATTCATGGCATCGACCTCGGCATTGATGCTGCCGCCGTGAGCGACGTCGATCTGCGGAAAGCGCAGCATGTCGACGGTGTCGCCCGAGGCGATGACATCGGCCTGCCGGAAGATCACCCAGCTGTCGCCGTTGCTGTGGCCGGCAGGAGCGGGAATCATCTCCATCGAGTCACCATTCAGCGAGAGGTTCTGCTGGCCCTCGTCGTAGGTGATGCTTGGCAGCGCATCCTGGGAATATCCCGGCGCCGCGCCACTCATGGCCGTGAGCACATTGAGCCGCGCAACGACCGGCGCATTGGTCATGCCGACGAAGCGCCCGCCACCGAATCCTGACTCGTTCTGACTGAAGCCGTGCCCGGCCTGCGCCAGCTGCGCATTGCCACCGGTGCGATCCGGCGAGGCACTGGTGTTGAGAATGAAGCGGATGGGCTCTGCGCTGATGTGCTTGACCGCCTCCAGCAGCGCGGCACTGTCGCCGGGGCCACCGCTGTCGACGAGCACGATGCCATCGGGACCAAACTGCACGACGACGTTCTCGCCGTGCACATCCACCATATCGATGCCCGGCTTCACCGGCACGATATCCACGCCGTTCATCATGTGCGGGGGCATCGTGGCGATCGGCATATTGCGCGATGCCGAGTCATCGGCGTCGGCAGCCACCGCAGCCGCGCCGGAGAGCGACGCCAGCAGCACGGCTGCCAGCGTTGCGGGTTGTCGCAGACGCATGACTAAATCCCCTCGTCCTTGCATTCCATCTTCGGATTGGCCGTGGCGCGGAAATCGCCCCAGCCGCAGCAGTCCAGCGTGCACTTGCCCGGCACCGTGAACTTGCCCTTCATCTGCTCGCGATACTCGGGGTACATGGCCTTGGGGTCGCCGAGCACCGCGTCCTCGGGGATATGGAAGCGCGTCGTCATGTCGTTGCGCGAGGGATTCTTGCCCGGCAGGTAGAAGGGAACCTTGCCGCGACCCAGGTCGGGCACCTCGTTCGCCTGCATGCACGGGTACTGATAGTGAAGCCCGGCGTCGGGAGGATTGTGGGTGGCGATGAATTCGCGCGCCTGCACCCAGGGTTCGGCCAGGAAGGTCGGATCCTGGATCAACCCCGTGATCGTGAGTAGATCATCGTGACGCGTGAGCCACAGCAGCATGCTTTCCTTGTCGGAGGAGGGCACGCCATTGCGCGTGAGCACGCCGTCCTTCATGTCCGTGGTAATGGTCTGCAGCGTGTCGCCCTGCCACTGGCCGGTGGTGAAGCCGGTCGAGCGCCGCAGTCCGTTCGGGTCCGGATGTGGCCGCCCATCCATATAGATCATCAGGGGCTGGTAGTCATTCCAGGCGCTGATGTTCCACACCGCGACCGTGCCTTCATCATCGAAAGTGGGAAAGACACGGATGTTGAAACCCGCTTCGACGAGATATTGCGGACCCCAGGAGGTGCATTGATGGCCGGGCACCGACACGGTGTCCTGACTGTAGGCTTCGCCGCCGGCGCGGCCCTCATTGTTGAGTGGCATGCCGAGAAAGTCCACGGCGCGCGGGCCGAGCAGCATGGAGCGATAGTCGACCGCGTCCTCACTGTTGTAGGTACCCTCGATATCGATCTGGGCAAACGCCGCGGGCGCCGCGCACAGGAGAAGTCCCACGGAGGCGCCGGCCGCGAGCGCGGATTGCAGGCGGGTCAGCATAGGCATACCTCGGGCGTGATCATCGGATTTCCCCCCCAACGAAGTAGGCGAGCCTAGCAGAATCGTCCCGCTGGATACAGGGGCGGACGTGGCGCAGCAGCGACAAGAAGCGCAAAGCTGGCGTTGTTTCAATGCCCTTCGGGCGGATAGGCCGGCAGTCCGGGCGGGGCCGCTGGCAGCGTGCCGGGGTGCTGACGCAGCTGACCCAACAGGTAGTTGACGGCCGCGGACAGTTGCGCGTCGCGGCCGGCGAGCAGATCGCCAGGCTCATCCTGCACCTGCATGTCGGGCTCGACACCGTGGTTCTCGATGACCCACTGCGAGTTGGTCCCGTATACCGCATCCTCGGGAATGGTGATGTAGCCGTCGTCCAGCAGGCTCCAGTTGCCGCGAATACCGCGTACGCCGCCCCAGGTGCGCATGCCGATCAGCGGCCCGAGGTGGTACTGCCGGAAAAAGTAGGGAAACAGGTCTCCATCGGATGCCGAGTACTCATTGATGAGACAGGCTTTCGGGCCGGCTATGAGCTGCTGCGGAATCGTCTCGGCCGCATTCTCGCGATTGGTGCTCATGCCAACCAGCACACGGCGCAGCCGCTCGAGCACGATCTGGTCGACGTTGCCGCCACCATTCCACCGGTCATCGACGATGAGTGCCTGCCGATCGAGCTGGCCGTAGAACTGACGGATGAACTGCTCCATGCCGAGCTCTTCCATATCGCTCAGATAGATGTAGCCGATGCGGCCATGCGAGGCGGCATCGACCAGCTCACGATTGTGGTCGATCCAGTCCTTGGAGCGCAGCAGCAGCTCATTGTCGAGCGGTGCCACGACGATATCGCGGCGTCGCGCACCGTCGGCGCCCGCCACGCTCAGGCGCACGGTCTGATGTTGTTTGCCCACCAGCAGCTGCTCGGGATCCTCCCCGGCCGCCAGCGTTTCACCATCGATCGCCAGCAAAGTATCGCCGGCGTGCACGTCCAGTCCCGGCTCGGTCAGCGGCGATCGGTACTGCGGCCGGGTGTTGTCGCCGGGATAGATATGCGCCAGCACCGTGCGCTGCGTGCGCGCATCGCTGCCGTAGTCCACGCCGAGGTAGGCGCTGGGGACGCGTGGCTCGGTCCTGGCGCGATCGCCCCCTCCGACATAGGTGTGGGAGTTGCTGAGCTCGCCGATGATCTGGCCGATGAGATAGTTCAGATCGTTGCGCGAGCCCGCGAGCGGCAGCAGCCGCTCATAGGAACGGCGCACACCAGCCCAATCCACGCCATTCATCTGCGGGCGAAAGAAGAAGTCGCGCTCCAGGCGCCAGGCATTCTGAAACATCTCGGCCCACTCTTCCCGGGGATGCACCTGCATCTGCATGTGCGAGGTGTCCAGAGGCCGCGCCTCTGCCGCGGCGTGGGTCGCGGCGGCGCCGGCATCCACGATGTAGAAGGATTTGCCACCCGGTGTGTCACGCCGGTACATCAGCTTGCTGCCATCGGCCGATACCCGGTAGCTGCTGATGTCATCGATCAGCGAGCTGTCCTTGCGCTGTTTGAGATCATAGAGTCGCAGCGTGCCTTTCTCGCCCGCGACCGGCCCGTCCAGCGTGCTGGGCGGCAGCGTCTGGTAGTAGACCAGCGTGCCGCGCACGTCGAAGCCCGCCAGCGTGGCGGCCGCGATCGGCAGCGGCACTGCGCGCGACATCAGCCCCGGCAGATCGATGCGCATGGGTGCGATCGCGCCAGGACGATAGGTGCTCGTGGCTGGGGCGGCGGGGGAAGTTGGCCCACTGCGCGTGGCCGCGGATCCGGGACGCCCCGGGGTCGATGGCGCAGCTGCCGGCTGCGAATCGCGCGGTTGCGACTGCCCGGGCTGGGCAGCTCCGCGGCCACGCCGCGGCGGGCGTGCCTCATCGGGGTTGATCGGCGGGGAGGGCGTCGCCTCGACGGCTCCTTCATCGGACTGCGGTGCGAACGGTGAGGGTGCATCGGCTCTGAGAGTCGCAACGTAAATACCGTCGGTCTTCAGATCGACCATGTCGAACTCGTTCTCCGCGAGCACCGGATTCTCATGCCGGCCGGAGAGGAAGTAGAGATGCTCACCGCTGGCATCGAATTGCGGCTGGAAATCGTCGTTGCCCGGTTCGCTGACGCGCGTGGCGCGATGCGTTGCAAGCTCGTAGAGCCAGAGCTGACGCTGCTGCGAATCATCGGTCAGGCTGTACGCCAGCCAGCGGCCATCGGGCGACCAGACATAATCGTGCATCTCCTGATAGCGATCCTGAGCCACCTGCACGGGAGCCCCCGCGCCATGCACGGGCACGTACCAGAGCCGATGCGCATTGTCCGAAAAAGCGATGCGATCGGCGTCCGGCGACCAGGCGGGTCGATAGAAATAGCCACTCGCAAAATGTGTCAGCAGCCGCTCGGGGCCCTGCTGTGCGTCGCGCACGGCGATCTGCTGTTCTCCCGAGGAGTCTGTCGTATACGCGACCTGCGTGCCATCCGGCGACCAGACGGGATGATCCTCCTCGGCGCTGGAGGTCTGGGTGAGGTTGCGCGTATTGCCGTGCTCGGCGGGCAGCGAGAACAGGTCGCCGCGCGCGCTGAAGAGCGCGCGTTTGCCGTTGGGGGCGAGATCATAGTTGGTCATCTGCGCGTTATCCGGATCGCGGATGTAGTGCGCGCCATCCACGTATCGTGTCCCGGTGCGCAGTCCGTCGTCCGGCACGCGCACCGTCAGCCGATGCAGCGTCTCTGAGGGCAAATCCACGACGTAGAGCGAGCCGCCCTGCTGAAAGACGATGCCGTCATCGCCCAGACTCGGGAAATCGATGTCGTAGTCGGTGAAGTGCGTGACCTCGCGAACCGCGTGTGTGTCGAGGTCGTAGGCCCACAGATTCTCGCGCCGCGCGGCATCGCGGTCCGACAGGAAGTAGATCGTGCGCCGATACCACATCGGCGCCGTATCGGTGCCCTTCCAGTCGGTTATCTGCTGCAGCGCATGCGACTGCAGGTCATACACATACACCTTTTGCGCCAGCCCGCCGTCGTAGCGCTTCCAGGTGCGGAAATTACGGAAGATGCGGTTATAGGCGATGCGATGCCCATCCGGGCTGAAGCTGAGCAGCCCGCCGCGATCCAGCGGCAGCGCCGTTGGTGCGCGACCATCCAGCCCCACTTCGTAGAGCTGCCCGTACCAGGCATTCCACGACTTGCGGCGCGACAGGAACACGATGTGCTGCGAGTCAGGGGTCCAGGTGAGCACCAGGTTGTTCGGGCCCCAGCGCAGCGGCGCATCGGCCTGGACGTCCGACCAGAAGGTCAGCCGCCGAACCGTGCCACCCTGCGCCGGCATGACGTAGACATCGGTGTTGCCCTGGTAGTCGCCCGTGAAGGCGATCCAGCGCCCATCGGGTGAGAAGCGCGGCATCCAGTCGGTGCCGCTGTCGTTGGTGAGCCGCGTCGCCGTTCCGCCGCCCCGGGCGACGACCCAGAGATTGTCGTGCGCCTCGAAGACGATGCGTGCACCGTGCAATGTCGGGAATCGTGCCAGGGCTGCATCCCCCGGCGCGGCCACACCGGCCTCGTCACCCGCGGCTGCATTTGCCGCCCCTGCATCGGCGAGCAGCGAGCCTCCCAGCAGAAGCAGTGCCAGCGTCCTGAGCATGGTGCGACTCCCGACAGCGGCGTGGGGTCGGCATCCTAACACCCGCGGGCCGCGGGACGCGGTCAGTCCTCGCCGGGCTCGTCCATGCCGAGCTCTTTGAGCTTTCGCGTCAGGGTGTTGCGACCCCAGCCCAGCAGCCGCGCGGCTTCCTGCCGATGGCCCTGGGTGTGCTTGAGCGCCACGCGGATGAGCGTGCGCTCGAAGGCGGGCATCGCATCCTCCAGCAGCGGGCGCTGCGGCGCATGCGCCTGGTGGTCGGCCCATTGCGCCAGCACGGCGGTCCAGTCCTCGCTGTGTGCGGCGGAGGAGCCGACACTGCTGAGCTCGGTGGGCAGATCCTCGATGCGGATCTCGCTGCCGGGGGCGAGCACTGTCAGTCGACGGCAGAGATTGACGAGCTCGCGCACATTGCCCGGCCAGCCATAGCTGACCAGGCGCTCGCGTGTTTCGGGATTGAGCGATTTGGTATCCACGCCCAGCTCCGCGGCAGCAAGGCGCAGGTAATGCTCGAGCAGGTCGGCGATGTCTTCGCGGCGCGCTCGCAGCGGTGGCAGCTCGATACGGATCACGTTGAGTCGATGGAACAGGTCCTCGCGAAATAGTCCCGTGCGCACGCGCTCCTCGAGATTCTGGTGGGTCGCCGCGATCACGCGCACATCGACGCGGATCGGTGTCTGGCCGCCGACCCGATAGAACTCGCCTTCCGCCAGCACGCGCAGCAACCGCGTCTGCAGCGAGGTGGACATATCACCGATCTCGTCCAGAAACAGCGAGCCGCCATCGGCCTGCTCGAAGCGACCGCGCCGCAGGGCATCCGCGCCGGTGAAAGCACCCTTTTCGTGTCCGAACAGCTCTGACTCGAGCAGCTCCGCCGGGATCGCCGAGGTATTCAGCGCGATGAATGGTTTGTGCTCGCGCGGACTGTGCTCGTGCAGCGCGCGGGCGGCGAGTTCCTTGCCGGTGCCCGATTCACCGGTGATGAGCACGTTGACGCTCGAGCGTGACAGCCGTCCGATCGCGCGGAACACCTGTTGCATCGCCGGCGCGCGTCCAAGCAGTGCCGCAATGCCCGGCGCCGGGGCCACCGCGCCGCGCGCGCCGACACCGGCTGTGGCGCCGTTGAGTGCGCCCGCCCGGGCGGCGGCGTTCGCAGCGCTGGCGGCACTCGCCGCGCTCGCGGCACTGGCGGCGCGCTTGACGAGATCCACGGCCTGGTCGATGTCGAACGGCTTGGGCAGATATTCGAAGGCGCCGCTCTCGTAGGCGGAGACCGCATTGCCCAGATCCGAATAGGCGGTCATGACGATGACTGGCAGATACGGATGCACCGCGTGAATGCGGCGCAGCAGCTCCAGCCCGGACTGGCCGGACATGCGGATATCCGTGATGAGCACATCGGGGGCATCGTTGCGCAGGGCTGCGAGCGCCGGCTCGGCGGCATCGAAGGCCTTGGGCAACATGCCGCCGTTCTTCAGCGCGCGCTCCAGTACCCAGCGAATGGACGTGTCGTCATCGACGAGCCAGACCCGCAATGGCGCGGCGCTCATGCGCAACCCTCCGGTATCAGTAGCGGCAGCAGCAGCGAAAACACGGTGTGACCCGGCCGGCTGTCGAATTCGACGATGCCACGGTGACGGGCGACCAGATCCTGTGCCACGGCCAATCCCAGCCCCGAGCCCTTCGAGCGCCCGGTGACCAGCGGATAAAACAGACTGCGCATCAGTTCCGGCGGTACTCCAGAGCCGTTGTCCTCAACCTGGATGTCGGCGACCAGCCGATGACGCTGCGTGCCGATGTTGATATTGCTCTGTATGCGCGTGCGCAGGACGATGCGGCCGCCCACCTCGGGCACTGCCTGCAGCGCATTGCGCGCAATGTTCAGCAGTGCCTGGATGATCTCGTTGCGATCCAGCTCCGCGCTCGGCAGGCTCGGATCGTAATCGCGCTCGATCACGACGCCCTCGGGCGCCTCGCTGCGCAGCAGGTGAAATACATGCTCGCACAGCTCGTGCACGTTCACCACGCTGGTGCGTGGTGGCCGCGAGGGCCCAAGCATGCTGTCCACCAGCGCCCGCAGACGGTCAGCCTCGTTGATGATCACCGCGGTGTATTCAGTGAGCGCCCCATCGTGCAGTTCGCGCGCCAGCAGCTGCGCGGCGCCACGCAGACCACCGAGGGGGTTTTTGATCTCGTGTGCGAGCTGGCGGATCATCAGCCGGCTGCCGTCCAGCCGCGACAGCATCTCGCTCTCGCGACTGATGCGCAGGCGCGTGCGTGCATCGGCGAGCTCGAGCAGCAGGTGCGTGCCGGTCAGCTGTCCCGGCAGCGGCGTGACCGTGATGTCCACGACCACCGGCTCGCGGCTGCCGACGTGTGCGGCCGTGGGCGTCAGTGCGATCTCGTGGCCCGCGCAGGCTTCGACGCGCGTCAGCGCCCGCCGCAGCAACTGACTGAGCGCGGCGGGCTGTTCGAACAGCTCCGTGATCGGCCGACCGCGCGCCTGGTTCAGGCCGACGGCCAGCAGGTCCTGCGCGCCGACGTTCGCATAGACGACGCAGCAGTGCCCATCGAGCATGACCAGGCCCGTGGAGAGCGCATCGAGCAGCTCGGTGGAATCGAAATGCGCCAGTGGCGAGGTGGCCAGACGCTCAATTGCCATCGGCACACTCCGGCCGACGGCGGCCGCGGCTCAGCGGGGTCGGGGCACCGGGGGAGCGCCGGTCGTTGCGCCGCTGGCGCCGTGAGCGGCCGCCGGCGACTGTGGCGAGAGCAGCGAGGGTCGCTGCACGTAGAACGTAACGCTCATGGAAGAGCACAGCGTGTGCCCCTCGGCATCGCGCACCACCGCCTGCAGCGTGTGAGCGCCGCGGTCGGGCATGGGCAGCTCGAAGTCGAGTGCACTGCCCTCGATGGAGCTGAGAGCGCGTCCGTCGGCGCTCATCGAGAGCTGATCGCCCTGCCGCAGATCGGGTACCAGACGCACGGAGATACCGATCACCTCGGGTGCATAGAAGGACTGCTCGGCGTTGGGCTGGGAGATCTCGCAGGTCTGATACACCTGCTGCGCGGCCGGCGGAGCGCTCTCGGCTTCCGAGACGCGATTGGATGGAAAGGTCTGCGCCGGCGAGACCTGGATCTTCTGCGCGCCGGGCTGCGGAGTATCGGAAAAGTGGATGACGCCCTGCGCATCGACCCAGCGGTAGAGCGTCGTCGAACTGCTGCTGCCACTGCCGGCGCTGTCGTCCGCACGCGCCATGCCGGGCGCATTCAGCAGCAGCGCCAGCCCGAGCGCCAGGGCGATCGGCGGCGCGAAAGCGACATAACGAGGCAGACCGGGTCGCATGGGGATCGAGCATAACGCTCGCCAAGGTCCGGAGACAGGGGCGGGTGACGACACTGTGCACGCCGTCACCCACCGCGCGCTCCCCGTGCGCGTCAGGCGTGACCCGGAGCATGCGGATCCTCGCAATGACCGGGTCACGCTGCACAGTCACCTCAGACGCTGTAGTACATGTCGAACTCGATCGGGTGCGTAGCCATGCGCAGCCGCGTGACCTCCTGCATTTTCAACCCGATGTACGCATCGATCACGTCGTTGGTGAACACACCGCCGGCAAGCAGGAACTCGCGATCCTTGTCCAGATGCTCGAGCGCCATGTCGAGCGAGTGGCACACGGTCGGGATGTGCTTGGCCTCCTCGGGCTCGAGGTCATAGAGATCCTTGTCGGCCGGCTCGCCGGGATGGATCTTGTTCTTGATGCCGTCCAGACCCGCCATCATCATCGCCGCGAAGGCGAAATATGGATTCGCGGTCGAGTCGGGAAAACGCACCTCGATGCGTCGCGCCTTCGGGCTCGACACCCAGGGTACGCGAATGGACGCGGAGCGATTGCGCGCCGAATACGCCAGCATCACCGGCGCCTCGAAGCCGGGGACCAGGCGCTTGTAGCTGTTGGTGGTGGCATTGGTCAGCGCATTGATGGCCTTGGCATGTTTGATGATGCCGCCGATGTAATAGAGGCAGGCATCGGACAGCCCGGCATACTTGTCGCCCGCGAAGATATTCTTGCCGTCCTTGGACAGCGACTGATGCACATGCATGCCATTGCCGTTGTCCCCGACGAGCGGCTTGGGCATGAAGGTGACGGTCTTGCCGTAGCTCGCGCCCACGTTGTGTAGCGCGTACTTGAGGATCTGCACCTCGTCGGCCTTCTTCACCAGCGTATTGGCGCCGACGCCGATCTCGCTCTGGCCGCCTGTGGCGACCTCATGGTGATGCACCTCGACCTTCAGACCCATATCCTCGCAGGCCTTGCACATGGCCGCGCGGATGTCCTGGTAGGCGTCGACCGGCGGCACCGGAAAGTAGCCGCCCTTGACGCCAGGCCGATGTCCCTTGTTGCCCTCGTCGAGCGCGGTCTCAGAGTTCCACGAGCCCTGCACCGAGTCGATGGCATAGAAGGCACTGTTGACGCTTGCACCCCAGCGCACGCTGTCGAAGATGAAGAACTCGTTCTCCGGTCCGAACAGCGCCGTGTCGGCGATGCCGGTGGACTTGAGGTAGGCCTCGGCGCGCTTGGCGAGCGAGCGCGGATCGCGCTCGTAGCCCTGCATGGTCGCAGGCTCGATCACGTCGCAGCGGATGTTGACGGTCGACTGCTCGAAGAACGGATCCAGCACAGCCGTGGAGGCGTCGGGCATCAGGATCATGTCCGATTCATTGATACCCTTCCAGCCGGCGATCGACGAGCCGTCGAACATCTTGCCGTCGGTGAAGAACTCCTCGGTGACGAAGCGGGACGGGATGCTGACATGCTGCTCCTTGCCCCGGGTGTCCGTAAACCGAAGGTCGGCCCACTTCACCTCCTTGTCCTTGATCAACTTGATGACGTCACTTGAACTCATATCGCCTCCAGGTACTGCTTTCTTTGTGCGCGCAGATGCGCGCCGCGCGCGCGCCTGCCCCGCGCCGGGCCCCATTTGGATGCAGGCTTCTTGCGAGATCCATGCCGGTTCGAACAGTATTTACAATCAACGGGTTGCAGAGACTGCCCCGCATCGCAAGGCCAGTTGTGCACTATTATAGTGCGCGTGGCTTAACCCCGCCCTGTTTCCGCGCGAGCCGCGCGGCGGGAGGCTTGCCTGGCGGAGGGCCCGGCGGCGGTCCACTCGCTTATACTCGCGCGCTTCGCTGCAGCGGCTCGATGCTCTGAAGGCCGGCAACCTGC
>DATJUN010000002.1:0-46465 GCA_035502275.1 Steroidobacteraceae bacterium
ATAAACGTGCCCGGGTTGTCTCGCCGATACCGAAACGATGGCATCGAACCATATCTTCAAGATTATCTTTGTGAACCAGAGCAAGGTTTACGAGGTGTACGCCCGCAAAGTCAGCCACGGTTCGCTGTTTGGATTCGTGGAGCTCGAGGAGTTGGTGTTCGGCGAGCGCGCCTCGGTGGTCGTGGATCCGATCGAGGAGCGGGTGAAGAGCGAGTTCGCGGGGGTCAAGCGTACCTACCTGCCGCTGCAGGCCATCATCCGCATCGATGAGGTGCGCCAGCACGGCGTCAGCAAGATCAGCGCACTGGAAGGAGGCAATGTCACGCCCTTCCCGGTGCCCCTGCTACCGCCGGCGGGCGCGGACCCGGGGTCGAAGAAGTCCTGATGCTCAGCCTGGCAGGCTCGCGGGCACTGTCTGACTTTCGTCTCGCCCGCCTGCTCGAGCGCCTGCGCGCGCTCGAACCAGCCGTCGAATCGCTGCAGGCGGTCTATCAACACTTCGTGGACTGCGAGTCGCCGCTCGCGGACGACGCACAGGCACGTCTCGCGGTGCTGCTCGACGATGGCGGGGAGCGCGTGAGCGCCTCGAGCGAGCCAGGCCCGCAGCGGCTTACGCTGCTCGTCGTGCCGCGGCCGGGCACGATCTCGCCCTGGTCGAGCAAGGCCACCGACATCCTGCGCGTCTGCGGGCTCGACGCGGTTCGACGCGTGGAGCGCGGCGTTGCCTATGTGATCGGCTTGCGTGAGGCCAGCGCCCGCGAGCGCTGGCGCGAGCTCGGCGCGCTGCTGCACGATCGCATGACCGAGAGCGTGCTGCAGGACCCGGCCGACGCCGCGCAGCTCTTCGAGGTGCAGCCGCCGCGAGCGCTGCGGCGCATATCCCTCGCCGGCGGTCGCGCGGCGCTCGGCGAGGCGAACGTGCGGCTGGGACTCGCGCTCTCGGGCGAGGAGATCGACTACCTGCTGGAAACCTTCCGCGCCCTGGGCCGCGATCCAAGCGATGTCGAGCTCATGATGTTCGCCCAGGCGAATTCCGAGCACTGCCGTCACAAGATCTTCAACGCGCAGTTCGTGATCGACGGGGTGGTGCAGCCGCGCTCGCTGTTCGCGATGATCCGCAACACCTCGCAGGTGAGCCCCGCACAGCTGCTGTCGGCCTATCGCGACAATGGCGCGGTCATCGAGGGCGCGCAGGCGCGCCGCTGGTTTGCGGATCCCCGCACCGGCATCTATCGCGGCAGTGACGAGAGCGCCGACATCGTGCTCAAGGTCGAGACTCACAATCATCCCACGGCGATCTCGCCATTCCCGGGCGCGGCCACGGGCGCGGGCGGGGAGATCCGCGACGAAGGAGCGGTGGGTCGCGGTGCCAAGCCGAAGGCAGGGCTGGTGGGCTTTTCGGTGTCACATCTGCAGATCCCTGGCTTCGAGCAGCCCTGGGAGAGCACCATCGGGCGCTCCCCGCGCATTGCCTCGGCGCTGCAGATCATGCTCGAGGGGCCGATCGGCGCGGCTGCCTTCAACAACGAATTCGGCCGTCCCAACATCTGCGGCTACTTCCGCACGCTCGAGACGGTGCTGCCCTGGGAGCGCGCCGGTCGCGCGCGCGGCTATCACAAGCCCATCATGCTGGCGGGCGGACTCGGCACGGTGCGCCGCGCGCATGTGCACAAGCCGCAAGTGCCCGTGGGGGCCCGGCTGGTGGTGCTGGGCGGTCCGGCGATGCTCATCGGCCTGGGGGGCGGTGCGGCCTCATCGCTCGGCAGCGGCAGCTCGGAAGAGGGCCTCGATTTCGCCTCCGTGCAGCGTGGCAATCCGGAGATGCAGCGCCGCGCCCAGGAAGTCATCGATCGCTGCTGGGCGCTGGGCGCGGACAATCCGATCGAGCTGATCCACGACGTCGGCGCCGGCGGGCTCTCCAACGCAATTCCCGAGGCGGTGGCGCACAGCGAGCGTGGTGCCAGCCTGCAGCTGCGTGCGATTCCGAGCGCCGAGCCGGGCATGTCGCCGCTGGAGCTGTGGTGCAACGAGGCGCAGGAGCGCTATGTGCTGGTGGTGCGCGCCGGCGCGCTCGAGCAGCTGGCGACGATCGCTGCACGAGAGCGCTGTCCCATGTCCGTGGTCGGTGAGCTCACCGACGATGGCGTGCTGGTCGTGCACGATGCGCGCTTCGACGATGACCCGGTGCACATGCCGGTGCAGGCGCTGCTGGGTCATCCACCGCGCATGCGGCGCGAGGTCGCAAGCCTGCCCCCGCCGAGCGTGCCGCTGGACTGCACGAGCGTGGATGCACGCGAGGCGCTCTACCGGGTGTTGCGACTACCGGCGGTGGCGGACAAGACTTTTCTGATCAGCATCGGCGATCGCACCGTCGGGGGGCTTGTCAGCCGCGATCAGTTTGTCGGTCCCTGGCAGGTACCGGTCGCCGACGTGGGTGTGACCATCGCGGATTACGCTCATCACGCCGGCGAGGCGATGGCGATCGGCGAGCGTACCCCCGCGGCGCTGCTGGATGCGCCGGCGGCCGCACGCCTGGCGGTGAGCGAGGCGGTCACGAACATGCTGGCCGCCGACATCGGGACGCTCTCCGACATCAAGCTGTCGGCCAACTGGATGGCCGCCTGCGATGAGCCGGGTGAGGATGCCGCCCTGTATGCCTCGGTCCGCGCGATCGGGGAGCAGTTCTGCCCGGCGCTCGGCATTGCCATTCCGGTCGGCAAGGACTCTCTGTCCATGAAGAGCACCTGGCAGGAGCGTGGGCAGGCGCGCGCGGTGGTGGCGCCGGTGTCGCTGATCGTTTCGGCGTTTGCGCCGGTCGCCGATGTGCGCCGCACGCTCACCCCGCAGCTGCGCCTGGATGCCGGTCCCACGCGGCTGCTGCTGCTCGACCTGTCGTGCGGACGTCACCGCCTCGGCATGAGCGCTCTGGCGCAGGTGTTCGGTGCGCTCGGCGGTGCCAGCGCGGATCTGGAGGATCCGGCGCTGCTGCGCGCATTCGCCGCGGCGATCATCGAGCTGCGTCGACGCGGCTGGCTGCTCGCCTATCACGATCGGTCCGATGGCGGGCTGGCCGCGACGCTGCTGGAGATGGCCTTCGCGGGCCGCTGCGGTCTGGACATCATGCTCGATGCGGGCGCGGGCGGGGCGCTTGCCGCGCTCTTCAACGAGGAACCCGGCGCTGTCGTGCAGGTACGCGCCTCGCACGAGTCAGAGGTGCGCGCCTGCCTCGCCGCGCACGGGCTGGGTGCGTGCGTGCAGTCCATCGGTGCGCCGCAGGAGGCGCTGCGCGTGCGCATCCGCGCGGGCGAGGTGTTGCTGGATGAGAGCTGGGTGCAGCTGCGTCGGGCCTGGTCGGAGACGAGCTACCAGATGCGCCGGCTGCGCGATGACCCGCTGTGCGCCGAGGAGGAGCTCGAGAGCCTGCTCGACGTGCGCGATCCGGGGCTATCGCAGGAGCTCAGCTTCGATGCGCAGGAGGATATCGCGGCGCCGCTCGTCAACAGCGGGGCGCGACCGCGCGTGGCCGTGCTGCGCGAGCAGGGCGTCAACAGCCAGGTGGAGATGGCCGCAGCGCTCGAGCGCGCCGGCTTCGAGGCGCATGACGTGCACATGAGCGATCTGCTCTCCGGCACGCAGCGACTGGAATCCTTCGCCGGCCTCATCGCCTGCGGCGGCTTCTCCTATGGCGATGTGCTCGGCGCCGGCGGGGGCTGGGCACGTTCGATCCTGTTTCACGCGCGTACCCGCGATGCATTTGCGGCCTTCTTTGCCCGCCGCGACAGCTTCTCCCTCGGTGTCTGCAACGGCTGTCAGATGCTCGCGCTGCTCAAGCAGATCATCCCGGGGGCCGAGCACTGGCCACGTTTTGTGCGCAATCGTAGCGAGCAGTTCGAGGCGCGTTTCGGCATGGTCGGGGTGCAGCCGTCGGCCTCGCTGCTGTTCGCCGGCATGCAGGGCTCGCGCCTGCCCATCGCGATCTCTCACGGGGAGGGCCGCGCGGTGTTTGCGCAGGAGGCGTCGCTGCAGCAGTGTCTGGCGCAGGGACTGGTGGTGCTGCGCTATCTGGACAACCACGGGGCGCCGGCGACGCGTTACCCCGCCAACCCCAATGGCGCGACGCATGCGATTGCTGCGCTGACCACTCCCGATGGGCGTGTGACGATCACCATGCCGCATCCGGAGCGGGTATTTCGCACCGTGCAGAATTCCTGGCACCCGCGCGATGCGGGAGAGGACAGCGGCTGGATGCGGCTGTTCCGAAACGCACGCGTCTGGCTCGCCTGATGAGGCGCGTGCGGCGGGCTCAGCCGGGGGTGTGCGACTGCTCGCCCGTACCGGCTGCGGCAGTTGCGCCGCTTCGGGACGTCGCGCTGCCCGCGGCCTCCGCGGCGCCAGCGCCGGCCCCGGTTGCGGCCCCGGTCGAGCCCGAGGCGCCACGATCGCCCTGATCGGAGAAGAAGCGGCGCACGACCATGGCCTGCTGCAGACGGCCCTTGCGCACATAGGCCTGGTAGAGCAGATCCTTCGTGACCTCCAGCAGCAGCCCGGCCTGATCGTCCTCGAGCGCCGGCAGGGCGGGGTCGGCATCGCTGCCGAAGATCACGCGCTTGAGCAGCGCGAAACTTGCCGCATCGATCTGCGCCATCTCGCGCAGCTCATGGAGCTGGTCGAACAGGCGCAGCCTGCCGGACTCCCCGAGCAGCTCGAACACCGTCTGCATGGTGCGCCGGCACATGCTGGTGAAGGCATTGAAGGCGCCATGCGAGTAGCACAGCAGTGCCTCGCGAAACAGCGTCTCGATCGATTCGGGCAGGTAGGTGAAAGTGAATTTCTCGCGTGGTCGCTCGATCTCGGTGAACTGCGGGGACAGCTCGACACGCTGCGCGCCGTACGCGCGCACGTTGAAGCGCAAAAAGATCGGCGAATTGCAGGCGTCGCAGCGATAGACGATGCCGACCTGGCGCGGTCGATGCGCTGCCAGCTCGCTGTAGGGCGGCACGGCCATGGGCGTGATGTGCGCCAGCACCAGACAGTGCGGACAGGTGAGGGCCAGGCTCTGGGCCTGATCGTGTAGCAGCCGATTGCTGCTGTCGATGTAGACGGCCACGGTGCAACCCCGGGATGGACAGCGGTCAGTGTAGCTGAATGCCGACCGCAGCCATATGGGCGAAGCCGCGCGAGCAGCTGATCGCCGCGGCAGCCGGCGCCGCGGACGCTCGCTGCGGCTGACAATGAACATAATGCGCCGCCCGCTGCGCCCGGCTGTCGCCGGCGCCTCAGCCGGTGAGGGGCCGGTACTTGATCCGATGGGGTTGGGCGGCCTGCTCGCCGCGGCGGCGCTGCAGGTCGGCCAGATAATCCTGGAAATTGCCCTCGAACCAGACCACCTCGGAGTTGCCCTCGAAGGCCAGCACGTGCGTGGCGATGCGGTCGAGGAACCAGCGATCGTGCGAGATGACCACGGCGCAGCCTGGAAAGCTCAGCAGCGCCTCCTCGAGCGCGCGCAGCGTCTCAACATCCAGATCATTGGTGGGCTCATCCAGCAGCAGCACGTTGCCACCGGCGCGCAGCACCTTGGCGAGGTGTACGCGGTTGCGTTCGCCCCCGGAGAGCTCGCCGATGTGCTGCTGCTGCTGGGCGCCCTTGAAGTTGAAACGGCCCACGTAGCTACGCGAAGGCGTCTCGTAATTGTCGACGCGAATCATGTCGAGCCCACCGGAGATCTCTTCCCAGACGGTCTTGGAGTCATCCAGCGTCTGACGGGACTGATCCACGTACGCGAGCTTGACGGTGGGACCGATGCGGATCTCCCCGGCATCGGGCGTATCCGCGCCCGTGAGCAGGCGAAACAGCGTCGTTTTGCCCGCACCGTTGGGACCGATGATGCCCACGATGGCGCCGCGCGGCAGGCTGAAGTTGAGGCTGTCGAACAGCAGCCGATCACCGAAGCCCTTGCGCAGTCCGCGCGCCTCGATGACCAGCTCGCCGAGCCGGGGCCCGGGGGGAATATAGATCTCGTTGGTCTCGTTGCGTTCCTGGAATTCGCGCGACGCGAGCTCCTCATAGCGCGCCAGGCGCGCCTTGCTCTTGGCCTGGCGCGCCTTCGGATTGGAACGCACCCATTCCAGCTCGCGCGCCATGGTTTTCTTCAGAGCTTCGCGCTCGCGCTCCTCGAGGGCGAGGCGCTGCTGCTTCTGCTCGAGCCAGGAAGAGTAGTTGCCCTGCCAGGGAATGCCGTGGCCGCGATCGAGCTCCAGGATCCACTTGGCGACGTTGTCGAGAAAGTAGCGGTCATGCGTCACCGCCACGACCGTGCTCGGATACTCCTCGAGGTAATGCTCGAGCCAGGCAACCGATTCGGCGTCCAGATGATTGGTGGGCTCATCCAGCAGCAGCATGTCGGGCGCGGAGAGCAGCAGCCGGCAGAGCGCGACGCGGCGGCGCTCGCCTCCGGAGAGCTGACCGATCGGCGCCTCCCAGGAGGGCAGGCGCAGCGCATCGGCGGCCAGCTCGAGCTTGCGCTCGAGCTCCCAGCCTCCGGCGGCATCGATGGCATCCTGCAGGCGTCCCTGCTCCTCCAGGAGCTTATTCATCTGCGCCTCATCCATGGGCTCCGCGAACTGCTCGCTGATCTGATTGAAGCGCTCGAGCAGCGCGAACGTCGCGCCCAGTCCCTCGACCACCACGGCGCGCACGCTCTTGTCCTCATCCAGCTGCGGCTCCTGCGGCAGGTAACCGACGCGGATGCCGGTTTGCGGACGCGCCTCGCCGTCGATGTTCTGATCGAGCCCGGCCATGATCTTCAGCAGCGAGGACTTGCCCGAGCCGTTCAGGCCCAGCACGCCGATCTTCGCGCCCGGGAAGAACGAGAGGCTGATGTCGCGCAGGATGATGCGCTTGGGCGGCACCACCTTGGAGACACGGTTCATCGTGTAGATGTATTGCGCCATGGCGGCATTATCGGTGATGCCCACGGCGCCTGGCCACTGCCGGTGTGCTATCTTCGAGCGCGTTGCCGGCACAGAGCCGGCGTGCGCGAGCAGGGATTGGACGCCAAGGGCTCCGAGGTCGCGGTGGTGCTGGGTGAGCCGCTGGCTCGCTACGGGTTCAGCGGCGGCCATCCATTCGGCCCGGACCGCCACGGCGCCTTCCAGCGTGAATTCGAGCAGCGCGGTCTGGCCCATCGCGTGACCCTGCTCGAGCCGCGCAGCGCGAGCCGCGGGGAGCTCGAGCTCTTCCACACCGCCGATCACGTGAGTTTCGTCATGGAGCGCTCACAGAGCGGCAGCGGTACCCTCGACGCGGGTGACACGCCGGCCTTTCGCGGGGTCTACGAGGCGGCGGCGTGCGTCGTGGGCTCGAGCCTCGCCGCCACCGAATGGATCCTCGCCGGCGAGCACCGGCGCGCCTTCGTGCCGATCGGCGGTCTGCATCACGCAGCGCGCGATCGCGCCGCGGGATTCTGCGTTTTCAACGACTGCGGCGTCGTCATCGAGCATCTGCGCCGGCATCGGGGCCTGCGTCGCATCGCCTACGTGGATATTGATGCGCATCACGGCGATGGTGTGTTCTACGCCTTCGAGAGCGATCCGGATCTGATCATCGCGGACCTGCACGAGAGCGGCCAATCTCTCTATCCCGGCACCGGCGCGGAGCAGGAGAGCGGCCGTGGCGCAGCCGCAGGTACCAAGCTCAACGTGCCGCTGCCAGCCGGTGCCGATGAGCGCGACTTCGATGCGGCCTGGCCGGCAATGCTCGCGCACATCGAGCGCTTCGCACCGGAGTTCGTGCTGCTGCAGTGTGGCGCCGACAGCATCGCCGGGGATCCCATCACGCACCTGCGCCTCTCTGCCGACTGCCACGCCCGTGCGGCCCGCGAGCTGGCCGAGCTGGCGGACCGGCTGGGGCATGGACGCGTTCTGGCGATGGGCGGCGGGGGCTACGACCGCGGCAATCTTGCCCGTGCCTGGAACGCAGTCATCGAGGGATTATTGGAATCCTGAGCCGCGCAAGCCGCCGGCGCTGCCGGCGCTGCGGGTGCAGCGATGCTGCGCGGTCCTCGCCTGCCTGTCCCGGCAGCGGCGGTGCGATCAGGTACAATGAAGGCCTCCCAGCTCCCCGTCCTTTTCGGTCCAGACACAAGGCAGGCGTCATGTTTTCCAGCCGGATGCGTATCAGGGATTTCGACGTCGAACTGCAGCGCGCACTCGACGGCGAGCTTGATCGCCAGGAAACCCACATCGAGTTGATCGCGTCGGAAAACTATGCCAGTCCGCGCGTACTCGAGGCGCAGGGCTCCGTGCTCACCAACAAGTATGCGGAAGGCTATCCGGGCCGCCGCTACTACGGTGGCTGCGAATTCGTGGATCAGGTCGAGCAGCTGGCGATCGATCGGGCGAAGCAGCTCTTCGGTGCTGACTACGCCAATGTGCAGCCGCACTCAGGCTCGCAGGCCAACGCCGCGGTGTACCTTGCGCTGCTGAACCCCGGAGACTCGATTCTGGGCATGAGCCTGGACCATGGCGGACACCTCACGCACGGCGCCAAGGTGAACTTCTCCGGCAAGCTGTTCCAGGCACACCAGTACGGGGTGCGTCGCGACACCGGCCTGATCGACTATGAACAGATCGAGTCGCTCGCGCGCGAGCACCGCCCGCGCATGATCGTCGCGGGCTTCTCCGCCTACTCGCGTGCCATCGACTGGGAGCGATTGCGTCGCATCGCCGATGGTGCCGGCGCCTATCTGTTCGTCGACATGGCGCACGTGGCGGGCCTGGTGGCCGCGGGTCTGTACCCCAATCCACTGCCGCATGCGGATGTGGTGACCACCACGACGCACAAGACACTGCGCGGACCGCGCGGCGGGCTGATTCTGGCCCGCGCCAACGATGCGATCACCAAAAAGCTCAACTCCATGGTATTTCCCGGCACCCAGGGCGGCCCGCTCATGCACGTCATTGCCGCCAAGGCGGTGGCGCTGCAGGAGGCGCTGCAGCCGGAGTTCAATGCCTACCAGAGGCGCGTGCTCGATAACGCACGCACCATGAGCGCGGCGATGATGCAGCGTGGCTACGACGTGGTGTCCGGCGGCACGGACAACCATCTGTTCCTGCTCAGCCTGATCGGACGTGAGATCAGCGGCAAGGATGCCGATGCGGCGCTGGGCGCTGCCTATATCACGGTCAATAAAAACGCGGTGCCGAATGATCCGCGCCCGCCGATGATTGCGAGCGGCCTGCGCTTCGGCACGCCCGCGGCGACCACGCGCGGCTTTGGCGAGAGCGAGTTCCGCCAGGTCGCCGGCTGGATCGCCGATATTCTGGATGCGAACGCAGCCGCGGCGGCCGTCGAACGCGTGCGCCCGCAGGTCATCGAGTTGTGCCGGCGCTTTCCCGTGTATCGGGACTGACGCGGCATGGGGCACGTGCATGCGCTGTCCCTTCTGCAGTCACGATGACACCAAGGTGACCGATTCGCGCCTGGCCGCGGAAGGCGGGCAGGTGCGACGGCGCCGCGAGTGCCTGAGCTGCGGTGAGCGCTTCACGACCTTCGAGACCGCGGAGCTGCTGATGCCACGCGTCATCAAGGGTGACGGCAGCCGCGAGCCCTTCGATGAGCACAAGCTCAAGGGCGGCATGCTCAAGGCGCTGGAGAAGCGGCCGGTGAGTCTGGATGCGGTCGAGCAGGCGACGGCGCGCATCTGTCACCGCCTGCGCTCGCTCGGTGAGCGCGAAGTGCCCTCGCGCAGCATCGGCGAGCTGGTCATGGAGGAGCTGCGGCAGCTGGACGAGGTCGCCTATGTGCGATTCGCGTCGGTGTATCGCAGCTTTCAGGATGTCGAGGCCTTCCGTGAGGAGATCGAGCGGCTGCGCCATCACCGTCGTCGCCGCGAGGAGAAGAGCGAGCAGGACCAGCTGTCGCTGCTGCCGGGTGAGTCCACGGCCACGCGCGCGAAGTCTTCATGAGCAGTCCGACCGGATTTCCTGCCGAGCCGCGCTTTGCCGGCAGTGCCGAGCGCGACCACCAGTACATGCGCCGCGCGTTGCAGCTGGCCGAGCGCGGACTCAACAGCACCGACCCTAATCCGCGCGTGGGCTGCGTGCTGGTGCAGCAGCGCCATGAAGGCGATCGTATCGTCGGGGAAGGCTGGACTGCTCCGGTCGGAGGGCCGCACGCCGAGGTGCAGGCACTGCGCGCAGCGGGGAGCGAGGCTGCAGGGTCGACAGCCTATGTCTCGCTCGAGCCGTGTGCACATTTCGGACGCACGCCGCCCTGCGCGCAGGCGCTCATCGAGGCGCGCGTTGCGCGCGTGGTGTATGCGGCCGACGATCCCAACCCCCTGGTCAACGGCGCCGGCGCCGCCGCGCTGCGCGAGGCCGGCATTGCCGTGATGGGCGGGCTGCTCGCGGGTGAGTCGCGCGCGCTCAATCCCGGATTCTTCCGGCGAATGCAGACGGGGCTGCCCTGGGTCAGGCTCAAGCTGGCGGCGAGCCTGGATGCACGTACCGCGCTTGCCTCCGGAGAGAGTCGCTGGATCAGCGGCGAGGCCGCACGCGCCGACGTGCAACGCTGGCGTGCGCGCAGCTCCGTGCTGCTCACCGGCAGCGGTACCGCGCTCGCCGACGATCCGGCGCTCAACGTCCGCCTGCCGGGCGCGCAGCGCCAGCCACTGCGCGTGCTGCTCGATAGCACACTGAGAGTGCCCGCCCAGGCGCGACTGTTTGCAGCGCCCGGGCAGGCGCTGGTGTTCACTGCCAGCACCGATGCAGGTCGCCGCGCCGCGCTCGAGCAGCGTGGGGTGCGCGTCGAGAGCGCAACGCCGGCCGCCAGTGGCGGGGGTCTGGCACTGGAGCCAATCCTGCGGTTCCTCGCCGAGCTCAGCGCCAACGAGGTCTGGATCGAAGCCGGCGCGCGCCTGGCAGGCGCCTTCGTGAACGCAGGCCTCATCGATGAGCTGATCGTGTACCTGGCGCCGCGGTTGCTCGGCGAGCAGGCGCGGCCGCTGCTGCAGCTGCCGGCCCCGGCGCGACTCGCGGATGCACCACGCCTGCGCTTCGTGGACTGTACGCAGATCGGCACTGATCTGCGCCTGATTGCGCGCCCACTGGCGCACGGCGAAAAGACCCCGGGCTCGAGGTAGAGGGCGCATGTTTACCGGCATCGTGCAGGACATCGGACGGGTGCAGGCCCTGGAGCGGCGTGGTGCGGACCTGCGCCTGACGATCGACTCGCAGCAGCTCGAGCTCTCGCGCGCCGCCATCGGCGACAGCATTGCGGTGGCGGGCGTATGCCTCACGGCGGTGGGGCTCGGGCCGCACCGCTTCGACGTCGACGTGTCGCTCGAGACCCTGGCGCGCACGACGCTCGGCGAGTGGCAGATCGGCCGCCGTGTGAATCTCGAGCCGGCGCTGCGCGCTGGCGATGCGCTCGGCGGGCACCTGGTTGCCGGTCACATCGATGGAGTTGCACAGCTGCTGGCGCGCGGCGCACAGGCGCGCTCGGAGCAGATGCGCTTTCGCGTGCCGCACGAGCTGTCGGCCTACCTGGCGCGCAAGGGCTCAGTCTGCATCGATGGTGTGAGCCTCACCGTCAATGCCGTCGAGGGCGATGACTTCGAGGTCAACCTCATCCCCCACACGCTCGAGGTCACCACGCTCGGATCCCTCAGCGTGGGCGAGCGGGTCAATATCGAAGCGGACCTGATCGCCCGATATGTCGAGCGGCTCGTGCTCGGGTCAGCGCGATCAGGCTAAGCGAGGCTAACACCCGCGCCAAGACAGGGAAGCTTCATGAGTCCTCGCGGGTACCGCATCAGCTTGGACTGCTGCATCGGGCGGGCGGCTCGCGGGCCGAGCGATTGAACACATCCCCAGCCTGGCTCTTTCATCCGAAGAGACGTAAGGAAGTCAGACTCGCCCTTCCCGCGCCGCCCTTGTTCGGGGTGACAATGAATCGCAGGTGAGTGACGGTACGAGGGTTGAAGCTCAACTCCTCGCGCTGATACGTCGCCCCGTTGGGGCTGAATGTGTACTCCTGCACGAAGCCTCCTCGATATGTCTTGCCACCATCGCTGGAGAACTCCATCGTCACCTGCTGAGTACGTTCTGCTTCCCGTTCTTCCGCATCGAAGATCACTCTGGTGACGTGCACCGGCTGATCGAACTCCAAGACGATCTCCTCCGCCGTGCTTTCACGCGCGCTCGACCAATGAGTGGCTCCCCGGCCTGACCGCCCATCGAACAGGTGGTCAATTGGATGGTCAGAGTCTTCCGAGGAGTAAAGAATGGTGGCGCACGCCAAAAGGTCAATCGCGTTGGAAGGACATACGGCGGCGGATGCATCATCGCGCCCGTCCAACAGCCGCTTGCGTACACGTAACGGTTGATTATTGATCACAGTATGCCCCTTGATCCCCGGACCTTGCGTCTGATCCGGACTCGTCCATCGCGACGAAGCGCAGCTCCAGAAGCGCATGGAAGTCCCCGGAGCGCGAGGAGGCTGTTGAGCGCCGGCGTCGCAGGCGCTGAGCCGCCGCGTTATCCCGCCGGACCAAAGAGATGGCGATGCCGCGGCGGTAGCGGCGACGATTAAAACTGGAGCCCGTTCGGCAAAATCGCGTGTTTCTGACGACCATCTGTTGAAAACCTTCTTTCCATGGGCTTGCCCGGCGGGGTGCTTCATGACGAGGCGCCGTGCCTCTATCGGTCAGCGATACACGCGGCGCCCTGCTGGCGAAAGCCTTCGTGCGAGCTGATCGAACGTCGCTGTCAAAAAGGCGGCGCGCCGTCGTCAGCGTCTTCCAGCGCTTGAACGCTGGCGGTGTACAGCCGACGAGAATTCGCTGGCCGACTCAGCAATGAAGCGGAGGCGCGCGGAGTATGCGCTTCAGGCAGACACTGTGCGGGCGGCACCAATAATAAATATTTGGTTGGATGGTTGCTGGTTCTTGCAAACGACCCTGATCGCGCGACAGATCTGCGGAGAACGGCGCATTCTGGCTCCTCAAGGGATCCACACAACCGCCGCTGGTACCGCATTGGCAGCACTCCTGACCTCCAGAGGAGCGCGCGCCCGACGGTGCGCGGGGCGTCTTATGGAGCGGGGAGGGCGCTTGCTAGCGGGATCGGCCCTTTATCGCGCTGAGCGAGGGATTTTGCGTGCCGGGATTCTCGCCACGGACGATCCGCTCGATTATTTCTGCATACGAGATCGCTTTTTTGCCTGCTTCCGCTGCCACATCGGTGCTCGAATGCTGGAGCTGCGAGGCCTTCGCCCTAATATCCTCGGCAAGCGCCTCACCGAGGGAGGGCTGCACCCTGGCCAAGGTTTCGAGCAGGCCACAAAGCGCAATATCGAAGCCCATCATCCGGGACTCGATTGTCTGGGTATCAATTTCTGGCATGGGAATTCCTCAGTCCGCCGCGAGGATCGAATGACGCTGAGGATCTGTCCGGGCAGCAACCGACGCAGTCGGCGGCGTCTGATTCGGCAGCGCTTCTTCAATTCGCGAATGCCGGCAAAATCTCCGGCAAGCTCATCCGGCCAGAAGTTCGGCGCCCTGGCGTTTCAAATTGAGCGACGTGCGGGGCTTGAAAAGGCGGGGGCTGCGCTGCGGCGCCCCAACAGAGGCGCGCCGTCGCAGGGGCGAGCAGGGCGTGGCCAGTGTGTAGGAACGTGCCGATACGATTCTGCGGCCTGGTTGGATAGGCTTACGACTCATCAGGCGTAGTGACGGCATGAGCCCGACCGGAAAACAACCTGACGCCTGCGGCGTCTACGGGGAAGCCATCGGGCAGTTGCTGGCCGCTGCCGAACGCACGCACGATCCCCAGGCGCGCATCACCCTGACCACGCTGGCTGAGATGTTCGTGCGCCTGGATCAGGAGCATCAGGCGCATGACGGCACCGGGGGTCCTGCCGACCCGCAAGCCTAGCTGCGCTGCGTAATCTTCGGGTATCGTGCTTCCATCCCGACTACGGCAGCGCCGCTGCTGTAGAAACAATCGTTATAATTCCAAAGCTTATGCCTGACATTTATCGGCTGAATCAACACCCGCAGGGGTCGGAACCCCTTCAGTGAGTGCGCAGCCGGAGGGCTGGCAGATCCGCGGCGCCCGCCAGCAGGATGCCGCCGAGATCGCGCGCCTGGCGAGTGTGCTGGGCTACCCGAGCGACGCGCCGGCGGTGCAGGGACGTCTCGGTGAGCTGCTTGCGCACCCCGATCACCGCATTGTGGTGGCTGCACCGATAGCTGCGCGCGGCCGCGGCTCGGCTGACGCAAAAATCGGCGGATGGATGCATGAGGCTCGCCACCTGACGCTCGAGAGCGGAGAGTTCGCCGAGATCCTCGGTCTCATCGTCGATCCGGCGGCGCGCCGCACAGGCCTCGGCCGCCTGCTGGTGGCGGAGGCCGAGCGCTGGGCGCGCGTGCATCGGCTCGCGCGCCTGACGGTGCGCTCGAACGTGGCGCGTGCCGAATCGCATGCCTTTTATCCCGCGCTCGGCTTTACGCAGGCAAAGACCCAGCGGGTCTACACGAAGGCACTCGGTCCGGATGCGGGGCCGGTGGCATAGCCATGCGTCGCCGACACTTCGAGCGCCACTACGTCAATCGCATCGGCTGGCTGCGAGCCGCGGTCCTCGGCGCCAATGACGGCATTGTCTCGGTGGGCAGTCTGCTGGTGGGCATCGCCGCGACGCCGCTGGCACGCACGCAGATCCTGATCGTCGGCATCGCGGGGCTGGTCGCCGGGGCAGCCTCGATGGCCGCCGGTGAATTCGTCTCGGTGAGCACCCAGGCGGACAGCGAGCGTTCGGACCTGGAGCGCGAGCGGCAGGAACTGGCGCGCGAGCCGCGCCATGAGCACGCGGAGCTCGCCGGCATCTACGTGCAGCGCGGCCTGACGCCGGCGCTGGCGGATCAGGTAGCCACTCAGCTCATGGCACACGATGCGCTCGGCGCGCACGCGCGCGATGAGCTCGGATTGTCCGCTGCCACACAGCCCCGTCCCCTGCAGGCAGCGCTGGCGTCGGGATCGAGCTTCACGGTCGGAGCGTTGTTCTCGTTGCTGCTGGTGCTGGTCGCGCCGCGCCGGCTGCTCGTGCCGGTGATTGCCGGCGCATCGCTGCTGGCGCTGGCGATCCTGGGCATGGTCTCGGCACGCAGCGGCGGCGCACCGGTCGCCACCAGCGCATTGCGTGTGACGCTCTGGGGAGCGCTCGCCATGGCGCTGACCGCGGCAGCAGGCTTTGCCTTCTCCGCCATAGGGTGATCTGCTTCCCCACCCGGTGAGCTGCGGGTGCTTTCGCCGCGCGCGCCAGCCCATGGTAGATTGAGCTGATGACCAAGCTGCGCGCGGTGCCGGCCCCGGCCGGCGGAAGCCTTCACGGTATCGGTGAGATCCTCGAGGATCTGCGTCGCGGACGCATGGTCGTCATCATGGATGATGAGGACCGGGAGAACGAAGGTGATCTGCTGATCGCCGCCGAGTGCGTCAAGCCCGAGGACATCAATTTCATGGCGCGCTATGGGCGCGGCCTCATCTGCCTGACGCTCACGCGCGAGCGCTGCGCGCAGCTGCGCCTGCCGCTGATGGTCAGCGACAACACGGCACGCCAGCGCACCAATTTCACGGTCTCGATCGAGGCGGCCGAAGGCGTGACGACGGGCATCTCGGCGCATGACCGCGCCCACACGGTGCGTACGGCCGTGCGGCGCGATGCTCGCCCCGAGGACCTGCGCCAGCCAGGGCACATCTTCCCGATCATGGCGCAGCCGGGCGGGGTATTGACGCGCGCGGGGCATACCGAGGCGGGCTGCGATCTGGCGCGGCTGGCGGGATTTGCGCCCGCGGCGGTCATCGTGGAGATCATGAACGACGACGGCACGATGGCGCGCCGGCCGGAGCTCGAGAAGTTCGCGCAACTGCATCAGCTCAAGATCGGTACCATCGCCGAGCTCATCCGTCATCGGCTCAACACCGAGCGCTCGGTCGAGCGCATCAGCGAGCAGCGCGTGCAGATCGATGCCGGCAGCTTCCGGCTGGTCTGCTACGAGGATCACGTGCACAGCGACGTGCACCTGGCGCTGGTGCACGGCGATCTCAAACACTGCAGCGAGCCACCTCTGGTGCGCGTACACGTGGTCGATACGCTGCGCGATCTGCTCGGCGTGCAGGATGGCTCGCGCGCCTGGACGCTGCGAGCGGCTTTGCAGCGCATCGCCGCATCCCCCTGCGGGGTCGTCGTGATCCTGCGCCAGGGAGAGGCACCGCGCGAGCTGGCCGATGCGGTGCAGTCACTGGCGCGTCGGGCCGAGCGCGAGCCGCGCCTGCCGGCGGGCGGGGTGCTGCGCACCTATGGCATCGGTGCGCAGATACTGCAGGACCTGGGCGTGCAGCGCATGCGCGTGCTGTCGGCGCCACGGCATCTGCATGGCATCTCGGCGTTCGGCCTGCAGATCGTCGATTACGTCGGCGAGAGCGGCTGAGGCTCCGATATACTGCCGGCCGCATGGGTACTGCGGCCACTTCTGCTTCCCCGACACCACTGATCGCCGCGGATTTTCGCCTGGCGGTCATCCGATCGCGCTACAACGAGGACATCGTGCAGGGTCTCGTCGCCGGCGCGCTTGCGGCCTGGCAGGCACACGGTGGCACGGAAGTCGCGCTGCGTGTGGAGCAGGTGCCGGGCGCCTTCGAGCTGCCGCTGGCGGCGCGGGCGCTGGCGCTGTCGGGCTCCGTGGATGCAGTGGTGGCACTCGGCTGCGTCATCCGCGGTGACACCGCGCACTTCGATTACGTCGCCGGGGAGTGCGCGCGTGGACTGCAGCGCGTGATGCTCGATACCGGTGTACCGGTGAGCTTCGGCGTGCTGACGGTCGACACGCGCGACCAGGCGCTCGAGCGCGCGGGGGCTGGTCCGCTGAACAAGGGCGCCGAGGCGCTGGAAACGGCGCTTGCCATGGCGGCACTGCTGCGCCGGCTGGTGTGAGCGCACCGTTGCGCCCGAGGCGTCGCGAGCGCACCGAGTCGCAGGCCCGTGCGGCTGCGCGTCGCCTGACACTGCAGGCGCTGTATCGCTGGCAACTCAATCGCTGCGAGTGGCAGGAGCTGGTACAGGAGTTCGCTGCCGAGGCACACGCACTGCACGCCGATGGGCAATATCTGCAGCTGCTCGTGCAAGGCATCGTGGAGCAGCATGTGGCGCTCGACGCAGCGCTTGCGCCGCTGCTGGATCGTAAACCCACCGAGCTCGATCCGATCGAGCACGCGGCGCTGCTGATCGGAGCCTTCGAGCTGCAGCAGCGTTTCGAGGTGCCGTTTCGCGTCGCCGTGAGCGAGGCCGTGGCTCTTGCACGGCGCTTCGGCGCCAGCGACGGCCACAAGCTCGTCAATGCAGTGCTGGATCGGGGTGCCCGTCTCTGGCGGGCGGCCGAGGTGCGCTGAGCGCGGCGTCGTGGACGAGTCGGAGCTCATCCGCCGGTTTTTTGCGCCGCTGGGGGCACGACGAGCCGATGTGAGCCTGGGCATCGGCGATGACGCGGCGCTGCTGCGCCTGCCGGCCGGTTCGGAGCTCGTGCTGAGCACCGATGCCCTGGTCGAGGGTGTGCATTTTTTGCCGCACGCAGCACCGCGCTCACTCGGTCACCGCGCCCTGGCCGTGAACCTCAGCGATATCGCCGCCATGGGCGCCGCGCCGAGCTGGATGCTGCTGTCGCTGATCCTGCCTGAAGTGCAGCAAACGTGGTTATCGCAGTTCTGCGCGGGGCTCGCGCCGCTGGCCGAGCGCCATGCGGTCGCACTGGTGGGGGGCAACCTCGCCCGCGGGCCGCTCTCGATCACGGTCGAGCTCGCCGGAGTCGTACCCGCAGGCCAGGCACTCAAGCGCCAGGGGGCGAGGCCTGGCGATGCGATTTACGTGAGCGGCACCCCGGGGGATGCCGCCGCGGGCCGATTGATGCAGGCGCGGGAAGCGGACGCCTCCGTGCGCTCGCCAGGGGTGTTCACGCGTGCGCTCATCGAGCGCTTCGAATATCCCACGCCCCGCGTGAGCCTGGGCGAGGGACTGCGCGGCCTGGCGAGCGCCTGTATCGATGTATCCGATGGGCTGCATACCGATGCGCGGCGGATGCTCACGGCTTCAGGCTGCGCCGGGCAGATCGATGCCGCGCTGCTGCCGCTGTCCGATCCACTGCGCAGCCTTGCCCGCCAGGAGGGCTGGTCCACGACCCAGATGCTGCTGCTGGCGTTGAGCGGTGGCGAGGACTACGAGCTGTGCTTCTGCGCACCGCCGGCGCGCGAGAGCGCTCTGCAGGCACTGGCCGCGACGCTCGGGGAGCGCATCACGCGCATCGGTGCCGTGACGGCAGGCGCCGGAATCAGCGTGACATCGTCAAATCCGGACCTGCCGCGGCTGCTGGAGAGTGCGACATTCGACCACTTCGGCCGCTGAGCCAGCCGTCCCAGGGCCGTGAGCCGGGGGCAGCCCGGCAATGCGGTTCGGGAACCTCATCACGGATCCTCCGCAGCGCGGGCGCTTATGCTGCCAGCTGGCATCTTCACGATCCGCCAGATGGCAGCTCCTGCACATAAGACGGCACCCCCGCACAAGATGCCTGAGCGCATCGGCAAGTACCTCATCATCAATGAGGTCGGCCGTGGCAGCACCGGGACCGTCTACCTGTCGCACGATCCTTATTACGGGCGCGACGTCGCCATCAAGGTCTACACCATCGATGCGGGTGGGGACGATGAACGCGCACGCATCGCGCGCAAGATGTTCCTGTCCGAGGCGCACATGGTCGGGATGCTGCAGCACCCGAACATCCTGCCGATCTACGACGCCGGCGAAGAGAACGGCCACTGCTATGTCGTGACCGAGCACGTGCACGGGGCGCGCACGCTGGCCACCTATTGCCGCCCCGATAACCTGCTGCGCCTGGATGATGTCGTGGAGATCATGTTCAAGTGCGCCAAGGCGCTGCACTACGCGCACTCGCGCGGCGTGATCCACCGCGACATCAAGCCCTCCAATATCATGCTCACGACCGACAGCGACGTGCGCATCATCGATTTCGGCATTGCGCTGGTGGCCGGTTCCGAGATCTCGCGCATCGAGGGCATCGCCGGCTCACCGAGCTACATGTCTCCCGAGCAGGTGCAGAGCCTCGAGCTCACGCATCAGTCGGATCTGTACTCACTTGGCGCCGTCATGTATGAGCTGCTGACAGGCGTGCGTCCCTTCCGGGCGGGCAATCTTGCCAAGCTGCTGCATCAGATCGTGTACGCCACGCCGGCGCCGATTCACACACTGCGTTCGGATGTTCCCGAGGAAATCGAGAACGTCGTGGGCGTGGCCATGCAGAAGGAGCCTGCGCGGCGCTATCGTTCGGGGCTCGACCTCGCCGCGGAGCTGACGCGTGTGCACCAGAAGCTGCGCCAGCAGTATTCACGCATGGACCAGCAGGAGCAGTTCAGCCTGCTGCGTCGACTGAAGTTCTTCCACGATTTCTCGCACGCAGAGATCCACGAGGTCATGCGCGCGAGCCATTGGCAGGATTACGCCAGCGGCGAGGAGATCGTCAAGGAAGGAGAGATGGATGATCGCTTCTACATCATCGTGACCGGCCACTGCGCCGTGGAGCGTCATGGGTTGGCCATCGGCATGCTGCAGTCGGGTGAGTGCTTCGGCGAGGCGAGCTACGTCCCCGGCGCCAAGCGCACGGCCACCATCCGTGCCGTGGATGAAGTGACGGCGCTGAAAGTGAGCTCGACGCTGCTCGAGCAGGTCTCCGCCTCCTGCCAGCTGCGCTTCAACCAGGTATTCCTGCGAGCCCTCATCAGCCGCCTGCAGAGTCCGGAGCGCGCCGCGGACCGCTCTCCGGCGCGCTCCATGCCCTAGCGGGCGCCTCGCAGCGCTCACGCGCGAGACCGGCCCTCAGCGCCGCGGCGGGTGCTGACGATCCTCAGCCTTGCCGCCACCCCCGCCACCGCCACCACCGCGGTGCTCGGCCGGATGGGATGCACCGGCATGGGGATTGCCATGAGGCGCGGCATGGGTCTCGCCACGCGGCGCGACCGGCTCGTGCGCGCGCGGCGCGAAGCCCGGCGCGGCATGAGGGTTACCCTGTGCATGCGGCTCATTACCCGGGCGCGGCTCATTACCCGGGGCGAAACCGCGCTCGGCCGGATGCTGCGGCACTGGCGGCGCCTCGCGCGCGGGTCCGGCTCCGCCCACTGCGTGCGCCCCATGTTCTGGCACATGTGCGGCCTCGCCGCCCGCACGCGCGAACGCCTCGGGGCGCGGCGTGGCGGCGACGCCGGGATGGCCGTGGTTGAAGTTGGCGCGCAGCTGCTGATCGTGACTGGCCGAATTGACCAGGTCCCGCTGCGCACTGATCGGCGTCACGTGGTGCTCACGACCGGCACTGAGCTGTGCGGCGGTGGGACGCACCTGTACTCCGCCGTGACCGCCGTTGAAGCTTGCGTGACCGGGGGCGCCGCCGCCGGGGAAGGGATGGTTATAGGCGTACGCCAGATGCACACCCGGCCCCACGTGAGTCACGGCCGTGTTGTAGTAAAAGTGGCCGTGATCCCAGTGGCCGCCGTCATAACCATGCGGGCCGTAGCCGAAGCCATAGTCGACGCCACCGTAGAAACCGACATGGGTTCCCCAATAGCCCTCGTGCCAGACGTAGACGCCGTCGGTCCAGCCCCAGTAGCCAGGCGTCCAGAGCAGGCCGGGCTCGGGAGGCAGCACCCAGGTACCTGGGACCCAGTAATAGTAGTCACCCTCGTCGCTCCAGGCCCAGTAGCCCGGAACCCACAGATAGCCAGGCTCGGGCATCTCTGGCTGGACATACACCGGCAGTACCGGCGGGGCGATATGGACGGATACGCCGATGCTGATCTGGGCAGAGGCCACAGTTGCCGTGCCCATCAGGGCCGCGCACACGGCGGCGGCCAGAAGAGGATAGCGGACGCGCATACCAAGTCCTTTTGCTGCGCACGGCAGCACGGTGAACTGGGGATGAGGCTACCGCGAACAGGCTGAACCCCGGCTGAGCGGGTCCAGGGTGCGGAAAAGGATCGACGGGCTCCGGCGAGCCGTTGACCGGCGTGACATAACGCCGGAGCCCGAAGGTGTGCGCAGGCCGGTCAGCGTCGCTGGGACTGCGCCAGGAACTGCAGGATCCAGAGGTAGAGGGTGACCAGGGTCACCAGCAATCCGAAGGCCGAATACCACTCCATGAAGCGTGGCACGCCCATCGACACCCCGGCCTCGATCGCGTCGAAGTTCAGGGCCAGGCTGAAGGCCGTGAAGCCGATGACCAGCAGCGAGATCCCCAGGCTCAGGGGCGTGGAATTGAACAGAAATGGTGTGGCCACATGGAACAGGTTGAGCACGAAGGACACCAGCAGCAGCAGCATGATTGCGCCGAGGCCGCCGAGCACGATCATGCGAAAGCGCTGCGTGACACGGATCAGACCGACCTTATAGGCAAAAAGCATGGCTGCGAGCACGGCAAAGGTGAGGCCGACGGCCTGAATGGCGATGCCTGGATAGCGTCGCTCGAGCTGCGCTGAGATGCCCCCGAGCAGCAGTCCCTCGCAGGCGGCATAGGGAATCGACAGGTAGGTCGCGAGCGTGGGACGAAACAATATCGCCAGATAGAGCGCCAGGCCGCCGATGAAGCCGGCCATCATCGGCAGGGCCACGGCAGCCGGATTGTTGGTCGTCAGGTACTGCGACCAGGTCCAGAACGCGCCTGCGAGCAGTACCACCAGCAGCAGAAAGCTCTTGTTGACGGTTCCCTGCACCGTCATGGCCTGCTCGCCGAAGGCGAGACGCGGCTGATTGCTGAAGGCGCGCTGGTTGAAAACGAAGCTGGCTGGGCCGCGCTGCGAACCGGGTCTTTCGTTCAGGGGCATCGTCGGTTCTCCAATTGACCTAATGTTTATCCGCTAATGAGCTGGAATAACTGAAATTCTATGCTGAGCGCGCCGCCGCGACCTCATTCGGGAATGTCCGGCTCGGTGGCCGCTGCGCGCTCGACGGGTGCCTCCGCACCTTCCAGCTCCACCGGGGCCTGGGCCTCCTTGTCGTGCTCGATCAGCGCGTAGGCGGAGTGATTGTGGATTGATTCGAAGTTCTCACTTTCGACCACGTAGGCGCGGATGCGTTCCTCGCGGTTCAGGCGCACCGCGACGTCGCGCACCATGTCCTCGACAAACTTCGGATTGTCGTAGGCACGCTCGGTCACGTACTTTTCGTCCGGTCGCTTGAGGATGCCGTAGAGCTCGCAGGATGCCTCGCTCTCGGCGATGTCGATGAGCTCCTCGATCCACATGTGACTGCGCAGGCGTGCCTTGATGGTCACGTGCGAGCGCTGGTTGTGCGCGCCGCGCTCGGAGATCTTCTTCGAGCAGGGGCACAGGCTCGTCACCGGCACCACGACCTTCAGCCACAGGCAGGTCTCGCCGCCGCGCACCTCACCGATGAGCGAGGCTTGATAATCCATCAGGCTTTCGACGCCGGACACGGGGGCGCGCTTGGTGACGAAGTACGGAAAGCTCATCTCGATATGCCCGGCCTGCGCGTCCAGCCGGCCGGCCATCTCGGTGAGCAGGGCGCGGAAGGAGTCCACCGAGATCTCGCGCTCATGGTGCAGGATCTCGACGAAGCGCGACATGTGCGTGCCCTTGAAATTGTGCGGCAGGTTCACGTACATGTTGAAGCTCGCCACGGTGTGCTGCTCGCCGCGCGAGCGGTCCTTGACGCGCACCGGATGGCGGATGTCCTTGATGCCGACGCGGTTGATCGGAATGCGGCGCGTATCGGCGCGCGACTGCACATCCTCGACGCTCGGAACAGCGCTACCGGGCACGGCGTGCAGCGTGGCCGCGCCCGGCGGTGTCCCCGCCGCACGCGCGGTCAATGCAGCATTCTTCGCGGCAGCCGCCGAAGGGGCGCTGTGACGGGGACGTCCGACAGTCCCCCGTGATGCGGCGGCCCGTCGTGGCCTTGCGGCAGTGCTCATGCTCTCACCTGTGCTCGCTGGCTAATCTTTGGGGCCGGCAGCTGCCAGTCTGGGGGCGGGGCGGCCGAGCTTCAACCCCGGCATGCTGGCGCACCAGCGGTCGATGGTCGTCTGGATGCCGGGCAGATCCAGTCCGGCCGCGGTCAGACAGTCATCGCGGCTGCCGTGCTCGATGAAACGATCGGGAATGCCCACATGCAGGCGCGGCAATACGAAGCCCTCGGCATCCAGCAGCTCCGAACAGGCGCTGCCGGCGCCGCCGGCCACGGCATTTTCCTCGAGCGTGATGAGGGCCGCATGAGAGCGCGCGATCTCGCAGAGCAGGTCGCGGTCCAGCGGCTTGATGAAGCGCATGTTTACCACGGTGGCATCCAGCCGCTCGCCCACGACCAGCGCCGGGGCCAGCATGCTGCCGAAGGCGAGCAGGGCCACGCCGCCGGCGCCGCGACGGCGCAGCTCGGCGCGGCCGACGGGCAGCGCCTGGAATTCACGCACCGGAGCCACGCCCGGACCGCGCCCGCGCGGGAAGCGCACCGCAGTTGGCCCCGGCAGAGTCGTGGCCGTGTAGAGCATCTGGCGGCACTCGTTCTCGTCCGAGGGCGCCATGAGCACGAAATTCGGGATGCAGCGCAGAAACGAGATGTCGTAGCTGCCGTGGTGGGTGGCGCCATCGCTGCCGACGAGGCCGGCGCGATCCAGCGCAAACAGCACCGGCAGATCCTGCAGCGCCACATCATGGATGGCCTGATCGTAGCCGCGCTGCAGGAAGCTCGAGTAGATCGCCACCACCGGGCGCATGCCCTCGCAGGCGAGGCCGGCGGCAAAGGTGACCGCATGCTGCTCGGCGATCGCCACGTCGAAGTAGCGCTCCGGGAAGCGGCGTGAGAACTCGACCAGACCCGAGCCCTCGCGCATCGCGGGGGTGATGCCGACGATGCGCGGGTCGCGCTCGGCCATGTCACACAGCCATTGTCCGAAGACCTGTGAATACGTCGCCGTGCCGGGCTTTTCCTTGTGAATCGTGCCGGTCGCCGGATCGAATGGACCCGGACCATGCCAGGTGATCGGATCGGCCTCGGCGGGCGCGTAGCCCTTGCCCTTGCGCGTGACCACGTGCAGCAGCTGGGGTCCGTGCAGATCGCGCGCCGTGCGCAGCGCCCGCAGCAGCGAGGGCAGGTCGTGACCGTCGATGGGCCCGAGGTAGTTGAATCCCATCTCTTCGAAAATGGTCCCTGGCAGCAGCATGCCCTTGACATGCTCCTCCGAGCGACGCGCCAGCTCGCGCAGCGGCCGCAGCGGCCGCACATGATCGAGCGCGCGCTTGCCCCCGGCGCGCAACTGCGCGTAGAGGCGGCCGGAGATCACGCGCGCGAAGTAGTTCGACAGCGCGCCGACGTTTTCGGAGATGGACATGTCGTTGTCGTTGAGCACGACCAGCAGGTCCACCGGCAGGCTACCGGCGTGGTTGAGCGCCTCGAAGGCCATCCCGGCGGTCATGGCGCCGTCGCCGATGATTGCCACCGCGCGGCGCGTCTCCCCCTTGCGCTGTGCAGCGATCGCCATCCCGAGGGCGGCGCTGACCGAGGTGCTCGAATGTCCCACGCCAAAGGCGTCGTAGGGGCTCTCGCTGCGACTCGGGAACGGGGCCAGTCCCTGCAGCTGCTTGATGGTGCCGAGCCGGTCACGACGGCCTGTCAGAACCTTATGGGGATAGGCCTGATGCCCCACGTCCCAGACCAGCCGGTCCTCGGGCGTGTTGAACACATAATGCAGCGCAAGCGTCAGCTCGACGGTGCCCAGGCCGGCGGCAAAGTGACCGCCGCGGGTACTGACGGTCTGAATGAGATAGTCCCGCAACTCCACAGCCAGTGCCGCGAGATCGCGCTCGGGCAGGGCTCTGAGGTCGGCGGGAGACTCGATGGCGGACAGCAACGGATAGGACGGGGTGGTCGATGGCATTGTGGCCGGAAGTTTACACGGTCCGCCGCGGCGCCGCGGCGCAGCAGTCCTGCTGTGCCGATCAGTCCTGATCGTCGCCCGGTGGCGCACTGCGAAAGGTCACCGTGCTGGCGCTCGCGCCCGTGGCAGTCGTGGTCGTAGCGGTGGTGGTGGCGCTGATCGAGACGCGCTCGATGCTTGCGGTATCGAACTCTTCGAGCACGGCCGTCTCGCCCCGCTGCAGCAGCAGCTGCACCTTTTGCTGCGCTGAGGACAGCGCCGCCTGACACTCGCGTGTCAGCCGCACGCCCTGTTCAAAGGAACGCAGCGCCTCATCGAGCGGCAGCTCGCCACTCTCCAGCCGCACCACCAGGGCTTCCAGCTGCGCCAGGGTCTGCTCGAAGGGGGCAGCACCCGCTGGCGTGTCGGCCTCGCTCATTTCACCCTCTCCCATGCCTTGCGCTGATCAGTGAGAGCCGTTGACGCCCTGTAGGCGTCAGCATACAGTGGTTAGAATCAGTCTAAATGGCTGCTTTACCATTATGGTACGGATCGGTGCCCATTCGCATCGCGGAGGAAGCTGGCATGAAACTCACGGGAACCAAGACAGAAAAGAGTCTGAAGGACGCCTTCGCCGGCGAATCGCAGGCGAACCGTCGCTATCTGTATTTCGCAGCCAAGGCTGACGTTGAGGGCTTCAACGACGTCTCGGCGGTGTTTCGCTCCACGGCCGAGGGTGAAACCGGCCACGCCCACGGGCATCTGGAGTATCTCGAGCAGGTCGGTGATCCCGCTACGGGCCTGCCGATCGGCGATACCAAGCTGAACCTGAAGTCCGCGATCGCCGGGGAGACCCATGAGTACTCGGACATGTACCCGGGCATGGCGAAGATCGCACGCGAAGAGGGCTTCGGCGAGATTGCCGATTGGTTCGAAACACTCGCCAAGGCCGAGCGCTCGCACGCCAATCGCTTCCAGAAGGCGCTCGATACGCTCTGAAGCCGCGACACTGCTGGATACACTTTGAGCGACCTCAAGACGAACGCGAGCCGCGAGGGCAGCCTTGCGGCTCCCGTTCGTCATCCCCTGAAGTGGCGCGAAGCGGCCTTCTACGATGAGGCCGCGCTCGAGCAGGAGCTCACGCGCGTCTTTGAGATCTGTCACGGCTGCCGGCGCTGCTTCAACCTGTGCAACGCCTTTCCGACGCTGTTCGACGCCATCGATGCCTCTGCCACCCTGGAGCTCGACGGCGTCGACAAGCGCGTCTACTGGCAGGTGGTCGACAACTGCTACCTGTGTGACATCTGTTTCTCGACCAAATGTCCGTATGTGCCGCCCCACCCCTGGGACGTGGATTTTCCGCATCTGATGCTGCGGGCGAAGGCGGTGCGCACTCGAAGGCGCCGCCCCACGCTGCGCGATCGGGTGCTCACCAGCACCGATGTGGTCGGGCGTCTGGCGGGCATTCCGGTGGTCAACGGCCTGGTGAACAGCGCCAACGCCGATGCCTCGGGCAGAAAGCTGCTCGAACGCACACTCGGCGTGGATCCACGCGCACCGCTGCCGCGCTACGAGATCCACAGTGCGCGTTCACGGCTGCGCTGGCGCAGCCGGCCCGAGATCCGCGTGCAGGCCGGTGCGGACACGCGTGGCCAGGTCGCGCTGTTCGCAACCTGTTATGGCAATCGCAACGAGCCGGCGCTCGATGAGGATCTGGTCGCCGTGTTCGAGCACAACGGCATTGCCGTGACGCTGCCGGCGCGCGAGCGCTGCTGCGGCATGCCCAAGCTCGAGATCGGCGATCTCGCCGCGGTGGACCGCCTCAAGCAGGTCAACATTCCCGAGCTCGATCGCCTGGTGACGGCCGGCTACGACCTGGTCGCGCCGATTCCCTCCTGCGTGCTGATGTTCAAGCAGGAACTGCCCCTGCTGTACCCGGAGGACGAAGCGGTGCAGCGCGTGGCCAGGGCGTTCTTCGATCCGTTCGAATACCTCATGCTCCGCCACAAGGCGGGGCTGCTGAACACCGAATTCAAGACGCGGCTCGGCCGGATCAGCTACCACGTCCCCTGCCATCTGCGCGTGCAGAACATCGGCCTGAAGACCCGTGATGTGCTGCGTCTGGTGCCGGAAACGAGCTTCGAGATCATCGAGCGCTGCTCGGGCCACAACGGCACCTACGCGCTGAAGAGTGAGTTTCGCGACGCTTCCATGAAGATCGGTCGCCCCGTGTTCCAGAAGGTGGAGCAGGGTGAGGGCGACTACTATGCGAGCGACTGCCCGATGGCCGGGCACCAGATCGAGAGCGGACTCACGACGGCGCGCGCACCAACACATCCGCTGAAGCTGCTGCGCCTCGCCTACGGTATCTGAGCACCATGCGCAAACTCTCCGCCGCTGATCTGATGTCCCTCGAGGAGTATGCACGCGAGCGACCGGCGTTTCGCGCGCGGCTCATCGAGCTGCGCCGCGTGCGCTCACTGCAGGTAGGGGAGCACTGCTCCTGGAGCTTCGAGGACCGCTTGACCGTGCAATATCAGATACAGGAGATGCTGCGCACCGAGCGCATCTTCGAGCCCGCCGGCATCAGCGAGGAGCTGGAGGCCTACAACCCGCTGATCCCCGACGGCTCCAACCTCAAGGCCACGCTGATGATCGAGTACCCGGATGCCGCAGAGCGGGCCGAGCGTCTGGCGCAGCTGCGCGGCTTCGAGCGCCGCTGCTGGATGCGCATCGGAGGTTTCCCGCCCGTGTACGCAATCGCTGATGAGGATCTGGAGCGCGACAATCAGCAGAAGACCGCGGCGGTGCATTTTCTGCGCTTCGAATTTGCTGCCCCGGTGGTGGCGGCCGCGCGTGGCGGGGCAGCCATGGCCGCGGGCGTGGATCATCCTCACTATCGCCACAGTGTCGATCCACTGCCCGAGTCGCTGCGGGCGGCGCTGGCGCAGGACTTCGACTGAACCGTTGCTGAACGGGCAATGCGCTGTGCGACGCCCGTTCCAGCGCCATTCGCGCTCAATTCGCGCAGCATCGCACGGCGTAGGAACACGCTGTGGCAACTCTCGCCGGCGTCGGACGGGTGTTCAATTGCCCCTCCCGCTGCGCACGCAGCGCAGCGTGCATTCCAATGGCAGCCAACCAATCCTTTAACGAGGCACATGCCATGGCTTCCACAACTCCCGCTCACGTCCGTGTGCTGACGACCCTGCTCGGCGCTGCGCTCACACTCTCGGCAACGGCCGTCCTGGCGCAGAGCGCCACCACCAGACCGCTGACGCCGGACTCCGATTCCGACGTGCAGAACGCGGCTCCCAGCCAGACCCTGACTGCCGATGAGGTGACGGTCCGCGCAGCCCGCGAGGCCCGACATCAGGATATCGGTAGGGACTATGCCGGCATTCCCGTCGAGCAGGTGACGCTGACGCGCGAGGTCGGCTATCGCGACATCGACATCCACAGTCCCGCCGGCATCACCACGCTGCGCCGGCGCATCGACCGGACGGCGCGCGATGCCTGTGCCGAGCTGACCCACATCTACCCGATCAGCTCCTGGACCAGCAGCAATCAGGAATGCGTCGAAACCGCCGTGAATAACGCCCTCTCGCAGCTGCCCTCGGACGTGGCCGCTGCGGTCGACAGCCGCGACAGGCCGCGTTAGTCCGCGCGCGGACGGCCAGCAGCGCCGGTCCGCTCATGCCGCCCGTGCGATCGCCCCGCCGATCGCACGGGCCTGCAGCGCGCCATCCCTCTGCTAGAATCGCGCGCGCGGCAAGGCTGCCGCTCCGCCCTCGGGGTGAATCCGGAACAGAATGGCAGAAACCTACACCGCCTCGGACATCGAGGTCCTCAGCGGCCTGGAACCGGTTCGCCGGCGACCAGGCATGTACGCCGACACCAGTCGCCCCAATCACCTGGCGCACGAAGTCATCGACAACAGCGTCGATGAGGCGCTCGCAGGTCACGCCAAGAACATCCAGGTCACGCTCCACGAGGACAATTCCCTCGAGGTCGCGGACGACGGCCGTGGCATGCCGGTGGACATTCACCCGAAGGAGAAGATCAGCGGGGTCGAGCTGATCCTCACGCGCCTGCATGCGGGCGGCAAATTCACCGAGGGCTCCTACAAGTTCTCCGGGGGCTTGCACGGCGTGGGCGTCTCGGTGGTCAACGCCCTCTCGAAGCATCTGGAATGCTGGATCCGCCGCGGCGGCAAGGAATACAACATCAGCTTCAAGGACGGGCACGTTCACTCCAAGCTCGAGGTGATCGGCACCGTGGGCCAACGCAATACCGGTACCACGGTGCGCTTCTGGCCAGATCCGAAATTCTTCGATTCCGAGCGCTTCTCGGTGCCGGATCTGAAGCGCGTGCTGAAGGCCAAGGCGGTGCTGTGCCCGGGCCTGCGTGTGAGCTTCACCAATCAGGCCACGGGCGAGCGCGAGGAATGGTTCTACAGCGGCGAGCTTGGCGCCTATCTGGTGGAACAGCTGGGCACCGCCGAGCGTCTGCCGCCCGAGCCGCTGATCGGCCATCACAGCTCCGAGCAGGAGGCGGTGGACTGGGCACTGGTGTGGTCGCCCGACGCCGAGCAGCTGGTCGATGAGAGCTACGTGAATCTGATCCCCACGCCCGCGGGCGGCACGCACGTCAATGGGCTGCGCGCCGGGGTGGTGGCCGCGGTGCGCGAGTTCTGTGAGTTTCGGAACCTGCTGCCGCGCGGGCTGAAGCTTGCCGCCGAGGACATCTGGGATCGCGCCTGCTACGTGCTGTCCATCAAGATCCGCGAGCCGCAGTTCGCCGGTCAAACCAAGGAGAAGCTCTCATCGCGCGAAGCGGCAGCGCTGGTCGAAGGGCATGCGCGCGACGCCGCGGGGCTCTGGCTCAATCAGCACCCCGACGCCGGCGAGCGCATCGCGCAGTTCGCCATCGCCAATGCGCAAGAGCGGGCGCGCGCCGCGGCGCGCGTCGTGCGCAAGCGCGCGACCGGGGGGCCGGCGCTGCCGGGCAAGCTCGCCGACTGCACCACTCAGGATCCGGCGCGCTCGGAGCTGTTTCTGGTCGAGGGCGACTCCGCGGGCGGCTCGGCCAAACAGGCGCGCGACCGCGAATTCCAGGCCATCATGCCGTTGCGGGGCAAGATCCTGAACACCTGGGAGCTCGAGCCCGGGGAGATCGGCAGCTCCCAGGAAGTGCACGACATCAGTGTGGCGCTCGGCGTGGAGCCCGGCAGCAGTGACCTGTCGCAGCTGCGCTATCACCGCGTCTGCATCCTCGCCGATGCCGACTCGGACGGGCAGCACATCGCGACGCTTCTGTGTGCGCTGTTTCTGCGGCACTTCCGGCCGCTGGTGGTGAACGGTCACGTGCACGTCGCGATGCCGCCGCTGTATCGCATCGATGCCGGCAAACAGGTGCTCTACGCGCTCGATGATGCCGAGCGCGATGCGACGCTGAAGCGCCTGGCCGCCGAGAACGCGCGCATGAAGCCCACCGTGACACGCTTCAAGGGACTGGGAGAGATGAATCCGTCGCAGCTGCGCGAGAGCACCATCGATCCGCGCACCCGGCGGCTGGTGCAGCTCACCATCGAGGCCAAGGACAAAACCGAGAGCCTGATGGATATGCTGCTGGCAAAGAAGCGCGCCGCCGACCGGCGTGAGTGGCTCGAGCGCAATGGCAATCTGGCCGAGGTGTCGGTCTGATGCCGGTCAACTTCGAAGGCATCGAGCGTCGCGCGCTCGGCCAGTTCACCGAAAAGGCGTATCTCGACTACTCGATGTACGTCATTCTCGATCGGGCGCTGCCGGCGCTCGGCGACGGGCTCAAGCCCGTCCAGCGCCGCATCATCTATGCCATGAGCGAGCTCAGCCTCTCGGCAGCCGCGAAGCACAAGAAGTCGGCGCGCACGGTCGGCGACGTCATCGGCAAGTTCCATCCCCATGGCGACATGGCCTGTTACGAGGCCATGGTGCACATGGCGCAGGCCTTCTCCTATCGCTATCCGATCGTCGACGGGCAGGGCAACTGGGGCTCGCCCGACGATCCCAAGTCCTTCGCGGCCATGCGCTATACCGAGTCGCGCCTGACGCGCTACGCGGAGCTGCTGCTGGCCGAGCTCGAGCACGGCACGGTCGACTGGACGCCGAACTTCGACGGCACGCTCGATGAGCCCACCATGCTGCCCGCGCGGCTGCCGAACCTGTTGATGAACGGCGCCTCGGGCATCGCCGTGGGCATGGCGACCGACATCCCGCCGCACAACCTCACCGAGGTGGCCGCCGCCTGCGTGCAGCTGCTGGATGAACCGGACAGCACCACGCGCGCGCTGCTCAAGCACATCAAGGGACCGGACCTGCCCACCGGCGGGGAGATCATCTCCCCGCGCGCGGATCTGGTCGCCTTCTACGAGAGCGGCAGCGGCAGCTTCCGCGCGCGCGCGACCTACGAGGTGGATGAGGAGGGGCTCATCGTCATCAACGCGCTGCCCTATCAGGTTTCCGGCAGCCGCGTGCTCGAGCAGATCGCCGAGCAGATGCGGCAGAAGAAGCTGCCGATGGTCGAGGACCTGCGCGATGAGTCCGATCATGAGAACCCCACGCGGCTGGTGATCGAGCCGCGCTCCAATCGCGTCGATGTGCAGCAGCTGATGGCGCACCTGTTTGCGACCACGGACCTGGAGCGCAACTACCGCGTCAATCTCAACGTCATCGGCAACGACGGCCGCCCGCGTGTCATGGGGCTGAAGGAGCTGCTGTCCGAGTGGCTCGAGTTCCGTCAGGCAACCGTGCGCCGCCGCTTGCAGCACCGCCTGGACAAGGTGACACGGCGCCTGCATATCCTCGACGGCCTGCTGATCGCCTACCTGAATCTCGACGAGGTGATCCGCATCATCCGCCGCGAGGAAGAGCCGAAGCCGGTGCTGATGAAGCGCTTCAAGCTCTCCGATGAGCAGGCCGAAGCGATCCTCGAGACCAAGCTGCGTCACCTCGCGCGCCTGGAGGAGATGAAGATCCGCGAGGAGCAGGCCGAGCTTGCCGAGGAGCGCGATGAGCTCAGTGCGATCCTGGCGAGCCGCGCGCGTCTGAAGAAGCTGCTGCGCGAGGAGATCCAGGCCGATGCACGCGAGTACGGGGATGAGCGGCGCACGCGCATCGTCGAGCGTGCGGCGGCGCAGGCCATCGAGGAGACCGAGCTGCTGGCCAACGAGCCGGTCACCGTGGTGCTCTCGACCGGAGGCTGGGTGCGCTCGGCCAAGGGCCACGACATCGATCCGCGCGCGCTTTCCTATAAGAGCGGGGACGCCTTCCAGGCCGCGGCGCGCGGTCGCAGCACCCAGCAGGCCGTGTTCGTCGACAGTACCGGGCGCGCCTACAGCCTGCCGGCGCATACGCTGGCCTCGGCGCGCGGTGCGGGCGAGCCGCTCTCCGGACGGCTCGATCCGCCCGACGGTGCACGCTTCGCGGCGGTCGCGATCGGTGATCCCGAGGACGCCTGGCTGCTCGCGAGCGACGCCGGCTATGGCTTCACGGTGCGGCTCAAGGAGCTGCACTCGCGCAACCGCGCCGGCAAGGCCGTGTTCAAGCTCACTGCCGGGGCGCAGGTGCTGCCGGCCGCGCCCGTGAGCAGCGCGGATGCGCGCGTGGCGCTGGTCAACAGCGAAGGGCGGCTGCTGGTGTTCGCCGCAAGCGAGGTGCCCGAGCTGCCGCGCGGCAAGGGCAACAAGCTCTTCGGCATTCCCACCAAGAAGGCCGAGTCGGGCGAGGAGCGCATTGTGGCGCTGTGCGTACTGGGCGCGAGCCAGTCACTCGCCGTCTTCAGTGGCGAGCGGCAGATGAAGCTGTCCGTGCAGAATCTTGCCGACTATGCCGGGGAACGCGCCCAGCGCGGCGCACTGCTGCCGCGCGGCTGGCGCACCGTGGAGCGCATCGAACCGCTCGAGTGAGAGCGCAGGGATTCGGGCTGTCCGTCTGGTGACGGCGCGCTGCTTCGGCTGCTTCCGCTGACGGACGCGCATGGCGCGCTCGAGCCTGCTCGATAGTGAGCTTCATCAGTCGTCACCGCACCCCGTTCCTCCACGAGCTGAGCGAGGCAACCCGCCGCCCTGTCCTGGACTCGCTATAAAGCTTGGTATATAACGACGAGCGCCAAGAGTGCGCCCTTGAAGGCGTCTACTCACCGTCAGGGCAGTGTCTCGCGCGCCCGGCACGTGGAGTCAGGGAGAGTCAGTGGTGAAGGTCACTCCGATCCTGTTTTGTCTGGCCGCCGCAGCGCTCGGCCGCACCGCGACGGGGTTGGCGCAGCAGACAGGCGCCGGCGGCAATGCCGTCGCTGATTCTGGTAGCAATTCCACGGATAACGCCGGGGGCGCCAACAACGGATCGACGCTCGAGGAAGTCACCGTCACGGCACCTCTGGAGAACGGCCAGTCCCTGGGCGGCAGCACCGTCTCGCAGGGCGAGATGCGTGAGTTCGACCGCAACGCGCTCGACAGCGCCTTCGAGCTTGCCTCCGGCACCTCCGTCAGCGAAGTCGGTCCACGCAATGAGACCGATATCTGGATCCGTGGATTCGACCGCTGGCGTGTGCCGATCTATCAGGATGGCATTCCCATCTACCTGCCCTACGACGATCGCATCGACTTCGGCCGCTTCACCACGATGGACATCGCGCAGCTGCAGATCGCCAAAGGCTACGCCTCGGTGATCGATGGTCCGGGCGCCATGGGCGGGGAGATCAACCTGGTCAGCCGCGTCGCGACGCAGCCGCTGGAAGCCGAGGGCCGGGTGGGGGCGACGCTGGACTCCACCGGCGCCTACAACGGCACGGTTGACGACGTTTTCGTCGGCTCGCGGCAGAACGACTGGTATCTGCAGGGCGCCGGCTCTTTTGACAAGCAGAACCACTTCCGCCTCTCGGATGACTTCACGCCCGGAACATTGCAGGCAGCGGGAAACCGCCTGCAGTCCTGGAGCCAGGACTACAAGATCAATCTCAAGGCCGGTTTCCTGCCCAGCGCAGGCAGCGACTACAGCGTCAACGTCATCAACCAGGTTGGCCACAAGGGTAACCCGGAGCCGGACGGCTACATCCCGCCGAGCGCCCTGAATACCGTCAAGTACTGGACCTGGCCGGCCTGGGACTATCAGAGCGCCTATTGGCTGTCGCAGAACGCGCTGGATGATCGCGGCTCCTATCTGAAGACACGCGCCTATTACGAGCGCTTCTACAATTCGCTCGACTCCTACGACAACCTCAGCTACACGACGCAGAAGACTCCCAAGTCCTTCGACAGCACCTATGACGATCGCTCCGCCGGGGCGATCGTCGAGCTCGCCGAGACGCTGCCGGGGGCACCCGACACCATCCGGGCCTCGGCGCAGTTTCGCTGGGACCAGCACAACGAGACCGAGAGCACGCGCAACACCCCCGCGGCGCCGTGGTATCAGGAGCCCTGGGAGAGCGCGCAGGAGAACACCAGCTCGCTGGCACTGGAGAACATCTACCGCCCGAGCGGGCGCTGGAGCGTGACGGCGGGCGGCAGCTACGACTATCGCCACCTGATCGGCGACAGCGAGTGGGTCTCCGGCGGCGCCGCGCCCCCGTTTGGCTATTCCTATGCCTATCCCGTGGCCGACAAGCATGCACTCAACGGGGAGCTGGCGATCGAGCGCCAGTACAGCGATACCGGTGCGGTGCACCTGACCTATGCGGATCGCGCGCGCTTTCCGACGCTGTTCGAGATGTACAGCACGCGCTTCAGCACTTTCGTCAACAACCCGCACCTGCTGCCCGAGCGCTCGCACTACGGGCAGCTCGGTGTGGTCGACACGCTTGCCGGCACGCACGTGGTGGCGAACCTGTTCCTGGCGCAGGTGGATCATGCCATCGACGCCATCGGCATCTCGCCGACCGTCAGCGAGGATGAGAATGTCGGCGTGGAACGTCGCGAGGGTTACGAGCTGGAAGTGTCGCGTCATCTCGCGGTCGCGCTCAGCGCCGGTATCGACTATTCGGATCTGGTGCGTGAGGTGGAAGGCGGCGGCGCGGTGCCCACTGATACACCGGCGCACAAACTGTTCGCCTACATCGAGTGGCGACCGGCCGGCAACTGGCAGGTTGTGCCGAGTGTGGACAGTGAGAGTCGCCGCTGGCTGCAGAGCTCCATCAACAGCCTGATCTACTACCAGGGCGGCGCCTTCACGCGCCTGGACATGAAGGTATCCTATGAGCCCATTGCGACGGTCGAGCTCGAGGTCGGCGTTACCAACCTGACCGATGAGAACTACGAAATCGAGGACGAGTATCATGCTCCCGGCCGCGAGTACTTCGCCAACGTGCGCGCATCGCTCTGACGCTGCTGGTGATGAGGAGAGGATCATGAGAACCCAGGCTTTCGTATGGCATCGGCTTTGTGTCGCGATGCTCGCGTGTGTCCTGGCAGCATCTGCGATGGCGGCCAGCCCGGTGCGGGCGCAGGGGGAGAGCCCGAGCGATAGCCCGGGTGCGCGAGCGCATCAGGGCTGCCACGACTTTGCCTGGGACGTGCGTCGGGAGCGCACATTGTTCGCCGGTCAGGCGCACAGTGTGCAAGGCGGAACCAGTGCCGCGGATACCCCGACGGTGCATGCGGACCGCCTCTACGAGGTGCAGCTCGCGCCGCAGCCGCAGGTGAAGTACGTGACGACACCGGGCAAAGTCATGCTCTCGGATGGGGCTTACGGCGGCATGGTGAAGTTCACCGTTGCGCGCAGTGGCAGCTATCGCGTATCCCTCGATGCGCCGTTCTGGATCGACGTGGTCGCCGATGGCAAGCTGCTCGGAACGCAGGATTTCTCCGGGCAGCGTGGCTGTGCCAATCCGCGCAAGATCGTGATCTTTCAGATGCCTGCGGGGCAGCCGCTGTGGCTGCAGATCAGTGGCGCACGGCGTGCACAGGCGCAGCTCACCCTGACCGCCGCGCCGCGCAATCAGGCCCCCGCGGCGCACTGACGCGCCCCGGGGTCCGATGCGCCCGCCGCGCGAGGGCATGCGATGGGCCGCGATGGCGGCGCTCGCGCTGCCATGGCTGACACCCGCCTGGGCAGCGGGGCAGGCAGCGCCTGCGCCACCTGATGCGCCGACACCGACAGTGACAGGCGTGCAGCTGACGGGCCCGCTGCTGTCCCCGCGCATCTTCGAAAATTCCCGCGACCCACCCACCGTCATGCCGCTGACCGGCGCGCTCGCGGCGCGCGAGGCGCTCGGTCATGCGGTGTTCAATACGCAGTTCGTTGCCGCGGGTACCGCGGGGGCCGAGCGCATCGATGGGCTCGGTCCCTTTTTCAACAGCTCTGCCTGCGATGAGTGCCACAACGAGGGTGCGGATGCGCGCGGCCCGGAGCGGGATGGTCCGGCGCCCGGTCCGCTGGTGGTGCAGCTCGAGCCACCGGCGCGCGATGGACAGCCGCTGACGGGCGATCCGCACTATGGGCACGTTCTCTCCACTGCAGCGCTCGAGGGCCTGTTGCCCGAGGGCGAGGTCTGGATCCACTACCAGATCAGGCGTGGCCACTACCCGGATGGCAGTTCCTGGGAGCTGCGCGTGCCGAGCTATCAACTCTCCGGCCTGCGCTACGGTGCGCTGGCGCCTGATACGGTGATCAGGCCGCGAATGGCCCCGCCGCTCTTTGGGGATGGACTGCTCGAGGCGGTGCCGGCTGCCGCCATCGTGCAAGGCGTGCAAGGCCCCCCGGGGACCGCCACGCTCGGGATGCCAGCGTGGCAGTGGGTGAACAACCAGCGCGTGCTCGGGCGATTCGGTTGGCAGGGCAGTGCGGTCTCGATTCGAGATCAGATCAATAAGGCGTTCTCGCGCGAGATGGGCCTGACCACACGCGAGGCACCGTACGACGATTGCACGGCGATCGAGACCGATTGCCGTGCACAGCCATCGGGAGGGCAGCCGGAGGTTTCGGATGAGCTGTTCGATGGCGTCGTCGAGTTCGTTCGCTGGCTGGCAGTGCCTGCCGTGGACAGTGCGAGCCCGACGCGCACAGCGGGCACTGCGGGCACTGCGGGAACCGTGGGCACTGCGGATGCGCCGCGGGTCGATCCGACTTTCCTCTCACTGGGCTGTGCGGCATGTCATCGGCCGGAACTGCCGGTGATTTTCCCCGATGCGCAGGCAAAGCCGGTCCAGGCACGCATTGCTCCCTACACGGATCTGCGCCTGCACGATCTGGGCGCGGGGCTGGCCGACCGCGATGTGAGCGGACGGGTGATGCCAAGCCGCTGGCGCACGCCGCCGCTCTGGGGGCTGGGCTACCGTCTGGAACGCGAGCGTTTCCCGACGCTGCTGCACGATGGGCGCGCACGCAGCCTCGAGGAGGCCATTCTCTGGCACGACGGAGAGGCCCGGGCGGCGCGGGAGGGCTTCGAGCAGCTGTCGGGCGCTCAGCGTGCGGCGCTGCTACGCTGGCTTGCGACGCTGTAGTGCCGACGGGCTGGGCTACTCGGGCAGCGGCGGCCCACGTCCCTCGGGATACATCTGCTCCCAGCGCTTGCCATCGGCGGGCGTGATGCGCAGCGAGCGCACCGTGCCCTCATCCAGGCAGCGGGCATTGACGCTGTAGCCTTCGGGGTGCGAGCGGGGTACGTAGAAGGATTTGACACCGCAGACCGGGCAGAACAGGTGCTGCGCGGTGCGTGTGTTGAACTGATAGCTGGTCAGCTGCCCCTCCCCGCAGAGGAGGCGGAAGCGGGACTTCGGCACGGTCAGGTGCAGGTAGCCCGACTTGCTGCAGATCGAGCAGTTGCAATCGCTGACCTCCAGGTCCGCCGGAGCAATGACCTCGAAGCGAATGCGACCACAGTGACAGCCACCCGCATGACGCACCATCTCGACCATAGCGTTCTCCGACCCCTGGCCATTATCGACCCGAAGCCGCACGGCGCGTCAATATGGGGCGATTTCCTCGGCGCGGTGACAGGCCACCAGGCTCCCGCCCACCCTGCGCAGCGCCGGAATCTGCGCGGCGCAGCGATCGATGGCATGCGCACAGCGCGTGCGAAACACGCAGCCCGACGGGGGCGCCAGTGGCGAGGGGATCTCCCCGCCCAGCGTGCCGGCCGGTCTGCGACGGGCCAGGCGCGGATCGGGCAGCGGCGCGGACTGCAGCAGCGCACGCGTATAGGGATGGCGTGCAGCACTGAAGAGCGCATCGCGATCGGCCAGCTCCATGACACGACCGAGGTAGAGCACCAGCACGCGACTGCAGGCAAAACGCACCGCCGCCAGATCGTGCGAGATGAACACCATGGAGAGCCCGAGCTGCGCCTGCAGCTGCATCAGCAGATTCCCGATCTGCGATTTGATGGACACGTCGAGCGAGGAGAGCGGCTCATCGCAGAACAGCAGCCGCGGGCGCAGGATCAGCGCACGTGCGATCGCGATGCGCTGGGCCTGACCGCCCGAGAGCTCATGCGGCAGGCGCGGCAGATAGCGCTCGGACAGCCCGACGGCCTCGAGCATGACCCGCGCGCGTGCGCTGCGCTCGGCAGCGCTCAGCGCTGGCTCGAACACACGCAGCGGCTCGGATACGGTCTCTTCAGCGCTCATGCGCGGATCGAGCGAGGCGAGCGGATCCTGGAAGATCAGCTGCAGCGAGCGGCGCATGCGCTGCAGCGGCGCACCGCGCAGCTGCAGCAGGTCCTGCCCGTCGAAGCAGGCCTGCCCGCTGCTCGCCGGTACCAGGCGCAGCAGCGCCCGCGCGATGCTCGACTTGCCGCTGCCGGATTCGCCGACGATGCCGAGCGTCTGGCCACCCGCGAGCTCGAAGCTCACATCGCGCACGGCATGCAGCAGTGCCGCGCGGCGCCCGGCCTCGTGCAGGCGATAGCTGACCGACAGTCCGGTGACGCGCAGCAGTTCAGGCTGCACCGCGCTCATGTCAGTTCACCCCGCAGCCGTCCGAGCGGCTGATCGTAATGGCACGCCTTCCAATGCCCGGGACCGGCTTCCCGCAGCTCGGGCAGGCGCTGCTCGCACAGCGCCAGGCGGTAGGCACAGCGCGGCGCAAAGGCACAGCCCGGCGCCAACGCTGCCGGGTCCGGCGGGGCACCGGGGATGCTGGGCAGGCGCTGCGGCAGCGGACCGGCGAGGCTCGGCACGCACCGCTGCAGGGCTTCACTGTAGGGATGTTGCGGCTGCTCGAAGAGGGCATCGATGCCGGCCTGCTCCACGATGCGACCGGCGTACATGACGGCCACGCGATCGGCCAGCCCGGCGATCACCCCCATGTCGTGCGAGACCAGCACCATGGCGATCCCGTGCCGCTCGCGCAGCTGCAGCAGCAGGCGCAGGATCTGTGACTGCACGGTCACATCCAGCGCGGTCGTCGGCTCGTCGGCGAGCAGGATCTCGGGGGAGGCCATGAGCGCCATTGCGATCACCACACGCTGGCGCATGCCACCGGAGAGCTCATGTGGATACTGCTGCAGCCGCCGCTGCGGATCGGCGACCTGGACTGCTTCGAGCAGCTCACAGGCGCGCTCGCGCGCCAGCCGGCCGGGCACGCCGCCGTGAAAGCGCAGCACCTCGCTGAGCTGGCGCCCGATGGGAAGATAGGGATTGAGCGCCGTCGCCGGGTCCTGGAACACCGTGGCGATGCGCGCGCCGCGCACGCGATTGAGCTCGGCGATGGGCCGACCGAGCAGCTCCTGGCCGCGATAGCGTACGCTGCCGGTGAGCTGCGCATGCTGGCCGTTCAATCCGATGATCGACAGCAGCAGCTGGGTCTTGCCCGAGCCGGATTCGCCGGCCAGCCCGAGGATCTCACCGGGTGCAAGCTGCAGGTTCACACCGCGCACCACCGGTACGGCAGCGCCGCTGGCCGTGCGGTAGGCGACCGACACGTCCTGAAGCTGCAGCAGCGGCTCTGCGGAGCTTGGGCTGTTCATGGCTGGCCGCGCGGGTCGAGCGCCTTGCGCAGCCCATCGCCGAGATAGTTGAACGCGTAGATGATGGCGGTCAGAAACGCGGCTGGCACGATCAGCAGATGCGGATGCGACTGCATGTCCGAGGCGCCGTCAGCCACGAGCGAGCCGAGCGAGGCCATCGGCGACTGCACGCCCATGCCCAGAAAGCTCAGCAGCGCCTCGAACAGAATCACCGCCGGGATCGTCAGCGTCGCGTACACGGCCACGATGCCGAGCAGGTTCGGCACGATGTGACGGCGGATCATGCCGATGCCGTGCACGCCGGCGATGCGCGCGGCCTCGATGAATTCGCGCTGCTTGAGCGAGAGCGTCTGACCGCGCACGATGCGTGCGATGTCGAGCCAGGAGACCGCACCGATGGCGAGAAATATCAGCCACAGCCCGCGTCCGAACAACACCGTCAGCACGATCACGAAGGGCACGAAGGGCACCGAGTAGAGCACGTCGACCACGCGCATCATCAACTGATCGGTCGTGCCACCGGCATAGCCGGCGATCGCGCCCCAGCTCACCCCGATCAGAACGCTCATGAGCGTTGCGACCACTCCGATGGCCAGCGAGATGCGACAACCCCACATCACCCGCACCAGCAGGTCGCGGCCGAGCGGATCGGTGCCGAGCACATGAGCACCGGCCAGCATCGGTGGGTGTGACAGAAGCGCGAAATCCGGCGTGTAGCTGTCGTAGGGGGACAGCCAGGGAACCAGCAGGGATGCCAGCACGATCGCTGCCAGCACGGCCGCGGCGATGCGCGTGAGGCGCTGGGCCCGAAGGCGCGCGAGCACCTGCGAGCTCACGCGAGCCTCACGCGCGGATCGATCCAGGCATAGCACAGATCCGCCAGCAGATTGCACAGGATGATGAGTGTGCCGTACAGCACGGTGATGCCCATCACGAGCGTGTAGTCACGGTTCAGAGCGGCCGTGATGAAAAACCGGCCGATGCCGGGCAGCCCGAAGATGCTCTCCACGACGATGGACCCCGTGAGCACCCCGGCGAATGCGGGCCCGAGATACGACACCAGCGGTGTCAGCGCCGGTCGCAGCGCGTGATGCCAGAGAATGTGATGCGACGGCAGGCCCTTGGCCTGCGCCGTGCGGATGAAGGGGCTGTTGAGCACCTCGAGGGTGCTGCCGCGCATGAGTCGCGCGATGTAGCCGGCGTAGGGCAGCGCCAGGGCGAGCGCGGGCAGCAGCAGATGCGAGGGCGAGCCGGCCACCCAGTCACCGGCCGGCAGCCAGTGCAGCGTGACGGCGAAGATCAGCACCAGCAGCGGCGCCAGCACGAACAGTGGTACCGAGATGCCCACGGCGGCGAGCGCCATCGCTGCGTGGTCCCAGGCGCCTCCCTCGCGCAGCGCTGCGGTGACACCGATGCCGCCGCCGGCCAGCAGTGCCAGTGCCAGGGCGCTCAGCCCCACGGCGGCATCCACGGGCAGACCCTGCGCGATGATCTGGTTGACGCTGGTGCCGCGATACTGAAAGGACGGGCCGAGGTCGCCGTGCGCGAGTTGCCCGAGGTAGCGCAGGTACTGGCGCCACAGCGGCTCGTGCAGGTGGTAGCGGGCCTCGATCGCCTGCTGGATGGCCGGCAGCATGCGCTTGTCGGCATCGAAGGGGCCGCCGGGCGCCGCGTGCAGCAGTGCGAAGCCCAGCGTCGTGATCAAAAGCAGCGTCGGAACGGCCACCAGCAGCCGGCGGAGCAGGTAGCGCGTCACGCTCAGTAACCCTGATGCTCGAGCACGACCATGTAGCGCGACAGGTTGCGATCCATGACGTTCGACTGCCAGCCACGCACGAAGGGCTTCACCAGGTGGCGCGAGGAGTAATAGAAGAGTGGCACGTAGGCCGCATCCGCATTCAGTGCCGTTTCGGCCTGTTCGAACAGCTGGTAGCGGCGCGCCGGATCATGCTCCTGCGCCGCCCGATCGAGCAGCGCGTCGAAGGCGGCATTGGCATAGTCGCCATTGTTGTTGCCGCTGCCGCGATAGTAGAGCTGCAGAAACGTGTACGGATCGGCGTAGTCACCGAGCCAGGCGCCATGCACCAGCGGCAGCTTGTGCAGCTCGCGATCCTGGATGAGCACCTTGAACTCGCGCTCATCGACCTGCACCCGCGCGCCAAGGATGCTGCGCCAGCTGGCAGCCACCGCCTCGTAGAAGTGGCGCTCGTCGGCGCCCTGAACCGAGGTGTCGAGGTCCACGCGCAGCGGATAGGCGTCGGAGTAGCCGGCGCGATGGTAGAGCTCGCGCGCGAGCGCATGGCGCGCCGCCGTGGACAGATGCGTCCAGGCCGGTTGCGGCTGTGTGTAGCCCGGAAGCGGCGGCATCAGTGTGTACGCCGGCTGATAGAAAGGGCGCATCGCATGCACCAGCGGCTCGCGATCGATGGCCAGCACCAGCGCCTCGCGCAGCGGCCAGTTGTCCCGGAACGGCGGCAGATCGAAATTGAAGTCGAGCTTGTAGATGCCGAGGTAGGGGGCATTGACGACCTGGCGTCCGAGGTGGCCCTTCAGATAGGCATATTCGTTGGCGGCGAAGGAATCGGTCCACTGCAGCTCGCCGGCAAGGTAGCGCTGCACCTGCACGTTGCGGTCGGGCAGCACGTAGTAGACGACGCGCTGCAGGCGCACCTGCGCGGCATCCCGGTAGCGCGGATTGCGCACCAGCGTGATGCGATTGCCGATGATGCGCTCAGCGAGCTCGAATGGACCATTGCACACCAGGTGTGCAGGTCTCGTCCACGCGTCACCGTACGCTTGCACCGTTGGGGCGTAGACCGGATAGAGGTATGGCTGGGACACCAGTTCCAGCAGGTAGGGAGTTGGACCGACCAGATGCACGCGCAGCGTGCGCGCATCGAGTGCCTCGACGCCGAGGGTTTGCGCGGGCGCCTCTCCGGAGGCGATCTGCGGGGCGTTGCGGATGGGCGAGAGATTCTGCGCCGCTTGCGAGCCGGTGTGCGGATCGACCACGCGCTGCCAGGCGTAGACGAAGTCCTGCGCCGTCACGGGCGCGCCGTTGGACCAGCGCGCATCGCCTCGCAGGTGGAAGGTCCAGGTGAGGCCATCGGCGCTCTGCTGCCAGGCGGCGGCCACGCCCGGCACGATGCGCCCGCCCACGTCGACCGTCGTCAGGCCTTCGAACAGATCATCCAGCACGCGTGCGGCGGGCTGATCGGTCGCCAGGGCGGGGTCGAGCGATCGGGGCTCATCATCGAGCGTGCGTGCGAGCTGCTGATCGTTCGCGGGCGAGCTACCCACCTGGAGGGCGGCGGGCGCTGACCCATCGGGAGGCGCGCCGCTGCAGCCGCCCAGCCAGCCGAGCGCAAGCGCGGCGGCAAGCGCGACCGGGCGCGCGGCGATGCTCACGACTTCAGCACGACCTCTTCGGGCGCGTGCACGAAGTAGCCCTGGATGTGCTGCACGCCGAGCTGCCAGACCACGGCCATCGTGTTGGCATCCTCGATGCGCTCGGCCACCGTCTGCACATTGCGGCTGCGGGCTGCGGCCACGAGCGCGCGCACACGCTGCTGCAGCTCGGGGCTGCCCGCCAGGCCCTGCATCAGCGAGCCGTCGATCTTGACGAAGTCCAGCGGCAGCGTGTTCAGCAGATTCTGCGAGTCACGGCCGGTGCCGAAATGCTCCAGCGCGACGCGCAGGCCGCGCTCGCGCAGCGCCTTGAGAGTCTGCTGCGTCTGCTGCACCTGCTTGGCGGCGACTTCCTCGGTGATCTGCAGGCACAGTCGCTGCGCTTCGGCGTGCGTCGATTTCAACTGCAGCTCGAGCCAGGGCAGCAGCGAGCTGTCCAGGGCGCTGTCGCGTGAGAGACGCACGAACAGCAGATCGGGCTTGCGCTTGGCGGCGAAGGAGAGCGAGGCGCCGATGACCCAGCGATCGATGTTCTTCAGCAGATCGTTGCGGGCCGCAGCCGGCAGGAACTCCGAGGGCAGCACCTCCTTGCCCTGTGAGTCGAGCATGCGGATGGCCACGTCGAACATTTTCTGCTTGCCGCTGCCGAGCGCCGCAATCGGCTGCTGATTGAGCCGGAAGCGGTTCTCCATGAGCGCCGCCTTGATGTGCTTGACCCAGATCTGATCGTAGGCCTGCACGCGCGTGTCATTGTCGGCGCGGTCCACCGTCATCATCTGGTTGCCACCCTGCGCTCGGCCACGACGCAGGGCCTCGAGCGCATCGAGCACCGCGGCGTTCAGGTCGGGCTTGGCGAGTGGCACGACGCCGATGCCGATGGTGCAGGTGGCGTGCAGGGTATGCTTGTCGGCCTGGAAGAGCTGGCGGCCGACGCGATCGATGAGGCTCTCGCACCAGGCTTCGAGGTCGCGCTGATTGCCTCGCTCGAGCAGCAGCAGCAGCGTCGTGCCGCCGAAGTGTCCGGCGAGATCGTGCGGGCCGAGCAGCGAGCGCACGATGTTTGCAAAGGCAATGAGGAATTGCTCGCTCGCGAGCACGCCGACGTCGCGCTCGATGCCGGCGAACTTGTCGGGTCGCACCGCCGCCAGGTAGCGCAGGCCGCCGGCGACCGGTTTCTGCAGCCGGTCCTGCAGCGCCGTGAGCAGGTGGCGGCGGGTCGGAAGGCCCGTGCCCGGATCGCTCTGCACCGCCGCTTCCAGCTCGCGCGCGAGCTGCTCGTCGTCGCGTTTCTGCGCCGCCACGATGAGCCGCACGCTCGGCTCGCCATCGTATTCGCCCAGCGCAAGCGTCAGCGTCAGCGGGACCACCGAGCCGTCGCCGAGCACGGCGCCGGCCTTGAGCGGGTGGTTGCTCCAGTGCCCCTGCAGGCAGGCCGTCAACGCCGCCTTGAGTGGCGCCTGGGTGGCGTCGTCGAACAGGTCCATGACCGGCTGACCGACCAGCCCGGCGGATTCCACGAAGCCGAACAGCTCGAGCCAGGAGGCATTGGCATCCACGAGGATGCCCTCCTGCACCTGCGCGATGGCATCGTTGGAGCGCTGAAGCACCACCTCGAGCTGGCTGCGATAGTCCTGCGAGGCACGCAGCGTTGCATTGAGTGTGCGCTCGAGGCGAAAGGCATGCAGTTCGCGCCGGATGACCGCCTGCAGCCGTTGCGGCTCCTGCAGCGAGACGGTGTCGCGCGCCCCCTGGGCCATGTCCTCGGCGATGCGCTGTTCATCCACGCTCTCGCGGATGACCACGAGCGGCAGGATGCCCGAGACCTGGTCGCGCGCCTGGGCGAGCGCCTGCACCGATTGGGCGCTGCTCGGATAGCACAGCAGCAGTTCCGGATTGAGCTGCTCGAGCGCATCGGGAATGTCCTGCAGCGCGGGGATCCAGGTGCAATGCGCGGCCATGCCGGCCCGGCGCAGCAGGCTATTGAGGGCCTCCACGGGATCGCGCGTGGCGCTGTGCACGATCAGTGGAACAGCCGTGGTGTCGTTCAAAATCCCTCCGAGAGCGGCCGGATTCTAGCATTCGCCCCTGCGCGGGCTGTGAAGCGCATCCCGCTCGGTGGACCAGGCGGCCGGCGCGATGACACGTTTGGCAGGCTCACCGGCGCTCTCGCGCACCAAACGCGGCACCAGATAGCCCGGCAGACGCGCGGCGAGGCCCGCCATGAGCTCACGAGCGTGCCGCTCATCGACAGCGAAGTGCGCCGTGCCGCGCACAGGATCGAGCAGATGCAGGTAGTAGGGCAAAACGCCCGCTTCCCACAGCGCTTCGGACAGCCCGTGCAGGGCCTCGACGCTGTCGTTCACGCCTGCCAGCAGCACGGCCTGATTCAGCAGCGTCGCGCCGCTCGCGCGCAGGCGCTGCAGGGCGATACGCACCTGCGCATCGACATCGCGCGCGTGATTCGCATGCAGCACGAACACCACGGGCCAGGGCAGTGCGCTGAGCCAGCGGCACAGGGACTCATCGATCCGCTCGGGCAGTACGATCGGCGTGCGCGTGTGCAGGCGCAGCCTGCGCACGTGCGGCATCTCGGCGAGCTGCCCGGTCAGACGCCGTAGCCGTGCGGTGGCGAGCGTCAGCGGGTCGCCGCCGGAGAGGATGACCTCCTCGATGGAGGGATCCTGCCGAATGATGTCGAGCGCCTCGGTGAGCCAGGGACCCTGTACCTCCCCATACGGATACTCGCGCCGGAAACAATAGCGGCAGTGAACCGCGCAGGCCGCCGTGGTCAGCAGCAGCGCGCGGCCGTGGTATTTGTGCAGCAGGCCCGGAGCGCGGCGGCTGTCGGCCTCGGCGAGCGGATCGGAGCAGTAGCCACTGCGCTCGATGAGCTCGGCCGCCTGCGGCAGTACCTGTCGCAGCAGCGGGTCGTTGGGATCCGCGCGCCGCATGCGCGCGACGTAGCCACGGGGCACGCGCAGCCGAAAGCCCTGGGCGGCGCCCAGCCCGGCCAACGCGACGGCGGGGTCGAGCTGCAGCAGGCGACAGAGCTCGAGCGGGTCCTCGATCGCCGCGGCAAGCTCGCGCTGCCAGGACACGGCGGAGGCCGCGGTGTCGTCCGGCCGCTGCGGCGGGTGA
>DATJUN010000003.1:0-8464 GCA_035502275.1 Steroidobacteraceae bacterium
CGGCCATCGTGCCGGCGCACCTCGCTCAGCGCTGAGTTGTCGATCCGCGAGCAGCGGGCAGCAATCGTGGCGGTGTCCACGGGCGCGGCCCTGTGAGCTCTGGCAACAAACAGGAGTCAGTTTCATGCCCAAGTTGAAAACCAACCGGGCCGCGGCGAAGCGTTTTCGCAAGACGGCGAAAGGCTTCAAGTCGTACGGCTCGGGCCGCCGACACAACCTCGGCCACAAAGCTCCCAAGACCAAGCGTCAGGCACGCTCGGGCGGCACGAGCCTCGTGCACGAGAGCGACGTGGGTCGTCTCGTGCAGCTGCTGCCCTATCACAAATAGCGTTCGGGAGTCACAACCATGGCAAGAGTCAAGCGTGGCGTGATGGCCGGGCGCCGTCACAAGAAGATCCTCGGCAAGGCCAAGGGCTACTACAACGCCCGCCGCAAGGTGTTTCGCGCGGCCAAGCAGGCCGTGATCAAGGCCGGACAGTACGCGTACAAGCACCGGCGTGCCAAAAAGCGCGACTTTCGCGCGCTCTGGATCATGCGTATCAACGCCGCAGCGCGGGTGCATGGCCTGTCCTACAGCCGTCTGATCGCGGGACTGCGGCTGGCCGGACTGACGATCGATCGCAAGCTGCTGGCGGACATCGCGGTCAACGACGCCACGGCCTTCGGCCTGATCGCCGAGCAGGCCAAGGCGAAGCTGCCACCCGAGGCGTCGCATGGCGCCGCCGCCGCCTGATGAGCTGAACGGCGAGGAGCCCGCACGCGAGGCGCTGGCTGAAATCGCAGCCAGCGCCGACATCGCCTCCCTCGAGGAGGTGCGCGTGCGCTGGCTCGGCCGCAAGGGCAGGCTCACCGAGCAGCTGAAGAGCCTGGGCGCGATGCCCGAGGCCGAGCGCCGCCCCGCCGGCGCACGCATCAACGCGGCGAAGGCCCTCATCCAGCAGGCGCTCGAGTCCCGCCGGGCTGCGCTCGAGCGCGCGGGGGTGGAGCGCGCACTCGCCGCCGGGGCAGTCGATGTCACCCTGCCCGGTCGTGGCGAGGACCTCGGCGCGCTGCATCCGGTCACGCAGGCACGCCTGCGCATCGAGGACATCTTTCAGCGTGCCGGCTTCCAGATCGCCCAGGGGCCGGAGATCGAGGATGACTTTCATAATTTCGAGGCGCTGAACATCCCGGCCGATCACCCGGCCCGCGCCATGCACGACACCTTCTATCTGCGTGACGGACTGCTGCTGCGCACGCACACCTCTCCGGTGCAGATCCGCGCGATGCAGTCGCGCACCCCGCCGCTGGCGCTGATTGCCCCGGGCCGCGTGTATCGCTGCGATTCGGACGTCAGCCACTCCCCGATGTTCCACCAGCTCGAGGGACTGTTCGTCGATGAACAGGTGAGCTTTGCGCACCTGAAGGCGGTGCTGCACCACTTCATGGAGGCGTATTTCGAGCAGGATCTGAAGATGCGCCTGCGTGCTTCCTACTTTCCGTTCACCGAACCCTCGGCCGAAGTGGACATCTCCTGTGTGCTGTGCGCAGCTCGCGGCTGCCGCGTCTGCAAACAGAGCGGCTGGCTGGAGATGGGTGGCTGCGGCATGGTGCACCCGGCCGTATTCACCGCCTGTGGTATCGATGCCGAGCGTTATACCGGCTATGCCTTTGGCATGGGCATCGATCGCATGGCGATGCTGCGCTATCGCGTCAACGATCTGCGGCTGTACTTCGAAAGCGACCTGCGCTTTCTCGGGCAGTTTGCCCAGGGCAGCGGATGAAGCTCGCGCTCTCCTGGCTGGCCGACTGGGTCGATTGGCCCTCTGCCTGGGACGCCGCCGAGCTCGCACGACGTCTGACGGCGTGCGGCTTCGAGGTCGAGGCAATGAGCGCGGCCGCACCCGCATTCGAGCGCGTCGTCGTTGCGCGCATTGTCGCCATCGAGCCGCATCCTCAGGCCGACAAGCTGCGTGTGTGCCGCGTTGACACCGGAGCTGCCAGCGTGCAGATCGTCTGCGGGGCCGCCAACGCAAAGGTCGGACTGACCAGTGCGCTGGCACAGGTGGGTGCCCGCTTGCCGGGCGATGTGAGCATCCGGGCGGCCAAGCTGCGCGGTGTGGAGTCGCAGGGCATGCTTTGCTCCGCTCGCGAGCTCGGGCTCGCCGAAGCTTCCGCGGGCATTCTCGAGCTGCCCGACGATGCCCCCGTAGGTGAGGATCTGCGTCGCTATCTGAATCTCGATGACGTCGTGCTGGACGTCAACGTCACCGCTAACCGCGGCGATGCCATGTCGGTACTCGGCCTGGCGCGCGAGGTCGCAGCGCTCAGCGGCACCTCATTGAAGGTCCCCCCATACGCGCCCACGCCCCCTGCGGTGACCACCGGTTCGCAGGTGGAGCATTTCGGCGTCTCGGTACAGCCCGGGTCGGGTGCGGCGCGCCTGCTCGTGGCGCTGCTGCACGGCGCAGACAATACGCGGCCGGCGCCGCTGTGGATGCGCGAGCGTCTGCGCCGCGTCGGGCTGCGCTCCATCAGCGCCGTGGTCGACGTCACCAACTACGTCATGCTCGAGCTCGGCCAGCCGCTGCATGCCTACGATCGCAGCGAGGTCGAGGAGGGCCTTACGGCACGCCGCGCGCTCGCCGGTGAGCGGCTCACCCTGCTGGATGGTCGCGACATCGAGCTCGCGCCCGATGTCCTCGTGATCGCCGATGAGCATCGCGCGCTGGGGCTGGCCGGCGTGATGGGCGGGCAGGGCAGTGCCATCAGTCAGCAGACCCGAGACATCGTCCTCGAGGTGGCCTGGTTCGCTCCGTCGGCCATCGCGGGACGCGCGCGCCGCTATGGCCTGCTCACCGATGCCAGCCAGCGTTTCGAGCGCGGCGTGGACTGGCGCGGACAGGAGCGTGCGCTCGAGCGCGCGGTTGCGCTGCTCGCCGACATCACCGGAGCCGTGCCGGACACGCCCCGCCGGGCCGAACTGCCGGGGGAACTGCCCACGGTGCCGAACGTGACATTGCGCGCAAAGCGGCTGCAGCGCCTGCTCGGGATGCGCGTGGAGGCCCACGAGATCGAGCGCCGCCTGGGCTCGCTCGCGATGAGCGTGAATAGAGCGCCGGCCCCTGCCGCCGATCCCAGCGCTGATGCGGCGGTCTGGCACGTGCAGCCGCCCTCCTGGCGCTTCGACATCGCCATTGAGGCCGACCTCATCGAGGAGGTTGCGCGCCTGGTCGGTCTGGATGCGATTGCCGAGGCCGATGCGCCGCTGCCGCTGCGACTGCACGCGCCGGCGGCTCGGCGCATCGATGAGCGCACCGTGATGCGCACGCTCGCCGCGCGCGGCTATCAGGAGATCATCACCTACGCCTTCGTCGATCCGAGCCTGCAGCGCACGCTGCTGGGCGAGCAGCCAGCGATCGAGCTGGCCAATCCGATCGCCTCGGATCTCTCGGTGATGCGTGCGTCGCTCTGGCCCGGCCTGGTGCAGGCGGCACGGGAGAATCTGCGCCGCCAGCAGTCGCGTGTGCGGCTCTTCGAGCTGGCCACCCAGTTCGAGCGCATCGCCTCGAGCCCGGCGAGTGCGGAACGTGCGGCAAGCGCGGCGGACGTCCCGGCGAGCTTTTCCGCGGCGAGCTCGCCCTATCGCGAGCGCAAGATGCTCGCCGGGCTTGCGCTCGGCTCGCGTCTGCCCGAGCAATGGGGCTCTGCGGCCGCGCCCGTGGATTTCTTCGATGTGAAGGGCGATGTGCAGGCCGTGCTGGCCCTGGCCGCTGCGCCCGGGGAGCTGCATTTCGAGCCGGCCCGGGATGTGCTGTGCCTGCATCCGGGACGCAGCGCCCACGTCGTGCGCGCGGGCCGGCGCGTGGGCACCATGGGGGAGCTGCATCCGGGGCTGCTGCGGGCGCTGGAGCTGGGCGAGAGCCCGCTGCTGTTCGAGCTCGACTACGAGGCGGCCTTCGCCACACAGGTCGTGCAGTTTCGCGAAGTTTCACGCTTTCCTCGGATTCGCCGCGATATTTCGCTCACGATTCCCGAGCAAACTGCCTTCGCGGCCGTGCACGAACGTGTTACTGTTACAGCAGCCAGCCTATTGAAAGAACTACTGGTTTTCGACGTATACCACGGCGATGGTGTAGAATCAGGTCGAAAAAGTCTCGCTTTAGGTTTGATTTTGCAGGATTTGGACCGTACTCTGACGGACGAGGAGGCGGACCGGACGGTGCGGGCAGTGCTCGACGACCTGCAGGCGCACTTGGGCGCCAGGATAAGAGAACAACGGCAACCATAGCGGAAGCGACGGCGATGGCTTTGACGAAGGCTGAGATGGCCGAGGCGCTGTTCAACCAGCTCGGGCTGAACAAGCGCGAGGCGCGCGAATTGGTGGATCTGTTTTTCGAGGAGGTGCGCGGCGCCTTGTCACAGGGGGAGCAGGTCAAGTTGTCGGGCTTTGGCAATTTCGATCTGCGCGATAAGAATCGACGGCCGGGCCGCAATCCGAAGACGGGGCAGGAGATTCCCATCAGTGCCCGCCGGGTCGTGACGTTCCGCCCGGGTCAAAAACTCAAGGCGCGCGTGGAAGCCTATGCTGGAAGCAAGGAACAATAACGAGCTGCCCGCCATTCCGGGCAAGCGCTACTTCACCATTGGGGAGGTGAGTGAGCTGTGCGGCGTCAAACCGCACGTGCTGCGCTACTGGGAGCAGGAGTTCCCGCAGCTCAAGCCCGTCAAGCGCCGCGGCAATCGCCGCTATTATCAGCGTCAGGACGTCATCATCATCCGCCAGATCCGCTCGCTGCTCTACGAGCAGGGATTCACGATCGGCGGGGCGCGCAACAAGCTCACCGGTGATGAGGCACGCAGCGACACTTCCCAGAGCCAGCAGATCGTGCGCCAGGTGCGCAGCGAGCTCGAAGAGGTCCTGAAGATCCTGCGCCGCTAGGCCTCGCCGCCGCTCGCTAAGGCGCCTCCTGCGCACTTCGCAGGTGCCCGCGCCCGTGCGGTGCCTCGAAATCGATCAGTGGCCCGATCGGCACGATACGTGTCGGGTCGAGAAATTCGTGGCTTTCATAGTAGTGATGCTTGATGTGCGGCAGATTCACCGTCTCGCGCACGCCGGGCCACTGGTAGAGCTCGCGCGCATATCCCCAGAGATTCGGATAGTCGACCAGGCGGCGCCAGTTGCACTTGAAGTGACCGACATACACCGAGTCGAAGCGCACCAGGGTCGTGAACAGCCGCCAGTCGGCTTCGGTGAGGCGCTCACCGCACAGGTAGCGCTGTCGTGAGAGGCGTGCTTCGAGCATATCCAGCGTCTCGAACAGCGGCCGCACCGCAGCCTCGTAGGCGCCCTGCGTTTTGGCAAATCCGGTCTTGTAGACCCCATTGTTGACGCGGTCATAGATCGTCGCATTGATCGCATCGATCTCGGCGCGCAGCTGCGCAGGATAGAAATCGCCGCTGCGCGCGCCCACGCCGTCAAAGGCGCTGTTGAGCATGCGGATGATCTCCGAGGATTCGTTCGAGACGATGCTGGCGGTGGCCTTGTCCCAGAGCAGCGGCACGCTGACGCGGCCTGAATAATCGGGTACCGCTGCCGTATAGACCTCGTAGAGATAGCGCGCGTGATTGATCGGATCGGGCACGACGCCCTCGGCCGGTTCGAACGTCCAGCCCCGGGCGCCCATATACCAGTGGGTCACCGACAGGCTGATCATCCCGGTCAGTCCCTTGAGTACACGGAAGATGAGGGCGCGATGTGCCCACGGGCACGCGAGCGACACATACAGGTGATAGCGGCCCGGTTCGGCCCTGAATCCCCCGCGTCCGCTCGGGCCGGCGGACCCGTCGGCCGTGATCCAGTTGCGAAACTGGCTCTCCGAACGCAGGAAGGCCCCCTGCGGGCTGTTGTCGACGACACCGCCTTCCTGCCATTTCCCCTCGATGAGCAGACCCATGGACACCTCGGTGATGACGAGCGCTTCATGGTAGGCGGCCGCGCCCGGGCATAGAATCGGCGCAACCGCAAACCGTCGCTCGGGGCGATTTTACAAGATGCGGCGCACGAACCGCGTCGGTGACGGAAAACAGCCCGGTCCACCGGGCCAGGGAGGCGAGCATGCTGGGCAGTGGGATCAGGCGAGAACGCATAGGGCTGATCGCGGCCGCACTAGTGTTCGCGGCTTGCCTGGGCCAGAGTCCGGCCCGCGCCGCCTCGTTGAGCGCCTCCACCGAGCGCGCCGTGCGTGCCGGTACCTTCGAAGTGGTGCAGCTCAAGCCACCGGAAACCGGCGTGCAGTACGACCGGCCGCTGCCTCTGGAATTGATCCCCTTCCAGCAGCGCGTCGACAAATATCGCTCCATCGGCACCGCTTTCGCCATCGGTCACAACCGCTACGTGACCGCGAGTCACGTGCTGATCACCGGACTGAACAGCCAGTTCGGGCCGCCCGCGCTGCGCGACGGCGCAGGCAATGTATACGCCATCGATCAGGTGGTGAAGTTTTCCGATCGCCAGGACTTTGCCGAGTTTTCCCTGGTCCGCGAGCCTCCCGGGGTGAAAGCGCTGCCGGTCGGGTCCGCCCCGGCGCTCAATGACACCGTATTTGCCGTCGGCAACGCGCTTGGCGAGGGCATCGTCGTGCGCGATGGGCTCTATACCTCCGACACACCGGAGGAGATCAATGGAGACTGGAAGTGGCTGCGCTTCTCGGCGGCGGCCTCGCCCGGTAACAGCGGCGGTCCGCTGGTCGATCAGCGCGGCCGGGTCATCGGCGTCGTGCTGCGCAAGACCGAAGCCGAAAATCTCAATTACGCGCTGCCCATCCAGCAGGTCGTGATGACGGCCGAAGGGGTCGGCAAGCTCGAAGGTCGCGCCGCCATCCGCCTGCCGATCGTGCTGGATACTTCCGAGACTTCCGACGAGCACGACCAGTTCAAGCTGCCCCTCGCGCTGCCGGAGTTCTATCGTACCGTGCTGCAGCTTCGCGATCAGCATCTGCAGCAGGCGCAGGCGCACCTCATCGCCGACAACTCCACACGCCTGTTCCCCAATGGCAGCGGCTCCGAGCAGCTGCTGCACATGGCGCCCAGTTCGCCCCTGCCGCGCTTCATCCGCGAGAATCAGGATGGCATCTGGGGCGTGATCGATATGAAGCCGCAGAGCTACCAGCTCGATAACAATGGCTTCGTGCGCATCGCCGGTCCGAGCGTGCGCCTGCGCGCACCGGACGACGTTGCGCTCTCGAAGCTCTATGGCGACTCCCGGTTCATGATGGATCTGCTGCTCAAGGGCTATACGGTGCGCCGTCAGGTCGGCAGCGACTCGGTGCGCGTCACATCGCTGGGCGCAGCACAGGAGCAGGGCAGTTTCACGGACCGGTACGATCGTACCTGGCTCATTCGCAGCTGGCCGGTGCCCTATGACGATTCGGTAGTCACGGCTCTGTGCCTGCCGACCCCGGAGGGCTACGACCTGCTGCTCGTGCATGTGCCCAACAACGCGCGTACCGTGGTCGTGAACCAGCTGGAGCTGTTGACCAATTACCTGTATCTGAGCCTGACCGGCACGCTGTCGCGCTGGCAGGACTATCTGTCGCAGCCGGTGACCCGACCGGGGCTGTTCAAGGGGCTGCAGATCGATGTGCAGCCCGACCAGCAGGTGCACGTTCACGCGCGCGGATTTGATTTCACGGCCACCAGGGATCTGGTGCCGCTCACCCGAGACAGTGTGCTCGAGCTCAATACCAGCTTCTACCGTAACGGTCCGGCGGTCGTCTGGGATCTGAGCGGACTCACCGTCGCGCAGAGCGCGCAGCAGTCCAACTATGTGCAGATCCTGCGCGTTACGACACCGCCGGCCTCGATGCCGCAGAACATCCAGGTGGGATGGCACAAGATGCAGGACGGCGAGTATCCCTTCGACGGCAAGGTGGCCAACAACAATGGCAATACCTTCATCCGGGCCGTGGTCGGCGCCGCCACCGGGCACGCCGTCAGCGCGACGGATGCCGGAGGCACGAAGATCGAATACGTGCTCACCGTGGTCGGCGAAGGCGATCAGGCACAACAGCCCATGTCAGCCAAGCTGGCGCTCGCGCAGCGCTCGTTTCAGCAGCTCGAGCATTGAGCGTCCCAGGCCCCGGGGCGCTGCGAGCACTCGTGCCCGCAGCGCGAGGCGGTTACAGCGCGGCTGCAGCGGCCCGGGGGGTGCAATTCGCTGAGGAGCTTCCCAGCCCCGAAAGAAAAAGAGGTATCATGTCTGCGCGCCGGCTGACTCACCCCGCGGCGTGCAGACCGACCGGCAGAGCTGGTCGAAGCAGAAAATTCGTGTCGGAGCGTGGCGCAGTCTGGTAGCGCACTTGCATGGGGTGCAAGGGGTCCCGAGTTCAAATCTCGGCGCTCCGACCAGTCCTTCAGAGCAGGTCAAAAATCACCGGTGGTCCCACGAGTGGTCCCATTTGTGGGACCGCCGGCGATCCGGCTC
>DATJUN010000004.1:0-5864 GCA_035502275.1 Steroidobacteraceae bacterium
GCTGGGCCTTAAGTGGTACTACGAAAGCGACTCTGCGAACACACCTGCGGTCGAATGGAACCAGACTTGAGAGCGTTGCGTCAGCGGTAGAGCCGCAATTGCGCCCGAGGGAGACGCTCATGTCAGCGATGCGCTCGGTCCATATGCCACGGCCCGCGTGGCGGCGTCGAGCCGTTTGTGTTCTGGGCCTCGCGGGAGTGGCGGCATTACTGTACGCAGCCACGCCACCGGCGGCTCTCGCAGCGGGTGCGACGACAAAGGATCCTGCCGCGGCCTGCGCCGCGCTTGCCCGACTCACCGCATTTCCGATCCATCCAACGCTCATCACGGCGGCCCGATTTAATCCGGCGGGCGTGAAGGATGCGACGGGTGTGCCGCTGCCGGCGCATTGCCAGATCGACGGCATCATCAACCAGCGCATTGGCCTGGACGGGAACCCGTACGGCGATGGCTTCGAAGTCCGGTTGCCGGTTCCGAAGGCCTGGAATGGGCGCTTCATGTTTCAGGGCGGCGGCGGTTGGGAGGGCAGCGTACCGCCGGCGATCGGACAGGCAGGCACTCTGACACCAACGCTTTCCCACGGTTGGGCCGTCGCAAGTCAGGATGGCGGTCACGAAACCAAACAGCTTCCCACGGCCGGTGCCTTCTTCCTGGATCGACAGGCAGTCATCGATCAGACCTACCGCTCGATCGATGTGACCACACAAACCGCGAAGTACCTCATCCACGCCTATTACGGTGCAGCCCCGCGCCATTCCTATTGGGTGGGTTGTTCGACCGGCGGGCGCCAGGGGATGGTGATGTCTCAGCACTTCCCCGGCTATTTTGACGGCATCGTGGCCGGCGATCCTGTCTACGACCTGGAAGCGCTGCTCATGAGCGAGGACTGGGTCATTCAGCAGTTCGAGGGCATTGCTCCCAGGCCAGTGATGATGACGCCGGCTGGGCTCCCGATCGTCTATCCCGCGCTCCCGAGGGCCGATCAGGCGCTGTTCACCCGGGCCCTGCTGCAGGCCTGCGACGGTCTGGATGGAAGCATCGATGGAGTGATCGACGACCAGCCCGGCTGCGAGCGCAGGTTCGAGCCGGCCAGTTACGTATTCACCGACACACGGCAACCCCTCCAGTGCCGGGCCGAAAAGACGCCGACCTGTCTCAGCCGCAGGCAGATCGCCGCGCTGGTGGCGATCAATCGCGGCCCCCGGGACGCCGAAGGCCGACCGATACGGGCACCGGCAGGAGCCGTCGCACCCGATCATGCCGACAACCTCATGCAGGGCTATGCGTACGACGGTGGCTTCATGTCACAGGCCGGCATCCCGAGCCGCGCGCTCGGCACACCCACCACACCACCGGGCGACTTTGCGACCGGGCTGATGCAGATACCCTATCTTTGGATTCAACCTGTCAATCTTGCCGCCAATCCCGTCGCGTTCGATTTCAATCATGACCTGGGCAAATTGACCCGCAGCAATATTCAGGTGACCTACTCGACATCGCTCGACCTGAGCAGGTTCAGGCAGCGTGGCGGCAAGATCATCTGGTACCACGGGGCCAGCGACCCCGGACCACCGGTCGGCGGTACCATCGCCTACTTCCGGGGGCTCGCAGCGAAGAATGGCGGCATGCAGCGAGTGCAGGACTTCGCACGGCTCTATCTTGTGCCCAACATGGGACATTGCCGCGGCGGTCCCGCGACCGATCAGTTCGACATGCTCACGCCGCTGGTCGCATGGGTCGAACAGGGCATCGCGCCGGCTGCCATTCAGGCCAGCGGACGGCATTTCGTCTCTCAACCAGCGATCCGCACCCGCCTGCTGTGTCCCTATCCGCAGCAGGCCCGCCTGAGCGGCGGGGCGGACGTGGATCTTGCCCGGGCAAGCAACTATCGATGCGTCGCGCCGGGCAATTGATGTCGCAGTAGCGCAGCGGTGGCGGGGGGAGAGGATCCTTCGCGGTCCAATCCTTCAGTCCACACTCATTACGGCCGCGCCGGAGCTTTTGGCGCTTCGCCCTTCAGCACCTTGGCGCCATATTCAATCACCTTGTCGACGCCTATTTCCTGGACATCGGAAGGGTCGCGATACTCGCGCTTCATGGTCACCGAACCCCCGGGAAGAATGATATCCGTGCCACCCTGTGCCGTCTGATAGACGTTTGGGTCGCAGGCATACATGTTCACGTGATTATGCGGCGAGCTCTGGCGGACGAATCTGATCACGCTGTGCCATGGTTGTCTCAAGGCCAGCGGATCATAGATCGTCGCATCATCCTCGATGGTGTCGGGGCCGGTCATCTTGATGCGCTCTACGAAGCTGGCCTCGTCGCTGAGGCTCGGCTGAAGGCGCTGCATCTCCACGTGTGAAAGCACATACAGGGTATGGACCACCAGGGTGTCCCCGTCCCAGAATCCGATTGAATCGCCATCCCACAACGGGTAGGACTCGTCTATTGGCGTGTGTCCCCGACCATCGGTGTAGATGCGGCGAATATCATTCAGGGTCTGGGACGTCATCCAGGTTTCCTTCGGGGTAACGATCAGCTCCCGTCCGAACGGATCGAGCAGCGCCCCCCGGGGAAAGCCAGGCGGCAGGCAGTCGCTGAGCGGATCCCACTCGATGTCGCGTGTGACTGCCGCAAGCTTCTCGCGGAATCGAAGTGCGTACTGCGGCGTCAGCGCAGCGAGCAGCCACCCCTTGCACGGGAATTCGGGGGTATCGCCTTTCCAGCAGTGATCGAGCAGTGCCTGGGCGGACTTCGGGCCGAGTCCACGGGCAAGCCGGTCCACCGCCGGGCCATCCCAGGTAAACCCCTGCGAGCCGTCGACAGTCCACAGGCCGGACCAGTCGGGCATGTGGTCCGCATCCCTGTTCGCTCCCCCGTTTGCTCTTGCCTTCATCTGCAAATAGATCCGGTACGACTGTTGCGCCCACTTGGGTACGGCAGTGGAGGGGCCTGGCTCCGCCCAGGGCGTGGACCCTGCGACACTGGAACGGATCATGATGTCGGCGCCGGGCGCCGGGGTCGCGTCCGCGCCCGGCTGCGCGGGCGCCACGCCAGACCAACCCAGAAGAAGGGCGATCAGCCCCCAGGCCGACAGGGCTGGCCCCGAGCTTCGCAGACTACCTGGCTCTTTCAGATGCAACGCCGCCATACCGACTCCCCCGCACTCCAGCAACGGCCCCGATGTTCAGTCCGATGCCAGCGTTCAGTTACTCATTGGGTTGATTGACAGAACCGGCTACCTTGCCACGCGCCGTGAATACCTCGCCATCCGAACGGACGGCTTTGGTGAAGCTCCCGGCCGTGCGTCCGTCCTTCATCGGGTGGCCCGTGATGGTCACCTTGGTCCCAGGCGTGAAGTCCTGCTTGTGGATTCCGGCGCGCGTCAGAAAGGACAGCTCACCCATCTCGAACGACCACGTGGTGAGACTGCCGCCCGATCCGGGCACCTCGACTATCAACCACGCATGGGGATTGGTGTACTGGAATTCCTTGACGGTTCCAGAGACCGTCACTGTCTTGACTGGCTCGAACATCGACGCCGAATGATGTGCCAGCGCGGGCAGTGTCGCCAAACTCAGCGTGCCCGCCAGAGCCACGTTGATCAGTCTCTTCATCTCACGACTCCTGCGATCGATTAACGATCCTGCTGCGCAAATTTCCCCTTGTATTCTATTGCAGGCCGCAGCTGCGACATCCTACCGTTCTGGACACAGCAGCCGTGCAATGCGGTAACGGTTTCAGGCAGACGCCTGTTGCGACGCTGCGCGACGCCGGGGGATGGGCCCCCTGCGCAACCCCTCTTGTCGATACTGAGGTACCGTTGCGATTCATTGTAGAACCGAATTCATTGTAGAACATTGGACTGGCGGCACAGGCGTGGGGTGACGCGCGCCAGGTGTGAAGCCGATGAATTTTCGTACATTTTGCAACGGGGTTGAGCCGCAGGGTGGGTGCAGTGCATGGCCATGCATGGCCCACGTGGGGAGGTGCGGCGGAAGGTCAGGTGGCTTTTGGCGCCGATGATATTTACACTTTTGAGCGCATGAGCGCAGATCGGACGCAAGTCGACGGCGTCCAGTGAGCATCCTATGTTGATCGACTCGCCAGTGAAGGGACGGTTGTCTGTGTCGGGGCGACGTGTGCCCCGGCTGCTCGCGCTGGTTGTTGCAGCTCTCGGCCTCGGAGCGCACATGGCCGCGCTGGCCGCGCAGGCTTCCGGCCCGCAAGGGCGTACCTGGCAATCGATCGCGAAACTTCCGGACTGGCAGGGAATATGGCAGGCCCACTTCGGCCGACCCACCGGTGATGCTCCGCTCCTCACCCCCAAAGCACAGGCCAACCTGACCGCCTACCGGGCGAAACAGAAGCTCGGCGAAAACCTTCAGGGTGAGACAGCCAACTGCCTGCCTCCGGGCATGCCGACGATCATGACGCAGCCGTACCCGATCGAGTTCCTGTTCAATCCGGGAAAGGTAGTCATTCTGATCGAAGCCTACGAGCAGGAGCGCACGATCTATACCGATGGGCGCCCGCATCCTGCCGCCGATACTCTGACGCCAACCTTCCAGGGCAACTCCATTGGCCACTGGGAGGGCGACACGCTGGTGGTGGATACCGTGGGCGTGGAACCTGGCACGGGTGCGGGGATAATGCCGGGAGTGCCGCACGATGAAGACATGCATATCATCGAGCGCATCCGCAAGGCCGACAAGGATCACATCCTCATCGAGCGGACCATCATCGATCCGGAAGAGTTCGAAAAGCCCTGGACGACGACGCTGACCTACACCCGTGTCCCCGGCGATCTGCTCGAATACATCTGCGAGCAGGGCAATCGGGACAGCGCCGACGCGGAGGGTCGCCCGGGGGAACGTATCAAGGGGCCATAACCGGTTAGGAGTTCCAATCCATGATCAAGCTCCTTCGCGCGGTGAATATCGGGCTTGCGGCAGCTTCAGTGCTGCCTGCCGGTAACGCCTTGGCCCATCATTCGACCGCCATGTTCAAGATGGACGTGAATACCGTTCTGACCGGCACCATTCAGCGCTTCGACTGGCAGAACCCGCACACCTGGATCGTGTTTGACGTCCCTAACGCCAAGGGTGGCGTTGACCATTATGGTATCGAAGGCATGAGCCCGAATTACCTGGTGCGCAACGGCTGGACCCGCACCACCCTCAGGCCGGGTGACAAGGTGGAGCTCACGATCCATCCGCTCAAGAACGGCATGATGGGCGGCTTCGACGTAAGCGTGAAATTTTCCAACGGCAAGGTGATGTACAACCTGCCGCATGGGCCAAAGGCATTGCCCTGATCGCGCGCCAGCTCGCGTCAGCGGCGCCGCCGGTGCATCCGGCCAACCTGCAATTCTGCGAGCCTCGGAAAGAAGAAAGCCCCGGCACTCTTTCGAGTACCGGGGCCTTCGCATGAGGAGCCTGGCAGTGACCTACTCTGGCATGGCTGAAGCCACACTACCATCGGCGCAGAGCGTTTTCACTTCCGAGTTCGGAATGGGATCGGGTGGTTCCCGCTCGCTATTGCCGCCAGGCGAAACCGGAAATTCTTTGCTTCGACGCCTGTCGCGTCCGCCAATCGCGCGGGTCGCTGAAACCCGCTTTGATCAGCTTCATTGCATCCACCTTCAGGCAAACGCCTTGGGTGTTATATGGTCAAGCCTCACGGGCAATTAGTACCGGTTAGCTGAGTGCATTACTGCACGTACACACCCGGCCTATCAACCACGTAGTCTTCGTGGGCCCTTCAGGGGAGTCGAGCTCCCAGGGAGATCTGGTCTTGGGGGGGGCTTCCCGCTTAGATGCTTTCAGCGGTTATCCCGTCCGCACATAGCTACCCGGCAG
>DATJUN010000005.1:0-46143 GCA_035502275.1 Steroidobacteraceae bacterium
GACATCTTTTTCCCGAAATTCCCCAACGTCAGGGAGAGTTCCATCTTGCACGGTGGACGGCGGGTGAAGCCGAAACAGTACGCACATCGTACTACCCGCAATTCGGGGCCGCCAATGCCGCAGCGCCGATTCAGTCAAGGCGGTTTCGTCCGGAATGGGTTCGCGATCGAACATCGATTTTGAAAGCGCGGCATCGAACCCCGAGCCTCAACAACACGACCATCACGAAAAATACTCTCCCGAACTGCTCCGGCGGATATGGTTGTTCCCCGTAAGATCAACCGCGATGGACAACTGTCCGCAATGATGATGCCGCGGAATGCTGTTCATTTGAGGAACGCATTTGTAGAGGTGCCGCGCGATCTGGAGGAATTGCCCTTCAAGCACCTGCCCAAAATAAAAATACTGCGCCACCTGGCAGCAGCGCGGCCTGTCACTCTGATCTGAACCAAACAACTGAGCGCCCCCGTCGTCGCGCTTTTTCCGTTTGATCAATGTAGCCATACCGGCACCTCCTTGGCCGTACGGCGGTACCACGGCGATACCGTGCACCCACCGTACCTGCCCAAGCAGGTACCAGTGCGACATTTACTGCAACATCGGGCCGGCCAGCGGCCCAGGCGGCAGCACTTAAGTGCCTGTTTTTATTGACGGAGATGGCGGAATTCGAGCCCAGGGAGGGGATACGGAGGATCAATAGGCTGCGGAAACCTCGGCAATTTAGCTTCGCTATTCCAGCTGAGGGGCACCCTGCTCGATCACCCTCGTCGCGGATGCACGTCAATCGGCACAGGCCTCGAGGACAGCCGTCTCAGCGAGATCGGCGTCGATCTGCGCACCTGGAGCCTGGAGCTGCATCCGTGCTCACTCAAAGGTTCGCAAGAACGCGCGACGGTCTACACCGCAACGCCCGTAATTTGCCTGAGAGCGACGAATTCGTCACGCGCTGCTCTCTGATTGTGCTCGCCGGCAGGCGATTGCACGCGAATGGCGCATCCCAAATCCCGCAACCTCGCCGTTGGCAGAGTTTCCCGCCAGCCGGCGTGGCTTTTTTCGTCCGCGCCCGTCAATCGGGCCACCGGGCCACAAAATTCACGCCGATCTTCCTCCTGATTGGGCCACGGCCGCCTCACCGGTCCGTCGCTTGCATTTTCGCCGACCCGACAGACAGTCGTCCCTCGCCGAGACATCATGCCCAGGAAAATTCCCGTCACGCTCATCTCCGGCTTCTTGGGTGCCGGCAAGACGACCCTGCTCAATCGGCTGCTGACACACACCGCGACCACCCATAAGGTCGGAATCGTTGTCAACGAGTTCGGCGAGGTTGGCATCGATGGCCGGCTCATCGTGGCGGCCGAAAATCCCCTGATCGAAATTTCCAATGGCTGCATCTGCTGCACGGTGCGGAAGGACCTGTCGCAGGCCGTCCTGGAATTGCTTCGCAGCGAACCTTCGCTCGAGCGCATCTTCATCGAGACCTCCGGTCTCGCCGATGCTGCTCCGGTATTGCAGACCTTCTTGGCCGAACCTGAGCTACTGGGGCGGGTGGCGTTGGAGAACGTCGTCACGGTCGTCGATAGCGCTCATGTCACGCTACACCGGGACGATCCACTCGTTCGCGAGCAAATCGCGTTCGCCGACGTTGTGGTCCTCAACAAGACGGAGCTGCTGGATCTCCCGAGGCTGCGGGAGGTGCAGCGGCTGATTGAAACCATCAATCCCGCCTCATTGATCCTGCCAACGAGCAACGCCGATGTGGACCCGCGGGATTTACTCGGCGTCAGACGCTTCTCCGTGTTCAACGCCCTGCTGGTCGATCCCACGCTCCTCAACGGTCTCGAGCATCCACATGAGCACGACAGCTCCATTCGATCGAACTGCCTGAGCGCACAAGAGCCGCTCGTGCCGGATCGCTTCAATCGTTGGATACAGCAGTTGGTGCGCCGCCCCGGCCAGGATGTGCTGCGGATGAAAGGTGTATTGCAGCTGCGCGGCGAGCCCAGACAATTCTACTTTCACGGCGTCCGTATGTTGGTGCAGGCGACGCCCGGTCGCCGCTGGCAAGAGGACGAAGCACGCTCCAGCCAGCTCGTCTGCATCGGTCGCGGCCTCGATGCAGCCGCCCTTCACCAGGAGTTTCAGTCATGTCAACAATGAAGGCGCGACGACGGCACTCTGATTTTAACCGATTCATACCGAAGGTAATCACGTGAACTCAAACACCGCATATACCGCGAGCATTGGTGTCCTCGCCGTAGTGGACACTTACCTGACCGCAACGCTGATCCGGGTTCCGGTCTGGGTCACGTTCATCGCCTGGGCTTCATTCTTCATTCTGGGTGCCGGCAACAAAGGGCTCATCCGCAGCGTCGCCTGCAACTTGACCGGTGTCCTCATCAGCTCCGCGACGCTTCTGGTCGCCTCGTCGACCGCTGGAACCGCTCTCCTCGTCGCAATCCTGGTCGGCATAGGTAGCGCGGCCATGGTGCAGGCCTCGCGAATCTCGCTGCTGAGCACGCTTCCCGCCATCGTCTGGGGGTTTGCCTCCACGGTCGGCACGACAGTTGCCACCGGGAAACCCATCGGCACACTGGGACTTGCAAATCCGGCCCTGGTCGCCGCGACTGCTCTGGTGCTCGGCGGGCTGTTTGGCTACGTCTCTGAATGGCTGGCCACTTTACTAACAAGCAAGAGCGCTGCCCTGGCGGACAAGCAGCCGGCTTGACGGAACCGCCGGTTGCATTCGACCACAGTCCATATCCCACCCCATAAGTCAGTCTTCAGGAGCGTCGATGAAACTCCAGCACGCACTGGGAGGTATCCAGAATCTTGGACCGGTGAACGTGGAACGCCGTGTATTCGTCCAGGACTGGGAAAAGCGCATATTCGGGATTCATACGGTCATGATGGCAGAGAGCGCCCATTTGGCCGACGCCTTGCCAAGGTATCCCATGAATGCGGTATCCACGACCTTCAAGGACAATTGGACTTGGGCGTCGCTGCGTACCGGCGCCGAATCCATGCATCCTTTTGAGTATTTCAAATACCGCTACTACGAAAAATGGCTCAAGGGCATCAGCGGGTACTTTGTCGATAAGGGATATATCGGCGCGCGCGAGCTCGGCGATGCCACCGCCAGGTATCGCGCCGCGCCCGAGGCCCCGCTCCCCAATCGACCCAACCCCTCCCTCAAGCGACAGATCGTGGATTATCTGCTGCGGGGCGACTCTGGGCTGCGCACCCCAGTGGCGCCGCCACGCTTCGCACTCGGAGAGATCATCGAAGTGGCGAATCCGGCTGCGGTAAGCCACACCCGCCTGCCGGGATACCTGCGCCACAAGCGGGGCCGGATTGATCTCGTCTACCCCGGTGCCTTCGAATACTTCGTCGATACTGGCAAGGACGGACTACGCGGCGTGATGCACGTGTACCGCGTGGCGTTCAATACCGAGGACATCTGGGGTAACGAGCTCTCTGAACCCAGCACGACCATCTATGCGGATCTGTTCGAGCCCTATCTTCGCTCGATACCGCACACCTCTGGAGACAAGTGATGAGTGAACTCTTCCGATACGATGATGAGCGGGAAGCCGATAGCGCCGCCCTCGTACGTGCCCTGGAAGCGCTTCTCATCCAAAAAGGTGTGCTCGGCAGTGACTCCGTCGACGCAGTGTTGGACCACTTCGAGCGCGTGGCCGTGCCATTCAACGGTGCACGCATCGTTGCGCGCGCGTGGATCGATCCGGACTTCAAGCGCCGCTTGCTGGAGGATACGCCCAAAGCGATCGCCGAGCTCAGTGTCGCGGCCGGCATGGAGGGTGCCGAAGGAGAACACATGGCGGCGGTCGCCAACGGGCCAGAGGTCCATAACCTGATCATCTGTACCCTGTGCTCCTGCTATCCCTGGCCGGTGCTCGGACTACCGCCCTACTGGTACAAGGATCCGGTGTTCCGAGCCCGCGGGGTGCGTGAACCTCGCACCGTATTGCAGGAATTCGGCGTCTCCATATCCGCGGACAAGGAAGTCAAGGTCTGGGACAGCAGCGCCCAGATCCGCTGGTTCGTCGTCCCCGAACGTCCGGCCGGAACCGAGAAGCTGACGGAGGAGCAGCTTGCCGCGCTGGTGACACCTGAATCGATGATGGGTGTCGCGTTGGCGCTGCCGCCTGCCGCAGTGTAGGGGTGGCGTCATGTTCACGTCGTTCGAGGAGTACGCCCTCTCCAACATGCTTGGAAATCCCGATTCACCCCCCCGCACCGGCGGGCGGGTGGCCTTTTCGGCGCAGTGGCAGCGTGAGGTATTCGGCCTGACGCTCGCGATCTCCAAGGAAGGACATTTCGAGTGGGAAGACTTCCGGCAGCAGCTCATCCGTTCGATCGCTGAATGGGAAGGCTGCGAGGATGCGGCGCGCCTGCCCTGGAATTACTACCAGCGCTTCTTGCTGGCATTGGTCCGACTCTTGCAAGAGCGTGGCATGCTCACGGTACAGGAAGTCGAACGGCAATTGTGTCTCCAGGTTGGCTCCGATGGCTGAGGCGGCAGACGCATTTGCAGCGGCGGTTGGTGTCTCGAAATTCACGATATGCGCAAAATTTCGGTTGCTGTACTACTCTTTCCGCGCTTCCAGCTTCTGGACTTGTCGGGGCCAAGTGATGCCTTTGGTGAAGTCGAAGTCATCAGTAACGGTGCCTGTAGCTACGAAATACACACCATAGGAACCTCTCGAGGTCCCATCAGATCATCCAGCGGCATCACGATCATGCCGACCCGCACGATATTCGACGCCGCCAGGCCGTTCGACACCGTGCTGGTCCCCGGCGGACTGGGTGTGTTCGATGTGCTCGACGACTCCGCGGTCACCAATTGGGTCTCGGAACAAGCCCGAAATTGCCGACGCCTGTGCGCGATATGCAATGGCGGCTTCGCCCTCGGGGCCGCAGGATTGATTAAGTCCCGCACCGTCAGCACGCACTGGATGGACGTCGCCCGCATGCGAAGCATGTTTCCGGACACAAACATCGATCCCGACCGCATCTATATCAAGGACGGCTCCCTTTATACGACCGCCGGCGTCACCGCCGGGATCGACCTTTCGTTGCTGCTGATCGAGGAGGACTACGGCAAGGCGATGGCGCTGGCCGTCGCCAAGTATTTGATCGTCTATCTGCGGAGAATGGGCGGCCAATCGCAGTTCAGCCCACTGCTCGAGGTTCAGGCGAGCTCCGATTCCCCGGTTGCCAGTATCCAGGAATATATTCTCCAGCACCTGCAGGCCAACCATTCGGTCTCAGCGGTAGCCGAACGGTTTCACATGAGCGCCCGTAACCTGTCACGCGTATTTCGCAAGTCCACTGGAACGACGCTCCTGTCGTTCGTGAACGATGCGCGCATCGATGCAGCGAGGCGCTATCTCGAGACCACCGATATGGCCATCAAGGAGATAGCCGCGCGCTGCGGCTTTGAGAGTGCCGAGCACCTGCGTCGACGCTTCGCCGATCGATTGGACATGGGTCCGCAAGACTACAGGCGGCGATTCCGCTCTGCAGAATCCGTAAGCACAGTCAATTTCCTGACCATGCATTCATGAATTCTGCATCGCCTGGAGGCAGGCAGCGCGGTGAAAATAGTGGCGGAGAGGGTGGGATTCGAACCCACGGTGCCCGTGAGGGCACGCCGGTTTTCAAGACCGGTGCATTCAACCGCTCTGCCACCTCTCCATTTTCAAGCGTGTCAGCAGCTTGCGAGATATTTTGCCTTACTCGCTTTTGATCCGACATCCTTTGCTGAGGCTGGAGCTCTCCCCCCATATTTGATTCACCGGGCCCTGCCCCCGAGATCAGCCGCAGACTTTGGACAAGAAGCCATACGGCACCTGGACTCGGCGCACTTGGAAAGTAAGCGCGGGCTTGCTGCAGCGCAAACACGGAAAACGAGCAAACCACGGGTACAGGCCGGTCCGGCCCCATTACGGCCGCCACTCCTGCCATTCAGGTACGCGTTGAGACCTTTACCGGCTCGCGGTGGGCGGCGTTGGCGGCGAGATAAGCGAAGGCCAGATGAGATCCGAGCGTCGCGCCGCCCGCCCAGTAGGCTCGCCCCGAGGGCGATGCCACGCAATTGCCGGCACCGTAGAGTCCGGGAATCGGCTGGCCCATCGCATCGAGCACCTGGCCGTCGCTGTTGGTCATAGGCCCCCCCTTGGTGTCGAGCGTTCCCCCCGTCATGAGCGCCGCGTAATAGGGGCCATGCTCGCTGATCGGGTACATGGTGGGGTTCGGCCCGACTGGGTCGGCCGCGGTCGGACCATTGAACAGCAATTCAACCTGACGCTCGCCGCGATGGAAATCGAGATCCTTGCCCTGGCGGGCGAATTCATTGAAGCGCGCAATGGTGGCGCGCAGATGGGCGCCGAAATCGGGATCGATGCTCATGTGCCCGATCGCAGGCCCCACGCGTTCGAATCGATCCCTGATCGCGGCGGTCAGCGCCTCGATGCTGTCTCCCTTGATGACATGCGAATCATCCGTGCCCGGTGGCACGATGAAGCGGCCGTATTCATCGCTGGCGCAATGATCCTGGCTGCGCTGGTCCCAGACCGCAATCAGCACCAGGTTTGGATATTCTGACCTGGCCGGGTCCCACTTAAAGAAGGCCTGCGCCGATTCGTTATAGGCGAGCTTCTCATTTGTGACGCGGTGGCCACTGCGGTCGACCCAAATCATGGAGTCGCCCGAAGGGGAGAAGGTCCCGCTCAGCGTAGGATCATGCTTGAGTGCCTTCTCCAGGATGATGGGGCACATCCAGGCGTAGTTCATGTTGCGCAAGGCCGCGCCGACGGCGGAGCCGATCAGTACGAAATCCCCCTCGTTGCTATGCGCAGCGCAGCCGCCGAACACCGGTGCGCTGAGGAAATTCCTGCGCAATTCGGCATCGTGGGTGAAGCCGCCGGACGCAAAAATCACGGCCTTTCGCGCCTTGACGCGAATCACCCCGTCAGCGGCGGTGTCGGCTTCGACGCCGACCACGCGGCCGGCATCATCCATCACGACGCGCTGGACCCGATGGTTGGTACGAATCTCGATGCCATCGCGCAAGGCCGCCGCCCCCATCGTGCGGATCGCGACTTCTCCGCCGTTCGACATCGATTCATTCGCCGCCTTGGGCAACAGGATCCGCCCGGTGGGCGCCTTGTCTTCCGGCAGCTCGGCCCAATAGTCGGGCACGGCCGCACAGTGCCGATACTCGAGCGCAAGCTTATCGGCCAGCAACTCCGTCGCCACGCAGGCGTTGTCATAGATCGCCGCGCACATCCCGTACTCCCAGGGGGTAAGGCCGAGATGCGGTGCCCTCGGATCGTAGTGCTCGGGGTGTGACAACCGCGCCATGTAGCGCAGGCAGTCTTCCCTGTTATCCGGGATACCCGCTGCCTGCATCGCCTTGTTATTGGGGACCCAATACCAGAACGCGGCCTTGCGGGTCGTGCCGCCGATTTCGGCAGCCTTCTCCAGGATCACGACTTGGTTGCCATGCCAGCGCGAAAACAGCGCGGCAGCGAGCCCGATGCCGCCGCAGCCGACGACGACGATATCGAACTGCGCATCAAACTGCGTAACGCGTACAGGACGAGGCGATTGGCGAGCGATTGAGACGGCCACGCTGACTCCTTCGATCGGTGCATTCAACCGCTCTGCCACCTCTCCGGTGATGACCGCTCAGCTGCTGTGTGGCGGCTGGTAGGTATGCTCGGCGCGCTGGTTCCAGCGATAGAGATCTTCGTTACCGCAATGCGGGCACTTCAGGGCCACCAGGCGATCCTCGGAACCGCCGGCGGCCTGTTTGGTACCCGCGGGTGGCGGCGCAATGGCAATGACCCGAGCGCACTTGGGATCCTTGCACAACCATCCCTCGTAGGCCTGGCCGCCGACCATCTGCTGCCGCGTCCTGGCCTCGACGTGACCGACGGCGGAGGCCATCGGCTTGCTCACCGACTTGCCGAACCCTTTGGCTGAACGTTTGAGTGCCATGTTGCCTCTGCAATTTTGCGGACGAAAGGCGGCCCCGCTCCCGGCCATTATAGGAGCACTGCCGCGACCGGGTCACGGCTGCCCAGTCACCGCGGCAACACCGTGAGCAGCGGCCTGAGCAGCTCGCGCAGCTCGCCTGAGAGCACCAGAGTGCGCGCCGCCTCGATATCCGGCGCGAAGAAACGGTCGCGCTCATAGTGCGGCACACGGGCGCGCACGCTCTGCAGCGCCCTTTGCAGGATGCGCGAGCTCCTCAGCGGTCGGTGCAGCTCCAGCCCCTGCGCCCCCGCCAGCAGCTCGATGGCCACGACGGTCGCGGTATTCTCGGCCATCTCCAGCAGGCGCCGCGCCGCGTGCGTCGCCATCGACACGTGATCCTCCTGGTTGGCGGAGGTCGGAATGCTGTCGGTGCTGGCCGGGTGCGCGAGCAGCTTGTTTTCCGAGACAAGCGCCGCGGCGGTGACCTGCGCCACCATGAAGCCGGAGTTGAGACCGCTGTGCTCGACCAGAAAGGCGGGCAGGCCACTCATCTTCGTATCGGTGAGCAGCGCCACGCGCCGCTCTGACATCGAGCCGATCTCCGCCACGGCGAGCGCCAGCATGTCGGCGGCCAGGGCGACGGGCTCGGCGTGAAAGTTGCCACCGGAGAGCACCTCCCCTTCGCGCGCGAACACCAGGGGATTGTCGGTGACGGCATTGGCCTCGCGTAACAGCGTGCCCGCGGCCGATCCGATCAACTCCAGGCACGCACCCATCACCTGCGGCTGGCAACGCAGTGAGTATGGGTCCTGCACGTGGCCACATTGCAGGTGTGAGGCGCGGATGTGACTGCCCGCGAGCAACCCGCGCAGCGCACGTGCCACGCGACGCTGTCCCTCGTGCCGGCGCAGGCGATGGATGCGATCGTCGAAGGGCACATCGCTGCCCTTGAGGGCATCCAGGGACATGGCCCCGGCGATGAGCGCGGCGGCAAACAAGTCTTCGATCACGAACAGCGCGGCCAACGCCAACGCGGTGGACACCTGCGTGCCATTCAACAGCGCCAGGCCTTCCTTGGGTGCAAGCTGCAGCGGCTCGAGCCCGATCAGACGCAGCGCCTGCTTCGCCCTCACTGTGCGTCCGCGATGCGACGCCATGCCCACGCCGAGCAGCGTCGCCGCGATATGCGCCAGCGGGGCCAGATCCCCCGAGGCGCCGACGGAGCCCTTCGATGGCACGCAGGGATACAGCTCGCTCTCCAGCAGGCGCTGCAGCGCGCCGATGGTAGCTGCCCGCACGCCGGAGAATCCCTGCGCGAGGCTTGCGATCTTCAGCACCAGCACCAGGCGCACGATCGAGTCCGGCAACAGCGCACCGGTACCGGCAGCATGCGACAGCACCAGATTGGTCTGCAGCTGCTCGAGCTCATCGCGCGCGATCGGGGTCTGTGCCAGCGAGCCGAAGCCGGTGTTGACGCCGTAAACGCTGCTCGGGCCGGAAGCGATACGCTCGATCAGAGCTGCGGCCGCACGCACGCGCGCAAGCTGTGCGCGCCCCAGTCGCAGCTTGCAGGGACGCTGCAGGATGCCGCGCAACGTCTGCAGATCCAGGCCCGCATCGCCCAGCCTGATCGCCGCGGGAGCCCGGCGCGCATTGCGCGCACGCGGCCTGGCCCGTCGCATTCCCCGGCGAGCGCGCGACGTCTGCTCGCCGCGAGCCATCAGCGTCCCAGCATGCGCATGCCAACCCCCTGTTGGCCGGGACCCTCAGGTTTCAGGCGACGCGCACTTCCGCCGTGCTCGCCTGGGTCGCCTGCGGGATCGGATGGGCAGCGAAGTACTCCATGGCAAAGGCGACACCGCTGCCTGCCAGATCGACACCTGCCAGCTTCAGCCCCATCTCGCAGCCGGCCAGTGCGGCCAGCACGGTGAGATCGTTGCTGTTGCCCAGATGACCGATGCGGAATACGCGCCCCCGGATCTTGCCGAGGCCCATGCCCAGCGACAGATCGAAGCGCTTGAGGATGTCGGCCCGTACCGCATCGGCATTGACGCCCGAGGGCATGATGACCGCGGTCGAGACAGGCGAATACAGCTTCGGGTCCGCGCACTGAATCGGCAGGCCCCAGGCATTCACGGCACCACGCACCGCTTCGCCCCAGCGACGATGGCGTGCAAATACCGTGTCGAGACCCTCGTCCGCCAGCATCTCCAGCGCCTCGGCGAGGCCATAGAGCAGATTGGTATTGGGGGTGTAGGGGAAATAGCCGGTCTGATTCGCCTCGAGCATATCGTCCCACGCCCAATAGGAACGCGGCAGCCTGGCTGTTTTCGACGCTTCCAGCGCGCGTGCCGAGATTGCGTTGAAGCCCATTCCCGGCGGCATCATGAGCCCCTTCTGGGAGCCACTGACCGAGACATCCACGCCCCACTCGTCGTGGCGATAGTCGGCGCTGGCGAGGCCAGAGACGGTGTCGACCATGAACAGCGCGGGGTGTCTGGCAGCATCGATGGCACGGCGTATCGCCGCCATGTCGGACGTGACGCCGGTGGAGGTCTCGTTGTGCACCACGCAGACCGCCTTGATGCGATGCTGCTTGTCGGCCACCAGCCGCTCCTCGATGAGCGCCGCGGGCACGCCATGACGCCAGCCTGGCGCGGCCGGCAGGATCGGATCCGAACCGCGCCACTCCAGAATCTCCGTCGTCAGTCCCAGCCGTTGCGCCATGCGTGCCCACAGCACCGCGAAATAGCCGGTTTCATACATCAGCACCTGGTCGCCCGGACTGAGCGTATTGCTCAGCGCAGCCTCCCAGGCACCCGTACCCGAGGACGGGTAGAGAATCACCGGATGGCGTGTCTTGAAGAGGGTACGAAGCTCGCTCAGCACGCGCAGCCCCAGAGCACCGAATTCAGGCCCACGATGATCGATCGTGGGCAGGCTCATGGCCCGCAGGATGCGCTCGGGTACCGGGCTCGGTCCCGGAACCTGCAGGAAGTGTCGTCCGACGGGGTGAAAATCCAGGGTCAGCATGGCTGTGTTGCCGCTAGGGGTTGGTAGGGTTGAAGGGGTGCCATTCGCTTTGGCATTCGAATGGCCAGTGGCGATAATACCCGATCAGCCACACCGAGCGCAGAGCAGATCGGCGTGCGCCGGCGCGCCGTGTGTCCGCTCGGTCCGCGCTGCGCCCGCCACCCACCTCTTCAGATCAGATGGTCGCAACACTTTCCGCCGCGCCAGGGGCGCCCAGCACCGACACCGCCCGCACGCTCGCCCTGAGGCTCAGGGCTGAGACCGAGGGCGAGGTGCTGTTCGACACCGGCAGCCGCGGCCGCTACGCCACCGACGCTTCGATCTATCAGATCATGCCCGTGGGCGTGTTCGTGCCGCGCAGCGCGCGTGACGTGCGCGCCGCCATCGACATCGCGCGCGAGCTTGCCGTGCCGGTGCTGCCGCGTGGGGCAGGCACGAGCCAGTGCGGCCAGACCGTAGGCGCCGCGCTGGTCATCGATACCAGCAAACATCTCTGCCGCATCCTCGAGATCGACGCCCAGGCGCGCACGGCCACGGTGGAGCCCGGCGTGGTGCTCGATCAGTTGAACGCCGCGCTCAGGCCGCAGCGGCTCTGGTTTCCGGTGGACGTATCCACCAGCGCGCAGGCGACGCTGGGCGGCATGGCCGGCAACAACAGCTGCGGATCGCGCTCCGTCGTGTACGGCAACATGGTGCATAACGTGCTCGGCATCACGGCATGGATGTCCGATGGCGAGGAGCTCAGCTTCGGCCCGCTGGCGCGACTCACTGGTCGCGCCGCGCGCATCGCCTCCTTCGTACACGACCTGGCGCAGCGCCACCGGGCCGAGATCGATACGCAATGGCCGCGCGAGCTGCGTCGCGTCGCCGGCTACAACCTCGACATCTTCGAACCGCGCAGCGTGCGTCCGTATACCGCTGATCAGAGCGTCAACCTCGCCCATCTGCTGGTCGGATCAGAAGGTACGCTCTGCTTCAGCCGGCACCTGACGCTGCGGCTCGCCGAGATACCGCCAGCCAGGGTGCTGGGGGTCGTGAATTTTCCGAGCTTCCATGCAGCGATGGACGCGGCCCAGCACATCGCGAAGCTCGCTCCGAGCGCAGTAGAGCTCGTCGATCGCATCATGATCGAGCTGTCGCTGTCCAATCCAGAGTTTCGCCCTACCATTGAGGCGGCGCTGCTTGGACGTCCCGATGCCATTCTGCTGGTGGAATTTTCCGGCGACGACCAGGCTGCACTCCTCGGCAGACTGAAGCAACTGGTCGCGCTGATGGGCGATCTCGGCCTGCCCGGCAGCGTGGTCGAGATGGCGCAGGAGCAGGCGCAGAGAAATCTGTGGGAAGTACGCAAGGCCGGCCTGAACGTCATGATGAGCCTGAAGGGCGATGGCAAGCCGGTCAGCTTCATCGAAGACTGTGCCGTGCCGCTCGAGCATCTGGCCGAGTACACCGCGGCGCTGAGCGAGGTATTCGCCCGTCACGGCACCCATGGCACCTGGTATGCGCATGCATCGGTCGGCACGCTGCACGTGCGCCCGATTCTCGACATGCGCCGCGACGGGCCCGCGAAGATGCGCGCCATCGCCGAGGAAGCCGCCGCGCTGGTGCGCAAATACCGCGGCGCCTTCAGCGGCGAGCACGGTGATGGCCTGTGCCGCGGCGAGTGGATCGCATGGCAGTTCGGGCCGGCGCTGACCGAGGCGTTCGCGGCGATCAAACGCGAGCTGGACCCCATCAACCTGTTCAGCCCACAGCGCATCGTCGATCCGCCGCCCATGGACGATCTGTCCCTGCTGCGCTATGCGCCGCCCGGCTCGCCGCATCCCTACCAGGTCCAGCCGCTCGATACCGTGCTCGACTGGACGGCCTGGGATGTGAGCAACGATCCGGTCACCCAGCGCATCACGCCGCCCGGCAGCGGCGGCGATCCCGCGCGCGGCTTTGCCAAGGCCGCGGAGATGTGCAACAACAACGGTCATTGCCGCAAGTTCGATGCCGGCACGATGTGCCCCTCCTATCGCGTCACACGCGACGAGCGGCATCTCACACGCGGCCGTGCCAACACCCTCAGGCTCGCGCTTTCGGGCACGCTCGGCCCCGGGGCGCTGAGCGGCCAGGAGCTGCACGACACCCTCGAGCTGTGCGTGTCGTGCAAGGGCTGCCGGCGCGAATGTCCCACCGGCGTCGACATGGCAAAGATGAAAATCGAGGTGCTGGCGCATTACGGGGCTCGTCATGGCTTCGCCCTCAAGGAACGTCTGATCGCTCACCTGCCCGACTATGCAGACATCGTCAGCCGCGTCCCCTTCCTCGCCAATCTGCGCGAGCGCTTGCCCGGATTGAAGCCGCTCGGCGAAAGGCTGCTCGGTCTCTCGGCGCGCAGGCCCCTGCCCCGCTGGCGCCGCGACACATTCTGGCGCAGCCATGATGCAGGGATTTTTTCCAGTCGCGAGGCCGCCCTGCAGGCGGACAAGGCGGCGGTGCTGTTCGTGGACACCTTCAATGCGACCTTCGAGAGCGACAATGCACGCGCCGCCGCCCGGGTACTGAACCGAGCGGGCTACACGCTGCATCTGATCGGGAAGGATCGGGGTGCCCTGTGCTGTGGGCGTACCTTCCTCGCCGCTGGCATGGTGCAACAGGCGAAGTCGAAAGTCTCCGCGCTCATCGACGCCCTGCTGCCGCTGGCGCAGGCCGGCATTCCCATCGTCGGATTGGAGCCCGCCTGCCTGCTGACACTGCGCGATGAAGCGCTGGTGATGGGCCTGGGTGAGAAGGCACACACGGTGGCCGCTCAGGCGCTGCTGTTCGAAGAGTTTCTGGCCCGCGAAGCCAGGGCAGGTCGATTCGCCCCCGTGCTCAAGCCCGCGGGCGCGCCCATCCTCGTGCATGGGCATTGCCATCAGAAGGCATTTGGCGCGGCGGCACCGTTGCTGGAGCTGCTGCGGCTGATTCCGGATGCCAGCCCGCAGCTGATCGAGACCTCCTGCTGCGGCATGGCCGGCAGCTTCGGCTATGACGCCAGGCACTTCGAGGTGTCGATGAAGATGGCCGAGCTCGCGCTGCTGCCGGCCATTCGCGCGCGGCCGGATGCCATCGTCGTGGCCGATGGCACCAGCTGCCGCCAGCAGATCGCGGACGGATCCGGTCGGCGGGCGCTGCACGTGGCCGCGCTGCTCGATAGCCTCAGCTGATCGATGGCCTCAGCTGATCGACGTCAGGCCGCCCATGTATGAACGCAGCGCGGCGGGAACCTCGACGCTGCCGTCCTGGCGCTGATAGTTTTCGAGGACCGCCACCAGCGCGCGGCCCACGGCGACACCTGAGCCGTTGAGCGTGTGCAGAGGCTCGGGCTTGCCGGTATCCGGATTGCGCCAGCGTGCCTGCATGCGTCGCGCCTGGAAAGCCTCGCAGTTGCTGCATGAGGAGATCTCGCGATAGCGCTGCTGCGAAGGCAGCCACACCTCCAGATCATAGGTCTTGGCGCTGGAAAAGCCGACGTCCCCGCCGCACAGCGCCACCACTCGATAGGCGAGACCCAGTCCCGCGAGCACGGCCTCGGCATGACCGCGCAGCGCCTCGAGCGCAGCGTAGGAGTCCTGCGGTCGCACGATCTGCACCAGCTCGACCTTATCGAACTGGTGCTGACGGATCATGCCGCGCGTGTCGCGGCCGGCGGCACCGGCCTCGGAGCGAAAGCAGGGTGTGTGCGCCACGAGTTTCAGCGGCAGTGTCTCGGCGGCCACGATCTGCTCACGCACGAGGTTCGTCAGCGGTACCTCGGCGGTGGGGATCAGATACAGCGGGTGCTCGGCCCGCAGCGCGAACAGATCCTGTTCGAACTTGGGCAGCTGCCCCGTGCCCATCAGTGTATGCGCGGCGACCAGGTACGGCGGGTAGATTTCCGTATAGCCATGCTGCGTCGTGTGCAGGTCGAGCATGTACTGCGCCAGCGCACGCTGCAGCCGTGCCAGCGCACCGCGCATGACGACGAAGCGCGCGCCAGAGATGCGCCCTGCCGCCTCGAAGTCCAGGCCCGCGAGCCGCTCGCCGATCTCGACGTGATCGCGTGGCTTGAAGTCGAAGCCCGGCGGCTCACCCACACGCGCGACCTCGACGTTGGCGCTCTCATCGACGCCTTCCGGAACCGACTCGTGCAGCAGATTGGGCAGGTCCAGCTGCCAGCGATCCAGCTCCGTCTGCACCGCCGAGAGCTGCTCATCGGCGCCAGAGAGCTCGCGCGTGAGCGCCTCCCCCTCGGCCACGAGCGGCGCAATATCCTGGCCGCGCCCGCGGGCCTGCCCCACCGACTTCGCATGCGCATTGCGCGCGGCGCGCAGCCGGTCGGTCTCAATCTGCCAGTGCCGCCGTCGCTCTTCGAGCGCCTGCAGGGCCGCGACGTCGAGCCGGTACCCGCGACGAGCGAGATTGAGCGCCACGGACTCGGGGTCCGAGCGCAGCAGCTTCGGATCAATCATGACTCGCCCTGTTGGATATCGAACTGCCGCAACGCAACTCCCGGACGCATGAGCCAGCTTCCAAAACCGATGGCCAGACCGAGCGATGCTCCGCAGGCTGCCATGAGCAGCGGCGCGCTGCGGCCGATGTGGCCCACGAGCCAGGGCATCGCGAGCGCTGCGGCTGCGCCGGCTGCAAACGCGCCGCCGATGAGGGCCGCCAAAGTGCGCCGGCGCAGGCGCAGATAGTCTTGCTGCAATCCAGTGAGTCGTGCGTGTTGCTCGCGCTCGAGCCGCTGGCGCAGCTGCGCCAGCGTGGGCGCATCAACCCCCTGGGCGGCCGCACGCACCAGGGCCAGCCGCAATCGTTCGTCGAACCCCTGCGGCAGATCAGGCGCGACCAACACGCGCCCCAGGGCCGCATCGAGCGCGCGGTCAAGCTCGGCATCGAATGGTTCACGCGTCATGGCTCGCCTCCCAGCCATGCGCACGGATCGTGCAAGCCGAGCGCGCGAAGTCGTCCGGCGAGCGCAGCACGCGCACGAAACAGGTGAGTCTTGACGGTGCCTGCGGGGCAACCGAGCATGCTTGCAACCTCATCGACAGACCGCTCCTCGAAATAGTACAGCACCAGCACGCGTCGCAGCCGCTCCGGCAACGCATCGACCAGCGAGCGCAGCTGCGCATCGCGCTGCTGCGAGGAGGGCCCGCCCGCGTCGGAGCAGGGCAGCTGCACCGGCATCCCCGCCAATTCATCGTCCGCAGCGGATACGTCAGCGCGGGCACCGTCGGCCCTGCGCCGTCGCTCCAGCGCGCTGAGGCAGCGGTTACGCGTGATCGCGTAGATCCAGGTCGACAGGGCGGCACGTCCATCATAGCGGTGCAGGGTCCTCCAGATGCGCACCAGGCTCTCCTGCGCAGCGTCCTGCGCCTGGGTTCGCTCGCGCAGCAGGGCGTAGCAGAGCCGATAGATCTTCGATTCGAAGCGTGGCAGCAGCAGCGCAAACGCACGACCGGCCTCGCCTGCTCGCAGCAGCTGCAGCACCTCCTGATCATTGCTCGCGGCACGGACGTCCGCCGTCTGCATGCAGCCCCCCTTCCGGGCTTTATACCCGCCGCGCGGCGCCGCGGTTTCAAGCTTGCGCAGTCACGCGCTTCGGGCACGGATGAAACCGACCGGAGACTGCCGGGGTATCAAGCTCCAACCGCCCATACCTCACTTTGCACGGGGAGTAGCGCGCCATGACTACCAATCAGTTCATCACGCCCGATCTGCTGTCGCTGATGATCCCCATCGTCGCCATCGTCATGGGCATCGGTCTGGCGATGCTCAGCATCTATGTGGATTTCCTGCGCAAACGCGAAATCCTCAACGCCGTGCATCGCGAACGCATGGCAGCGATCGAAAAGGGCATGGAACTGCCTCCCCTGCCGCCTGAGATCTTCCAGTCTCGGGATCGCGCAGGCCGTCGCAATCGCGAACGCACACGGGAGAGGGGATTGATCCTGACGTTCGTCGGCATCGCGATCGGTGTGGCGCTGTGGTGGACGGGAAATAAACATAACGCTGCCTGGTGGGGTCTCGTGCCCCTCGGCCTGGGTCTCGCCTACCTGATATCCAGTCGCTTGCGGACCGCAGAGCTTGCGCCTCCAGCCAGCGGCCCGAGCGACCAGGACTTTCGCTGACGATCAGCCGGATGGGCCGGATGGCCGATCTGCCCGGGGTTCTTCCGGGGCGCTCGCCGAGTCCTGCGGGTCGGCCGACGTCGGATTACTCTGGGAGCGTGAATTTGCGGCACGCAGCTGCTCGAGTCGCTCGCCGATGCGCTGCTCGAGGCCGCGCGAGGTCGGCTGGTAGTAACGCCGGTCGGGCATCTCGTCGGGCAGATAGCGCTCCCCGGCCGCGTAGGCGTCGGGCTCGTCGTGCGCATAGCGGTAGCCACTGCCGTAGCCCAGCTGCTTCATGAGACCGGTCGGCGCGTTGCGAAATCGCAGCGGCACCTCGAGCGACCCGTAGCGCTCGACGTCGGCCTGCGCCTCGCCAAAGGCGACGTAGGCCGCGTTACTCTTGGCTGCCACAGCCAGGTAGATCACGGCCTGCGCCAGCGCCAGATCACCTTCGGGTGTCCCGAGCCGATCGAAGGTTTGCCAGGCTTCCAGCGCCAACTGCAGCGCGCGCGGGTCGGCGAGTCCGATGTCCTCGATGGCCATGCGCGTGATGCGTCGGGCGAGGTAATGCGGATCGCACCCACCGTCGAGCATGCGCGCCAGCCAGTAGATGGCCGCATCGGGGTCGGAGCCGCGCACCGCCTTGTGAAGTGCCGAGATCTGGTCGTAGAACTGCTCGCCGCCCTTGTCGAAACGTCGCCTTCCGCCGCTGGCCACCTCGTGCGCGTGAGCGAGCGTGATCACGCCACCGCCACCGGCGCCCGCCAGCCCGGCGGCAAGCTCGAGCATGCCCAGCGCACGGCGCGCATCGCCGTCAGCCGCCTGCGCCAGCAGGGCAAGCGCGTCATCGTCGATCGTCAGACCGGAGCGGCCGAGTCCACGCTCGGTATCGGCCAGCGTCCGGGCGGCGAGTCGCGCGAGCTCCTCGGCCGAGAGCGACTTGAGCACATAGACGCGCGCCCGCGAGAGCAGCGCCCCGATGATCTCGAAGGACGGGTTCTCCGTGGTCGCACCAATGAACGTCAGCGTGCCATCCTCGACGTGAGGCAGGAACGCGTCCTGCTGGGCCTTGTTGAAGCGGTGCACCTCATCGAGGAACAGCACCGTCGGATGTCCCTCAGCGGCCGCCTGCTGTGCCTGGGAGACGGCATCGCGTATGTCCTTGATACCAGCCTGGACAGCCGAAAGAGCAATGAACTGCGACTGCGAGCGCGCGGCAATCAGGCGTGCCAGCGTCGTCTTACCCGTGCCCGGGGGGCCCCAGAGGATCAGGGAATGCGGCTGTCCGGCGACGATGGCCTCGTAGAGCGGCTTGCCGGCGGCCAGCAGGTGCGATTGCCCGACGAAATCCTCGAGCGTTCGCGGCCGCATGCGATCGGCCAGCGGCTGCCAGTCCCGGCTGGCCTCGAGCCCCAGGGAACGCTGCATCGAGCTGCGTCGTGCCACGAAGTCACGATACCACGGCCACCCGCGGCATCAGTGCCCCCTCAGTGCCCCGCAGCAGCGGAGCCGCCGGCGGGCAGCGGCTTGCCGATCACGTCCACGCCCGGGGGCACGGTGAAGGTGAACAGGGCTGCGTCCACCGGCGCGTTGCGGCGGCTGTGCGAGAAATCCAGCTGCACCGTCTGGCCGAGCATGTTGTGCACGATCATGCGCTCGAGCTCATCGCCCCGAAAACCGAGGCGTGCCTCGCTGAAATCGGCCTGTGCGCCCCGCGGGCGCACCTGCACCCACTGCAGTCCCTGCTCGGATGGCTGAGTGGAGATATCAAACTGTGCGCGCAGTGCCTTCGAGGAGCCGGACAGCAGCATGATCGGCGTGGACGACAGGGCGGTGTCGATCGGCTTTACCGTGACCTGCGCCAGCTCGCGGTCGTAGAACCAGAGATTCCTGCCGTCCGCGACCAGCAGCTGCCCCTGCTGCGCCTCCTGCCCCTGCCCCTGCCCCTGCCTCTCTTGGTCCCCGCCGGCAGCGCCCGCCGCGTCCGCCGGCCGATAGTCCCAGCGAAAGCGGTCGGGTCGCTCAACGATGAGGCTGCCAGTGCCGCCGGCCGAGGGCTTTCCGGCGGCGTCGGTGATGCTCTGCGTGAAGTCGGTGCGCAGGGTGGTGAGGCCATCGAGGTAGCGATCCAGCGCCGTCTCGGAGGATGCGGCGGCCGTGCGGGCGCCCGCGGACACCGCGGAGGCCTGCCTCGCAGGCGCCGTCGACGGGCAGGCGAGACCGAGGAGCGCCACGACGCCGACACCCATCCCCAAGGCGGCCGACCGTGCGCTCATCGTCAATCTCCCGCCGGTGGGGGACTCAGGACCTCACGCGAGCCATTGGACTGCAGCGGACCGACGATGCCGGCGCTCTCCATGGCCTCGAGCATGCGCGCGGCACGGTTGTAGCCGATCTTGAGCCGTCGCTGCACGTAGGAGATCGAGGGCTTGCGGTCGCGCGTGACCACGGCCACGGCCTCGTCGTACAGCGGATCCTGCTCCGGATCGCCGCCGCCGCTCTCACTGCCCTCGTCATCCTCTCCGGACAGGCCGGCGATCGGCGTCGAGGGGCCCTTGAGCACCTCCTCGATATAGCTCGGCGAGCGGATCTGCTTGAGGGCATCGACGACGCGGTGCACTTCCTGGTCCGAGACGAAGGCACCGTGGATGCGCGTGGGCATGGAGGTACCGGGCGGCAGATACAGCATGTCGCCGTGCCCGAGCAGCGACTCGGCGCCCATCTGATCCAGAATCGTGCGCGAATCGACCTTGGCCGACACCTGAAAGGCGATGCGCGAGGGAATGTTGGCCTTGATGAGACCGGTGATGACATCGACCGAAGGACGCTGCGTGGCCAGAATGAGGTGGATGCCCGAGGCGCGCGCCTTCTGCGCGAGCCGGGCAATCAGCTCCTCGACTTTCTTGCCGACGATCATCATCAGATCGGCGAGCTCGTCGATGACCACCACCACGAAGGGCAGCGGCTCGAGATTGGGAATGGCACGCTGATCGATGCCCGGATCGTTGGCAGCACGCTGCAGCAGCACCGGGTCCAGGATGGGCTTGCCGGCCGCGTTGGCCTCGCTGACGCGCTTGTTGTAGCCGCCGATGTTGCGCACGCCGAGCGCGGCCATGAGCTGGTAGCGCCGTTCCATCTCCGCCACGCACCAGCGCAGCGCGTTGGCCGCCTGCTTCATGTCGGTGACCACCGGGGCGAGCAGATGCGGGATGCCCTCGTAAACCGACAGCTCGAGCATCTTCGGGTCGATCATGATGAGACGCACGTGCTCGGCGCTGGCCTTGTAAACCAGGCTCAGGATCATGGCGTTGATCCCCACGGATTTGCCCGATCCGGTGGTGCCCGCGATCAGCAAATGCGGCATGCGCTGCAGGTCGGCAACCATCGCCACCCCGCCGATGTCCTTGCCGAGCGCGAGCGCCAGCGGCGAGTCGACATCCTCGTACGCCTTGGACTTGATGATCTCTCCGAGCGTCACCAGCTCGCGCTTCTCGTTGGGGATCTCCAGCCCCATGACCGACTTGCCGGGAATGACCTCGACCACGCGCACGCTGATGGTGGAGAGTGCGCGCGCCAGGTCCTTCGACAGCGCGGTGATCTGACTGGCCTTCACGCCCGGCGCCGGCCGCATCTCAAAGCGCGTGACCACCGGCCCCGGATGCACGGCGACGACCTCGACCTCCACACCGAAGTCGCGCAGCTTCAGCTCCACCAGGCGCGACATCGCCTCGAGCGCCTCGGGCGAATAGGACGCCTCGCGATTGGGTGGATCATCCAGCAGCGTCAGCGGCGGCAGCGCCTGGCCGGCCGCGGAGTCGAACAGCGGCACCTGCCGCTCGCGCTCGGCACGCTGACCCTTCGCCGGCGCAGGTGCCGGCGACTCGATGCGTGGGGCGGGACGCGCGGCGCTGCGCGTGCGGGAGGCCTGCACGACGACGGCGCGCTCGGCCTTGACCGCGCGGCCGGCATCACGCTCGCGTGCAGTGAGCACGCGCTCGCGTCCCCAGCGCACCGCGGCCCACACGCCATGGCCCAGTCGGTCCATGACGGCGAACCAGGAGACGCCGAAGGCCAGCGCCGCGCCGGCCATCCAGACGGCCAGCAGCAGCAGCGTTGCGCCGAGCAGATCGAGCCCCGAGGCCAGCACATCGCCCGTCGCCGCACCGAGAATGCCACCCGCTCCCTCGCGCAGCGTGCCGGGACTCCAGTGCAGCGTGGCCAGTGCACAGCTGGCGACCATCAACGCCGCAAAGCCGGTGATGCGCAGCGCCGTGGTGAGATGCGAAGCAGGCGGATCGCGCTCGTTACGGCGACGCATCAGGCGCCAGCCGGCAAAGCCGAGCATGACCGGCAGGATGTAGGCAGGACGGCCGAAGATCCAGAACAGCGCATCGGCGAACCACGCACCCACGGGCCCCACACGGTTGTGAACACCGGCGCCGGCGCCCGTGAAGGAGAAACCGGGATCGCGCGGATCGAACGTGACCAGCGCCACGCACAGCACCAGTGCCACGACTGCCAGTGCAATGGCCCCGCTCTCGCGCAGCCCGCGCGCCAGAGCAGCCGAGACGCGCCACGGTGCACGTGAGCTCGCGGCCGACTCACTGGCGGGCATATGCCACCGGGGACTCAATATATGACTTGGCCTTCTCGTCGTGCTTACTTACCATGCGATTTCAATGCTGCGAGCCAGGCTCGCATCCCGGAATTGTACATGACTCCTCCCAAGCATCGTCGGCTGGTCATCCTCGGCTCCGGTCCCGCTGGCTACACCGCCGCAGTGTATGCCGCGCGCGCCAATCGCAAGCCCATGCTCATCACGGGGCTGGATCAGGGCGGCCAGCTCATGACGACGACCGAGGTGGACAACTGGCCCGGCGATGCCGAGGGGCTGCTGGGCCCCGCGCTCATGCAGCGCATGCGCGCGCACGCCGAGCGCTTCGGCACCGAGATCGTCGCGGACCACATCAAGCGCGTGGATCTGTCGCGCCGCCCCTTCCTGCTCGAGGGCGACGGCGCGGACCGGTACACCTGCGATGCGCTGATCATCGCCACTGGCGCCTCGGCGCGCTATCTCGGACTGCCCTCCGAGGAGCACTTCCGCGGTCGCGGCGTGTCGGCCTGCGCGACCTGTGACGGCTTTTTTTTCAAGGGTCAGCGCGTGGCGGTCATCGGCGGGGGCAACACCGCGGTCGAAGAGGCGCTGTATCTCTCGCACCTCGCCTCGCACGTGACGCTGGTGCACCGGCGCGAGCGGCTGCGCGCGGAAAAGATCCTGCAGGATCGGCTGCATGAGCGCGAGCGCGAAGGCAAGGTCGCCCTGCTCTGGCACCACCGCGTCGAAGAGGTTCTGGGCGATGATGCCGGGGTTCACAGCGTGCGCGTGCGCAGCACGTTGACCAATGCCAGCCAGGACATCGGCGTGAGCGGCGTGTTTGTCGCCATCGGCCATACGCCCAACACGCAGCTGTTCGAGGGCCAGCTTGCGATGCGCGGGGGCTATCTGCAGGTGCGTGGCGGGCTGGAAGGCGACGCCACCGCCACGAGTGTCGCGGGTGTCTTTGCCGCCGGAGACGTGGCTGATCATGTCTACCGCCAGGCGGTCACCTCCGCGGGCACCGGTTGCATGGCCGCGCTCGACGCAGACCGTTACCTCGAGCAGTCCGATCACGCCGCGCACACTGCATCGGCCAGCACCGCCCCAGCGTGACATCCGCGCTGCAGATTCGGGTACTCGAGCGCATCAGCGAGATCCCCGCGGCGCAGTGGAATGCGCTGGCCGGCAGCTACCCATTCCTGCAGCATGAGTTCCTGAATGCGCTCGAGTACAGCGGCTGCGCGAGCCCGCGCACCGGCTGGACACCGCAGCACCTGCTGCTCTTCGATGCGCAGGGGCTCGCCGCCGCGGCACCGCTGTATCGCAAGGAGCATTCCTGGGGCGAGTTCGTGTTCGACTTCGCCTGGGCACGCGCCGCCGAGCAGCGCGGCCTGTCCTACTATCCGAAGCTGGTCTGCGCGGTGCCCTTCACGCCGACCACCGGCCCGCGCCTGCTGAGCCGCTCGGACCGGCCCGCAGCCGCGCTGCACGCCGCGCTGCTCGAGTGGATGCGCGGCCAGGCCGATGAGGGTGTGGTCTCCTCGGTGCACGGACTGTTTCTGGATGAGCCGGCGCGCGCGGCCAGCGAGCGGGCCGGCTGGCTCCTGCGCCGCGACTGCCATTTCCAGTGGCACAACGAGGCGTATCGCGACTTCGAGGATTTCCTGCAGCGCTTCTCGGCGGAAAAACGCAAGAAGGCGCATCGCGAGCGCCGCCGCATTGCCGAGCAGGGCATTGAATTCACGACGCTGCACGGCCATGAGCTCGACGACGCCACGCTCGAGCGCGTGCATGCCTTTCACGCCATGACCTTCCTGCGCCACGGGCACACGCCCTATCTGAACCGCGCCTGCTTCAGCCAAATCGCCCGGTCCTTACGCGAGCGCTTCATCGTCAAGCTCGCCCGCCACGGGCGTCGCCCCATCGCTGCCGCGGTGTTCCTGCGATCACACGACACGCTCTACGGGCGCTACTGGGGCGCCGAGGACAACTACCACAGCCTGCACTTCGAGACCTGCTACTACCAGGGCATCGACTACTGCATCGAGCAGGGGCTCGCGCGCTTTGAGCCGGGCACGCAGGGCGAGCACAAGCTCTCGCGCGGCTTCACCCCGACGGTCACCTGGTCGGCGCACTGGATCGCCGATGCGCCGCTGCGCCGTGCGATCGGTGCGTATCTCGTGCGCGAGGGCGCGGCCATCGATGCCTATGCCAGCGAGGCCGAGGCGCACGCCCCGTTCAAGCATCTGCCCACCCCGCGCGAGCCGCCCGCGGCCTGAGCGTACGCGCCAGGGTCGTCCTGCATGATCACCTGGCTGTCTGCCGACGACCCCCCGGATCGCTTTCCGCCCCTGGAGATGGCGCTGTCGGACCCACCGGGTCTGCTGGCCGCGGGAGGGGATCTGCGACCCGAACGGCTGCTGGCGGCCTACGCGCGCGGCATCTTTCCCTGGTATTCGCCTGGCCAACCGGTGCTCTGGTGGTCACCCGATCCGCGTGAGGTGCTGCTGCCGCAGCACTTTCGCCGCTCCCGCAGCCTCGCGCGCTCCATGCGCACGCGCGGCTTCACCCTGCACCAGAACCGCGACTTTTCCTCCGTCGTGACAGCCTGCGCAGCCCCGCGCGCCGGCTCCCCCGGGACCTGGATCACCGCCGAGATGCATGCGGCCTATACGCGGCTGCATCAGCGCGGCTTTGCTCACAGCTACGAGACCTGGAGCGGCGGGCAGCTCGTGGGCGGCCTGTACGGCGTGCAGCTCGGGCGCGTGTTCTTCGGTGAATCCATGTTCAGCCATGAAACCGATGCATCCAAGGCCGCACTGGCGGGCCTGGTCGATCACTGCGCGACACAGTCCATCGAGCTCATCGACTGCCAGCTGCCCTCGGCGCATCTGCGCAGCCTTGGCAGTCAGCCCATGCCGCGGCGCGAATTTCTGCGCTTTCTGCCTGCACCCGGTACCGGCACGGTCGCATGACCGGGCCCCCTGGCGCGCTTCGATTGCATTGTCGGGCGCCTTTGTGCTGCAATTCGCGCCCCGCACGCGAGGCCACGCAACGCAGCATGCCGAAAGAAGATGCCATTCAGATGGAGGGAGAGGTCATGGAGACCCTTCCCAACACGACCTTTCGCGTCAAGCTGAAGAATGGCCACGTGGTCACGGCGCACATCTCGGGCAAGATGCGCAAGAACTACATCCGCATCCTCACCGGTGACCAGGTCACCGTCGAGATGACGCCCTACGATCTGTCCAAGGGTCGTATCGTCTATCGCGGCCGCTGATCGCGGTCGACCCGCAGCCCGATCGCTGACGCGGCTCAGGCGGTGACTTCCGGCTGCGGGGCCGGGGTGCACTCCAGATTCAACCCGCTGTCATCGGCCTTGACCGAGACGCGCACCTGGCCACCCCCGGCGAGCTTGCCGAACAGCAGCTCCTCGGCCAATGGGCGCTTGATGTGCTCCTGGATCAGCCGTGCCATCGGACGCGCCCCCATCTTCGGGTCGTAGCCCTTCTGCGCAATCCAGCGGCGCGCGGCCTCATCCAGGCTCACCGTGACGCCCTTGGGCTCGAGCTGCGCCTCCACCTCGATCAGCAGCTTGTCGACCACGCGCTCGATGGTGGGCGCATCGAGCGGCGCGAACTGGATGACCGCATCCAGGCGGTTGCGGAACTCGGGCGAGAACAGGCGGCGGATGGCTTCCAAGCCGTCGCTGGCATTGTCCGCCTGGGTAAACCCGATCGAGGGCCGGCTCATCTCGTGGGCACCGGCGTTGGTGGTCATGACGATGATGACGTGGCGGAAGTCGGCCTTGCGCCCGTTGTTGTCCGTGAGCGTGCCGTGGTCCATGACCTGCAGCAGCAGATTGAACACGTCCGGGTGTGCCTTCTCGATCTCATCGAGCAGCAGCACGCAGTGCGGGTGCTTGCTGATGGCCTCGGTGAGCAGCCCGCCCTGATCGAAACCGACATAGCCGGGTGGTGCGCCGATGAGGCGCGACACGGTGTGTCGCTCCATGTATTCGGACATGTCGAAGCGCACGAATTCGATGCCGAGCGCGAGCGCGAGCTGGCGCGTCACCTCGGTCTTGCCAACGCCGGTCGGGCCGGCGAACAACAGGCTGCCGACGGGCTTGCGCTGATCGCCCAGGCCCGAGCGGGCCAGCTTGATCGCGGCGGCCAACGTGCCGATCGCGTGATCCTGCCCGAAGATCACCAGCTTGAGATTTCTGTCCAGGTTCTTGAGCAGCTCGCGATCCGAGGAGGACACGTTCTTCGGCGGAATGCGCGCCATGCGCGCGACCACGTCCTCGACGTGCTCGACCTCGACGCGCGTGGGACGCTCGCCGGCGGGCTTCAGGCGCTGGCGCGCCCCGGCCTCATCCACCACATCGATGGCCTTGTCGGGCAGATGGCGCTCGTTGATGTGCCGGTCGGCCAGCTCTGCCGCCGCGCGCAGCGCATCGGCGGCGTATTCGATGCCATGGTGCTCCTCGAACTTGGGCTTCAGGCCCATGAGGATCTCCACGGTCTCGGCCACCGAGGGCTCCACGACGTCGATCTTCTGGAAGCGGCGTGCGAGCGCATGGTCCTTCTCGAAGATGCCGCGGTACTCCTGGTAGGTGGTCGAGCCGATGCAGCGGATCTCGCCATTGGCGAGCACCGGCTTGATCAGGTTGGAGGCGTCCATGACCCCACCGGAGGCCGCACCGGCGCCGATGACGGTGTGGATCTCGTCGATGAACAGCACCGCGCCGGGCTGCTTCTTGAGCTCGGTGACCACGGCCTTCAGGCGCTTCTCGAAGTCGCCACGGTACTTGGTGCCGGCGATCAGCGCGCCCATGTCGAGCGCATAGATCGTGCAGTCGGCCAGCACCTCGGGCACACGGCCCTCGACGATCAGGCGGGCAAGCCCTTCGGCGATCGCCGTCTTGCCCACGCCGGCCTCACCGACGTACAGCGGATTGTTCTTGCGGCGGCGGCAGAGAATCTCGATCGTGCGCTCGACCTCGAGCTTGCGCCCGATCAGCGGATCGATGCGCCCCTCCTGCGCCTGGGCGTTGAGGTTGACCGCATACTTCTCCAGCGCGCTGCCCGACTCGGTATCGCGCTCGCCCTCGACCCCGGCATCCTCGCGGTCCTTGTCGGCCTTGGCATCGCCGGTGCGCGTGAGGCCATGGGAGATGTAGTTGACGACGTCCAGGCGCGTGACCTGTGCGCGCGCCAGCAGGAAGACCGCATGGCTCTGCTTCTCGCTGAAGATCGCCACCAGCACATTGACGACGCCGACTTCCTTCTTGCCGCTCGACTGGACGTGGAATACGGCGCGTTGCAATACGCGCTGGAAGCCCAGCGTAGGCTGTACCTCGCGCTCCTCGCTCGGAGCGAGGCGCGGGGTATTGGTCTCCACGTGATGCTTCAGGTCAGTCCCGAGCCGTTCGAGATCCGCGCCGCAGCCCTCGAGCACTTCGCGCACCTTGGGCGCATCGAGGATCGCGAGCAGCAGGTGCTCGACGGTCAGGAATTCATGGCGCGCGCTGCGCGCCTGGTGGAACGCCTGATTGAGGCAGAACTCGAGCTCACTCGACAACACAGCTTCACTCCACCGGTTGATGCGGCGGTGCTCAGGCCTCCTCGAGCGTGCACAGCAGCGGATGCTGGTGCTCGCGCGAGTAGCTGGTCACCTGTGACACTTTGGTCTCCGCAATTTCATAAGTAAAGACTCCACAGACCCCTTTGCCCCGTGTATGCACTTCGAGCATAACGCGGGTCGCCATCGTCCGGTCCATACCGAAGAATCGCTCCAGCACCTCCACGACGAATTCCATCGGCGTGTAGTCATCGTTGAGGAGAATGACCCGGTAGAGCGGCGGCTCGGCCGTCTCGGGCGGGGACTCCTCGACCGTGACGCCGGTATCGGGGCGACCAGATTGTCTATGCTCCATCCGCCCGTCCGAAATAACGATAACCGCCTGTCACCGTCACTATTTTGCCGCACAACTGCAGCGTGGTTGCCATCAAAGTCTAATCCACTGCAGCGCGCGCTTGCACCTTGCCAATCGGCTGCATCCGCTGTCCGCATAGCCGCACGCGCTGTCTGCAATGAGCGACTGACGGAACCAAAAGAAGTCTGACGAAACAAACGCTTGAGAGCGCCAACAAGCGCGCCGTATCATGTCGTACTCAGGGGCCCTGTCTCCTACTATATGGGAGCGAGTCCCGCAGCCGGAGCCGAGCCAATTGATGTCATCCCAGGACCTGATGCGCCTGTTTGCCGAACGAGGAGCGCAGCTTTTGGTCGTGGCGTTGATCATTGCTCTGGGTCTGGACAGTGCCCTCATTCTCAGCCGCACGCTGGCCGGTCCCGCGCTGCCCACCCCGGCAGCCGGGGCGGTCCGCGCGCTGCCCTTTGGCCCGCACAGCAAAAACCCGCAGCTGCTGCTGGCGACAGTCGTCGATGCGCACCTCTTCGGGGCCCCGCCCCTGGCTGCCGGAACCAATGCACCCCCGACGACCATGCCGCTGGTGCTCACCGGCGTGATTGCCGTCAAGGGCCAGCCGGGTGCGGGTCAAGCCATCATTGGGGCCAATGCCGCCGATACCAAGGTCTATGCGGTCGGCGCGTCCATTCCAGGGGGTGCACACCTGCACGCGGTGTATGACGACCGCGTCCTGCTCGAGCGCAACGGGGGACTTGAGACTCTCATGCTACCGCGCACGGCCCTGAACGGGGTTTCCTATGCGCCCGTCGCGGCCACACGTGCGGACCTGGCGCACGGTAATCCGGACGTTTTGGCGGGACTATTGCGTGTGCAGCCGGTTTTCAGCCAGGGAAAGCTGTCGGGGTATCGTATCTTCCCCGGGGGTCCTCGAGGCACTCAGGCCTTCAGGCAGCTGGGCCTGAGGCCCGGTGATCTGATCACGGCGATCAACGGCACTACGCTGGATGACCCTGGCCGGGCACTGGAGATCCTGCAGACGCTGTCCTCGGCGGGCAGCGCCTCGATAACGGTCGCGCGTAACGGCTCCCAGATGGAGGTCAATCTGAACCTCGCCAGCCTGCCGCTGGACCAGAGCGGCGCTGCAGGCCCCCAGCCCCCCCCCACTGCGTCGCCCTTGCGGCGCGGACCCTTTGGCGCGCGGGCGCAGTAAACCGCCGTCCGCCGCCCACCGCACACAGGTAACTCTGATGCCGCACTCTCTCACCTGTCCCCGTTTCGCGCGCACCGCCGTGCTCTGCGGCGTGCTGCTGCTCGCCGCTGGCTGGCAAGCTGCCGCGCTGGCCCAGGATCCGGCGCCAGCGGCCCAGGGCGCGGACGGCGGTTTGGATGGCAGCTCGCAGCGCATCACCATGAACTTTACCAACACGGACATCCAGCAGATCATCACCGAGGTCTGCAATGTCACGCATCGCAACTGCATTCCCGATCCGCGCGTGCGCGCGCAGGTCACGGTGGTGTTCACCACGCCGTTGACCACGGCCGAGCTCTGGCAGGCTTTCCTGGCCATTCTGCAGGTGCACGGCTTCGTGGCCGTGACCGAGGGCAACATCACGAAGATCGTGCCCGATGCCAACATGCGCCAGTACCCCTCGATCGACCTGCCGGCGCATGTCAGCGCGACTAGCGATGAGGTGGTCACGCAGGTGATGGCGGTGAAGAATCTCTCGGCCGCGCAGCTGGTACCGGTGCTGCGCCCGCTCATGCCGCAGGATGCCCAGCTCTCTTCGGTCACGGGAGCCAACATCCTCATCATGTCCGATCACGCCAGCAACGTGGCGCGCATGATGAGCATCGTTCGGCGGCTCGATCAGATCGGTAATCCGGACTTCGATGTCATGACGCTGCAGAGCGCCGCTGCCGGTGACACCGCGCGCGTGCTGAACTCGCTGCTCGCACAGAGCGAGACCGGCAGCGCGGTCAAGATCGTCGCGGACGACCGCTCCAACAGCATCATCGTCAGCGGCGATCCGGCCACGCGCCTGCGCGTGCGCGCGCTGGTCGCGCAGCTCGATACGCCGGTGGAAAGCGGCACCCGGACGGATGTGCGCTACCTGCTCTACTCGGATGCGACCGATCTGGCGACGCGCCTGAAGGAGCAGATGTCGGCCAAAACTGAAACGCCAGGCGCGACCGCCCCGCGCCAGTTCAATCAACCGCTGCCCAATGCACAGGGCAACACCGGTCCGCTCAACCCCGGGGCCGGGGCGACAACTCCGGCCGGTCCGGCGACCATCTCCCTCGCTGGCGGTCAGGCCACGATCTGGGCCGACAAGGACACCAACGCGCTGGTCATGACCGCCGACTCGCACACCCTGCAGGCTCTGAACGTAGTCATCGACAAGCTCGATATCCGCCGCCCGCAGGTGCTGGTGCAGGCCATCATCGCCGATGTGGCCTTCGACAAGACCCAAGACCTCGGCATCAACTGGGCGCTGGATGGTTCCAAGACCAACATCGGCGTCGGCGGATTCATCTCGCCGGTGGCCGGCTCCTCGATCATCGATCTGTACAACGACGTGGCCGGCGGCGCCACGGCGCTAGGCAGCAACCCCCCGACCGGTGGCACCTTCGGCGTCGGCAGGATCGCCGCATCGGGCACGGATTTCGCGGTGATGCTGCGCGCGCTGCAAGGCGATGCGCGCACCAACATCATCGCCACCCCGTCGATCGTCACGCGCGACAACCAGGAAGCAAAAATGGAAGTGGCCGAGGAGGTGCCGTTCCTGACCGGACAGTACAGCACCACCAATGGCACCGGCAGCGCCTTCCAGACGATCCAGCAGGAAGATGTGGGCACCCTCATGACCGTGACGCCCACCATCAGCTCCGGCAACGTGGTGCTGCTCAAGCTGACAGTGGAGAGCTCGAGCATCTCCAGCAGCGCCTCTGGCGTGGCCGGTGACCCGATCACCAACAAGAACACCGTCAATACCAGCGTGCTGATCGGCGATGGCGGCACGCTGGTGCTCGGTGGTCTGATCCAGGACTCGGTGACGAACAATCAGCAGTCGATCCCGCTGCTGGGCAATATCCCGCTGCTCGGCGAGCTGTTCCGTACCCGTAACAACGAGAAGACCAAGACCGACTTCCTCATCTTCCTGCAGCCGCACATCATGCGCGACGACCAGGAGGCGGCCATCGAGACCGACGCCAAATACAATTACATGCGTGGCGAGCAGCGCAAGGTCATGCGTGACAGCACACTGCTGCCGCTGGCGCCCTACCAGCCCGCCGAGCCGCTGCCCGCCCTCACCGATGGCGAGATCCCGCCCATGTTTGGTGCCGGAGCGCCTGTTTCCGGCGCCCGCGCCGCCGCGCCTGCGGCCACGCCCCACCCGCAGACTGCCCCGCCTGGTGGCGGAGCGACTCCATGAGTCAGCCCATCGAACGCTCCGCGGCGCTGCGCGCGGAGCTCGCGCGCCGCGCTGCCCTGGCACGCAGCGCCGAGGCGGCCCGCAACGGCGCGCCTGCCCCGGCTACGGCCACGGGCGCTGCCGTTGGCGCCAGCGCCGCTCGCGCGCCGGGGGCCCGTGCGGAGCCTCACACCGCGGCGCCGGTCGCTCCAGTGGCAGCCGCCGGATCCAGAGCCCGCGCTCCAACCGCGAGCGAGTCACGGCTGCCATTCACCTTCGCGCGCCGGCACGGGGTGCTGGTGCGCAGCGTGAGCAACGGCGTCGCCGAGTGCGTCTATCGCGCGCCCTGCTCGCCCGTGGCCCTGGCGGAAGCGCGCCGGTATCTGCAGCTGCCGATGAAGCTCTCGGCCGTATCGGCCGAGGAGTTCGATGCGCTGCTGCGCAAGACCTACGAGGGCGGCAACAACGAGGCGATGCAGCTCGGCCTCGATGAGGGCACGGACCTTGCCCATCTGGCACAGGATCTGCCCGAGCAGGCCGATCTGCTCGAGAGCGACGACGATGCGCCCATCATCCGCCTGATCAACGCGCTGCTCACGCAGGCCATCCGGGAGAACGCATCCGATATCCACATTGAGCCGTTCGAGAACCGCCTGGTGGTGCGCTTTCGCGTCGATGGCATCCTGCGCGAGGTGCTGCAGTCCAAGCGTGGCGTCGCGCCGCTGGTGGTCTCGCGCATCAAGGTCATGTCCAAGCTCGACATCGCGGAGAAGCGCCTGCCGCAGGATGGGCGCATCAGCCTGCGCATCGCCGGCCGCGCCGTGGACGTGCGCGTCTCGACCATCCCCTCCGGCCACGGTGAGCGTGTAGTACTGCGACTGCTGGACAAGCAGGCCGGACGGCTCGAGCTCGAAGCGCTCGGCATGCAGCCCGACACGCTGCGGCTGCTCGATGAGCTGATCCACAAGCCCCACGGCATTCTACTGGTGACCGGACCGACCGGCTCGGGCAAGACCACGACACTGTACGCGGGGCTGGAGCGGCTGAACGACAACACCAGCAACATCATGACGGTCGAGGATCCGATCGAGTACTACATCGACGGCATCGGCCAGACCCAGGTCAACACCAAGGTGGAGATGACCTTTGCGCGCGGACTGCGCGCCATCCTGCGTCAGGATCCCGACGTCGTCCTGGTCGGGGAAATCCGCGATCTGGAGACCGCGCAGATCGCCGTTCAGGCGAGTCTCACCGGTCACCTGGTGCTCTCCACCCTGCACACCAATACGGCCGCCGGCGCTCTCACGCGTCTGCGCGACATGGGCATCGAGCCCTTCCTGCTCTCCTCGAGCCTGATCGGCGTGCTGGCACAGCGCCTGGTGCGCGTACTCGATCCGGCCACGCGCCAGGCTTTCACGGCCGGCGAGTACGAACGGCGCCTGCTGGGCCTCGCCGCCAACGAACCCTCCCCGACGCTGTATCGTCCCGGCCGCGACGCCGGCGGGGGCTATCGCGGTCGCACCGGCATCTATGAGCTCATCGTCATCGACGATACGCTGCGCACCATGATCCACGACGGCGCCGGGGAGCACGACATCGAGCGCTACGCGCGCAAATTCACGCCTTCGATCCGCGAGGACGGGCTGACGCGCGTGCTCAAGGGCGAGACGACCGTCGAAGAGGTCTTGCGCGTCACGCGCGAGGATTGATCCTCATGGGCGCCTTCGAATACACGGCGCTCGATTCGCTCGGCCGCTCGCGCAAGGGCGTGATCGAGGGTGATACCGCCCGACACGTCCGCAGCCTGCTGCGCGAGCGCCAGCTGCTGCCGGTCAGCATCGAAGAAGTCGCGCAGCAGGAGTCGCGCCGTCAGCAGAAGGTCGGACTGAGCTTCGGCCGCGGGGTCTCCTCGGCGGATCTGGCACTGCTCACGCGGCAGCTGGCGACCCTGGTGCGCGCTGCACTGCCGCTCGAGGAGGCGTTGCTGGCGGTCTCCCAGCAGACCGAAAAGCCACGCGTGCAGAGCATCGTGCTCGGGGTGCGCGCCAAGGTCGTCGAAGGCCATCCGCTCGCGGCGGGTCTGGCGGATTTTCCGCGCGTCTTCCCCGAGATCTATCGCGCCACGGTGTCCGCCGGTGAGCAGTCCGGACACCTGGACAATGTCCTGGAGCGGCTCGCCGAATACACCGAGTCGCGCGAGCAGATGTACCAGAAGGTCATGGGCGCGCTGCTCTATCCGATCGTGCTGACGGTACTGTGCTTCGGAGTGGTCTCGGTACTGCTCGCCTATGTGGTGCCCAAGGTCGTGGAGGTGTTTCAGTCCAACCATGCGAGCCTGCCGCTTGCGACCACCGTGCTGGTGGCGGTCAGCGGCTTCATGCGCAGCTACGGCATCTGGCTGCTCATCGCTCTGGCGGTGGCCGCCGTCATCTTCAACCGCGCGCTGAAGGTGCAGGCCAATCGCCGCCGCTTCCATCAGCTGCTGCTGCGCCTGCCGCTGGTCGGTCGCATCCTGCGCGGCTTCAATACCGCGCGCTTCACGCGCACTCTGAGCATCCTGATCGGCAGTGCCGTGCCGGTGCTCGATGCTCTGCGCATCGCCGGGGAGGTGATCACCAATGTGCCGATGCGCGAGGCGGTGACCGAAGCCACCTCGCGCGTGCGCGAGGGCGCGCCGATCGGCCGCTCGCTGGCAACCGGGCGGCTCTTCCCGCCGATGACGGTGCATCTGATCTCCAGCGGTGAGTCGAGCGGGGAGCTGCAGACCATGCTCGAGCGCGCCGCGGCCAATCAGGAGCGCGAACTGGAGTCGCTGCTGGCAGCGCTCATGGGACTGCTCGGTCCGCTGCTGATCGTGGCGATGGGCCTGTTCGTGATGGGCATCGTATTTGCAATGCTGCTGCCGATCTTCGAGCTCAACGAGCTCATCCACTAGCGCAGCGCCGCGGCCACGTCCCCACCGCCCCGGCGCCCCCCCCGGCGCGCCCCGCACGACCCAGCTTGGCCCGCGGCCCGCACGCCCCGGGGGTGCTCTTTCCGGGCAGCAGTGATTCGCACTGGGAGCTGTGTCACGGGACAGTCGTTGCATCCGTTTTTGATTCGCATTATTTTCGGCCACGTCATCGGCTATCGAATGACGATACCGCAACGACCATGGGTGCAAATCCGGATTCCGAAGAATTCGACGAGGACGATGGCGAGGAGATCGCGCCCGAAGAGGAAGAGCTCGATCTCGCGCGTGCCATCAAGGACATGGACATCGCCAAGCGGCGCGGAGACAAGGTGGGGGAACCTGCCTGGCGACGCCTGGAGCAGCGGCTCGAGCAGCGCCGCACCGCCGAGCTGATCAGTGACTTCGAGGATTACGACGTCGACGATTCCGGCGGCGCCTCGGGCTCGCTCATCGACGGCAAGAGCCGGCCGCGCAAATAGCGTCCCGACGACGTCTGGCTCGGAGCGTCAGTCCCTGGAGGTTGGAGCGCTCACGGCCGCGCCCGCGCGTCCGGCAATGCCACCGCGCCGCAGAACGCCGACCACCACGCCCTCGATGAGCAGCGACTGCTCCTTCAGATCCACCCGCATCGGCTCGAAGTCCGCATTCTCGGGCAGCAGCCAGACGATGCTGCCCTCCTGCCGATAGCGCTTGACCGTGACCTCGTTCTCCAGTCGCGCCACGACGATCTGGCGATTGCGGATCTCGGGCGTGCGGTGCACGGCGACCAGATCGCCATCGAGGATGCCCGCATCCTTCATGCTCATGCCCACGACCTTCAGCAGATAATGTGGTCGCGGCGTGAATACCGCCGGGTCGATCGTCAGGCGCTCGACGATGTTCTCTTCGGCAAGGATCGGCCGGCCGGCGGCCACGCGCCCGATGAGCGGCAAACCCGATGGCTCTCGCTCCGCCTCGCTCAGGCGGATGCCGCGCGAGGTACCAGGCAGCAGCTCAATGGCGCCCTTGCGGGCGAGAGCGCGCAGGTGCTCCTCGGCCGCGTTGGGGGAGCGAAAGCCCAGCTTCGCGGCGATCTCTGCCCGCGTGGGCGGCATGCCGCTCTCGCGGATGGCACGCTGGAGGAAGCGCAGCACGCGGGTCTGGTTGGGCGTCAGAGTGGCCATGTGTAAATTTATACAGTAGATAACGATGCCTGTAAATTCCCGTGCTCAGAAGCCGCTGGACGTCGCCATCATCGGGGCGGGGCACAATGGGCTCGTTGCGGCCGCCTACCTTGCGCGCGCGGGTCTGTCGGTGGCGCTGTTCGAGCGGCGCGGAATCGTGGGCGGAGCGGCCGTCACAGAGGAATTTGCGCCCGGCTTCCGCAATTCCACCGCCAGCTACACCGTGAGTCTGCTGCATCCGAAGATCATCCGTGAGCTGCGCCTCGCCGAGCACGGCCTCGTCATCCTGCCGCGGCCGATGCAGAACTTCCTGCCACTGCCCGATGAGGACGCCCTGTACGTCCCGCGCGAGCCGGACGCCTGGCGGCGCGAGGTCGCGCGGCATTCCAGGGGTGATGCCGAGCGGCTGGAGGCCTGGAACCGATTCATCACCGAAGCGGCCGATCTGCTGCGCGAGCTGGCGCTGCAGACACCGCCGACCGATCTGTCGCGCTGGCCGGATCTGTGGCGGCTCTTGTCGGAGGGACGGCGCTGGCGTGCGCTGCCGCTGGCGCGTGCGCGCAGTCTCTATGAGCTCTTCACCCGCAGCGCCGGGGAGATACTGGATGATTGGTTCGAGAGTGACGCGCTCAAGGCGCTCTACGGATTCGACGCGATCGTCGGCAACTATGCCAGTCCCTACACGCCCGGCAGTGCCTACGTGCTGCTGCATCACGCCTTCGGCGAGGTCAACGGTCATCGCGGCCTGTGGGGCCATGCACTCGGGGGCATGGGCTCGATCAGCAATGCGATGGCCCTCGAAGCACAGGCACAGGGCGCGCGCATCGAAACCGGCGATGCCGTCGCGCGCGTCGACGTACGCAACGGGCACGCCTGCGGCGTGCAGCTCGAGAGCGGCCGGCGCATCGAGGCGCGCGTGGTCGCCGCCAACGTCAATCCAAAGCTGCTATACCTGCAGCTGGTCGAGCCGCAGCATCTGCCGGCGGAGTTCATTGACGCCATGCGCCGCTATCGTTGCGGGTCCGCGACATTCCGTATCAATGTCGCCCTGGCCGAACTGCCACGCTTCACGGCTGCGATGCGCACCCCCGCGCCCCCTGGAGTGGACGGCCAGCACCATCTGGGCTCCGGCATCATCCTCGCACCGTCGCTGACCTACATGGATCACGCCTTCGCCGAGGCGCGCCTGCAGGGGTACTCCGGCGCCCCCGTCATCGAGATGCTGATCCCCAGCACCCTCGATGCATCACTCGCACCGCCCGGTGCTCACGTGGCCAGCCTCTTCTGTCAGCATTTCGCGCCCGAACTGCCCGACCATCGTCCCTGGGCAAGCGCGCGCGAGCAGATGACTGCGCTGATATTCGACACCGTGGCCCGGTATGCGCCCAATTTCAAAAGCGCTCTGCTTGGTCATAGTGCACTGACCCCTGCCGATCTGCAGGAACGCTTCGGCCTGATCGGTGGGGATATCTTCCACGGAGCGCTCTCGCTCGATCAGCTCTGGGCCGCCCGTCCCGTGCTCGGCTACGCCGACTACCGCTCGCCGATCCCTGGCCTGTACCTCTGCGGTGCCGGCGCACATCCGGGTGGCGGCGTCAGCGGCATGCCCGGTCACAATGCTGCACAACGCATCCTGCAGGACTGGCCACGGCTGCGCAGGAGGCGATTGCATCGCGAACGTGGCGCGTCGCGGGCAGCGAGCGCGCCACGCGATGACGATTCCTTAAGCAACGGTTAAGGAAAGTGCAGGTAAATTCGCCGATACGGCCGCAAGCGGTTACGCCGGCGCAGGTTTGTGATCGACCAAATGACTGCCAACTATTGCTTTTGGGGGTTAAATTTGGTCAAGTTGCAGCCTCGCAAAGGCGCCCCGTAGGAAGGCGGCGCGATGCGGATCCACTCGTTCAAGCAAAGGGGACTCGAATGAACAAGACAATCGTCGTGAAGCTGGCGGCGGCCGCTGCGGTCGTGGCGCTCGCCGGCTGCACCGACCTCAAACCCGTGCAGGCCCAGCTCGATCAGCTGAAGACGCAGGTTGCTCAGCTTCAGCAGGACGTGAATGCGGCCAAGACGTCGGCTGACAATGCTGCGCACGCCGCCGAGGCCGCGCAGAATTCGGCCAATCAGGCTTCGCAGGCCGCCAGCGCCGCGCAGAGCACCGCCAATCAGGCGCTCTCCGCCGCTCAGGCTGCGCAGTCGTCGGTCGACGCGACCAACGAGAAGATCAATCGCATGTTCCGGCGGTCGGTCTCCAAGTAACCCGCCTCTCTCGTTGCGATTGGCCCGCCCCGTGCGGGCGGACAACGCCGCGCTCTGCGCGGCGTTTTCTTTTGAGTAGCGCTTCAGCCGCGCGTCGGCTCGTCAGTAGCGCAGCAGCGCCGATCCCCAGGTCAAGCCGCCGCCGAGCGCCTCGAGCAGCAGCATATCCCCGCGCTTGATGCGCCCGTCGCGAATGCCGATATCCAGTGCCAGCGGCACCGACGCGGTGGAAGTGTTGCCGTGCTCCTGGATTGTCACGATGACGCGTTCGATGGGCATCCCGAGCTTTTTGGCCACCGCCTGGATGATGCGAAAGTTCGCCTGATGTGGCACGAGCCAGTCGATGGCGCTGCGATCGAGCTGATTGGCGGCGAGAGTCTCATCGACAATGCGACCGAGCACCGTGACTGCGATTTTGAAGACTTCACCGCCCTGCATGCGCACGAAATCATTCTGCGGCTGATCGGCACGCGGCGCCGGTCCGGGCGCCGGCCCGCGGGCCGGGCCTCCGGTGCAATAGAGCAGATGCTGATAGCTGCCATCGGCGTGCAGGTGCGTGGAGAGAATGCCTGGCTCTTCCGAGGGCGTGAGCACCACCGCGCCGGCGCCATCGCCGAACAGAATCGCGGTACTGCGGTCCGTGTAGTCGGTGATGCGCGAGAGAATCTCGGAGCCGACGACCAGCGCGTAGCGCGCTTCGCGCGCACGGACGAACTTATCGGCGATGGCCAGCGCGTAGAGAAAGCCGCTGCAGGCCGCCTCCAGACTGAAGGCGGGCGCGCCACGACATCCGAGCCGCGCCTGCAGCAGCGTGCCGGCATTCGGAAACACGAGATCGGGCGTGGTCGTGCCGACCGCGATGAGATCGATGTCTTCGGGCGTCAGGCCGGCGGCCGCGATCGCCGCGCGCGCCGCGTGCTCGGCCATGTCGGTGTTGGATTCACCCTCGGCTGCGATGCGCCGGCTGACGATGCCGGTGCGCTCACGGATCCAGGCATCGCTGGTATCCATGCGCTTCTCGAGATCGAAATTGGTGAGCACCCGCTCCGGCAGGTAGCTGCCGGTGCCGATAATGCGTGAGTACACTCGAGCGCCTGCGCGAGGCCGCGGCGAACCGCTAATCCTGTGCCTCTTCCTCAGCCTGCTTCTCAATCACGCGCCGGCCACGATAGAAACCATCGGGCGTGATGCGATGACGCAGATGCCGCTCACCGGACTGCGGATCGGTCGACAGCGCCGGTGTCTCAAGTCCGTCGTGCGAACGATGCATGCCGCGCTTGGACGGTGTCTTGCGGCTCTTCTGTACGGCCATGTTCTAAAGCTCCTGAAATCCGATGACACATCAAATCAATCTACTCAACGCGGCCCGCCACTGCCTGGTTTGCTGGCCCGCTCCAGCAGCGCGCGCAGATCCGCAAACGGACGCACGGTTGCCTGAACGCCCGGCTCCGCTGCCGGCGGGTGCTGCTCGCCCTGCGGGTGCTGCTCGCGCTGCGCAGCGTCCGCCGGCGCGCCGACTTCCGCGTCCGTCGCATCCGCCAGTGGCTTGCACTCCGAACTCTGCTCATGCACCGGCACGATCGGCAGGGCCAGCAGCAGTTCCTCACCAATCAACGCTTCAAGCACCAAACGGCCCTCAGGGGCCAGAAACGTCTCCCATCCAGCCGGCGCGCTCTCCGCCTCCTGCCGCGACTCGACGATCAGCACGGGCGAGCTGGCCTGAACGCTGAGCGGCAGCAAACCGAGGCAACGCTGGCAGGTGGTCGACAGCTGCGCCTGCAGCTCGACGCGCGCCATTGCGAAACCCTGCTCGCGGCTAAAGACGAGATGCGCCTTCACCGAGCCCCCGCCGCTAACATACTCGGCGGGAAAGTCCGGCAGCGCCGTCAGCGCCACATCCAGATCAATGACTGCCCGCGAGTCGGCCAGTTTTCTGACGTCGCGTAGCTTCGGGGCAGCCATGGGCGCGCGTATGATAGGTTCAGTGCACAAGCAAGTCAAAAAGCGCACGCATCAGCAACTGCTTGATTGAATGCTGATTCTCGCCTCCACTTCTGCATATCGGCGCGCCCTGCTGAAGCGGCTCGGACTGGCCTTCACCCCCATCGCCCCCGGAGTAGATGAAGCGCCCACGCCGCTGCAGACGCCGCTGGAGCGGGCTCAGCGACTGGCGCTGGCCAAGGCAAGCGCCGTAGCCGCGACGCACCCGCAAGCCACCATCATCGGCTCCGACCAGCTGGCCGTCTGCAAGGGGGAGCTGCTGGAGAAGCCGGGCAGCCCCGAGCGCTGTCGCGAGCAGCTGCGCTGGGCCTCCGCTGCCGCGGCCACCTTCTACACGGCCGTTGCGGTCCTGCAGCCCGAGCGTGGACAGACGCTGCAATTCGTGGATACGACGACGGTGTACTTCCGCGCCCTCACCGATGCCGAGATTGACCGTTATATCGCGCAGGACAAGCCCCTGGACTGTGCCGGTGGCTTCCGGTGCGAAGGCCTGGGCATCAGCCTCTTCGCGCGCATCGCCACCGAGGACCCCACTGCCCTGATCGGCCTGCCACTGATCGCACTCGCCCGCGCACTGCGCCAGTGCGGCTACCCGGTGCCCTGAGCGCCCAACGCGCCCGCGGGCGCGCACGAACGCCCATCCCCGCCCCCCGCAGCGCTCACCGTCAACGCTGCCCCTGCATTGAGGCCCTTCGCAGCAAGCCCGGCGATTGGCTTGCCTCAGAAAGAAATCACGCGCATTCTTTCTGTAGCAAGGAAAAAGCGCCCTCATGCCCGGCCCCCCTGCAACTGCTGCCGCGCCATCCCCCGAGGCCGTCTTGTCGAAGGCGGTAGTTCGTGCTGCGACGCAGCTTGATCTGCGCCAAGCGCAGCTGGCACGCGTGTTGGGGCTCTCTCCCGCCAGTGCCTCGCGTCTGGCCGCAGGCCAGTGGCAGATTCGCGCGGACAGCAAGTCCTGGGAGCTCGCCACGGCATTCGTGCGCCTGTATCGGTCCCTTTCGGCCGTCACGGGCGGTCAGCAGCAGGCCATGCGCGACTGGCTGCACTCGAGTAACGATGCGCTGGGCGGAGGACCACCGGCGGATCGCATCACCACCGCCGAGGGCCTGATCCATGTCGTCCAATACCTGGACGCCGCTCGAGGTCGCATCTAGGACGACCCACTGCCAGCTGCCACTGTGGCGCGCCGTGGAGGCACAGCATGTGGTGGCCACCCGCACGCTCGTCGACAGCCGGCAGGAGCAGGAGCTGCTCGAGGCGCTGCTCGAGCGCGGGAAGCCCACCGTGCCCCCGCGGATCGCTGCCGCCGGACTGGATTACCTGCTGTACACGCCGTTTCGCTATCCGCCCCCGCCACGAGGCTCGCGCTTTCGCGCCTATGGCGATCCCGGGGTGTGGTATGGCGCGGAACGCATCCGTACAGCCTGCGCCGAGGTGGGTTACTGGCGCTGGCGATTCGTCACGGACAGTGTCGGGCTACGGCGCCTGGATGCGGTGCCGCACACCATTTTCCAGGCCGTGGTGTATGCCACTGCCGTGGATCTGCGTGCGCCGCCATTTCGGCGCGACCAGCCGTTCTGGAATGATCCGGCGGACTATTCGACCTGTCAGGATTTTGCGCGCGTTGCCCGCACCGCGCAGGTACAGCTGATCCGCTACCGCTCGGTGCGCGACCCGCAGCACGGCGGCGCGGGGGCGGTGCTGGATGCGGCAGCCTTCATGCCTGCCATCGGGGTGCGTCGGCGCCAGACCTGGTTCCTGACGGTCGACCGCGAGCGTGCCAGCTGGATACGCGCCGGAACGCCTCGTACGGCCTCGCAGGCCCATGAATTCACTTTCGATGAGTTCGAGTGGCCGCCGCAGCCGCGGGCGCGGGCGCGGGCACGACAAGCCGATCCAGGACCTGTCTGAGCTCGGGCGGCAGCGGTGCATTGAAGCTCTGCTCCGCTCCGCTCTCCGGCCAGGTGAAGGCGCAGCTGTGCGCGTGCAGGAACATGCGTTGCAGCCCCAGCAGGCGCAGCTGTGCATTGGCGGTGGCATCACCGTATTTTTCGTCGCCGATCACCGGATGGCCGGCGTGCGCGGCGTGCACACGGATCTGATGAGTGCGGCCGGTGTGCAGGACGGCCTCGAGGAGCGAGGCACGATCGCCATAGCGCTCGAGCAGGCGGAATTCGGTGAGCGACTCCTTGCCGCTGCGCGCATCCACGCGCACGGTGCGCTCGCCCCCGACACGCAGATCGGTGCGCAGCGGTGCATCGATGCTCTGGTGCGCCTGCCGCCACTTTCCGGCCACGAGCGCAAGGTAACTCTTGCGCACCGCCCCCTCGCGCAGCAACGCATGCAGCGTCCGCAGCGCCGAGCGCCGGCGCGCTACCAGCAGCAGTCCGCTGGTATCGCGGTCGAGGCGGTGGATGAGCTCCAGCGTTTCGGTGGGACGCGAGGCGCGCAGCGCCTCGATGACGCCGAAGGACAGCCCGCTGCCCCCGTGCACGGCAATGCCGGAGGGCTTGTCGAGCACCAGCAGCCGCTCGTCGCTGTGCAGGATGCTGGCCTCCACCCGGCGCACCAGGGCGGCGGGTACGCGTGCGCCGCCCTCGCCCGTGGACCCCGCGCCAGCTTCCTCCATGCGCACCGGAGGCACGCGCACCCGATCGCCGGCAGCAAGGCGCTGCTCGGGACTGGCACGATGGCCATTGATACGCACCTCCCCGCGCCGTATGAGCCGAAACAGACGGCTGCGCGGTACGCCGGGCAGCAGCCGGCCGAGGGCCTTGTCCAGCCGCTGGCCCTGCTCCTCGGCGCCGACCTCGACCTGACGCACCGCCGAGCGGGATTCACTCAAGTGTTTGTTTCCAGTAAGTAGAACGCTATAATCGGGCCGCTGCCACACCGGTCCCAGGCATCCAACTCTTCAAGGAATCGGGCTTGGGCCGCGGCAGCAAGAGCGGCTAGCGCCGCATGTTAGTTGGTCCTCGGAATCGAGGCCATCGTGCATGAGTCGGCCGATCCGGTCCGCGCTCGGCTGTCGTAGCTCCTTCGTCAAGTTCGAGCCCACCAGCGCGCCGCCGGTCAGCGGGTTTCCAGATTTTCCGGGCACACCAGCAACTCTGGTGCGCCGCGAGTCGGTATACGGCACAACACGCCAAGATGAAACGTCAGACTCGACCATCGAATATCCGGTGCTCCGCTGCCCTGGGCGGCTTCGCGCACGTGCCCCCCCAAGTGCATGTCGTGATGATCGCGGCCTCTCATCCTTATTTGGCAGAGGCAAATGAAAAGAATGTTAGTCAACGCAACCCAGCCAGAAGAGCTGCGGGTTGCACTGGTGGATGGGCAGAAGCTTTATGACCTGAGCATCGAGATCCCTTCGCGGGAGCAGAAAAAGGCCAACATCTATAAGGCCCGCATCTCGCGCGCCGAGCCTTCGCTCGAAGCTGCGTTCGTCGACTATGGCACCCAGCGGCACGGTTTCCTGCCGCTGAAGGAAATCTCCCGCGAAAACTTCCGTGGCCAGCCCCCGGCCAACGGCCGGCTCAATATCCGCGAGCTGCTCGACGAGGGCCAGGAGCTGCTCGTCCAGGTCGAGAAGGAGGAACGGGGCAACAAGGGTGCAGCACTGACGACCTACATCAGCCTCGCGGGCCGCTTCCTCGTGCTCATGCCGAACAATCCGCGCGCAGGCGGCGTCTCGCGGCGCATCGAGGGAGAAGACCGCGACCAGATGCGCGAGATCATGAGCCAGCTCAACGTGCCGGAGGGCATGGGCGCAATCATCCGCACCGCAGGCGTCGGTCGCTCCGCCGCCGAGTTGCAATGGGACCTGGACAACCTGCGCGCCCAGTGGGATGCGATCGCCGCCGCGGCCGAAACCCGCTCGGCTCCCTTCCTGGTCTACCAGGAGAGCGATGCCGTGACACGAGCGCTGCGCGACTACCTCACCGATGACATCGGGGAGATCCTGGTCGACGACGAGGCCGCCTTCCAGAAGGCGCTCGAGTACATGCAGCGTTTCATGCCGAGCGAGGCGCAGCGGCGTCTGAAGCTCTATGCCGACGACATCCCGCTGTTCACGCGCTACCAGATCGAAAGCCAGATCGAGTCGGCCTATGCGCACAAGGTGCAGCTGCCGGCCGGCGGCAGCCTCGTCATCGACTATACCGAGGCGCTGGTGTCCATCGACATCAACTCGGCCCGGGCCACGCGTGGCGCGGACATCGAGGCCACGGCGCTCAACACCAACCTCGAGGCCGCCGACGAGATCGCCCGCCAGCTGCGCCTGCGCGATATCGGCGGCCTCATCGTCATCGACTTCATCGACATGGAGTCGCAGAAGAATCAGCGCGAGGTCGAAGACCGGCTGCGCGACGCCATGAAGATGGATCGCGCCCGCATCCAGATCGGGCGGCTGTCGCGCTTTGGACTGCTGGAGATGTCGCGCCAGCGCCTGCGGCCGAGCCTGGGCGAATCCAGCCACCTGGTCTGCCCGCGCTGCAACGGTATCGGCAGCATCCGCAGCATCGAATCCCTGACCCTGTCGATCCTGCGCCTGCTCGGGGAGGACGCCCGCAAGGAGCGCACCGCACGGCTGGTGGTCCAGGTGCCGGTGGACGTGGCGACCTACCTCATCAACGAGAAGCGCGAGGCGCTGCGGGCGTTGGAGGACAAGAGCCACGTGCAGATCCTCATCGTGCCCAATCCGCATATTCAGACACCAGAGTTCTCCATTCGGCGTCTGCGCGAGGATGAGACGCAGCTGCCCGAAAATACGCAGGTCAGCTATCAGATCGCGGTGGCCCCCACGACGGCCGATCCGATCGAGCGCGAAAAGCGTCCCCCGGCCGAACAGCCGGCGGTGGCGGCGCTGCTGCCCAAGACGGCCGCGCCGGGGGTTGCCGCAGTCAGCGGCGGCCCGACGGCCGAAGAGGCGCAGAGCGGTGGTTTCTGGGAGCGCGTGAAGCGCTGGTTTGGCAGCGAGGGCATCCCCGCCTCCGCGCCCAGCCTCTCCGCCGGCGAGGTGGCCAGCGCGCCACCCGCCCCGGCCGCCGCCCCTGCAGCGGTACGTAGTGCGGGGCACGGTGGCAGCCGCCGCGAGGGATCGCGCGGCCGCGATCGACGCCCCGAGCGGCGCGACGAGCATCGCCGTGAGCGCAGCCGCGACGGTGGCCGCGACGGCAGCCGCGAGGGCAGCCGGGAGCGCGGCGAGGCGCGCCGTGACGGATGGCGCGAAGCCTCACGCCGTGACGATCCGACGCGGCGTGATCAGGCGCCTCGCGAACCAAGCCATCGCGAGCACCCGCATCGTGAGGAGGCGCGCCGCAGCGAAGCTGCCGACCCCACCGAGGCCGAGCGTCAGGCGGGCGAGCCCGGCGCCGCCGAGCGCACCGAGGGGGTCGCAGGGGGGCAGCTCGATCGACCGCGCGGTGAGCGCCGCTCGCGGCGGGGTGGTCGCCGGCGCCGGCGAGGCGGTCGCGAAGGTGGCGGAGCAGGGAGCGATGCGACCGAGCGCGGCGTGAATGGCCACACGGAGCAGGAGGGCGCTGCCGATTCGCCTGCAGACCAGGGGTATGGCCGCGCGCACGATCAGGGGCAAGATCACGATCAGGGGCACGAATCGGGGCACGAACACAGCCACGAGCACGAGCACGAGCACGCGCGTGAGCACGAGCAGGAGCCGCGTCATGACGGTGGCGATCGCGCTGAAGGCGGTGGCCAGGGTCCCCCTGCGCAGGCACCGCCGCCGCGCCAGGTGGTCAACGCGGCGCCGGAGGGGTCGGGCGGCAGCGAATCGGCCCCGCAGGCCCGACCGTACATTGTCTGGTCTTCAGCACCGCAGGACAGCGGCCACGATCCCGGTGGGCGCGACGAGCCCTGAGCGATAGCGGGCGAGTCAGAGGCGAAAGCGCTCGCTCGCGAGCAGCGCCTCGACCCGCTCGATGTCCCCCGCGGCATTCACATCGCCTCCGGGGGTTGCCACAGCCTCGGCGACGCGGATATCCATGCCGTGTTCGAGGGCTCGCAATTGCTCGAGCTTTTCCAGGCGCTCGAGCGGCGTGGGCAACTGCGCCGCCAGCTGCAAAAGTGCGCCGACGCGGTAGGCATAGATGCCGAGATGCCGCTGTGCGAGGGTCACCGCGCCGGTCGCGCCAGCGTTGCGATCCCAGGGAATCGGCGCACGGCTGAAGTACAGCGCCCGCTGACTCAGATCACTGACCACCTTGACCACATTGGGATCCCGCATCTCTTCGGGCGAGCCGATCGGCACCGAGAGCGTCGCCAGCTGCGCGTCAGAGCGCGAGAGCAGCAGGCCAGCGACCTGATCGATGAGTGCTTCGGGCAGCAGCGGCTCATCGCCCTGGACGTTCACGACGATCTCGCTGGCACCCCAACCCTCAAGGCGCGCGACCTCGGCGATGCGATCGGTTCCGGAGGCGTGCGCGGCGGCGGTCATGACGGCCTGCGCGCCGAATCCACGTGCCGCCTCGAGAATACGCACATCATCGGTGGCGATAAGCACCTGCAGCGCGCTCGAGCGACGGGCGCGCTGATAGACCCACTCGATCATCGGCCGGCCGGCCAGCACCAGCAGTGGCTTGCCCGGCAGGCGCGTGGAACCGAAGCGCGCCGGCACGACTACCCGGAACTGACCAGGGCCCC
>DATJUN010000006.1:0-18223 GCA_035502275.1 Steroidobacteraceae bacterium
CCGCGGTGCAACGGAGCCTTCGGCGTGCAGGGAGCCACCCTTCGATGAAAAGACGTCTCATACGATCGCTGCACGCCACGGCGCTGCTGACGGTCCTCCTTTTCCCTGGACTGTTCATCAGTGCTCCCGCGCACGCGGCGCTCGGGGGCACGGTCGACTCCGTCACTGCCGATACCAGCGCCCTGCGCGGGCAGCTGCGCAGTACCGGCTTTGTCGATTACGACATGCATCAGATCAGCAGCGGGCAGCTCGTCGTGAACGAATACGCGACGCGCGCCGGGCAGGTGTTTGCGATTACCTGGCACGGCCCCTTGCCGCCCGATCTGCAGCAGCTGCTCGGCAGCTACTTTCCCCGCTTCCAGAGCGCCGCAGCGGCGGTGCACCAGGCCAATCCCGGGGTGCATCGGATGTTTGACCTGGAGCAGTCGGACCTCGTGATTCGCACCGCCGGGCGACTGCGCGCCTTCGGCGGGATTGCCTATCTGCCCGCACTCGTGCCCAGCGACGTCTCCATCGACCAGTTGCAGTAGCTCTGGCCATCTCATCGAGTCAAATCCCATGAAGCAAGTTGCTCGCTTGTCGGGTCTGCTTGGCCTGCTTGGCCTCCTGATGCTCAGCGGCTGCGGCGGCGGGGGCAGCAGCGCCAGCACGGCTCCTTCCCAGGACAGCTTTGCCGGCGGCGGCAGCAATGTCGTTGCCATGACCGTCGAACCAGGGCCGGCCGGTTCCGGGGCTCAGCCATTCAACCAGCCGTACGTCAGCGTCAAGATCTGCGTTCCGGGCGGGGCCTGCGCCACCATTGGCGGCATTCTCGTGGACACAGGCTCGTACGGGCTGCGTGTCATGAGCTCCGTGCTGACCGGCGCGGGAATCACGCTGCCGGCGATGGCGGATCCGCTCGTGGTGGGTAACACCATCCAGGAATGTCTGCCATTCGCCGACGGCTACGCCTGGGGCCAGGTGTCCCTCGCTTCGGTCAGCATCGGCGGGGAAGCGAGCAGCGGCTCGGTGCCCATCCAGGTCATCAATGACAGCGCCAGCCCCATGCCGGCCGTACCGGCGAGCTGTCAGAATGGCAGCTCCCTGAACAACGTCGATCAGCTCGGCGCCAATGGCATTCTGGGCGTTGGCGTCTTTGCCTCGGACTGCGGCAGCTACTGCGCCCAGACCCCCGCGCCCGCCCAGGAGATCTATTACAGCTGCACCACGGCGGGGACCTGCGCCATGACCAGTCAGGCGGTGGCCAGTCAGGTTACCAATCCGGTGGCATACTTCCCGGTCGACAACAACGGCGTCATTCTGCAGCTGCCCTCGGTCAGCACGTCCGGTGCGCCCGTCGCCAGCGGCTACCTGGTGTTCGGCATCGGCACCGAGGCCAACAACGCGCTCGGCAGCGCACACGTGCTCACGGCCGACGACGAAGGTAACTTCACGACGAACTTCAACAGCCAGGCCCTCACCAGCAGCTTCATCGACTCGGGCTCCAATGCGCTGTTCTTCAACGACAGCTCGCTGGCGCTGTGCGGTTCGACGGCGCCGGACAACGAGTTTTACTGTCCCAACGCGACGGCCAGCCTGACGGCGACCAATGAGGGGCAGAACGGCACCACCACGCAGGTGGGTTTCTCGATCGCCAACCTGAACAATCTCAGCGGTGCGAACTTCGCCCTCGACGACACCGGCGGTCCTGCCACCCCGATCAGCGGCTTTGGATCGTACTTTGACTGGGGCGTGCCCTTCTTCTATGGCCGCACGATTTTCTTCGCGCTCGAAGGCACCACTGCCGGCGGCACCGCAGGTCCCTACTACGCGTATTGATGGCGCGTATCGAGCCACGGCGGCATCCGTAAGGCACAGTAAGGCACAGTAAGGCACAGTAAGGCACCGAAGCTGGCCCCTGTCCCCGCGACGCGCGCGAATGCGAGCACGAGCTCGCGTGTGCGGCAGTCGCAGCACCTCTACCTCCAAGCAGCACGACAGTTCAATAGGACGCTGCGGTGGAATGCGCCCGGCGAGCCGACGTAATCACGGTAGGAGCGCGGCGCAAAGCGGGACAAAACCCCCTCCGGCGCTGGCAAGGGCCCACTGCGCTGGGCATCCTATCGCTCGGCATCCTATCGGTCGGCATCAGCGGGTACAGACCGATTATTCGAGTCGCGGAAAATATTCCGGCCCCAGGGGAGGCGCATGAGATCCAAGTCATCCATCGTTCGCGCGGCTGTCGCCGCCGCAGCCGCCATCGCCGTGGCATCGCTGGCTCCTCCGGCGCTGGCTTCGCTCGGTGGCACAGCCGCCTCGGTGAACAGCGACAGCTCGGCGCTGCGCGGCATGCTGCGCAGTACGCCGGAGGTGCAGTACGACGTACAGGAGATCGACAGCAGCGCTGTGACCGTGCGCGAGTACGTCACGCGCGCCGGCCAGGTGTTCGCCGTGACCTGGCAGGGCATTGCGCCGCCGGATTTTCAGCAGCTGCTCGGCAGCTACTACACACGGCTGCAGGCCGGTGCGGCAGCCGCTCATCGCACCCAGGGCCCGGCGGCCAACCGACACTACGGCATCAACCAATCCGACTTCGTCATGCATTCGATGGGCCGGATGGGGAATTTCCACGGCGTTGCCTACATTCCCTCACTGGTGCCCGCGGGTGTCGACGTCGGTCAGCTGCCCTGACCGCGCACTCATCGCTCGCGAAGATTGATGCGTAGTCGTAGACAGAGATAGAGAGATAGGGAGTCCCATGAAGCAATCCCATCGCCTGATCGTGCTACTCGGCGTCCTGATGCTTTCCGCGTGTGGCGGCGGCGGAGGTGGGGGTGGCGGTGGAGGCGGTGGAGGGGGCGGCGGCGGGGGTGGCAACACGGCCTACACCATCGGCGGCAACGCCACGGGCGTCACCACCTACTCCTCCTCAGGCATGGTTCTGCAGGACAACGGCGGCAACAACCTCACCGTCGCCAGCGACGGGGCCTTCACCTTCACCGAGCCCGTCAGCGGTGCGTATGCAGTCACGGTGCTCACGCAACCCACCGGCGAGACCTGCACTGTCTCGAGTGGCTCGGGTACCGCGACGGCCAATGTCACGAGCGTCGCCGTCAATTGCGTCAGCTCCCTGGTGAACGGTGCGAATGTCACGCCCGTCAGCGTCGGTACCTTTCCGATGGACGTGATGGCCCAGGACTTCAATGTGCCGATCGTCAGCGTCAAGGTGTGCGGCACCAGCTGCGCGACCATCCAGGTGTTGATAGACACCGGCTCCTCGGGCCTGCGGCTCATGCCCGCAGCCGCCGCCAGTCTCGGTCTGGTTCCCGAGGCGGACACCCATACGCCGGGCAATGTCCTCTCCGAGTGTGCCTACTACGCCGACGGCTACGCGTGGGGCGGTGTCTACACGGCGACGCAGATTGCGATCGCCAACGAAACGGCGGCCAACGTGCCGGTCCAGGTCATCAGCACGAGTGCGGCGCCCACCGCCTGCATCAACAGCAGCCCGGGCGGCAATACCGATCTGGATTCGCCCGACTCGTTCAGTGCCGACGGCGTGCTCGGCGTCGGGCCGGCGGCCCAGGACTGCGGCGTCACCTGCACCACCACCGGGGTCTATTACTACAGCTGCCCGGTCAGCGGCTGCACCGCGGGCAGCACGGCGACGACCGTCGCGGCGGTCACCGATGAGGTGACCAATCCGGTCACGCTGTTCACATCGACGAAAGACGACAATGGCACGTTGCTGCAGCTGCCCTCGATCAGCGCCAGTGGCGTGGCCAGCACGACGGGTTATCTCGCCTTCGGCGTGGGAACCGAGACTGACAACGGCATCGGCAACGCCACGGTTCTGCCGTTGAGCGGTACGGCGCCGCAGAGTCAGCAGCCGATGTATCTCACCACGAGCTTCAACGGCACGAACAACATCGAGGGCATCATCGATTCCGGCTCCAATGCGTATTTCTTTGCCGATAGCTCCCTCACGCAATGCACTGGCGCAAACGCGCCGTTCTACTGCCCGAGCATGACGCAGAGCCTGACCGCGACCAATTCGGGCGGCAGCGCGATGGCTCCGGTCTCGTTCCAGATTGCCAACTTCAGCACGCTGGCGGCCTCGATGTTCTATGCCTATGACGACGTCGGAGGCGCTGCACCCACGGTCAACGGTACGACCTACTTCGACTGGGGACTGCCGTTCTTCTACGGGCGCACGGTCTATACCATCATCGGGGGCGCCTCGGTAGGCGGCCAAACCTACGCCAACGGCGCCTTCGCCTATTAGTCTCGATCGGTCCCGGCCAGAAACAGGCGCATCGGATTTTCCGGCGCGCCCTGCCTTCGTCCCGCGGACGCGTCCAGCTCGCGCGCCTACAGAGGCACGCCGAAGAGCCAGTCGTGCAGCCGCCAGACGAACAGCGCATACAGCGTCACGCCCAGCAGCACGGCGAGAACGTCATTGTAGCGTCTGGTCGGTGCCCGGCGGATACGCGGCGGTACACGCCGCTGCAAGGACATGCGATCCACCAGCGCCCAGACGAAGAATGATCCGAACAGCACCACATCCGGCAGCGTTCCCGCGACCAGCAGGTGCGCGGCGGACCACAGCAGCACGGCGCTGAGCATGGGATGCCCGACGCGCACGAGAATGCGCCCGGGCAGGTAGGTCGCCAGCAGCAGCGGGAACACCGGCAGCATCAGCATGAAGGCCGCGTAGCGCAGCAGCGCGGGGGTGACGTACAACACGATCGGCGTGCGGCTCGCGCCACTGAAGCCCAGGACCTGCAGCGCCAGGCCCGCGCTGATCAGCAGCGCGTACCAGCCCTTCCAGCTCGCCTCGCCCAGGTACAGCACCATGCGATCGCGCCAGTGCGGTGCCACGATCGACACGGAGTGCGGCACAAAAAACAGCACCACTCCTGCCACGAGCATCAACATCGTATAATTTCCGGGATTTCTGCCAAGCGGCGCACAGCGCCGCCAAGGTAGGCGCAGTGAGTCACAAGATCCAGATCGATGCGGCGCCGCTTCTCGTAGGAAGTCGCTACCCGCAGCCCTACGACGTGCCGTGCCGGGATCGCGTGCGACGCCGGCTCGGCGATGCGGCGGGGCTGACGCAGTTTGGCGTGAACCTCTTGCGCCTGCCACCGGGGACATGGTCGAGCCAGCGCCACTGGCACAGCCGCGAGGATGAGCTGGTCTACGTATTGGAGGGCGAGGTGGTGCTGGTGTGCGATGACGGCGAGGAGCTGCTGCAGGCCGGGGAAGCCGCTGGCTTCAAGGCCGGAGAGCGCGTGGGGCACCACCTGCAGAATCGCAGCGCGCACGATGCGTTGTTGCTCGAAGTCGGCACGCGCAGCGCTTCCCCTGAGGCCGAACTGGTCGACTATCCCGGCATCGATATGCAGGTACGTGACGGGCGCTTTGTCCATCGCGATGGCAGGCCCTACGCACAGTCACCGGCGACGCCCGCCGCCCCATCCGCCCGCCGATGAGACAGCTGCCGGGCGCCCGCGTGCAGCGCGCCGCCCCTGCCCTGCTCGTCTGCGCGCTGTGCGCTTTCTTCCTGTTTGCATTGCTGGCCTGGTGTTCGAGCGCGCTCGGCCTCTCAGTGCCCGCCTCAGTACCCGCATCGGCGCCCGCCTCGGCACCCCTCGCGCTGGAGCTGGTCCAGACGCTGCGGGCGCGTGGCTGCGGCGCTCGAGCCGGCAGTTCGCTGCCGCTGCGCCGTCCGCCGACGCTGCAGGCCGCCGCAGCTCGATGGGCTGCCGGAGCGCCGCTCGAAGTGGCCATCGAGGCGGCCGGTTATCGGGCCGAGCGCTCCGAGGCACTGCAGTTTCGCGGCAGCGCCGCCGGGCTGCGCAGCGTGCTGCGGCAGCGTTGGTGCGGCACATTGACGCAGCCTGACTTCCGCGATGTGGGCATCTGGGGAGAGGGACAGGCGGTATGGATCCTGCTGGCGGTGCCCTTCGTGACACCCTCGCCGGCGGATGCCGCGGCGGTTTCCCAGGCACTGCTCGAGCGCATCAATGCGGCGCGCGGGCAAGTGCGCCGCTGTGGAGGGCGTACCTATCCTGCCGCCCCGCCGCTGCAGCTTGATGCGCGACTGAGCCGTGCCGCTGAACGCCACGCGCACGATATGCTCGAGCACGACTTTTTCGCGCATCAGGGCTCGGACGGCAGCACACCGGCCACGCGCGTGCGCGCCGCCGGCTATCGTTTCCACCTGGTGGGTGAAAATATCGCGCTGGGCGCTCAGAGCGTCGCACAGGCCGTGCAGGGCTGGCTCGCAAGTGCCGAACACTGCGCCAACATCATGGATGCGGACTTCCGCCAGACCGGCTTCGCCTTCGCGGTCAACCGCCGCGGTGCGCCGCGCATCTATTGGGTCGAGGACTTCGCCGCCCCCTAGCCGCGCGGCTGGCGCACCAGGCGCAGGTACGGCTTGACCTCTTTCCAGCCCTCGGGGAAGAGCTTCCTCGCCTCTTCATTGTTGACCGAAGGCACAATGATGACTTCCTCGCCCGGCTTCCAGTTCACCGGCGTCGCCACCTTGAACTTGTCGGTGAGCTGCAGCGAATCGATGACGCGCAGGATTTCGTCGAAATTGCGCCCGGCGCTGGCCGGGTAGTTGAGCGTGAGGCGCACCTTCTTGTTGGGATCGATGACGAACACGCTGCGCACGGTGAATCGATCGCTGGCGTTGGGATGGATCATGCCGTAGAGATTCGCAACCTTCATCTCAGGGTCGGCGATCATCGGGAAATCCACCGTCGTGCCCTGGGTCTGTTCGATATCCTTCTTCCAGCCCTGATGATCCTGCACGGTATCGACAGAAAGGCCGATGACCTTCACGCCGCGCCTGGCGAATTCGCCCTTGAGCTTGGCGGTCGCGCCGAGCTCGGTGGTGCACACGGGCGTGTAGTCCTTGGGGTGGGAGAACAGAACCCCCCAGGAGTTGCCCAGCCACTCGTAGAAGCGAATCGGTCCGATGGTAGTGTCGGCTTCGAAATCCGGCGCAACGTCACCGATGAGCAGTGCCATGATGAGTCCCCCTGCAGCAAGTCTGACCAATCTGACAACCCGTCGAGTCTAGGTCGGCGCGTCGTGACATTGCAGTGACAAGAACATAACAGTGCGGTCAACAGCCCACCGCCGCGCCACCGCCGCGCCACGGCCTCGGCGCTAACTGCCCGGAGAGCGGCGCTCGCGCTCGCGATGATTCTTGTCGAGCACACCGACGATGATCGACACGAACGCGAGGATGCGCAGCAGCAGTACCTGAAAGTGGTCAGCTTCGTCCGTGCCGCCGAGGGCGGCGAGCAGCCACTCCAGCGCCATCAGGCCGAACGCCACCGCGAAGAAGGCGAACAGGCGGTCGCGGCTGCTGCGCCAGTAGCGCAGGAAGAACAACGCCGGCACTAAGCTGCCCATCGCCAGCACACCCCAGACTAGAAACTTCATCGCGACTCCCAGATCAGCCCGTAGATCATCACGATGAGGCCGGCGGCCGCAGGGATCGTGCGCCAGTAGAACAGGTCCACGGTGGGCGTCAGGGCCAGATCGATGAACAGCACGATGTTGTCGATGGTCAGTCCCACGAAGCACAGCGCCGCCCAGAACAGCAGCCGCGTGCCGCTGGCGCGATAGCCGCGTGCCAGCAGCCAGGCGCAACCCCCGCTCGTGAGCGCGCAGGCGACATAGATGATCGCGGCGATCATGGCTTGCGTCCCCGTAACAGAAAGGCGTCGGCGAAGGTACGCGCCGCCGAGGTTCGCAGCCGGTCGATGGCATTGGCGCTCATCTGGCGGATGACCTCGAGGCGCTGCTGGGCGTAGAGGCCGGCGAGCCGATCCACCACTGCCATCATGCCCGGCTCTGCCGGGGCATAGCGGTAGGCTAGCTGCGCTCCGGCGTGCTTCTCGAGCAGACGGTGGGCAGCGAGCGCAGCGAGCGCCGCGGCGACACTGGAGTCATCGATACGCAGCTTCTCGGCCAGCTGCCGCACGCTGAAGAACCGACCGGCCTCGGCACGCAGCAGCAGCAGCGCTTCGAGCTGCTCGTAGCTTGCGACACGCTCGAACAGCAGTCGTTGGATGTCGGCGTCGAGCTCGATGGCCCCCTCCGGAGTGCGTTGACAAGGCGTCCGGCTCCCTCACTGCGCAGAGAGCGGCTCGAACAGCGGCAACTCCGCCGGCTCGAGCGCGTCCGCTGGTGCGGGTCGAGGCGCCGCGATCGGCACGAGCCCGCTCGCTTTGACCCCAAGCAGGCGCAGACGCCGCTCGAGGGGCGCGCGCCGCAGACATTGGGCCGCGGTGCGCCGGATGATCGCGGCGTCGTTCGTGGGGACCGCGATTGTGTGGTCGCGAGTCACACGCTGAAAATTGTCATAACGCAGTTTGACGCCGATCGTGCGCGCGAGGTAACCATCGCGCTGCAGATCGCGCGCCACGCGCTCGCAAAGCGTCGTGAACAGCGCTCGCAGCTGGGACCGATCGTATACCGCATGCAAATCGCGATCAAACGTGGTCTCACGGCTCAGAGAGACCGGCTCGCTGTGCGTGACCACGGGCCGATCGTCCCAGCCCCAGGCCGCCTCGTACATCCACTCGCCGTGACGCGAACCGAACTGTTGCTGCAGCCAGTCGCGCTCACAGCGCGCCAACTCACCCACCGTGCGGATGCCGAGCTGTTCGAGACGCGCCGCCGCCTTCGGTCCGATGCCGTGAATCTTGCGACAGGCCAGCGGCCAGATCTTCGCGGCCAGATCCGATTCAAACACGACCGCAATGCCGTTGGGCTTGTGAAACTCACTCGCCATCTTGGCGATCAACTTGTTGGGCGCCACACCAATGGAACAGGTCAGACCCGTGGCCTCATGGATCGCTGCCTGAATCGTCCGGGCCAGAGAGCGTCCCCCCTGTTCCTGGCCTCCCGGCGCTGCGCTCAAATCGACGTACACCTCGTCAATGCCGCGGTCCTCGATCTGCGGCGCGTAGCGGGCGATGACCTGCTTGAAGCGCTGCGAGTAATCACGGTAGCGCTCGAAGTCGGCAGGCAGAAGCAGGGCATCGGGACACAACTGAGCGGCGCGCATCAGCCCCATGGCCGAATGCACACCGAAGCCGCGCGCCTCATAGGTGGCGGTGGTCACCACGCCGCGCCCGGCGTAATCGCGCAGCCGGCGCAGGCCCGCGGGCGCTTGGGGTAAGGACGCGCCAGGGGCCGCAGTCGCGGTCGCGGCGCGACTGCCGCCGATTACCAGCGGCCGGCCACGCAGCTGCGGATAGCGCAGCAACTCCACGGACGCGTAGAACGCGTCCATATCGACATGGGCGATGCGGCGCGGAGCAGACACGCCGCCAGCATAACGCCCCTCAACGACGCAGAGGTGACCTGGCGAAGGGCGGCAGGGCGCTGTGGGCAGGCAACAGCACCGGCGCGGGCCGCAGCCGCGGCGGCCTCAGGTCCTCGAATACCTCGTGAACCCAGGCCATGGCGAACATCAGCGGTACCCACAACAGCACGAAGGGCAGCAACAGCAGATGCACCAGCAGGCGCGGCAGATCGGCACAGAGCTTTTTCATGAGGCACCCTCGTGATGGCACCTGTTCCAGTTATGGCCATACTGCTCTGAAGGCGCTGAACCGGCGCTGAAAACAGGGAGCGCTCTTCAGGGCTCCCGGAACTCACGCAGTCCGCGCGGCGTCACGGCGCGCTCGAGCAGCTGAAAGGCGCCCATGACCAGAAGCGCCAGCACGGCGGCCGGCACCGCTCCGCGCAGGATCAGTCCGACATCATCGAGCCGGATCCCGGTCAGAATCGGCTCGCCATACCCGCCAGCCCCGATCAGCGCCCCAAGCGTGGCCGTGCCGACATTGATCACCGCCGCCGTGCTGATCCCGGCAATGATGGTCCGCGCCGCCAGCGGCAGCTCCACGCGCAGCAGCCGCACGTGTCGTGGCAGCCCCAGCGCGGCGGCAGACAGCACCAGGGGCGCCGGGATCGAGGCGAGTCCGGTGAGCGTGTTGCGCACGATGGGCAGCAGGCTGTAGAGAAACAGCGCCGCGATCGCCGGCCGGGCGCCGATGCCGAACAGTGGAATCATGAACACCAGCAGCGCCAGGGACGGAATGGTCTGCAGCACCGCCGACAGCGCGAGCAGCGGCCTGCCCAGCGCTGGCAGCTGCGCGCCCAGCACGCCCAGCGGCAGACCGATCGCGAGCGCGAGCGCGAGCGATATGCCCACCAGCAGCAGATGCTCGCGCGTGCGCGCCAGGAGCTGCGCGCCGCTGCCTGGTCCGCCGTCTGCGCCGCGCATCGCCGGCGCTGCGCGACCTGCCGGCCCGAGCGTTGCATAAAACGCCGCAGCCACGTCGCGATCGTCGCGATGCTGCAGCTGCACGGCGGCGTTGAGCCGCTGCATGCTCTGCACGGAAATGCGCCCCGCCAATGCGTCGATGGCGGCGCTCAGCGCTGGCCAGCGCGCCGCGGCATCGCGTCGGTAGAGCCAGACGGCATCGTAGCGGGGGAAGAAATGCCGGTCGTCCTTCAGCACCGTCAGATTCTGCGCGGCGATTTCCGCGTCGGTGGTGTACACGTCCACCACGTCTGCTGCCCCCTCGCGCAGCGCGCGGTAGGCCAGAGAATGGTCCAGGCCACGCACCGAGCGGGGCGCGAGGCCATAGACGCGGCGCAGCCCCGGCCAGCCATCGGCTCGGTCCATGAACTCGTTGGAGAGCGCGTAGCGCAGTTCCGGGTGCGCGCGCAGATCCGACAGCGTCGCCAGATGCAGCCGCTGCGCGATGGCCGCCGGCACCCCCAGCGCGTAGCGGTCCTCAAATCCCAGCGGGGGTCCCATCAGCACTCCGGCGCGTGCCAGCGCCCTGCGCAGTTCAGCCTGCCGGGCCGAGTCAGTGGCGGCGGGCGCGAGGCCCGGGAGCAGCTGCGCGCGCAGCGTGCCGGTGTATTCCGGGTAGGCATCGATGCTGCCGGCGAGCAGCGCCTGCCAGAGGATGGCGCTGCCGCCCATGGCGCGCCGATGCACCAGCGTCAATCCGAAACGCTGCGCCTCGAGCTGCAGCAGGTCGGCGAGGATCAGCGATTCGGTGAAATTCTTCGAGCCGATGCTCGGCGCGGGCCCGGCGCTCGCGGGGGGCGCAGCGGACGCCACGCTCGCCGCGTGCGCAGTCGCCGGCAGACCCGCGATCAACGCCGCCACGGGCAGCAGCCAGCCCATTGCGCGCACGCGCATGCGCATACGCATGCGCCCGCGGGGCCGGTCAGCGTGACGCGGCATGCGCGCCCCCGCTACCCGACAATGCCTCCGCCAGACCGCCGCGCTGTGCGGCAACGAAGCGACGCACGAAATTGTCGGCGGGCTGCTCCAGCCACGCTCGCGCCGGCCCATCCTGCACGATGCGTCCCCCGTGCAGCAGCAGCAGCCGATCGGCGAGCACGGCCGCCTCCGGCAGGTCGTGGGTGACGATGAGCACCGTCTTCGACAGCTCTCGGAACAGTGTCGCGAGCCGCTGCTGCAACTCATCGCGCACCAGCGGATCCAGCGCGCCCAGCGGCTCATCCAGCAGCAGCGCCGGCGGATCGCTCATCAGCGCACGCATCACCGCGACGCGCTGGCGCTGTCCGCCCGACAGCTCGCCCGGGAAGCGGCTCAGCAGCGCCGTGGGTAGCTCCATCAGCTCGGCGAGCTCGGCGGCGCGCGAGCGGATGCGCTCGCGCGACCAGCCCAGATGCCGCGGCAGCAGCGCCAGATTGCCCAGCGTCGTCAGATGCGGAAACAGGCCGCCTTCCTGAATGACGTAGCCGATCTGACGGCGCACGGCCAGCCGCCGCGCCGGCTGCAACGCGACGCCATCGATGAGCACCTGCCCGCGCTCGGGCCAGTCCAGGCCCAGCAGCAGCCGCAGCAGCGTCGATTTGCCCGCACCACTCTCGCCCAGAATGGCGCTGACACTTCCGGCGGTAAAGCACAGGGTCAACGACTGGAGAATGACGTTTGGCCCGTGCCGCTTGTCGACCGCTTCGAAGCGGAACTCCACGGTCCCGACGCCGCCTGCGTCAGGCGATGCGTCGCGCCGCCACGCGCGCCGGGCGCAGCAGCAGCGTTCGGGCTCGCCATTGCTCGGCCGCAGGCAGGGTGTCGAGCCACTGCACCTCCCCGCCCGTGTGCGTGGCCACGGCCACGCCATCGCGCAGCAGCACCCGATTGCCCGCCAGCGCTGCGATGCGTGCCCCGGGCGTCACGATGCCGGAGAGGTTCAGCGGGTCGGCCGCGCTGAGGGCGACGAGGCTGCCCTGCGGATCGCGCCGGCGCGCAGCGCGCAGCGCACTCACGGCCTCGGGCAGCGCGTACTGCTCACCCGTGGCGCCGGCGACGAAGCGCCCGCCACGGATATGCCCCTGGGCTTCCAGGCGCCGGTAACTGCGCAGCAGCGCATGCCAGGGCGGCAGCCAGTCGCCCTCACGGCTCAGCAGCCGCCGGAACACGACGCCGTAACGTCGCAGCAGTATCCAGGCGACGCTCTCCACGTCCGCGGCCTCGAGCGAGGGCGCGGCCGCCGCGCGCGCCAGCAGGCTCCAGCGTCCCGCCTCGGCGAGCCCGAACGAGCCGCTGCGGCTGCGCGCCGCAAGCTTGCGCCGGCGCTGCAGCGGCAACAGCAACGCGCGCAGTCCCGCGAAGCTGTCCGCGGTCACGCGTCCGGCGGCGACCAGCTCGGCCAGCGCCCCTTCGGCCTGCGCAGCCAGCAGGCCGCTGCCGCTCACCAGCTCTTCGAAGAAGCTCGCGCCATGCGTCTGCAGGTATTGCGCCATGGCGCTGGCCCCCGCCGACAGTCCCGTCGCGGGCGGCGCCGGCATGAGGCGCTGCCAGAGCGGCAGGTTCGCCCGCGTCAGCAGCGCAATCGGTGTCGCCCGCACCGGCCCGGCTGACCCGGCCGTCGGGGCGCCCGGACGCGCCCAGAGCATCCGACCGGACAGGCACAGGCCATCGAGCCAGCTGGCGTCGTAGTCACGCAGCCGCACGGGCAGTACGTCGGCCTCCCAGGCCGCCGCCGGCAGCGCAAAGCCCTCCAGCTGGCCGACGAGCGCTGTCAGGCTCGCGGCCCCCTCGGGTCGCGGCTCGCGCGTCACGCCCTGCCACTCGAGCAGGAAGCGCATGAACTCGCCGCTGGCCACCGGCTCGATCTGCGCGCGCAGCGAATTGAGCGTGAAGCGATGAATGCGCGCGAGCAGCCGCCGCTCGCACCACTCCATCGTGCCATCCCCTGACGCACCGGCTGCTTCCGGGGAGAAGCGCCCACGCAGCACGAAGCCCTCGGCCTCGAGCAGCGACAGCGCCGAGGCGAGCTCGGGCGGCGCTATCTGCAGCAGCCCCGAGAGCGCCTGGATCGTGATGGGTCCCGTGGCGGCGAGGCGTCCGCGCAGCAGCTCGCGCAGCGCCTCGGATCGCTCCCAGTGTCGCGCTGCGTACTCCGGCGGCGCTGCCAGTGGCGGGTCGAGACGCCCCTCCGGATACACCGCGCGCACCAGCGGCAACTGCTCGGCGGCCACCCAGTAGACGCCGTCCGCCAGGCGCAGCTGCGTTGCACGCCGCTGGCCCTGTAGTTCCTCGAAGGCCGGCCCGAGCGCCGCCAGCGTCTGCGCTGCATCCGTGCGCGGGCTCATGACCCCAAGCAGCATCAGCGCATCGTGCAGCTCCTCGGCGTTCTCAGGCGCCGGGCGCGCCTGCTGTCTTACCGCGTCGATGGCTGCCGGATCCAATTGGCCGAACTGTGCGGCGCTCTCCGGATCGAGCCAGCGCCGCGAGCTCACGGCCTGCGTGCGCCGCTCCTCGAGCGGTGCATCGTCGAGGTAGGCGTACGGCCGCGCCGTAAGAATCTCCGCGGCGAGCGGTGAGGGATGCGCCAGATCGCACGGCAGCGTCTCGATGTGACCTGCCTCCACCGCCTCGAGCAGCTGCGTGAGGCCCGGCAGATCCATGGCCTCGTGCAGACAGTCGTAGAGCGTCTGACGCACCAGCGGGTGGTCGGGAATCTCGCGCTCGCCCACGATGTTTTCACCGCAGGCCAGCTGCTCCGGGAATATCACGGAGATCAGATCCTCTGCGGCCATGCGCTGCAGTGGCGCGGGTGTGCGCCGGCCTCCGCGCACACGCTGGATCGCCAGCGACACCGTAGCGTTCCAGCGCCAGCGCGTCGCAAACAGCGGTGCGTCGAGCACCGCCTGCACCAGGACCGGCTCGGCGGTGCGCGAGCCGAGGTAACGCGGCAGCTCCGCGAGCGGAAAGCTGTGCGTCTCGCCGAGCGAGAGCACGATGGCATCTTCGGTCGCGGCCGCCTGCAGCTCGAAATTGAAGGCGCGGCAGAAGCGCTTGCGCAGCATCAGCCCGAGCGCGCGATTGATGCGGCTGCCGCAGGGCGCATGAATCACCAGATGCATGTCCCCGGCCTCATCGAAGAAGCGCTCGAATATGAGCCGGCGCTGGGTGGGCAGATGCCCGAGCATGGCCTTGGCGGCCGCGAGGTACTCCACTAGTTGGCGCGCCGCACCTTCCGGCACGCCCGCCACCTCGTGCATCAGCATCTCGGTGCAGCGGCGCATCGAGGCACCATCGATGGCCGGCAGCGCCGCGTCGATGCGCTCGCGCAGGGCCGAAACCGCCGCCGAGAGCTCGGCGCTGCGCGCGGGCGCCTCCCCGAGCCAGAACGGCATGCTCGGCGGCTGACCGCGCGCATCCTCGACGCGCACCTGCCCGGCTTGCACACGCAGGATGCGATAGGAACAGTTGCCGAGCTGAAACACATCCCCCTGCAGGCTCTCGACCGCGAAATCCTCGTTGAGCGTGCCAATGAAGGTGCCGGCGGGCTCCAGGATCACGCGATAGTCGGCCGTGTCGGGGATCGCCCCGCCACAGGTCAGCGCCGTGAGGCGCGCACCGCGCCGCGGCCGCAGACGCCGATTGACCGCATCGCGGTGCAGGTAGGCACTCTGGCGACCGCGCCGGGTGGCAAAGCCCTCGGCGAGCATGCGCACGATCTCATCGAAGCGCGCGCGCGACAGCCCGGCATAGGGGCCGGCGCGCCGCACCAGCGCAAACAGCTCATCCTCACCGCACTCGCGCGCGGCCACCTCGGCGACCAGCTGCTGACACAGCACGTCCAGTCCCCCGGGTGCAATCGCGAGTGCATCGAGCTCCCCGGCGCGCACGGCGGCGAGCAGCGCCGTGCACTCCACCAGCTCATCGCGGCTCAGCGGCACCAGCCGCCCGCAGGGCACGCCACCGACCGCATGGTTGGCGCGACCGACCCGCTGCAGGAAGGCCGCGATGGTGCGCGGCGTGCCGAGCTGGCACACCAGATCGACCTCCCCGATGTCGATGCCCAGCTCCAGCGAAGCGGTCGCGACCAGTGCGCGCAGCGCCCCGCTCTTCAGACGCTGCTCGGCGTCCAGGCGCTGCTCGCGTGCCAGACTGCCGTGGTGGGCCGCGATCGCCTGCTCGCCCAGGCGCTCGCTGAGGTGGCGGGTGACGCGCTCGACCATACGGCGCGTGTTGGCGAACACCAGCGTGGTCCGGTGCTCGCGGATCAGCGCCGCGAGCTGATCGTAAAGCGTCTCCCAGGCCTCCCCCGACATGACCGCCTCGAGCGGCACCGCCGGCATCAGCAGGGCCAGATCACGCTCGCGGACGTGGCCGCTGTCGAGGATGGTGCAGGGACGCGCCTGGCCCTGGCCGTCGACACCGCTCAGAAAGCGCGCGATCGGCTCGATCGGCTTCTGCGTTGCCGACAGCCCCACACGCTGCAGCGGCGCGCCGCACAGCGCCGCGAGCCGCTCGAGCGACAGGGCCAGGTGGGCGCCGCGCTTGTTGCCGGCAAGCGCATGGATCTCATCGACGATCACCGAGCGCGTGCCCGCCAGCAGGCGTCGGCCCGACTCACTGGTCAGCAGCAGATACAGCGACTCCGGGGTGGTTACCAGGATGTGGGGTGGGCGGCGCAGCATCGCGGAGCGCACCGCCGCAGGCGTATCCCCCGTGCGCACCGCCGCGCGAATACCCGGGGCCGGCTGGCCAGCGGCAGCGAGCTCGGCCGCGATACCCGCCAGTGGCTCCTCCAGATTGCGCTGGATGTCATTCGACAACGCCTTGAGGGGCGAGACGTACACCACCTGGGTGCCGTCGACGAGCCGCCCCGCCGCCGCCTCGCGCACCAGCTGATCGATGGCGCTCAAAAAGGCCGCCAGGGTCTTACCCGACCCGGTGGGCGCGGCGATCAGCGCATCACGACCCGCCAGGATCGCCGGCCAGGCAGCCAGCTGAGGGGCCGTGGGAGCTGGGAATCGCGCCGCGAACCAGCGGGCCACCGCCGGATGAAAGCGCTCGAGAATGGACATGCACGGCAAGTGTACGCCGCGCCGCCGGGGTCGCCCAGCGAGCCCCGCGCCCGGGCCGCGACGGCCCCCCGTACTTCCGCCTGTGCATCCGCCTGTGCATCCAACCGCACCCCCGGTCGCATCTCTACTCTGCACAATCCATCGAGCCCCGCTGCGGGGCGGAGCGTATCGTCATGCACGGACCAGCCATCGTCGGGGTCGCCTTCTGGGCGTTCTTAGCCATTGCCGCCGTCGGCGGCATGATCAGTGACTACAAGCGCCGTCGCCTGGAGCTCGCGCCGCTGCGCGCCGCCATCGAGCGCGGGCAGCCGATCGACCCTGCGCTGCTCGAGCGGCTGACGAGCCGTCGCGACGATGAGGGCAAACCCATTGAACCGCTGTACCTGCGCATCGGCGGCATCATGACCGTTGCCGTGGGGGTCGGTATTGCGCTGCTGTCGCTCTTCATCCGCGCGCTGTTACCGCAGGCCTTTCTGCCGCTGATCGGCGCGGGCCTGCTGGTGGTTTGCGTCGGCGTGGGTCTGCTGGTTGCGGCGCGCACGGTCGCGCAGCACCGCCGCGCGCCCGACTCCCCGAGCACGGCCCAGGACGGTTCGGCTGCGTGACGGAGCCGGCGCCGGGCAGGCCGCTCGGCCGCGCTGCCGAAGCGGCCTTGGTCGCGCTGGCACGCGCAGGGGACGACGCTGCGTTCGAGGAGCTCGTGCTGCGGCGTCAGGGGTGGCTACGCCAGCTCCTGCGCCGTCTGTGCCGCGACCATGCCCTCGCGGACGACCTGGCGCAGCAGACGCTGCTGCAGGCCTGGCAGCACCTGGCGGACCTGCGCGAGCCCGGCGCGTTCGCTCCCTGGCTGCGACGTCTCGCCGTCAACCATTGGCTGCAACATGCGCGCCGCACATCCGTCCTCACGCAGCTCGGGACGCAGACACTGCAGGCAGCGCAGGCGGGCGCCACGCCCGCATTCGACGCCGCTGTCGCCGAACGGCTCGACCTGGATGCGGCCCTGGCCGAGCTCGCGCCGCAGTGTCGCCTGTGCATCGTGCTCACCTATGGCGAGGGCATGAGCCACAGTGATGTCAGCCGCCTCACCGGATTGCCACTGGGCACCGTGAAATCACACATCCGCCGCGGCAGCGAGCAGCTGCGCAGGCTGCTGCGCGCCTATCAGCCCAATGAGGTCACCGCATGAGTTCCGCTCCGCCACCGGATTCACAGCAGCTCGACCCGCAGCTGCGGGCGCTGTTTGGCCTGGCCGAACCGGCCGTGAGCGCCGACGATGGCTTCACTCAGCGCCTCATGCAGCGTTTGCAGCACCGCCGCCGATGGCGGCTGCTCGGTGGCAGCGCCGGCGCAGCGCTTATCGCGATCGGCATTGGCGTCGCCCTCGGAATGACTCGCACGCTGGCGTGGCTCGAAGGCGTCGTGTCTTTGCTGCCGCTGGCTGCGGCGCGCGAGACTGCGCCGCTGGGGGCCTGGCTCATCACCCCGGCTGGCTGGATCGTCTCGCTGCTGGTCGGCGCGGGGGTGCTGTGGCGACTCAAGGCAGTGCGCCGCTGATATGGCCCCCGCTTGTCAACTGAGGCAGCGTTAGGCCTTGCGATCTTACGCATATGATTTCCTTGTAAAAGGCCGTTGTGCACAGCGGATGGGCAACGCGACGCGCGGCAACTTTCAAGCGACGATGGATCACGCTGATATCCGCGGGTTGGTTACCGCATTACATCGTTCCGTCGCGGGGCTGCCTCGGTCTAGAATCGGAGATCATCCCCCAAAGGGATGCTCACATAGCGGCTTCGAGGGTTCCCCTCACCGTGCGCCGCGCATCGCGTTGCCGATC
>DATJUN010000007.1:0-59390 GCA_035502275.1 Steroidobacteraceae bacterium
GAGCAGATACATGACGGCGAAGGTGCCGACCAGCGACAGCGGCACCGACAGGCTCGGAATCACCGTGGCCGGGATGTTGCGCAGGAACAGGAAGATCACCAGCACGACCAGCGCTACCGCCAGCGCCAGCTCGAACTCCACGTCACTGACCGAGGCGCGGATGGTATTGGTGCGGTCGGTTACCGTCGTGATGTGGACGTTCGCCGGCAGCGACGCACTGATCTGCGGCAGCAGCCGCTGGATCGCCTTGACGATCGCAATCACATTGCCGCCCGGCTGACGCTGGACGTTCAGCAGTACCGCCGGCGTATCGTTCATCCAGCTGGCGAGCTGGGTGTTCTCCGCGCTCTGGGTAACCTGCGCGACGTCCCGCAGGAACACCGGGTTGCCATTGCGGTAGGCAACGACCAGATCCGCGTACTGGGAGGCGTTGGAGATCTGATCGTTGGCGTCGATGGTCCAGGCCTGCGCCGGCCCGTCGAAGCTGCCTTTGGGAGCGTCCTCGTTGGCATTGGAGATCGTGGTGCGCAGATCATCGATGCTGATGCCGTAGGCGGCCAGCGCATCCATGTTGGCCTGGATGCGCACCGCCGGGCGCTGGGCGCCGTTCAAGCTCACCAGGCCCACACCCGAGACCTGCTGGATCTTCTGCGCGATGCGCGTCTCGGCGAGGTCCTCGACCTGGGTGAGCGGCATGCCGGTCGAGGTCACCGCGAGCGTCAGGATGGGCGCATCCGCCGGGTTGACCTTGTTGTAGATGGGCGGCGCCGGCAGGCTGGCTGGCAGCAGGTTGCCCGCAGCGTTGATCGCCGCCTGCACTTCCTGCTCGGCCACGTCGAGGTCGAGGTCGAGGGCGAACTGCAGGGTGATGACCGACGCGCCGGCCGAGCTGCGCGAGGTCATCTGGTCCAATCCCGGCATCTCGCCGAACTGACGCTCCAGCGGCGCGGTGACCGTGGAGGTCATGACATCGGGGCTCGCGCCTGGAAGGAAGGTCTGAATCTGGATGGTCGGGTAATCGACCTCGGGCAGCGCCGAGAGCGGCAGCAGGTGATAGCCCAGGATACCGACGGCCAGAATGGCGGCCATCAGCAGCGAGGTCGCCACCGGCCGCAGGATAAACGGGCGCGAGGGGTTCAGCATGGCGGAGCCTGAAGCGGGTTGTGGATTAGGCCGGTGTCAAGGCGAGGGCGCCGGCTGAGCGCCTGACGCCGTCCCCGAGGCGGCGGGGCCAGGAGCCTGAGACCCGTGAGGCCCGGAGCCTGGATAGGCCCGCCGGCCGCCGCTGCCATAGCCGGCAGCAGCACCGGCACCGGCACCGGAGGTCGTAGGAGTACTGCTCCCCTGCGGCGAGCCCTGCGCGGCCCCGCCGGGCCAGGCAGTGCCAGCGCCCGGCTGCGCGCCAGCCCCCGGCTGGTCGAGCCCCGGCGTGGTGACCAACGCGCCGTCCTTGAGCTGCTCGGCGCCATCGACCACCACGGTCTCGCCGACTGATAGGCCGCTACGGATTGAGATCAGCTCACCGACGCTCGGGCCGGTACTCACATAACGCAGGTGTACCGCGTGCACCGGGCCCACGGGCCCACCCGCACCGAAACCGCCCGCGCCGCCGAAGGGGCGGCCACCGCCACGCCGGCCGCGCCGGCCCGCCATTCCGGGTGCGCCTGCCGCAGGCGCGCCGGGGGGGTCAAACGCGGCTGCCGGCGCAGGTCCCTGGTCCACGACGTACACGTAGCTGCCGGAATTGCCGCTCTGAACGGCCGCCCCGGGCACCAGGATCTGGTTCTGCAATGTCTGCAGCGTCAGCCGCACGTTCACGAACTGCTGCGGGAACAGCTGCAGGGACATGTTGTTGAACATCGCGCGCAGCTTCAGCGTCCCGGTGGTGGGGTCCACCTCGTTATCGACATCGGCGAGCACACCGGTGTCGAGCACGGTGGTGAAAGTGCGATCGTAGGCGACGGCCTGAAGCTTGTCCTTCTGACGCATCCGCGACAGGACCTGCGAGAGGTCATCCTCGGGAATCGTGAACAGCACTGACATCGGGTGCAGCTGCGTGACCACTGCGATCGTGCTGCTATAGGCGCTGACCACGTTGCCCACATCGACCTGCCGCAACCCGACGCTGCCGTCCACCGGAGCGGTGATGCGGCAGTAGCTCAGATTGAGCTTGGCCGAGGCCAGGGCAGCCTGATCGGCGGCAAGCGTGGCCTCGTCCTGCAGCACGGTGGCCTGCTGGGTGGCATAGGTCTGCTCGGCAACCGAGTTCTGTGCGACCAGCACCTTGTAGCGCGCCAGGTCCACCTTGGCGTTGTTGAACAGCGCCTCATCGTGCTGCAGCTGCGCCTGGTCCTGATCGACCGTGGCCTGGAACGGACGCGGATCGATCTCAGCCAGCAGATCCCCTTTCTTGACCTGCTGACCCTCAGCGAAGGCGATCTTGACCAGCGGTCCGGTCACCTGCGGATGTACGGTGACGGTCGCCAGCGGCGTGACCGTGCCGAGCGAGTCGATGGTGATCGGCACGTCCCCGCGCGTGACTTGCGCGACCCCGACCGACAGCGGCGCGGCGAAGCCGGCGCGCGCAGCCTGATTGACGAATCCGCTTCCGCCGCCGCGCTGCGAGACGATGCGCCTATGCACGATGAGCACAGTTACGAGCACGACGGCCAGAACGATCGCCGTCCAGACGATCTTTTTCGTGCGGCTCATCTCGCCGTGAACAGCGGGGTCGGCATCCTGCGGGGGCATCTGAAAGCTCATGACGTATTGCTATCCGTGTGAAGACTCTGGTCGCGGGCTGTGACAGGCGCTGACCGCGCAAGGTGTACGCCGGCATTGGGCGAGCGCGCGGCGCGAGCGTAGTTAAATCAACCCACCGTCAACCAGTGTTTAGTTAAAGACATTTAATGTGTAGCTGAAACAAGAATGAGCGACGGCCGGTGATGGCCACACCTCAACCCCCCGGTCGCGCCGGGGGACCGATTGTGGGTTGAACACGCCAGACGTGCAATGCAGTCCGCAGTGACTTCATGCTGCAGTGCAACCAAAAGCGGTGGTCGCTCCGCGCGAGCGGCTAGAAATTCTGCGACAGTCCGAAGAACAGCCCTCGGCGCGCGCCGTACTGGGGGGCGAACACGCCGATGCCGCTGCCGCTGCGGATCTGGTAGATCTTGTCGAACAGGTTGACCACATCAAAGCGCGCGGTCAGCGGGCCGCCGAGGCCATCGTCGAATGGGTGCGTCAGCCCGACATTCCACTGGGCGTAGCTCGGGGTGTGATCGCCGTTGGGGATGCTGAGCCCTGCAGGAAATCCCGCCACCGGCACGAGCCACGGGGTGTCCTGGCGCAGGCCCGTGCCGAAGATCATGTCGAGCGCCGCCCGCGTGCCGCGATACTCATAGGAGAGCCCGGCAGAGGCGGAGACGCGCTCTTCGTGATCCAGGTGAATGAAGTGATCGGCGATATAGGCCAGATCGGCGGCGTCGAAATTGAACTGTGAGGACTCGACGCCCTTGCCCGTGACGCTCTGAAGCGCCAGGTTCGCATAGGCGGAGAAATGGCGCTGGCCGTATTGAGAGGTGAGCTCCAGGCCTGCGATCCTGCCGAAGCGGTAATTGAACGGCGTGAGGATGACCGGAGCGCCGAACTGGCCCTCATCGAGCATATGCCGGGCCTGCTCGTAGTAGCTGTCGATGCCGAGGGTCAGGCTGCGATCGAGCAGTTTCTGCTCGGCGCCGAGGTCGTAGTAATTGGCGCGTTCGGCAACCGGGGCGCTGTCCTGGGTATTGGAGCCCGGTGGCAACGCCGTGGTGCCGGCGAAGCGCGTGAAGGTCTCGGTGCCGATCAGCTCGAACGGCGGCGGGGTGAAATAGCGTGAATAGCCGGCATGCACCGTGGTGCCTGCGGCCGGTTGCCACACGGCGTTCAGCCGTGGACTCAGCTCGCTGCCGCTGGAGTAAGCATGATAGGCGTCGAAGCGCAGGCCGTAGTTGAGCGTCAGGCCCGCCAGCGCCTTCCACTCGTCCTGCAGGTAGACGCTCTCGATGAGCTGATCCTCCGAGCCATTGTCGAGGACGCTCAGGGGCACATCGCTGGTCTCACCGCCGGGCGCGACGCCGCCGGGACAGTCCGGGGAGCCGGTGGGCGGCGCACACAGCGGCAGCACCGAGGAGGTCGTGTGACTGCTCGAGTAGTCGTGCTGAAGGTACAGGCCGCTACGCACGGTGTGCGTATCGCTCGCCTGCCAGGCGGCATCGGTCTGCCAGCCGAGTGCGGTGTCGGCCTTGAGGGCATCCTGCGCAATGCCGTCGTAGAGCAGATCCCCGGTCCAGTCCGGTTCGAAGTCCAGGCTGGTATAGCGGGCCGACAGCGAGCTCTGCCAATTCAACGCGCCCTGCGAGTGCTGCCAGGCCGCGATCGCGAACTGCGTGAGCTCGTGCTGATTTTCATTCAGTGCGTTGCTCGGGTAGCTGCTGATGCCATCGTCGGTCAGATTCAGGCCGGGCTCGAGCCCATGCTGATCGGGAATCTGAAACTGCTGGCTCGAGGCGCCCAGTATCAGTGACACGCGATCATCCTCATCGAGGATGTCTTCCAGATAGCTGAAGCCATGCAGCTGCGTCGAGTGGTCGTGCAACGGCTCGGCGCTCGCATCCGGCGATTCGATGCCCAGATCGTTTCGCAGCAGATCGGCGGAGACGAAATAGCTGAAATTTCCGGCGCTGCCGCCGTACGAGCCCGAGGGCTCGAACGTGGAGTGGCTGCCACCATAGACCGATACCGTGCCTCCCGGCTGCGTCAGCCCACTGCGCGTTGACAGGTCGATGATGCCGGCCGTCAGCAGCCCATACTCCGCGGGCAGCGCACCGGTGATCAGGTTCATCGAGGAGATCAGGCGCGGGTCGAGTGTCTGTCCGAAGACGCTGATGCCTTCGGGCAGAATGATGCCGTTCAATCGGTACTGCAGGTCGCCGTGATCGCCGCGCACGTGCAGCTGGCCGAAGGAGTCCTGCACCACGTCGGGTGCCTGCAGCAGCACCTGATTGAGCTGCAGGTTCGAGCCGCCCGGCAGGGCGCTGATCGCCGCGGCGCTGAGTGTCGTGGTCGAGGCGCCGGTCTGCGTCTCGATCGCCGAACGCTCGGCGTTGAGCCGCTCGGCGGATACGACGACGGTCGGCAGATTGGCGATGACGGCGGTAGTCGAGGCGGACGAGGCTGCCGGCGAGGACGAGGTTGCCGCGGGGCTCGAGCCGCTGCTGGTGGCGCTCGTGGGGCTGGCGGCGCTGGCGGCAGGGATCCACGCGATGGGCAGCAGAGTACAGAGGCCGAGAGACAGCACGCGGAGCGTAGGGATCGACATGAACTGACACCTGTCCAGCCAACTGCGAGGTGGCCTGATCGCCCGCAGGCGAAGGCCAGAAGAGATCATGGAAGCCCAGCGACGTTGGGCGGCTGGATCAGAGAGCGGGCGGGGCGCGTGCGTGATACGGCGCGGCGTCGGCACGAATCAGAGGAATGCGCAGGGCAATGAGACGTCGGCCATAGCGTGGGGCCGGGGCAGCGACCCGCGCCGTGACGGCAGGCGGGCCAGCCGTGCCGGTGGCGTACAGGCACAGCAGACAGTGGCTGTCGGTCTGGCTTTCGTGGCCGGCAAGCTCATCCCTGTGAAAGTGCGCGGCCTGCGCAAAGCCCGCGAGCAGGATGGCCAGAACCAGGGCGAGGATGATGCGCCGGCGCGGGCGCGGCGAGAGCGTGCGCAAAAACAGCCTCATGCTCGGCAAGCGGTCCTGCGGGCGGAAAGTGCATGGCGTGAGCCCAGACGGGCGCCGCCACTGCTAGGGTCGAGGCAGACACGGCCGATGTCAAGCAGCGACGCGGGCGCCTGTGGGCGCCTTGGCAGTGCCGGCTCACTCATATCGTCCCGCCGCTGATTGATTCTGGCTCAGGGGGCGGGCACTCTGGCGATCATGGCGGAATTCATCGGCTACTCGACCCATGAGCGACGCTTTCCCAACGCAGCGGCGCTGACCGAAGCGCTCTGCGGCGAGATCGTCGCGAGCCTGCAGGAGGGACTGGCGGCCGGTCGTGGCACGAGCCTCGTGGTGCCCGGAGGGCATACGCCCGTAGCGCTGTTCGATCGACTCTCCACTGAGCAGCTTGACTGGTCGAGTGTCTGGGTCACGCTCACCGATGAGCGTTGGGTCGACACGCACAGCAGCGCGAGCAATGAGCACCTGGTGCGCGAGCATCTGCTGCGCAATGCGGCCGCGCCGGCGCAGTTCGTCGGACTGAAGAGCTCGCATGCCGAGCCGCATGACGCGGCAGCGGGTTGCTGGTCGGCGCTGGCGGAACTGCCGCGTCCGTTCGACTTCGTGCTGCTGGGCATGGGCGATGATGGCCACGTCGCCTCGCTGTTTCCGGATTCACCCGGTCTCGCGGCCGCGATGGACCTGAGCCTGCCGCCGGGCTGTGCCGCGATGACTGCCCCGGCAGCGCCGCGCACACGCATGACGCTGAACCTGCGAGCGCTGCTGGACGCGCGGCGCATCGCAGTGCTGATCGCAGGGCAGACCAAGTGGGCCACCTACGAGCGCGCGCGGGCCCGCGGGCCCGCGGTCGATATGCCGGTGCGCGCCCTGTTCGCGCAGCAGAATGTGCCGGTGACGATCTGGTGGGCGCCCTAGCGGCGCGCCACGGCAGCGTCGCAACGCCCGCGGGCGCTCGAGCGTGTCGCGCGCAGCGGCTCAGGCCCGTCCCAGATCGCGTGCCGCGAGCGCCGTGTGGCGCAGGGGCCGCTGGCTGTAGACCTGCGGCATCGGGCTGCCGCGCAGCATGGCCAGGCGTTGCTGCACGCGGGTGAGCTTGACCGCGACGATGGCGCCGTTGCGATCGTTGATTTCGCGGCAGCGAAGCGCGAGCTGCAGATTCGACTGCCACTGCTGCTGCAGCTGTCCGCCCGGATCGGCCCATGCCAGCAGCTTCTCGAGCGCTGGCCGGCCACTGCCGAACGAGAGCATGCGGCACAGATCGGCGCGCTCGGCATCCAGTCGCGTGAGACGCTCGACGCAGCGGTGGCGCTCGGAGCCGATCGTCTGGATGGCAACGAGGTCCTCGCCCTGCAGGATGTCCGTCTCGCGCACCAGCAGCGTTTCCAGCTCAGCGAGCCCGGCGGACTCTTCTGAAAGGATGCGCTGCAGGGCGGGTTCGATCTGCGTGCGCTGCGGACTCACTGCCCGTTCCCGCTGAGGTCCTGCTCCAGCTGCAGCATGCGGCCGGCGGTCCGCTCGGGATCGACACTGTAGTTGCCGGACGCGATGGCCTGCTGCAGCGTGCTGACGCGGGCGCTATCGACCTCAGGGGCTTCCTGGACCGCCTGTGACAGAGCCGCCAGCGCACGGCCGGAAGCCGTGATGTGCACGCTGTCGGGCGCGGGGCCACCATTGCCACTCGAGCCGCTGGCCGCCGAGCCCACCGTCTTGGCCGGCAGGATGCTCTCCACGGCGCCGCCGCCGCCAGAGGACACGGCTCCGCCGTCGAGTTGATTGATGCGATTGGCCACTAGGCTCTCCTTGCGCTCCTCGGGGCCTCTATCGGCAGATGGGCGTCAAACTTTAGGCGCGACTGATTGGTCATAAGGACGGCCGTCTGTTGGCGCGGGCTCTGCCGCCATCGGCGCGACGTTCGACTCAAAGCGGCGCTTCCACGACGCTGTCGGAGCGCACGATGCCCTCGACGATGCGCTGGGAAGACAGATTCTGCACACGGATATGATCCGCGACGCGCCCGTCGCTGAGCGCAACCCCGCCCATGCGCACCTCGATGCCGGAGGCATGCGCGAGAATCACCACCTGCTGACCACGGTGCACCAGCGGGGCGGGGGCGAGCGCATCGCGGGTCAGCGGCTGGCCGGCGCTGAGTGCCAGGCGCAGGCGCTGTCCCGTCAGCACATTGGGGTTGGCCGGGTATTCCCGCGCCAGACCCGGCACGCGACGCGTCTGCAGGTCGAAATCCGCGGCGGTCAGCATGGCATCGCGCGGCAGCGCATAGCGCGCCACGAGCACCGGCGCCATCGTATCCACCGTCACACTGGTGTAGATGGTCCAGCGCACCGAGCCATCACAGCGCACGCCCACGGTCGTCTGGTGGCGCACCTGTCCGTCCTGGGTCAGAAACGCCTGCAGTGGGGCATCGCAGGCCGGCAGACGCAGCCGCGGATCCATCGGCGCGACTGCCAGGGACAGCTGCGCGGCACTGCCACCGGCCTGCGACACGATGGCCTGCTCGGCGGCCGCGCCGATCGCACGGGTGCTGGTGATGCTCCGCGCGGGAGCGGCGTGCGACGGGGCGCCCGCCAGCGCGAACAGCGCCAGGGCCAGCAGCGCCGAATTGGGAAGGATACGGATCGAGCGCGATGAGCTCATGGGATTGCCTGCCGATGTCATTTGAATGCAGAGCCGAGCAAGGCGTGTGCCACGAGCAACCCTCGGTCCAGTGACGGATTTCTGGCGTTCAAGTCCTGCACTGGTGTGCCGATAGTGTCACCGCGAGCGCATGTTTTTGCGCGCCGGCCGCAGCTTGCCTGCTGGCGGCAACCAGTTGCCGCCTGCCATCGGATGGGACTACTCCCCGCCGCGTGCCGCATCGACTGCGTCACAGATTGCCGGACGCCGGAGGGCGTATCGCAGCCGTGGCATAGCGATTGCTCCCGCTACCGCGACGATCGAAACGATCGGTTCGCGCGAGGCGCGCATGCAGTCGGTACTGGACAACTATCTCGGCATCCACGCCCAGGCACTCGCCCTGGAGGCGCAGCGCACCGACGTGCTCGCCGCCAACCTGGCCAACGTCGATACGCCCAACTACAAGGCGCGCGACATGGACTTCAAGGCGGCGCTCGCGGCCGCCAGCGGTGAGAGCGATGCGTCGACCCTGACGCTGACCACGACCAACCAGGCTGATCTGACCAGCGCCGGGACGCTGGCGGGTGCCGCCGGCGGCGCCGCGCCGGACGCCGCGGGAGCGGCGCCGGGGTCCGCCGCCAACCCAACCTATCTCAAATACCGCGTGCCGCTCGCGCCGGCGCTCGACGGCAACACGGTGGACGAACAGCTCGAACAGTCGGCCTTCGCCGAGAACAGCGTGCGCTATCAGGCGAGTCTGGCCTTTCTGAACACCAAGCTGCGCGACCTGGTCACGGCGATCAGCTCCTCATAGAGGCGGCCCATGACAGCCCACGGAGCACACCATGTCTGATTTCAAGATCTTCGACATCGCCGGCTCGGGCATGAGCGCGCAGTCGGTGCGCCTGAATACCGTGGCGAGCAACCTCGCCAACGCCGACAGTGTCAGCGGCGATCCCTCGACGGTCTATCGCGCCAAGCATCCGGTGTTCAAGGCGGTGCTTGGCGATGGACTGGGCGCAGGCGGCGGCGCCGATGCGGCGACCGCCACCGTGGAGGTGACCGGCATCGCGGAGAATCCGGCGACGCCCGAGACACGCTATGACCCGGGCAATCCACTGGCCGATGCGCAGGGCTACGTCTACGCCCCGGCAGTGAATGTCGTGGAGGAGATGACGGACATGATCTCCGCATCGCGCTCCTACCAGAACAATGTCGAGGTGCTGAACACGGCACGCGACATGATGCTCGATACCCTCAAGCTCGGTCAGAGCTGAGGCGCGGCCCATGCATCGCAACGCCGCGCCACCCGTATCGGGCAGTAGTTACCCATCCGCAGTGCCTTCCAGCAGGACCAAGCCATGACCACCCCTGTGAATTCCGTGACCGGCGGCCAGACCACCAGCGGCACCTCGGCCGCGTCGAGCAGCAGTGGCCTCGGTGGCCTGACCATGAACGACTTTCTGACACTGATGACAGCGCAGCTGCAGAACCAGGATCCGCTCAATCCGACCGACAGCAATGAGTTTCTGAACCAGCTCTCGGAGCTGAGCACGGTCGAGGGCATCTCGCAGCTCAACACTTCAATGGGCTCGCTGTCCAATTCGATGCTGGCGTCGCAGGCGGTCAACAGCGCAGCGCTGGTGGGCCAGACGATTCTCGCGCCCGCCAGCGCGGTCGAGCTCAGCAGCGGCAGCTCCATCAGCGGCGCCGTGCAGGTGCCCAGCGGCGCCACGAGCGTCACGTTGAGCATCACCAATTCTGCCGGCGTGACCGTGGCGCAGGTGGCGATGCCCACGGGCGCCGGCATGCAGGGCTTCAGCTGGAACGGCCAGACCGCCGATGGCGGCACGGCCCCTCCGGGCGCCTACAGCGTCTCGGCCGCTGCGGTGGTCGGCAGTACCAGCGAGGCAGCCACGACCTATCTCAACGGCACCGTTGCAAGCGTCACGCTGGATCCGAGCGGGTCCGGCGTGCTGCTCAACACTCCGCAGCTCGGCTCGGTGGAGCTCAGCAACGTGCAGCAGATCGACTGACGACCGACTTTTCAAGGAGCAACCGGCATGTCATTTGGAATAGCGCTCAGCGGCCTGGATGCCGCACAAAGCGATCTGAACGTCACGGCGAACAACATCGCCAATGCGTCCACCACGGGGTACAAGTCCTCCAACTCGGAATTCTCCGAGCTGTTCTCGACTTCCGCGGCGGGCGTGAGCAACACCCAGATCGGCGGGGGCGTGCAGCTCTCGCAGGTGCAGCAGCAGTTCTCGCAGGGCAATCTGAGCACCACCGGCAACAGCCTGGACCTGGCGCTCAACGGCAACGGCTTCTTCACCGTCAGCGATGACGGCGCCACGCAGTACACGCGCGCGGGCTCATTCACGACCAATAACCAGGGGTACGTCGTCAATGCGCAGGGCCAGTACCTGCAGGTGTACGCGCCCACGCCGTCGGGAACCTTCAATACCACCTCGCTGCAGAATCTGCAGGTGCCGAGCGGCGACAGCCAACCCTCGGCCACGACCACTGCCTCGATGGTATTCAATCTGCCGGCGGGCTCGACGCCACCGGCCGATTCGCCCTTCAGCCCGACCGACGCCAACAGCTACAACCAGTCGACGTCCCTGACGATCTATGACTCGGAAGGAGCCGCTCATGCCGCGAGCTTCTACTTCGTCAACACCGGCGCCGGCACCTGGAACGCCTATGAGTACATCGATGGCGCCCAGGTGAACACGACGCCGGTGCAGCTCACGTACAACACCAGCGGCATCCTGACGGGCGTCACCGATGCGGCCGGTGGCACCAATCCCGAGGCGATCAGCTTCGGCAGCTACACGCCCGCGGGTGCCAAGGCGCTGAACATCTCTTACAACCTCGATGACACCACGCAGTACGGCGACACCTTCGGTGTGACCTCCGAGACGCAGAACGGTTATACGACCGGACAGCTCTCGGGCGTCTCGGTCAGTTCCACCGGCGTCATGCAGGCGAATTACACCAACGGACAGTCGACGGTGCTTGGCCAGGTGGCCATCGCCAACTTTCCGGACGAGCAGGCCCTGCAGCAGGTCGACAACACCAATTGGGTCGCCACCTATGCCTCGGGTGCCGCGGTCTACGGTCAGGCCGGCGGCGCGGGCGTGGGCACCATCGCTTCCGGCTCTCTCGAGGATTCGAACGTCGACATCACCACCCAGCTGGTCGACATGATCACCGCGCAGCGCGCCTTCCAGGCCAACGCCGAGATGGTGTCGACGGAAAATCAGATCACCCAGACGGTGATCGGCATTCCGCAGCAGGCCTGAAGCGGCGGCACTGAGCGCCGAAAGGGAGGCAGTCGATGGATCGTCTGGTCTATGTGGCGATGTCGGGCGCGAAGGAGATCCTCAACGCGCAGGCGGCCAACAACGCCAACCTGGCGAATGCCAACACCATCGGTTTCCGCGCCGATCTGACCGCGTTCCAGACGCAGCAGGTCACGGGGGCGGGCCTACCCTCGCGCGCCTACGCGACCGATACCAGCGCCGGCTGGGATGCGAGCTCAGGGGTGCTGCAGCACACGGGCCAGCCGCTGGATGTGGCCATCAAGGGTGCGGGCTGGCTTGCCGTGCAGGCGAGCGACGGCACCGAGGCATACACCCGTGCCGGGGATCTGCACCTCGATCCCAGCGGGGTGCTGATGACGGCGGCCGGCAATGCGGTGCTGGGGGATTCCGGCCCGATCACCGTGCCGCCGGAGACGGCGATCAACATCGGCGGCGATGGCTCGGTGTCGATCGTCGGACAGGGCCAGCCCGCGACCTCCATCTCCACGGTGGGACGCATAAAGCTGGTGAATCCGCCGGCGGCGAGCCTCACGCGCGGCGCCGATGGCTTGTTTCGCAGCACCGGGGACACGCCCGTGGTCGCGGATGCGAGCGTGAAGCTCGAGCCCGGCACGCTCGAATCCAGCAACGTCAACATCGCCGAGAGCATGGCCAACATGATCGAGCTCGCCCGCAGCTACGAGGTCCAGGTCAAGGCCATGAAGGCCGCCGAGGACAACGCCGCGCAGAGCTCCAAACTGCTGCAGCCGAGCTGATGCGGCCCGCATCAACGCACACCGATAGGAACGCATAGTCATGGATGCAGCGCTTTGGGTCGCCAAGACCGGACTGGACGCCCAGCAGACCGAGATGGCGGTGATCTCCAACAATCTCGCCAACGTCAATACCGACGGCTTCAAGAAGGGCCGCGCGGTATTCCAGGATCTGCTCTACCAAAATGTGCAGCAGGTCGGTGCGGCCACCACGCAGAACACCCAGGCCCCGAGCGGCGTCGAGCTCGGCACCGGAGTCAACCTCGTGGCCACCGAGAAGGTGTACTCGCAGGGCGACATCAATCAGACCGGTAACACCTTCGACATGGCCATCAACGGCAGCGGGTTCTTTCAGGTGCTGATGCCCGACGGCTCGATGGCGTACACGCGCGATGGCAGCTTTCAGCTCAGCAATACCGGACAGCTGGTGACCGCCAGCGGCTACCCGGTGCAGCCGGCGATCACCATTCCGCAGGGCGCGCAGAGCGTCACCATCGGCACCGATGGCACGGTGCAGGTGCAGCTGGCCGGCCAGTCGGCGCCCTCGACCGTCGGCACGGTCCAGCTGGCGAACTTCGTCAACCCGGCCGGTCTGCAACCCGACGGGGACAACCTGCTGCTGGCGTCGGCCTCGAGTGGCACGGCGCAGACCGGCACCCCGGGCGTCAGCGGCCTGGGCACCCTGCAGCAGGGTGCCGTGGAGGCCTCCAACGTCAATGTGGTGGAGGAGATGGTGGACATGATCGAGACGCAGCGCGCCTATGAGATGAATACCAAGGCGATCCAGACCAACGACCAGATGCTGCAGTACCTCGACAGCAATCTGTAATGCCCACCGCACGAACCGCGCCCCGGAGGGCGATACGCTTGAGAAAACCGTATGCAACCGCAACGCTGCTGGCGCTGCTCGCGAGCTCGCTCCTGTGCACCAGCGGCTGCAGCAGCCTGCCGCGCCCGGACGAGAAATTTGCCGCCACGCTCCCCGAAGAGGAGTTGCCGGCGGCCAAGCCCAACGGCGCCATCTATCAGGACCAGACCGCCGAGACATTGTTCGACGATGCCGTCGCGCATCGCGTCGGCGACGTGCTGACCATCGTGCTCGAGGAGAACACCAACGCCACCAAGAGCGCGGTGACCACCACCAAGAAGACCACCACGCAGGCAATGCAGGCGCCGACGCTGCTGGGCGCACCACTGACCGTGCACGGTCGCAGCATCCTCAATAATTCGTTGAACGATGCCTCCACGTTCGATGGCGAGGGCGGCAGCTCGCAGAGCAACGCGCTGACCGGCTCCATCTCGGTGACGGTGGCCAAGCGGCTCGCGAACGGCAACCTGCTGGTGCGCGGGCAGAAATGGATCACCATCAACCAGGGCCGCGAGTACGTGCGCATCCAGGGAATCGTGCGGCCGATCGATATCGGCCAGAACAACACCGTGCCCTCCACGATGGTCGCCGATGCGACAATTGCCTATGGCGAGGAGGGCACGCTCAACGACGCCAACACCAAGGGATGGCTGGCGCGCTTCTTCGATTCCAAATGGATGCCATTCTGACCATGCGCGCGGCCACCATGAAGTCTCTGGCGGCGCTGCTGGTGGCGCTGCTGCTCGGCACGGCACTGCTCACACCGCGCCCCGCGCATGGCGAGCGCGTCAAAGACCTGGCGAGCGTCGCCGGCGTGCGCTCCAACCAGCTGGTCGGCTACGGGCTGGTGGTGGGGCTGAATGGCACGGGCGATCAGACCACGCAGGCGCCCTTCACCGTGCAAAGCATCGAGAACATGCTCGCCAAGTTCGGCGTCACGATTCCGGCCAATCTCAGCTCGCAGACGCAGCTGAAGAACGTCGCGGCCGTGAGCGTGACCGCGGAGCTGCCGCCGTTTTCCAAGAGCGGCCAGACCATCGATGTGACGGTCGCCTCGATCGGCAATGCCATCAGCCTGCTCGGTGGCTCGCTGCTGATGACTCCGCTGCGCGGCGCAGACGGCGAGGTCTATGCCGTGGCCCAGGGCAATGTGCTGGTCAGCGGGTTCGGCGTGCAGGGCAAGGACGGCTCGCGCGTCAGCGTGAACGTGCCGAGCGCGGGGCGCATTCCCAATGGCGCGAGCGTCGAGCGCGAGGTCCCCACGCAGTTCGGGCACGATCCCTACGTGGTGCTGAATCTCGACACGCCCGACTTCACCACCGCGGCGCGCCTGACGCAAAGAATCAACAAGCTCCTCGGCCCCGACACCGCCACCGCGATCGATGCGGTCTCGGTGCGCGTGCAGGCGCCGGTGGATCCCGCCCAGCGCGTCGCCTTCATCGGCGCGCTGCAGGAGGTCGAAGTACAACCCGATGCCGCCCCCGCGCGCGTGATCATCAATTCGCGCACCGGCACCGTGGTCATCAGCTCCCAGGTGCGCGTCACGGCGGCGGCCGTCGCCCATGGATCGCTGTCGGTGACCATCAGCGAGCACACACAGGTCAGTCAGCCCGGACCGCTCTCGAGCGGCACCACCGTCACGGCGCCGCGTTCTGACATCACCGTGCAGCAGCCCACCGATGCACACATGTTCATGTTCGATGCGGGCGTGAATCTCGAGGAGATCGTGCGTGCCGTGAATCAGGTCGGGGCCGCTCCGGGGGACCTCGTGGCCATCCTGGAAGCGCTGCAGCAGGCCGGCGCGCTGCACGCGCAGCTGATCGTGATCTGAGGGCTGGTGAAACCTGCGCATGGCCGGCGATATCGTCAATCCCGACTTCTACGCCGACTTCGGTGCGCTCACCGCGCTCGGCAAGCAGGCGAAGCAGAATGATCCGCAGGCGATCCGCGAGGCCGCGCGTCAGTTCGAGAGCCTCTTCACGGACATGATGCTCAAGTCCATGCGCGCGGCGAAACTCGGCGATGGCCTGGGCGACAGCCAGGAAGGTGATTTCTACCAGGACATGTACGACCAGCAGCTCGCCGTGCAGATGTCGCAGGGCAAGGGGCTGGGGCTGGCCGACATGCTCGTGCAGCAGCTGACCCGTCGGGGGGCGACGGGCAGCAGCGCGGCTGTCTCGCAGGCGCCGGGCAGCAGCACGGAGTCTCCAGGCACCGCCGCCGCGGGCACGCCCACCGCGGGTACCCTCACCGGGGGCGCCAATGCCGGGAGCGCAGCCGCAGCGGGTGCGGTCGGCAGCAAACACCAGGGCTCGAGCGGCACATCGCTCAGCCAGCGCATCGGCTTCGTGCAGCAGCTGGCGCCGTATGCCCAGCGCGCAGCAACTGCGCTCGGGGTGTCCGCGGACACCCTGATCGCGCAGGCAGCGCTCGAAACCGGGTGGGGTGAGCACATCGCGCACGGCGCCAGAGGCGCCTCGGGCGGCGGCGCCTCGAGCAATAACCTCTTCGGCGTGAAGGCGGGCAGCGCCTGGCAGGGCACGACGGCTTCGGCGATCACCACGGAATACAGCGGCGGCGCGGCCCAGCGTGTCGCGCAGGCCTTCCGCACCTACGGGTCAGTACAGCAGGGCGTCAATGACTACGTATCGCTGCTGCAGCGGCGGGCGGCCTATGCGGGGGCGATCGGCAGCGGTGCGGATGCACGCGCGTTCGCCGGCGCTCTGCAGCGCGGGGGATACGCGACGGATCCGCATTATGTCGACAAGCTCGTGGCCACGACCGCCAGCGTGCGCTCGCTGCGCGCCGAGGTGGCAGCGGCCGGCACGAGTGGTGCGAATGCGGTGCTCGCGGCCGCGCAGGATGTGAGCGGCGAGGCGGGGACGGCAGCGGCGGCGGCAGCGTCATTCAAGGTTCTGGCCGGCGTGCCGATAGCGAACGGCGAGGAGCCGGCATGAGTGAGGGGATGCGCTAATGGGAGATATGTTATCTACGGCGGTGTCGGGCCTCCTGGCCTTTCAGACCGCGCTGGACACCACCAGCAACAACATCTCCAACGTCAACACGCCGGGCTACAACGACGAGCTGACGAATTTTGCCACCGCCTCGGCAACGCCAACGGTGAACGGTTGGATCGGCAACGGCGTGACGGTCACCGGCGTCACCAACCAGTACAACCAGTTCCTTGCCACCCAGACCAACAGCGCGACCAGCAGCTACAACCAGTTCAACACGCTCAGCACGCTCGCGGCGAACATCAACAATCTGTTCGCCGACCCGAACACGGGTCTGTCCGCGACACTGCAGAACTTCAGCAATGCGGTGCAGACGATGGCGAATTCGCCCTCGGACACTGCGGCACGGCAGGCCGTGCTGACGCAGGCGCAGACGCTCATCAGCCAGTTCAAGAGCTACCAGAGCTCCATGACCACGCTGCAGTCGCAGGTCACGAGCCAGGTCGGCTCCGAAGCGAGCGCCATTACCTCGCTTGGTCAGCAGATCGCGAGCCTGAACAAGCAGATCGTCGCGGCAGAGCAGAATGGTGCCGGCCAGGCGCCCAATCAGCTGCTCGATCAGCAGGAAAACCTCATTTCCGAGCTCTCGCAGCACGTCAATGTCAACACGGTCACGCAGAGCGATGGCAGCGTCAATGTCTTCATCGGCAATGGCCAGCCGCTGGTCGTCGGCGGCAGCAGCTCGGCGCTGGTGGCGAGCGCCGACCAGTTCAATTCCGGTCAGCCGCAGGTGTCATTGCAGAGCGGCAGCGGCAGTATCAACATCACCGCTGCCATCAGCGGTGGCGCGCTCGGCGGTCTGCTGCAGTTCCAGGGCCAGATGCTCACGCCGGGAGAAAACGCGCTCGGCCAGGCAGCGGTGACGCTGAGCTCGCTGGTCAATCAGCAGAACGAGGCCGGGCTGGACCTGAATGGCAATCCGGGCGCGGCACTGATGAACGTCGGAGCGCCCGAGGTGCTCGCCAGCAGCAACAACAGCGGCACGGCGTCAGTGTCGGCGAGCATCACCGATCTTGGAAGCCTCACCACCAGCAACTATTACCTCAAATACAACGGCAGCGCCTGGAGCATGGTCGATAGCGCCAGCGGAGCATCGACCCCGCTGACCAGCAGCGTGTCCGGTGGCGTCACGACGCTCACGGGAGCCGGCCTGACGATGACGGTGAGCGGCACGGCGCAGGCGGGCGATGAGTTTCTGGTCGAGCCGACGGCCAACGCCGTGCAGGGCCTGGCGCTCACGACCAGCGATCCGACGAAGATCGCTGCGGCCGCGCCGCTCGTGACCAGCGCCGCCAGCGGCAATACCGGTACGGCGGCGATCCAGAGTGCCAGCGTGCCGAACCTCGCCAGCTGGACCGCCGGCCAGTACACGATCAGCTTCGGGGCCGCCAATGCCTACACGGTGACCGATGCCGGCGGTGCCACGGTGCAGACGGGCACCTACGCGAGCGGCACCCCGATCAGCTTCAACGGCATGAGCGTCACGCTCACCGGCGCGCCCGCCGCGGGCGACAGCTTCGCCGTAGACGACAACAGCAATGATGCGGGCGACAACCGCAACGCCTTGCTGCTGGCCAACGTCATGAACGTCAAGATTCTGAACGGCGGCACCGCATCGCTCGCCGATGCGGTCAACAGCTACGTGGGCTCCGTCGGCACGCAGACCAGCCAGGCGCAGAACGGCACGACGGCGCAGCAGGCGGCGATGCAGAGCGCCCAGACCGCGCAGCAGAGCGTCTCCGGCGTCAATCTCGATCAGGAAGCGGCCAACATGCTGCAGTACGAACAGGCCTACCAGGCCGCCGCGCAGATCATCTCCGCGTCGCAGACGTTGTTCAATTCACTGCTCGGCGCCGTGCAGGCAGGGTGATCGCGATGCGTATTTCCACGCCGATGATCAATCAACTGGCGCTCAACGGCATCATGAACGATGAGAGCGCACTGACGAGCACCGAGCAGCAGCTCTCGAGCGGCCTGTCGATCAACTCTCCGGCGGACAATCCGGTCGGCGAGGTCGAGCTGCTGCAGCTGACGACCACGAGCTCCCAGTATCAGCAGTATCTGAGCAACGGCCAGAGCGCCAGCACGAATCTGAATCTCGAGGAGCAGGCGCTCACCAGTGCCGGCACGACACTGCAGTCGATCCGCAGCCTCGTCACCGAGGCCAACAATGGCGCCAACAGCACGAGCGATCTGCAGGCGATTGCCACCCAGATACAACAGCTCGAGCAGCAGCTGCTCGGCACCGCCAACAGCACCAACGCGACGGGCCAGTATCTGTTCTCGGGCTACTCGGTGAATGCGCAGCCCTTCGTGCGTGGCAGCAGCGGCGCGGTCAGCTACGTCGGCGACGCCGGGGTCTCAAGTGTGGCGCTGGACGGGGACAGCTCGGTGCAGACCGGGGATGCCGGCTCGAGTGTGTTCATGAATGTGCCCACCGGCAACGGCACCTTCACGACCGCGGCGAGCGCCAGCAATGCCGGCACGGGGGTCATCGATGCGGGCAGTGTGACCGACCGCTCGGCCTGGACGCCCGACCAGTACACGATCACTTTCACCGATGCAACCGACTACCAGGTCACCAACAGCGCGGGCACGGTGGTCAGCCAGGGCAGCTACGATCCCACCAATGGCGCCAGTATCAGCTTCGATGGCGCAGAAGTTGGCATCTCCGGGGCCCCGGCGGCCGGCGACACCTTCGTGGTCAGCCCCGCAGCGACCAACAGCGTATTCGACACGCTCGACAGCCTCGTGAGCAACCTGCAGCAGGCCGGCAACAGCAGCGCGTCGCGCGCGCAGCTGAGCTCCTCGCTCGCGACCTCGTTGCAGCAGATCGATAATGCGATGTCCCAGATCTCCGATGTCACGACCAGCGTCGGCACGCGTATCTCGATGATCGGCAGCCTGAACACCTCGGTGACCAACCAGAGCACCACGGTCACCACGCAGATCTCGAACCTGGACAGCCTGGACTACGCAGCGGCGACCTCGCAGTACAGTCAGCAATACCTCGCGCTGCAGGCCGCCGAGCAATCCTTCGCCCAGCTCGGGCAGCTGTCGCTGTTCAAGTACCTGTGAGCGCTAGTGTGACAGGGCGCCATCGGCAGGTTGCGTCGCAGCAGTCGCGCAGGGCGGCTGTCTCGGTAGCTGCACTGTGACCCGCTCGACATTTCACGTAACTGCGGGCGTTTGCATTCAAGTTCGGAGTGCGCGCACCGATAACGGCCAGGACAGGGAGAGGCCGTGTGGCCTCGCTGACAGGCTACAGAGCGACGGACTGGTGTCCGGCGCCTGATCGAAATCTCAGGAGCAACAGGCAATGTCACTAGTCCTCAATACCAACATTGACTCGCTGGTCGCACAGAACAGCTTGACGACATCGAGCGACAAGTTGTCGTCCTCGCTGCAGCAGCTGTCGACGGGTATGCGCATCAACAATGCGGCCGACGACGCGGCGGGCTTTGCGATCGTGCAGGGCATGACCTCACAGATCAATGGCATGAACCAGGCCGAGCAGAACGCCAACGACGGCGTGTCGCTGGCGCAGACCGCCTCGGGCGCGCTGACGGAGATCACCAACGATCTGCAGAGCATGCGCGATCTGGCAGTCGAGTCGCTGAATGCGACCAACAGTGCGAGCGATCGTACGGACCTGAACCAGCAGTTCCAGCAGCTGATGGCCGACATCAACAACGTCGCCCAGACCACGTCGTTCAACGGCGTGAATCTGCTGGACGGCACTTTCCAGGGCGCGACCTTCCAGGTCGGCGCCAACGCGGGTCAGACGATCTCCGTGTCGTCGGTCACCAGCGCGCAGGCGAATAACCTCGGTAACGTCTACGCCGGCACGGTGAGCGCCGCGAACGATTCCGTGACACTGGCTACCGGCGGCACCTATGGGCCGGCGGCTGCCGGAACGGCCGGCTCCTACACGGCGGGCACGGCAGCTTCGGATCTCACCCTGGGGGGCGTCGCCCAGAGCAGCATCAACGGCGACAGTGTCGTTCTCAAGGTGAAGGTCAATGGCACCGAGTACGACACCAGCGCCATCGCGCTCACGGGTACGGCGAGCGCGGACCTGAAGAGCATCGCGGCCGGCATCAACCAGGCCATCAGCTCGGTGGGCGGCGTCGTGGCGACGGTCAACAGCGCCGGCACCGGTATTTCATTCAGTGCGACCACCGGTGCCAATCAGGGCGTCATCGTGGAGACTTCAGTGGGCTCGGCCACCGACTCCAACGGCAACGCGCTGACCGTGGGCACCGGTACGGCGAAAGACCTGGGTCTGGACGGCGCCGATACCATCGGTACCTATCAGCGCGGTAGTGCCGCAGCCACCACGACCACGAAGAGCACGCTGAGCAGCCTCGACGTCAGCACGGTCGATGATGCCAACAAGGCGTTGATCTCGATCGACTCGGCGCTGCAGCAGATCGCCTCCACGGGCGCTCAGCTGGGTGCCTATCAGAACCGCTTCCAGGCGGCGGCCACGGGTCTGTCGACGGATGTGACCAACCTCAGCAGCGCGCGCAGCGACGTGCAGGACACGGACTACGCGCAGGCGACCTCGCAGCTCTCGCAGGCGCAGATCCTGCAGCAGGCGAGCACGGCGATGATCGCGCAGGCCAATACGATTCCCCAGAACGTATTGACGCTGCTGCAGAAGCTGCCGTGAGACCAGGACGGCGATCAGCACAGGGCTGACGCAGCAGGGCGGGCGCCGCAAGGCGTCCGCCCTGTCGGGTTTCAGGCGGCAGTGAATCAGGCAGGGAACCGATGAGCACGAGCTCGACCAGCGCAACCAGCAGCCCCACCATCGGCTCCGTCGTTTCCGTGGCGGGCAGCACCAGCGCCGATGCCGCCGGCGGCTCGGTGATCGATGTCAGCTCGCTGGTCTCACAGCTGGTGGCGGCGGCGCAGGCTCCGCAAGAGGCCATCATCAGCAACCAGACGGAGTCGGTGACGGCCGAAATCTCCGCGGTCGCAACGCTTCAGAGTGCGCTGTCCACATTCCAGTCCTCACTGAGCTCGCTGGCGACACCGAGCGCCTTCAACGCGCTGGCGGCCACCACCGGGGACGCCACGGCGCTCTCGGCCAGTGCGGATGCCGATGCGACTCCCGGCACCTATACGGTCGTCGTCTCGGCGCTGGCTCAGGCACAGCAATTGCGCTCGAGCGTGTTTGCGCAGGGCGCCAACGCGACGGTGGGCACAGGTACGCTGAGCCTGTCGCTCGGCGGGACGAGCTTCAACGTCGCCATCGACGCCGACAATGACACCTTGTCCGGTATAGCCTCGGCCATCAATTCGGCCAGCGGCAACCCGGGCATCACCGCCACGGTCCTGCAGGGCAGCCAGGGAGCCTACCTGCTGGTATCCTCATCCCTGACGGGAGCGTCCAACACGATCCAGATTTCGGAGACCGACGGCGGTACGGGACTGACGGGCCTGACCTATGGGACCGGAAACACGGCCAACTACACCCAGGAGACCGCGCCGCAGGATGCAAGCTACACCATCGCGGGGGTGGCAGGCACCAGCGCCAGCAATTCGGTCAGCAATGCGGTCAGTGGAGTCACGCTCGATCTGCTCGGTACCACTGGCAGCGGCGGCACGACTGTGACGGTGGCGAACGACACCTCGACGATCCAGACCAACATCCAGGCCTTCGTATCGGCTTACAATACATTACTGGGGAGCTTTCAGACGCTGGGCGGTTATGACGCCGCCACGCAGACGGCTGGCACGCTGATGGGCAACGGACTGCTGACGAACATTCAGAGCCAGACCAACGAGGCGCTCTACAGCATCGTCAACACCGGCTCGTCGGTCTATAACTCGCTGGCGAGCATCGGCATCACCACCAACTCCGACGGCACCCTCAGTGTCAACGATGCGACGCTCGCGACCGCGCTGTCGGCGAACCAGGGCGCGGTGAGCCAGCTCTTCAGCGGCAGCGGTGGTATTGCCGCGACGCTGAACAGCGAGATTACCGGCGATCTGTCCTCGAGCGGCTCCGTCGGAGAGGAGAGCCAGACGCTCACGACGCAGGAGAATTCGCTCACAGCGCAGAGCAATACGCTCTCGCAGCAGATGGCTGCGCTCAGCGCCAGCCTCACCCAGCAGTATTCGGCTCTCAACACGATGCTCTCGTCGCTGCAGACCACCTCGGCTTATCTGTCGCAGGCATTCGATTCCCTGCCCAAGGTCCAGGCCACTTCCGCGGCCTGAGCGGCGCCGCTCGCAGCGGCAGCGCCGGCCCGGCCGGGCGGCTCAAGTTGATGGCGTAACGGCCGATACAGTGCACATCGAGCACATGGAGCGAGTCGTGAGTGCCCTAGCCCCCAATCGAAAGCTGGCCGCGTATCAGAGCATCTCCGCCCATGGCGGCGTGGCAGCGGCCGACCCGCATCGGCTGGTGCTCATGCTGATCGATGGTGCGCAGGAGCGGCTGGCGATCGCGCGCGGCTGCCTGGAGCGCAATCAGCGCGGCGACATCGCGCGCAAGGCCCAGGCTCTTACCCAGTGCATGCGCATCATCGGGGAGCTCAGAGGCAGCCTGAACCTGACTCAGGGCGGCGAGCTGGCGCATAATCTCAGCGACCTGTACGAGTACATGCTGCGGCAACTGCTGCGGGCCAATGCCGAGAGCAAGGTCCTCTACGTCACCGAGGTCGCGAGCCTGCTGGGCGAGATCCGCAGCGCATGGATCGCGATCGGGCCGCAGGTGCGCGGCCTGGCGCAGCCGGGGTCCTGAGATAGACCTCCGGGGCGCGCGCCGCGCAGGATACAATCCAGTCCACTCGTTGAGCGGCCGAGGAAATGACGGACAGCATCGATACGGTGGTGCTCTACAACGAGCTGGCGTACCACGATGTCCTGCCCGTCCAGTGGCGCTCGCGTGAGCAGCCGTTCAGCCGCTTCGAGCTGGCAGGACTGGAGGAATCCAATACGGTGTTGCTGCAGGCCTGCGTCGCCATACAGGAGCAGCCCGCGCGCGATCACAGCGAGGATGCCGGGCCGCTGGCCAACGAGATCGCACGCCTGGATTTCAAGCTGAATCTGGTGTTGCAGCTGCTGGGCAAGCTGGTGAGTCGGGAGCGGATGCCGATCGCGACCAGCGTTCAGTTCAATGCGCACGGGGCATCCTGGACCGCGATCGGTCCGGTGCCTGCAGACGGCGAGAACGGCGTGCTGCGCATTTATCTGCATGAGTCCCTGCCGCAGCCGCTGGAGCTTCCGGCGCTGGTCAGCGGGGTCCAGGGTTCACTGGTGCGCGCCCGCTTCGTGGAGCTGGCGGATCCGGTGGGAGAGCTGATCCAGCGCCTCGCCTTCCTGTGCCATCGGCGCGAGGTCGCCGACGCGCGCAAGTCACGTCCTCCCAGCACCTCCAGCTGAGTTCACCGCTGCCGCGGCGCGGCCGCGGCCGGTTCTGTGATGCGGCGCACAGGCCGGTGCGCAGCGCTCGGTTATGGTGAATTAACTTTTTCCATGACCCTCGGCGATGCAGTCCTTCGCGCACGCGCACCTGGATCAATTCCTGTTCGAGAGCTTCTTCCGCGGCAAGCGTAACGGCGTATTTGTCGATGTCGGCGCCGGTGACGGACAGCGGCAGAGCAACTCGCTGTTCTTCGAGAGCTCTCTGGGCTGGAGCGGTTTGTGCGTGGAGCCCCAGCCGGATGCATTTTCGCGGCTGGTGGCGCAGCGGCGCTGCCGCTGCGAGCAGGCCCGGGTGGGTGAGCGACCCGCCGATGCGGGGCCGGTCGCGACCTCGGACGCCGTTCCCGTCAGGGATCTGAGCTCGCTGCTGGAACAATACGCGCTGCTGCAGGTGGACTATTGCTCGATCGATACCGGCGGCAACGAGCTCGCAGTGCTCGAGGGGCTCGACGCGGGACGGTTCGCGATCCGCGTCTTCAGTGTGCACAACGTTACGGCGGACGAGAGGGTGACCGGACTGCTGAAGAGTCGCGGCTACGAGTTCGTCGCCAACCTCGGTGGAAATTGGGTGTTCACCCGCCGTGACGTGCAGCGCCTGGCGCGCACCAGCGTCGTGTGTGCCGTGTGGCACGGCGATCCGGAGCGCTCACGGCTGCTCGACGGACACGCTGCGAATCTTGCACGCCAGAGCGTGACGGTCGAGCCGATCTATGTGTTCGACGGTGCCGATGAGCCGCCGCGCCCGCTGCCGGGTCGCACGGTGGTGGTCCACGAACCGCTCAGCATCTATCAGGCCTGGAACATCGCCCTGGCGATGGTCAGGACACCATTCGTGATGAACCTGAACCTCGACGACCGGCTCGCACCCAACGCCGTGGAGCAGCTGGAGAACGCGCTGCTGCGCGAGGGCGCCGCCCTGGCGGCCGGTGACTGGCGGGTTTGCTATTCGCAGCAGCAGACCGACGCCGTGGAGGACTGCTTTCCGGCCGACCGCGTGCCGTTCGTGCGCGACTGGCCGCCGCCGCACGGTACCGACACACGCCTGGGAACGGACCAGCGCGGCACGCTTGGCCCGGCCACGCTCTGGCGCATGGATGCGCACATCGGTGCGCCGCGCTATCCCTGGAGGCTAGCCGATGGAACGGTGCTGAAAGTCGCCGGGGATGTCGGCTGGTGGCAGGTGCTCACGCAGCATCTGAAGAAAAAAGTCGTCCGTCTGCCCCAGATCATCGGCAACTACCACAGTCATCCGGCCACTCAGGCGGAGTTTCGCGGCGGGGAGCCCGAACTGGCACTGATGAATACGCTGGGCGTCAGCCTGCTTTGAGCCCGCAGCTGCTGCCATGGTCAACAGTCATGCACAACGGCGCGGTAAGCCACAGCGGGCCAGGATGCAGGCCGATGCGCTGGCGGCCCCGATGCAGCAGGCCGTTGCGCACTACGGCCGCGGCGAATGGAGTCGCGCCGAGCCCCTGTGCCGGGAGGTGCTTCGCTGCGCGCCACGCCACTTCGGCGCGCTGACGCTGCTCGGGATCATCGCCGCGCAGACGCATCGGGCCGAGGACGCGGCCGCGCTGCTGGGACGGGCCGCCGATGCGGCTGCGCATGACGCCACGGCACACAACAACTATGCGAACGCGCTGCGCGAGCTTGGACGCTATGCAGAGGCGCTGCGCAGCTATGACCGCGCGCTGGCAAGGCAGGCCGATTACGCCGAGGCGCATTACAACCGCGCGCTGACCCTGCACGCGCTCGAACGCCACGATGAGGCGCTGGCCGGCTACGATCGGGCGCTGGCATTGAAGCCCGATTACGCCGCTGCGTACAACAACCGTGGCGTGACGCTGCGCGGCCTGGGACGGCTGCAGCAAGCGCTTGGCGACTTCGACCGGGCCGTGGCGCTCGATCCGCACAATGGCAGTGCCCACAATAATCGTGGCGTCACGCTGCAGCAGCTCGGGCGGCTCGAGGAGGCCCTGGCGAGCTATGCACGGGCGCTCGAGCTTGACCCGGGCGATGCGGATGCCCGCAGGAATGCGGGCACGGCGCACTTTCACCTCGGCAACCAGCTGCGCGGTCGCGGAGAGCTCGCGCGCGCACTGGACAGCTACGATCGCGCGCTCGCGGCGCAACCCGAGCACGCCGACACGCACAACTGCCGCGCCGCGGCGCTGCAGGAGCTGGGACGCGTGGAAGAAGCGCTGGCCAGCTACACGCGCGCCCTGCAACTGAGCCCGACGATGCCGGGCCTGCGCGGAATCTGGCTGAGCGCAAAAATGCAGCTGTGCGACTGGAGCGGACTGGCAACCGAGATCGCCAGGCTCGAATCGGATGTCGGGGCGGCAACGCCCTTCAGTGTGCTGACGCTGGTCGACTCACCATCTCTGCAGCGCCGGGCCGCCGAGAGCTGGGCTGAAAGAACCCTGCCCGCGAGCCGGCCGCTGGGGCCGCTCGGCCGGCGCGCGCGCCGCGAGCGCATCCGCATCGGGTACTACTCCGCGGACTTCTATCGCCACGCGACGGTGGTGCTGGCCGAGGAGCTGTTCCTCGGGCACGACCGGCAGAGATTCGAAATCGTCGCATTGCGCTTCGGCTCGCATCCGGGCGATGAAGTGACCGAGCGTCTGCCGCGGGCCTTCGATCAGTTCATCGACGTGCGCGATCGTTCCGATCTGGAGATCGCGTGCCTGTCGCGCGAGCTGGAAATTGACATCGCCGTCGATCTCAAGGGCTTCACGCAACACAGTCGCTGCGGCATCTTCGCCCATCGGGCCGCGCCGCTGCAGGTCAATTACCTGGGCTTCCCCTGCACGATGGGCGCCTCGTACATCGACTACCTGGTCGCGGATCCGACGGTGATTCCCGCTGACAGCCGTGGGCACTACGCCGAAAAGATCGCCTATCTGCCCGACTGCTACCAGGTCAACGGGCGGGGGCGAGTGACCGCCTGGCAGCGCTGGTCGCGTGCGGAGCTCGGCCTGCCGGCGCACGGATTCGTTTTCTGCTGTTTCAACAATATCTACAAGATCACGCCCGAGATGTTCGACATCTGGATGCGTGTGCTCACCCGTGTCGAGGGCAGCGTTCTGTGGCTGCTGGATGGCGGCCCTGTCGCTGGCGCCAATCTGCGCGCGGCGGCGCAGATGCGGGGCGTCGATCCCGCGCGCCTGGTATTCGCGCCCAAGATCGGATTGCCGGAGCACCTGGCCCGTCATCGCGCTGCCGACCTGTTCATCGACACGCTGCCCTGCAATGCCCACACCACTGCGAGCGATGCGCTGTGGGCTGGCCTGCCAGTGGTCACCCTCGCCGGGCAGTCATTCGCGTCCCGCGTCGCCGCCAGCCTTCTGGTCAGCGCCGGACTGCCGGATCTCATCGCCCGCACGGCCGCTGAATACGAGTCGCTGCTCGTGGGACTCGCGACGAGCTCCACGTGGCTGGCACAGATCCGTGGCCGGCTCGAGCACGCTCGTCTGCACAGCGCGCTGTTCGACGTGCAGCGCTATACGCGACAGCTGGAAAACGCCTATGAACAAATGTACCAGCGCCTGCAGGCTGGGCTTGCGCCGGAGCACATCCATGTCCAGTAGCCGCCCGTTATCCGTCAGCGCCGATAAAGCAGAGCGGGGGGCAGCGGCCCTGATCGACACCATATGGCACGCAGACACGCAGCTCGCGATCATCATCCGCGCCGGTTACGTGCGCGAGGGAATCACGTTCCTCACGCCCGACGACTTCTCCCAGCAGCTCGGTTACATGAATCGCCCGGCGGGCTATCGCATTGCCGCGCACGTGCACAATGCGGTACCACGCGCGGTCGCATTTACCCGTGAGGTGCTGTTCATCAAGTCCGGTCGTCTGCGCGCGGACTTCTATAGCGACGAGCGCGTCTATGTCGAGAGCCGGATCCTGCGCGCGGGCGACGTGCTGCTGCTCGCGGCCGGCGGTCACGGCTTCGAGATGCTCGAGAATACCGAGATGATCGAGGTCAAGCAGGGCCCCTATGCGGGCGACGGTGACAAAACGCTGTTCCAAGCCGTCGCGCCCAGCCGTATCCGCCTGCGTGACTGAGCGCGCGATGCCGCCCGCAGACTTCATCCCGGTGAATCAGCCGCTGCTCGACGGCAATGAGGGCAGATATCTGCAGCAGTGCATCGACGGCGGCTGGATCTCCTCCGAGGGCCCCTTCGTCAGGCAGCTGGAGCAGACCTTCTCACAGGCTGTGAACCGACGCTGGGGCATCGCCGTCTGCAATGGCACTGCGGCCCTGGATGCCGCGATCGAGGCGCTCGGCATCGGGGCCGGCGACGAGGTCATCATGCCGGCGTTTACGATCATCTCCTGCGTCGGGCAGATCATCCGCAGCGGCGCGAGACCGGTCCTGGTCGACAGCGATGCGCGCACCTGGAACATGGACGTGAGCCAGATCGAGGCGCGGATCACCCCCCGCACCCGGGCCATCATGCTGGTGCACGTCTACGGTCTGCCGGCGGATGTGGATCCGGTGCTGCAGATCGCGCGCCGGCACGGACTCTACGTGCTCGAGGATGCCGCGGAAATGCACGGGCAGACCTATCGCGGTCGTCCCTGCGGCAGTTTTGGTGACCTGAGCATCTTCAGTTTCTACCCCAACAAGCTCGTGACGACCGGCGAAGGCGGCATCATCGTCACCGACGAGGAGCCGCTCGCGGAGCGCTGCCGCAGCCTGCGCAACCTCTGCTTCCAGGAAGACAGGCGATTCGTGCATGAGCGGCTGGGCTGGAATCTGCGCATGAGCAACCTGCAGGCCGCGGTTGGCGTGGCGCAGCTGGAGCGTCTGCAGCAGTTCGTGCAGCGCAAGCGGCAGATGGGCAGAACCTATGAGCGCCTGCTGAGCGGCGCCGCGGGGCTGCAGCTGCCGCTGGCGCGAACCGACTACGCCGAGAACATTTACTGGGTCTACGGTCTGCTGCTCGATGACGCCGTGGAGATGGACGGCGCCGAGGCCATCCGGCGTCTGGGAGCTCTGGGGGTCGGCTGTCGCCCGTTCTTTTGTCCGATGCACCAGCAGCCGGTGCTCAGGGCCATGGGACTGTTTCAGGGCGAGTGCTATCCGGTCGCCGAACGCTTGTACCGCAAGGGCTTCTACGTGCCCAGTGGCCTGGCGCTCACGGAGCCACAGATGCGGCGTGTGGCCGACGCGGTCCGGAGCCTGCTGTCATGAGCGCGGTGTTCGACGCCTACGCCGACTATTACGACCTGCTGTACCGCGAGAAGGATTATGGCGCGGAGGCGCGCTACGTCCACTCGCTGCTGCAGCGATATGGATGTTCCGAGGGCTCCGCTTTGTTGGATCTGGGCTGCGGCACGGGCCGGCACGCCCAGCAGCTCGCCCGGCTGGGTTTCAGCGTGCAGGGCGTCGATAGCAGCACGGCCATGGTGGCCCGGGCACGGCAGGCGCTTCCTGCCGAGCTGCGCGGGCGAGTGCGCTTCGAGAATGGCGATGCGCGCTCGGTGCGGCTGTCGGGGCACTTCGATGCGGTGCTGGCGCTGTTCCACGTGGCGAGCTATCAGAGCTCGAACGAGGATCTGACGGCGATGTTTACCAACGCTGCCGCGCACTTGAATGCCGGCGGCCTCTTCATCTTCGATTTCTGGTACGGCCCCGGTGTGTTGACGGTCCCGCCCGCCACGCGGATCAGGCGCCTGGAGGATCAGGATCTGCGCGTGACGCGCCTGGCGGAGCCCACGGTATGGCCCAACCGCAATCTCGTCGATGTTCGCTATACCGTGTTCGGCCAGCGCCTCCCCGGTGGGGAAACCTTCCAGTTCGAGGAAACACATCGAATGCGCTACCTGTTTCTGCCGGAGCTCGAGCTGATGCTGGGCGCGGCGGGCATGCGGGTGCTGACTGCGGAGCGCTGGCTGTCCGGAGAGCTCGATCTGACGAGCTGGCAGGGGCTCATCGCTGCCGTCAAGCCTGACGGCGCGCGCTGGGAGGCGGCGGCGTGAAGGTGCTGTTCGTCGACACCCCAGGCTCGCGTCCGACGGATGGAGGCGGGCACACGTTCCATGAGTTGCTGCTCGCGGGACTGAAGGGCATGCGCAGCAACCACGAATGCTCCTATGTGCAGCCCGAGCCGAACAAGGGTGTGGTGCAGGCGCTGGTGTTGAAAAACCAGATCGACTTCGTCTGGTTCACCTCGCCGTACTATGAGCCGGTGGAGGTGCCGTTCGCCGCCACCGTATGGGACCTCGGCCACCGCCAGATGCCCTATTTTCCCGAATTGTCCCTGAGCGGCTGGACATTCGAGCAGCGCGAGCAGCATTACCGCCACGTGCTGCCGCGGGCGGGGATCGTCGCCGTCGGCAACGGCGCCGGCGCACGCGCCATCCATGAGTATTACCAGGTCGCGCCGCAGAACATCTGCGAGATTGCGCTGCCGGTCGATGCCGCCGGGCTTCAGCAGGCGAGCGCCGAGCGCGGTGTGATCGAGCGACTCGGGCTCGCGCCGGCGCAGTATTTGCTGTATCCGGCGCAGTTCTGGCCGCACAAGAACCACGTCACGCTGGTGGATATGCTGGCTCTGCTGCACGGCTCCGGCCGGCATCTGAAACTGGTGTTCAGCGGCAGCGACAAGGGCAACCGCGCCCACGTCGAAAAGTACGTCGCGCAGCGCGGCTTGCAGCACAGCGTGGTGTTTGCGGGGTTCGTCGACACCGCGGTGCTGCGGCAGCTGTACCTGCAGGCGTTTGCCATGGTGTACGGCTCCATGATGGGGCCGGACAATCTGCCACCGCTCGAGGCGATGGCACTGCGCTGTCCGGTCGTCTGTGCCGCGTTCGATGGCGCGCGCGAGCAGGTGGGCGACAGCGCACTGCTGTTCGAGCCACTGGATGCGCCCGGTGCGGCCGCGCAGCTGATGCGGCTCGAGGAACCGGGGCTGCGCACGCAATTGATTGCGAAGGGCCTCACGCTGGTGGCCACGCGCACCCCCGATGACTACGCCCGCAGGATCAACGAGGTGCTGGATCGCTTCGCGCTCCGCCGCCGCCTGTGGGGGCCTTGCAATTCCTATCGTCATTCCACGTAGGCTGTATGAAATCCAACGACATCCATGTGTGCGCCTTTCCGAAGAGCGGCATCACGTTCTTCGGCTTTCTGCTGGTGGCGGCTCGTCTGCGCCATGACGGCATCGATTTGTCGCCCACCATGTACAACATCGACTTCCTGCTCATCGACCGGCACAAGATGGCGGGCACCGAGCCGGGAGGCATCTGGCGCGATGCCATTGGCGAGCTCTACAAGACGCACGATCCCTATTGCAACGTGCCGAACGTGGTCTATCTGCTGCGCGAGCCGGTGGCGACGCTGCGCAGCTATTATCACTTCCGCCGCCAGCTTGGGGTGCGGGATACGGCGGAAGAGTTTCTGCTGGGACCCGAGGGCATCGTCGCCTGGATCAGGCATGTGCGCTCCTGGATCATCGACAATCGCAACGCTTCCCAATCGCTGTTCATGACGGAATACGAGCGGCTGCGTGCAGACCCGCGCGCGGAGCTGCGGCTGCTCGGACGCCAGCTCGGGCTGGAGTTTTCCGATAAGACGCTCGATTACGCGGTGGCGGCATCGGGTCTGGAACGCATGCGTGAGGTGGAGAGCTCATTCGCGACGCGCAACCCCGTCTACGCGCAGTTCGATCTGGAATTCGTGCGACGGGGCGCGCAGCGCGAAGTCGACGAGATCACGCCAGCGCTGGTGGAGCTGATCCGCCAGCACACGCAGCCGGTCTACGACGTGGCACGCAGCCGTCTGCGCGAGCCGGCGGCGGCACCGGTGCCGGCCGCGGCCGATGCGGCCTCGACGATTTTGCCGCTCGCCATCTAGACGCCTCCCCCGGCCGACGGCGGGATTTCTTTAGCGCCCTCTCCGGGCAGGCGAGAGAACTGTGACGCGCCGCGCAATGCGGCTGTGACGGGCGTCCATCCTTTGCCATAACCCTACCCCTAGGCTGTCGTTCAGGGACAGACAGGGGATCTCAGGACACATGGCTGACTTGGCCTCTCTGGCATTCGGCGCGGGGGACGCGCGCGAGCAGACCACATCGACGGCCGCGGCCGTCATTTTGCCGACTGGAGAGTCGGCCGCGATCCGGCGCGTCAACCGCCTGATCCGTCAGGTTGCCGGTTACGACAGCACGGTACTGGTGCTCGGCGAATCGGGCACCGGCAAGGAAGTGGTGGCGCGCGCGATCCACGAAGCATCCGCGCGCCGACGGCGCCCCTTCGTGCCGATCAATTGCGGCGCCATTCCCGCAGAGCTGCTCGAGAGCGAGCTGTTTGGACACGAGAAGGGGGCCTTCACCGGCGCGCTGGCCGCGCGCAAGGGCCGCTTCGAGATCGCCGAGGGCGGCACGATCTTCCTCGACGAAATTGGCGACATGAATCCCACCATGCAGGTGAAGCTGCTGCGCGTGCTGCAGGAGCGAGTGTACGAGCGTGTCGGCAGCTGTGCTTCGCAGCGCTGTGACGTGCGCATCATCGCCGCCACGCACCGCAATCTCGAGGATGCTATCGCCAGGGGGAGCTTCCGCGAGGACCTCTTCTATCGGCTGAATGTCGTGCCGATCGAGGTGCCGGCTCTGCGCGAGCGTCGAGACGATCTGCCCGTGCTGATTGCGGCGCTCGCCGAGCGCATCGCCGCAGCGGGCCGGCCGCTGGTGAGTTTCACTGCCACGGCACTGGCAGCGCTGCAGGCCTATCGCTGGCCGGGTAACGTGCGCGAACTTGCCAATCTCATCGAGCGCATGGCCGTGCAGTGCGGCGCGCATCCGGTCACGCCCGCGGACCTGCCCGAACGATATCGGCCCGCCGATTGGTACGCAGCGCAGACGGCGGGCGAACCCGAGCCTGCCGCCGCCGCCATCTCTCCCATTACAGCCATTGCCGCGGTAACGCCGACGGCGGCTATTGAGCCGACGACGGCTACGGCGCCGACGGTGGCGACGCTGGCGCCGGCTGCGACCAGCGCCCCTGCAGTCATCCCGCCTGCTGTTGTCGAGGAGCCCTCGCCGATGGCGCCGGCGCTGCTGGACATGATGCTCGAGCCGATTCCGGAAGGCTTCGATCTGCGCGCCTATCTGGAGACGCTCGAGCAGCGATTGATCGAGCGGGCGTTGCAGAGCTCGGGAGGGACCGTGGCACAGGCCGCGCGCCTGCTCGGACTGCGACGCACGACGCTGGTGGAGAAGCTGCGCAAGTACGCGCCGGACGGCGATGCCGCGGCGGCGTCGGATTCTTGACATCGAGCGCGCTGCATCGGGCGGACAGTCGTGAACCCAGTCACAGATTACGCGGGCACGCAAATTGCTCCTCGATGCCCCGGCAATCGCATCTGAAGGGCATCTCTTTGCGCGCACCTTTGCACAACGACCCCGAGCTGTCCGATGAGGGCTCGCCCCGCGCGGGCGAATGCCTGCGGCGCGCCGGCGGCCCGCAGCGGCAGGACCCGGTGGCCTGCGCCGAGGTTTCCCGGCGGCTGATGGAGCTGGCGCGTCGCGTCGCCGGCAGCGATTGCACCGTGCTGATCACCGGGGAGTCCGGCACCGGCAAGGACGTGCTCGCGCGCTACATCCATCGTCACTCCGCGCGCAGCCCCGCAGCCTTCGTGGCGGTCAACTGCGCGGCCATCCCCGACAATATGCTCGAGGCGCTGCTGTTCGGCTGGGAGCGCGGCGCCTTCACCGGCGCGCACCTCGCGCATGCCGGGAAGTTCGAACAGGCGCAGAGCGGCACACTGCTGCTCGATGAGATCACCGAGATGCCACTGGGCCTGCAGGCCAAGCTGCTGCGCGTGCTGCAGGAGCGCGAGGTGGAACGGCTCGGCGCGCGAGCGGCCATCAGTCTGGACGTGCGGGTCATCGCCACCAGCAACCGACGCTTGCGCGAGGAAGTGTCAGCCGGACGCTTCCGCGAGGATCTCTATTACCGGCTCAACGTTTTTCCGCTCGCGCCGGCCCCCCTGCGCCAGCGGCGTGAGGATGTGATACCGCTGGCGATGCGTCTGCTCGCACAGCACAGCCGCCCGGGCGGGCGCATTCCAGCACTGCATCCGGATGCCGCGCAGCGGCTCCTGACATATCCCTGGCCTGGCAATGTGCGCGAGCTCGACAACGTCATGCAGCGTGCACTCGTGCTCTGCGACGGCGAGCTGATCCGCCAGCCACACATCGTATTCGAGCCCCCGTGCGCCGAAGGCGCCGAGCCCGGCGAGGATGCTGGCCCGGGCGGGGCATCTTCGACGGGTCGCGGCTCCGCGCTGCCCGGCCCGGTGGGTGCCAGCGGCGGAGCACTCGCCGAGTCGCTGGCGCAGGCCGAGCAGCGCCTGATCCTGCAGGTACTGCGGGCCCACCCGAGCCGCGAGCGCGCTGCAGCCCATCTGGGTATCAGTGCGCGCACGCTGCGCTACAAGCTGGCACGACTGCGTGCCGCCGGTATCTCGCTGGATGAGGGCGATGGCTCATGAGCGGCATGTCCATCGACCAGGTGCTGCTGCAGATCCGCTCGCTCTCGGCGCAGGCGAGCCCGACCTTCCGGCCAGCCGCCCAGACACTGACGGATCTGTCGGGTCTCGCTGGCACCGCCGGCGCGGCCGATGCGGCCGGTGCTGCCGGCGCTGTGGGCAGTTCCGGCCCGGCCTCGCCGGCGTTCGGCGCGCTGCTCAAGCAGGGAATCGATGCCGTCAATTCCACGCAGCAGTCCGCCGATGCGCTGGCCAGCGCCTGGGAGCGCGGCGTACCGGGCGTGGACCTGGCGCGCGTGATGGTAGAGACGCAGAAGGCTTCGGTGTCCTTTCAGGCCCTGGCGCAGGTGCGCAACCGGCTGATCAGCGCCTACCAGGACATCATGAACATGTCGATCTGATGGTGATGGTAGCAAAGCATGGCGGGTAAACAGTTGGCGGCGCTGTCCACTGGCCTCGGAATCAATCTGCGACCGCTGCTGACGCTGCTGGGCGTTGCGGCGGCCGTAGCCGTGGGCGTCGTCGTGGTGCTGTGGTGGCGCGGGCCGGACTGGAGCCTGCTGTACGGCGGGCTGTCCGATTCCGACGAGAGCGGTGTGGTGCAGGCACTGCAGGCCGCGGGTATTCCCTACAAGCTCGACGATGCCGGCGGCGGCGTGGAGGTGCCCGCCGAGCGCGTGCACGATGCACGTCTGCAGCTCGCCTCGCAGGGTCTGCCGGCTGGTAAAACTGACGGCTTTGCACTCATCAGCAAGGACCCGGGCTTCGGCGTCAGCCAGTTCATGGAAAACGCGCGCTACCAGTACGCACTGGAGACCGAGCTGGCGCAGACGATCTCATCGCTGCAGGCCGTGCAGGCAGCACGCGTGCAGCTGGCGTTGCCGGCGCAGTCGGCATTTGTCAGCGAGCATCGCGCCGCGCGAGCCTCGGTACTGGTGCAGCTGCGCCCCGGCCGACGGCTCGAACCCGAGCAGGTCTCGGCCATCGTGCACCTGGTGGCCTCGAGCGTGCCCGAGCTCGATTCGGATCAGGTGACGGTCGTGGACCAGCAGGGTCAGCTGCTGTCGGCGCCGCGCAGCGGCGAGGCCGCGATCGCCTCCGAGCAGTTCGATGCCGAACACCGTCTGGAAGATAACTATTCGCAGCACATCGAGGAGCTGCTGGCGCCGCTGGTCGGCGATGGGCGCGTGCGCGCGCAGGTCACAGTCGACCTGGACAACGATGCGACCGAGCAGGCGAGCGAGCAGTACAAGCCCGACAGCGGGGTGGTGCGCAGCGAGCAGACCTCCGAGCAGACCAGCACCGGCGCTGCCGGCGCGGGCGGGATTCCCGGCTCGCTGACCAATCAGCCACCGGCCGGGGGCTCGATCGCGGCCAACCACGCTGCCAGCAGCGCCGCGCCTGCTGCGACGGCAGCGGCCGGCGCGAACGCCACAGGGGCTGCCGCTGGCGCTCCGGGTGCGCCGGGTGCGCAGGCGGCCAGCACCACGGCTGCGCTGCCGCAGGACAGCTCCAAGCAGGCCACGCGCAATTACGAGATCGATCGCACCGTGAGCTACTCGCGCCAGCCCGCTGGTCGCATCAAACGCCTCACGGTAGCCGTGCTGGTCGACAACGTGCCGCAGGTCGGCAGCGATGGCAAGGCCACGCTGCGTGCGCTCTCCAAGGCGGAAATCGACAACATGACACAGCTGGTGAAGAACGCCGTGGGCTTCGATGCCTCGCGCGGTGACAGCGTCAACGTCGTCAATGAGCCCTTCCTCGAGCAGTCGAATGTGATCACGCCGCAGCCCGTGCCGCTTTGGCAGCGTCCCGGGGTACGCGAAATCACGCGGCTGCTGCTCGGCGCGCTGGTGCTGGTCGCACTCGCGCTGGGAGTGCTGCGGCCGCTGATCCGCAATCTTGCCACGCAGGTGGTGGCAGCTCCGCCGGCCGAGGTCATCGAAGCGGGTCCGGATCGCGCCGCCGTCGGCGCCGGCCAGCACCTCGCCTATGAGCAGCAGATCGTGCAGGCGCGCAACCTCGTGACGCAGGATCCCAAGCGCGTCGCGCAGGTCGTGAAGACCTGGGTCCAGCAATGAGCGATACGCAGAGCGGTCGCGCCGGGGTCGAGCGCGCCGCCATCCTGCTGCTCGCACTCGGCGAGCAGGACGCCGCGCAGGTGCTCAAGCACCTGGGCTCCAACGACCTGCAGCGCGTCGGTGCGGCCATGGCGCAGCTCTCCGGCGTCTCCCGCGAAGAGGTGTCGGCGGTGCTGACGAGCTTTTCCACCTCCGTGGAGCAACAGACCTCCCTCGGTGTGGGTACCGATGAGTATCTGCGCAATGTGCTGGTCGGCGCGCTCGGTGAAGACAAGGCTGCCGGGGTCATCGAGCGCATCCTGCGCGGCCGCAGCAGCCGCGGCCTGGAAGCGTTGAAATGGATGGAGCCGCGCGCCGTGGCCGAAATGCTGCGGCAGGAGCATCCACAGATCATCGCCATCGTACTGTCGTATCTGGAGTCCGAGCAGGCCGCGCAGGTGCTCACGCAGCTGCCCGAGGAGAATCGCGCCGACATCCTGATGCGCATTGCCACGCTCGATGGCGTGCATCCCACCGCGCTCAGCGAGCTCGATGAGGTACTCGAGAAGCAGTTCTCCACCTCAGGGGCGACCGGCAACGCCGCCGGCTTCGGTGGCCCGAAGGCGGCTGCCGAGATTCTCAACCTGGTGGGCAGCGGCCAGGAGGGCACGATCATCGCTCAGATCGCCAAGACCGATGAAACCCTCAGCCAGAAGCTGCAGGATCTGATGTTCGTGTTCGACGATCTGGTGGAAGTGGACGATCGCGGCATGCAGGAGCTGCTGCGCGAGGTGCCGGGAGACAAGTTGATCATCGCGCTCAAGGCGGCCGACGATCGCATCAAGGAAAAGATCTTCAAGAATATGTCCGAGCGCGCCGCGCAGATGATGAAGGACGACCTGGAGACTCGCGGGCCGGTGCGACTCTCGGAAGTCGAGGCTGCGCAGAAGGAGATCCTGATGACCGCGCGCAAGATGGCCGAAGAGGGCCGCGTGCAGCTCGGCGGCAAGGGCGGCGAAACCTATGTCTGAGGCGGCAACGTGGCAGCTGCCCGTACTTGGCGGTCAGGTGCTGCCCGGCCGGCGCCGCTCGGAGAACCTCACGGCCATCGAGCGCGAAGCCTGGGAGCAGGGGCACGCGCAGGGCCGCGAAGCAGGCCTCGCAGCGGCGCAGCAGGAAGCGCGCGCATCGGCGGAGCAGGCCGAGCGGCGCGTGCAGCAGCTGCAAGCGATTCTGGACCTCATGGCGCGCCCGCTTGCGGACCTCGATCAGCAGGTGCAGCGCCAGCTGGCGCTGCTGGCCAGCGCGATCGCCCGTCAGATCATCCGGCGCGAGCTCAAGACACAACCCGACGAGATCGTCGCCGTGGTGCGCGAGACCGTCGGACTGCTGCCGATCGTGGCACGTCAGGTGCGCGTGCATCTGCATCCGGAAGACGCCGAGCTCGTGCGCTCGCGCCTGGCCAGCGCCAGCGGCGAGCGTGCCTGGAGCATCGTTGAGGACCCGATGCTCGCGCGCGGCGGCTGCCGCGTGACCAGCGAAACCTCGAGCGTCGATGCGCAGCTCGAGCAGCGCCTGGGTGCGGCGATCGCGACGATGCTGGGGGATGATCGCGCCCATTCCTCGGCCCCTGCGCCGGCCACCGCGCCTGAGGCCTGAGCTGCCGTGAGCACTCTGCGTGAAGCCCACACCGCTCGCTGGATGCAGACGCTGGCGGCGTATGAGCAGCGCCTCCAGCACGTACCGCCGCTGCCGGTGGCCGGGCGGCTCACGCGCATGGTGGGCCTGACGCTCGAGGCGGAGGGTTGCCAGGCAGCGATCGGGGATCGCTGCGAGATCATCAGCTCCGATGATTCGCACGTCGAGGCCGAGGTGGTCGGCTTCGCTGGCGAGCGCCTGTTTCTCATGCCGACCGGTGATCTGCACGGCATGCGCGCCGATGCGCGTGTGCTGCCTCGTACGCAGGCCGGCACGGTGCGCGTAGGGCCGCGTCTGCTGGGCCGCGTCGTCGACGGCGCCTGCCGGCCGCTCGATGGCCAGGGGCCGATCGAAACCGAAACCAGCGTGCGGCTGGCCGGTCGGCCGATCAATCCGCTGCTGCGCCGGCCCATCAGCCACGCGCTGGACGTAGGCGTGCGCGCCATCAATGGGCTGCTGACGGTCGGGCGCGGCCAGCGTGTCGGTCTGTTCGCCGGCAGCGGCGTCGGCAAGAGCGTGTTGCTCGGGATGATGGCGCGTTACACGGCCGCCGACGTCATCGTCGTCGGACTGATCGGTGAGCGCGGACGCGAGGTCAAGGAATTCATCGAGCGCATTCTCGGCAAGGCCGGGCTCGCACGCTCGGTCGTCGTGGCGACGCCGGCGGACTATCCGCCGCTGATGCGACTGCACGGGGCGTGGCTTGCCACCGCGATCGCCGAGTACTTTCGCGACCGCGGCCGCAATGTGCTGCTGATCATGGATTCGCTGACGCGCTTCGCGCAGGCGCAGCGCGAGATTGCCCTGGCAATCGGCGAGGCGCCCGCGACCAAGGGTTACCCGCCGTCAGTGTTCGCGCGTCTGCCGCAGCTGGTCGAGCGTGCCGGCAACGGGGTGGCCGGGGAGGGCTCGATCACCGCCTTTTATACCGTGCTTGCCGAAGGCGACGATCAGAACGATCCGATCGTCGATGCCGCCCGCGCCATTCTCGACGGTCACGTGGTGCTCGCGCGCCGCATCGCCGAGTCGGGGCGTTATCCGGCCATCGACATCGAGGCCTCGGTGAGCCGCGTCATGCACGACATCGTGTCGGCGAACGAGCTGGCGCTGGCGCGCCGGCTGCGACAGGTCACCGCGGTCTATGAGCACAATCGCGACCTGATCACCATCGGTGCCTATCAGCGTGGCAGCGATCCGCGCATCGATCAGGCCATCGCCCGCTGGCCGCAGATCGAGGCCTATCTGCGCCAGGACATGCATGAGCGCGTGCCACTGGCCGCAAGCGTCGCGCAGCTGGCCACCACGATGGCTGAAGCTGCCGAGCCCGCCAAGCCGCGCTGAAGCAGAAACAGGAGAGTTCCTCAGTGAAGCGAGCCAAACGCCTCGAGCCCGTCAATGCACTCATGAGCGAGACCGAGCGCGGGTGTGCGCAGCAACTCTCGCTCATGCAGGCGCGGCTGCTGGAAGCCGAGCAGCGTTGCCAGGAGCTCAAGCGCTACCTGAGCGAGTATCACTCCGCGTTCCACCAGCGCGCGCGCGCGGGCATAGGAGTGAGTGGCATGCGCGATTACCAGACCTTCATCGCGCGGCTCGGCGAGGCCGTGCAGCAACAGGACGGCATCGTCGCGCAGCTGCGCGGGGACTGCGAGCGCGCCCGGGCACAGTGGCGCGAGGCCGCCGCGAGGAAAAGCGCGGTCGGCAAGGTCATCGAGCGCGCGCGGGCCGAGGAGTCGCAGGTGGAGGCGCGTCGGCAGCAGCGCGAATCCGATGAGCGCGCGCAGCGCGCCGGCGGCAGTCGATCATGAGCGCGCGGGTCGCGGTCACTGCCCATGCCAACAGCGCGGCTGGGCTCGCGGATGCCAGAGCGGGCGGCGGCGCGGCGGCGCGTGCCGCGGGCCTGCTCGATAGCGGCGGACCCGTTGGCTCCGCAGACAATCAGGACTCGAACTCCGATGCTGCGCAGGGCGAAGCAGGATCGCGCGGCGCACCCCCGTTCGCCGCCGCACTGGCAAACGCAGCGCGTGGCAGTGCGGCGAAGAGCAGCGCCAACGCAAGCTCGGCGAATCCTGCGGGCCCGACCAGGCCTGCGGGGCCGGCGCAGCCTGCGGGCTCGGCCCAGAGTGCGGGCTCGGCCCAGAGTGCTGACACGACCCAGGTTGCTGCCAGTACGCAGTCTGCGGCGTCGCCGCCGCCCGCTGCGGCATCGAGTGCGGCGGGGACGAGTCCTGATTCTGCTGCGGTCTGCGTGGCGGGGCAGAGTGCAGTCCTCGACTCGAGCGAGGCACCGGATGCGAGCCCGGATGAGGTGAATGCGACCGACGGCGGCCCGCTGACCACTTCTGGTCGGTCGGGGGGTCACGGGCGCAGCAGCCACGGCAGCGTCAGCGCCGGCGGCAGCAGCGCTACGGCCTGCGGCGCGCTGGCACTGCTGCAGAGCGTGGCCGCCGCAGCGGCTGCGGCCCCGTGTCTCGGGCCCGCGGCAGGCGCGGCCGGGACGCCGAGCGATGATCCGGACAACGCTGATGATGCAGCCGCGGGCAGCGCGGACAGCGTGCTCGCCGCGGGCACGGGCACGGGCGCGAGTTCGGGTTCGGGTTCGCTGCCCACGACGCAGTTCAGCACTCTTGCCGCGGCGGCGCCGTCTGATGCAGGCGCGTCGGTCGATGCTGGAGCCATGGGCGCCGCGGCCGCTGCTGCGCCGGGCACGACCGATGTGCTGGCGGCGGCGGGCGGCGCGGGCGGCGGGGCGGCTCCAATCCACAGCGCGAGCGCCGCCACCGACGCTACCGACGCGTCCGGGCAGAGCAGTGCCGCGGCCCGGGCCGCAAGCTGGATGCCGCAATTTCTCTCCGCCGTACCGGCGGCGGCCGGCAGCGACGGGGTTGCACGCGCCATCGCCGTGCCGATGTCCGATCCCTCCTGGCCGCAGGCGCTTGCGGCGCAGGTGCACTGGATGGCAGGCAGCCAGGTGCAGAGCGCAACGCTGCGGCTCTCTCCGGACCATCTCGGCCCGATCCAGGTTCGCATCGAGCTGCAGCAGTCGCAGATCAACGTGAACTTCAGCGCCGCCCACGCCGACACGCGCGCGGCCCTCACCGACGCGGTCCCCCGCCTGCGCGAGATGCTGGCGGCAGGCGGTCTGAGTCTCGGGCAGGCGAACGTGCAGCAGGAAAGCGGCGGCAGCGGCGCGCACAGGCCGCCGGGCCCGGACACGCGCGACGCGGTGGACACCGTGAATCCCGTCGCAGTTGGCGTGTCTCGCGCGCTCGGCCTGGTGGATGAATATGTCTGAGTGTCGAGCAGGGCAGCGACGGATTTCCGGCGCCGCCCCCACCATGACGCTGGCATAACGTTTGCTCCATCGGGCGGCGACGAAACTCCCTTTTTTTTCTCTGGCGGATCTACTCATGGCAGAAGCGGCAAAGAAGGAAGCGGCCGGCGCACAGCCCAAGCCCAAGAAAGGCAGCAAGCTGCCGTGGATTCTCGTGGGCCTTGCGGTGCTGGCCGCGGGCGGCGGCGGCGCGTGGTTCGCCCTGCGGCCCAAGCACGCCGACAGCGGCGCGGGCAGCGACGCCAGCGCGGGTACCGACGCCGGTAAGCCCGCTGCGACGGCGCCGCGGGCCGCGCCGATCTACTACAAATTCGATCCGGCTTTCGTCGTCAACTTCGGCGGCGAGGGCAGTGCCCGTTACTTTCAGGTGACGGTTGAGGCGATGGCGCGCGATCAGGCGATCCTCGATGTGCTCAAGAACAACGAGCCCGCGGTACGCAACGATCTGGTGCTGCTGTACTCCAGCCAGGACAGTGCCACCCTGCTGAGTGTCGAGGGCAAGGAGAAGCTGCGTGCCGCGACGCTGGCCGCCATCCGCAAGGTGCTGGATGAAGAAGGCGCCGACGGCAAGCTCATCGAGCAGGTCTACTTCACAAGTTTCGTGATCCAGTAGGCATGGGCGCCGAGATCCTCAACCAGGATGAGATCGACGCGCTGATCCAGGGCGTCGACAACGGTGCCGTGCCGATCGCGACGGAGCAGCCTCCGCCGCCCAGCGGGACGGTGCAGCCCTATAATCTTGCGACGCAGACACGCATCGTGCGCGGGCGCATGCCCACGCTCGAGATGATCAATGACCGCTTCACGCGCCAGTTTCGCGTCGGGCTGTTCAACATGCTGCGGCGTAGCCCCGAGATCAGCATCGCACCGATCCGGGTGCAGAAATTCAGCGAATACACGCAAAGCCTGCACGTGCCCTCGAGCCTGAACCTGATCAAGTTCGAGCCGCTGCGTGGCACGGCTCTGATGGTCTTCGATGCCAAGCTGGTGTTCGCCATCGTCGATAACTTCTTCGGCGGCAATGGACGCTTCGCCAAGCTCGAGGGACGCGAATTCACCCTGACGGAAGGACGCATCATCCAGATGGTCATGCGCCAGGCGTTCGCTGATCTGCAGGAAGCCTGGAGCATCGTGGCGGATCTGAAGATCGAGTACCTCAGCTCCGAGATCAATCCGCATTTCGCCAGCATCGTCTCCCCGCTCGAGATCGTCGTGGTCACCGCGCTGAAGATCGAGCTCGAGGGCGGTGGCGGCGAGATGCACATCACACTTCCCTATTCGATGATCGAGCCGATCCGCGACGTGCTGGACTCCGGCATGCACGGGGAGCGCGTCGAGCGCGACGAGAAGTGGGTCAATACACTGCGCGAGGAGACCGAGTCGGCCGAAGTCGAGCTGGTCCCGCAGCTTGGCCACGCCACCGTATCCCTCGGCCGCCTGCTGGATCTGAAGCCCGGGGATGTGATTCCCTGCGACTTCGACGGCAATGTCACCATGTATGCCGAAGGCGTGCCCGTGGTGCGCGGTACCTACGGCGCCTCCCGTGGGCAGCAGGCCGTGAAGGTCGCCCATCGGGTAACCCGCCAGAAGGCGGTTCTGACCAACGTAACAAGCAAGCCATGAGTACACAGACAGCCAAGGCCATCGATCCGCAGCCGGCCGAGCTCGGCAACCTCAAGCCCGAGGCTCCCGAGCCTGGGTCAAACCGCGAGCTCAATCTCGATGTGGTGCTGGACATTCCGGTCACCCTGTCGATGGAAGTGGGCCGCACACGCATCAGCATCCGCAATCTGCTGCAGCTCAATCAGGGGTCGGTCATCGAGCTGGAGCGCTCGGTCAGCGAGCCGCTGGACATCTTCGTCAACGGCACGCTGATCGCACACGGTGAGGTGGTGGTGGTCAACGAGAAGTTCGGCATTCGTCTGACGGATGTCGTCAGCCCCGCCGAGCGCATCCGCAAGCTGAAATAAGACCGGGTGGCTGCCGGCGGCCGGTCCACGGCGCCGGTGGATTGCTCGACGTTATGTCCATCCGCTGCACTGCGAGCCGCAGCGCCCTCAAGTTTTCCGATCAGCAGCCGATGCAGTGTCGGTACGTCTTCGCCCAAAGGGGATCCATCTTGTCAGTGGCTGCCGGATCGCGTGCCTCGAGCTCGCAGGGCGCGGACTCATCTCCATTCAAATTCGTCAGCGAGCTCGCACGCGAGCTCTCCAGCGGACGTGTCGATCTGCCCTCGTTTCCGGAAGCAGCCGCTCGCGTACAGCAGGTGCTCAGCGATGATTCGGTGACCAGCGAGCGCATTGCGCTCGTCGTGAGCGCCGACGCCGGGCTCGCCGCTCGCGTGCTGACGCTCGCCAACTCGACATTGCTGCATCGGGGGGGCGCCCCGGTCACCAATCTGAAGACCGCCGTCACGCGCATCGGCTACGAGAACATCCGCGCCGCGGCGCTGGCGTATGCCAATGCCCAGTTGCGGCGCGCGCCGGACCTGTTGCGCATCCGTGCGCCGCTGGAGCGTTGCTGGCAGCAGGGAATGCGCGTCGCTTCGCTGGCACACGCGATCGCCAAGGAGTCGCGTGCCGTGCGCTCCGACGAGGCCATGCTCGGCGGGCTGCTGCACAACATCGGCATGGTCTACATCCTGGCGCGCTCGCCGCGCGACAGCGCGCCCGACAGCCTGGAAGGGGGCGCCCTGCGCGCCTGGCACCCGAGCATCGGCCAGGCGCTGATCGAGAACTGGAAGCTGCCCGAGGAGATTGCGCTGGCGGTCGGGGGGCAGCTGGACCTCGAGCGATCCCACGACGGACCGGCCGACCTGCACGATCTGTTGATCGTCGCCGTACACCTGGCGGATCAGATGATCGCGTGCGCTGAGCAGGAGGCCGACGCGGCGCAGATCGCGCCCGCGGCGGCCCTGGGGCTGGATGACTCGGCCCTGGTGCGCATCATGCTCGAGTCGCAGACCGAGATGGAGATGCTGCAGGCGGCGCTGGGCTGAGCGGCTGATCGCGTCAAGAATTCGGCGACGGTGCAAAGTGTGATCGGGCGCACGCCGCGCCTGCGATCATTACCCAAGGCAATTTAGCGACTTAGCCTCGGGCCGCGGCGTGTGGCATGGGCGTTGCTCCTACGCGGCGTCATTGCTCACGAGCGCACCTGTTTGAATCATCGAATCACCGCATATCGCGCGCTGCTGCTGGGCGCGCTGTGCCTGTCTGCGACGCCCGCCTGGGCCGCCCTCGGCTCACCGGGCTCACCGGGCTCACCGGGGGGCAACGCTCTGGGCACCTCGGCTGCACTGTTCGCAGCGCCCGTCGCCCATCAGGCGATGCCGGGACAGGCCGGCAGCCTCGTACGCGTGACCGTGGCGCTGATCCTGGTGCTGGCCGCAGTGTTCGCAGCGGCCTGGTTCTCCCGACGCATGCACGGCGTGGGCAGCTCGCGCAGCCCGGCGCTGGAAGTCATCGCGCAGCTGCCGCTCGGGCCGCGCGAGCGGGCGGTGCTGGTGCGCGTGGGCACACAACAGGTGCTGCTCGGTGTGGCCAGCGGCAATGTGCGTGCATTGCACGTGCTGTCGCCCGCCGCCGCCGTGGCCTCGGGCGTCGTCGGATCGGACGGCAGCTCGCCGAACGCGATCGACGCGGGGGCCGTGGCGCCGGGCATGCAACGGCCGACGTTCAAATCGATGCTGCTGAAGAGTCTGGGCAAATGAGCCCGCGTCGCAGCCTGCTGCGCGGCCTGCCGGCCCTGAGCCTCGTGATGCTGGCGCTGCTGCCCGTGGCGGCCTCGGCCGCGACTCCGGGTATCCCGGCCTTCGCCGTGCAGAGTGGCGGCGGCGGCCAGACCTATACGCTGACCATCCAGCTGCTCGCGCTGATGACGGCCATCACGCTGTTGCCAGCACTGCTGCTGATGATGACCGCGTTCACGCGCATCATCATCGTGCTGTCGATCCTGCGGCAGGCGCTCGGCGCCGGTCAATCGCCCCCGAACCAGGTGCTGGTCGGCCTGGCGCTGTTCCTGACGCTGTTCGTGATGGCCCCGGTGATCGACAAGATTCGTGTCAACGCGGTCACGCCGTACATGGCGGGCACGATCGATACCGGCACGGCCGTTCAGCGCGGTGTGCTACCACTCAAGAGCTTCATGCTCTCGCAGACGCGCGAGAGTGATGTGGCCACGTTCGTGCGCATCTCGGGTGCCAAGGGCTATGCGACTCCCCAGGATGTACCGCTCTCAACACTGGTGCCGGCCTTCGTGACCAGCGAGCTCAAGACCGCCTTCCAGATCGGCTTCATGCTGTTCATCCCCTTCGTGATCATCGATCTGGTGGTGGCCAGCGTGCTGATGTCGATGGGCATGATGATGCTATCGCCGGTGCTCATCTCGTTGCCCTTCAAGCTGATGCTATTCGTCCTCGTGGACGGCTGGAGCCTGGTGATGGGCTCGCTGGCCGCGAGCTTCTATCACTGAGCTGCACGCCCCGAGACACAACAATGACCCCTGAAGTTGTCATGACCCTGGGACAGCGCGCGCTGGAGATGGCGCTGATGCTCGCCGCGCCGATGCTGCTGGCCGCGCTGATCATCGGCCTGCTCGTCGGTATCTTCCAGGCCGCCACACAGATCAACGAGATGACGCTTTCCTTCATTCCCAAGCTGCTTGGCATGGCGACCGTGCTGGTGGTGGTCGGTCCCTGGATGCTCAAGGAGCTCATCGGTTACACGCGTCTGCTCATCGAGAGCATTCCCTCGCTCGTGGGCTAGCGTCCGGCCTGAAGGCGCGCATGCCGGTCTTTACCTATGGCGAGATCGAGAACTGGCTCGGTCAGGGTTTCTGGCCGTTCGTGCGCATCGGCGCCTGCCTCATGGTCGCGCCGCTGTTCGGGGCCACCTACGTGCCGCCGCGCATCCGCATCGTGCTGTCGCTGGCGCTGACGATCATGGTGCTGCCGGTGATCCCGCACCCGCAGGGACTGACGCTGCTGTCCGCAGACGGGATCATCACCACCGCGCAACAGGTCGTCATCGGCGTTGCCATGGGTTTCGTACTGCAGCTGATGTTCGACGCCCTCACGCTCGGTGGGCAGATGCTTGCCAACGGCATGGGCCTGGGCTTCGCCTTCAACATCGATCCGCTGCGCGGCGTGGAAACCCCGGCGCTGGGGCAGTTCTACGTACTGCTCGGCTCGCTGACGTTTCTGGCGCTCGATGGGCACATCGCCCTGATCCAGACGCTGGTCGCGACCTTTCACGGTCTGCCGATCGGGCCGACCGGCTTTTCGCCCGCGGCGCTGCATGCGCTGGCCGACTGGGGCAGCCAGATGTTTCTCGGCGCGCTGCGCATCGGGCTGGCCGGCATCACGGCCCTGATCGTGATCAACCTGGGGTTCGGTGTGATCAGCCGTGCGGCACCGGCCATGAATCTCTTTGGCGTGGGTTTCCCCATCACGCTGGTGTTCGGCATGGTGGTGCTGCTGCTCGGACTGCCCACGCTGCAGACCGGCCTGATCGACATGCTGTCATCCGCCTTTGCGTTCGTGCGTGCGCTGACGGGCCTGCCTTGAGGACGCCGCGCGCGCGTTGATTCAGCATGGCCGAGAACGACAACCTTGCTGGCGAGCGCACAGAGAGTCCATCCCAAAAGCGTCTGGACGATGCGCGCAAGGCCGGTCGCGTGCCGCGCTCGCGCGACCTGGGCACCGCCGTGGTGGTGCTCACCGGGGCGGTTGCGCTGCGCCTGCTCGGCCAGGGGGTCGGCGAGCGCCTCGCGGGCATCATGCGCGACGGTCTGTCGTTCGATCACACCCAGATCGGCGATGGCACGCTGATGCTCTCGCGCCTGGCGCATGCCGCCGCGCAGGGGCTCATGGCCGCCGCCCCCCTGCTCGGCCTGCTGGTGGTCGCCGCGCTGCTCGCGCCGCTTGCGATCGGTGGCTGGACCTTCAGCGCCACGGCGCTGGTACCGGATTTTTCGCGGCTGAACCCGGTCGCCGGGCTCGGCCGGGTGTTCTCGCTGCGCGGCTTCATCGAGCTCTCCAAGGCGCTGGCGCGTTTCGTCGTGGTCGCGCTGGTAGCGGTGATGGTGCTCAGGCACCAGTTCCGCAGTTTTGCCGGCCTGGGCACCGAGCCGGCGGTCAGCGGCATCGCCCACGCGCTGTCACTGATAAGCACGGCCTTCATCGCCCTCGGCGGTGCGCTGGCGGCGATTGCGCTGGTCGATGTACCGCTGGCGATCTGGCAATACAACCAGGCGATGCGCATGACCCGCCAGGAGCTGCGCGATGAGCACAAGGAGACCGAGGGCAGCCCGGAGAGCCGCTCGCGCGTGAGGCGCGTGCAACAGCAGCTGGCACGCCGGCGCATGATGAGCAAGGTGCCCAAGGCGGACGTGGTGGTGACCAACCCGACGCACTTCGCGGTGGCGCTGCAATACGACGACAAGCGCCATCGCGCACCGGTCGTGGTCGCCAAGGGCGTGGAGCTGATCGCGCTCAGGATCCGCGAGATCGCCGAGGAGCACCAGGTGCCGATCGTCGAGGCGCCGCCCCTGGCGCGCGCGCTGCATGCCCACTGCGATCTGGGCGACGAGATTCCGACACGACTGTACGCCGCGGTCGCCAAGGTGCTGACTTATGTCTATCAGCTGCGCGCGTCCCGGCGCGGCGCGGCTGTTCGGCCCGCGGCGCCGCACATCGAAGTGCCCGAGGAGTGAGAAGTGTGACGCGGCTCGCACGTAGCGCGCGCACCGAGGTGCCGGCATTCTGTCGCGCCTGCGCGGCACGGGAATTGCTCCCCTGCCCCGGATGGCCGAGATAGCACTCAATGCGGCCCCTGCGGGCGTCGCGGCGCCGGGGGGTTTATCGCGCACGCTGCTGATGCGTGGGCTGGGTGCGCCGCTGGTGCTGCTGGCGGTGCTCGCCATGATCATCCTGCCGCTGCCGCCGCTGGCACTGGATGCGCTGTTCACTTTCAACATCGCGCTATCGCTGCTGGTCGTCATGGCGGTCGTCAACGTCGCACGGCCGCTGGATTTCGGCATCTTCCCGACGGTGCTGCTGCTCGCCACGCTTCTGCGCCTGGCACTGAACGTCGCCTCCACGCGCGTGGTGCTGCTGCACGGTCATCAGGGCGCCGGTGCCGCCGGCCACGTGATCCAGGCCTTCGGCGAATTCGTCGTCGGGGGCAACTACGCGGTGGGAATCGTGGTGTTCTCGATTCTCACCATCGTCAACTTCGTCGTCGTCACCAAGGGTGCCGGCCGAATCTCGGAGGTCAGCGCGCGCTTCACCCTCGATGCCATGCCCGGCAAGCAGATGGCCATCGACTCGGACCTCAACGCGGGGCTCATCACGCAGGATGAGGCGCGTACGCGGCGCGCCGAAGTACGCGCCGAGGCGGATTTCTACGGCGCGATGGACGGTGCCAGCAAGTTCGTGCGCGGTGACGCCACAGCGGGCATTCTGATCCTGGTGATCAACATCATCGGCGGGCTTGCCATCGGCACCTTGAGCCATGGCCTGCCCTTCAGCGATGCGGCACATGTCTACACGCTGCTGACCATCGGCGATGGCCTGGTCGCGCAGATTCCGGCGCTGCTGCTGTCCACCGCCGTCGCCATCATCGTGACGCGCATGTCGCGGCCGCAGGATCTGGGCGGGGAGCTGCGCAGGCAGCTCTTCATGCAGCCGCGCGCACTGGCGGTGGCCGGAGCTCTGCTGGGACTGATGGGACTGATTCCCGGCATGCCCAATCTTGCCTTCCTGCTGTTCGGTGGCCTGTGCGCAGCCGGCTCCTGGTGGCTGTCGCGGCGTGCGCGCGCCAGTGCGGCGGCGGCAGCCACGGCGCCTGCGCCGATGGCCGCGCCGGTGCCGACGGATCAGCGCGAACTGTCCTGGGAGGACGTGCGGCCGGTGGATCTGGTCGGGCTGGAGGTGGGATTCCGCCTGGTGCCGCTGGTCGACAAGGCGCAGGGCGGGGAGCTGCTCGCGCGTATTCGTGGCGTGCGACGCAAGCTCTCGCAGGAGCTCGGCTTTCTGGTGCCCGCGGTGCACATCCGCGACAACCTCGAGCTGGCACCCACCGCCTATCGCATCAGCCTGGCGGGAGTCGGCGTCGCCGAGGGCGTCATCCATCCGGACCGCGAACTTGCGCTCAATCCCGGACGTGTCTTCGGCAAGCCGCCGGGCATCGAGACACGCGACCCCGCCTTTGGCATGGAGGCGATCTGGATCGAACCGGGCAAGCGCGAACATGCCCAGACCCTCGGTTATACGGTCGTGGATGCGAGCACGGTCATCGCCACGCATCTGTCGAGTGTGATCCAGGCACATGCGCACGAGCTGCTCGGACACGAGGAAGTTCAGCAGCTGCTCAATGGACTCGCCAAGAGCGCGCCGCGGCTGGTCGAGGATCTGGTGCCGAAGGTATTGCCGCTCGGCGCGGTCGTGCGCGTGATGCAGGGACTGCTCGCCGAGCGCGTACCGATCCGCAATCTGCGCACCATCATCGAGACGCTGGCCGAACACGCGGGGCGCACGCAGGATCCGCAGGTGCTGCAGTCGCAGGTGCGCATCGCCCTGGGACGGCAGATCGTGCAGGACATCGCGGGCAACACCCCGGAGCTGCCGGTCATCACGCTCGAGCCCGAGCTCGAACAGCTGCTGCAGGGCAGCCTGACCCAGGGCGCGGGCAGTGCGGCGCTGGAGCCTGGACTGGCCGAGCGGCTGCAATCGCGTCTGTCCGAATCGGCATTGCGACAGGAGGCCGTCGGAGAGCCGGCGGTGCTGATGGTGGCGCCGGCGCTGCGCGCGACGCTGGCACGCTTCACACGCGCAAGCGTGCCGGCGCTGCATGTGCTCGCGTGGAATGAAGTCCCCGACAACCGTCGAGTTCGCCTGATCGCTGCCATCGGGCGGTGAGGCTGGAGCCAGGGCAGGATGAAGATCAAGAAATACGTCTCCACCGATATGCGCAGCGCGCTGCGTGCCGTGCGCGAGGAACAGGGTCCCGACGCGGTCATCCTCAGCACTCGCGCCGGTGCGCAGGGCGTCGAGGTCTGTGCCGCTGTCGATCTGGAGCTCGCCGCCGCGCCCGGAACGCTGGCCGAGACCGCCGCACTCAAGCAACTCGAGCGCGAGACGATCGCACAGCTGGAACGGGGCGCGATCGCGCAGGCCGCACCCGCGCAGGGCGCGCGCGTCAGCGCGACCGCGGCCGCATCTGCGCCGACGGGCGCAGAGAACGTCGATTACGGCGTTGAGCTGCAGCATGCCTCGCCGGGTGAATGGTCGCTGGATGCGGCGGCGGCGCTGGATGCCGTGCTCGCTGGCCCGGGCGCCGCCGCTCCCGCCACCTCCGTCGGTGAGGAGCTGCGCTCTCTGCGTGCCCTGCTCGAGCAGGAGCTGGCCGCGCTGTCCTGGAACGAGTTCACCCGCCGCGAGCCACTCAAGGCGCGTGTGCTGTCAGATCTCGCCCGCCTGGGCCTCGACCGGGCGCTCGCGCTCAAGCTCGTCGAGGAGCTGCCGGGAGGCCTTTCCGCCGAGCAGACACAGCGCATGCCCTATGCACTGCTGTCGCGGCGACTCATCACCTGTGACTCCCCGACCGAGCGCAGCGGTGCCATCGCGCTGATCGGTCCTCCCGGCTCGGGCAAGACCACCACGCTCGCCAAGCTTGCCACGCGCTACGTGCTCGAGCAGGACGCGGCGAACCTGCTGATCATCTCCACCGACGATGAGCGCCTGGGCTCGCACGAGCAGCTGGCCTGCCTCGGGCGGCTGCTCGGCGTGCGCGTCGAGACGCTGGTGGGCACCGAGGAGCTCGCCCGGCGCATTGCCGCCCTGCCCAATCGCTGCATCCTCATCGATACCCCCGGCGTCACTGCGCGCGATGCCGTCGCCGCGCAGCGCTGCCGCGAGCTGCGCGAGCGCTGCGGCTCGCTGACACAGATGTTGGTGCTGCCGGCCAGCGCGCAGGGCGGCGTCATCGAGGACGCGGTGACCCAGTTCGGTCCGCCATTGGCCGACTGCTGTGTGCTGACGCGTATCGATGAGGCCGTGAGTCTGGGCGGGGTGCTCTCGGCCCTGGCGGCCAGCCGCCTGCCGGTGGCCTTTATCAGCGAGGGGCCGCGCATTCCCGAGGATCTGCGCCCGGCGCGCGCGCATCAATTGGTTGCCCGTGCCGTGGAGCTCGCACGCGCGGCGCAGGGATCTGCCGACGATGACCTGCTGGCGCGTCGCTATGGAAGGAGTGTGCATGCTGCAAGCTGAACTGCGTCCGCGTCTGGCGCTGCCGCCGCCGGTGCAGGTCATCGCCGTCACCGGTGGCAAGGGCGGCACGGGCAAGAGCTCGGTGGCCGTGAATCTTGCGACGGGCCTGGTGCAGGCCGGACGGCGCACGATGCTGCTCGATGGCGATCTGGGACTCGCCAATCTCGATGTGCTGCTCGGACTGACGCCACGCTCGACGCTCGAGCACGTGCTGCGCGGTGAGCGGCGGCTGGAGGAGATCATCGTCCAGACCGTCAGCGGCGTGCGCGTGGTGCCGGGGGCCTCGGGCGTGGCAAGACTTGCCATGCTCAGCAGCGCCGAGCAGGCGGGCCTGATCCAGGCGTTCGCCGCGCTGCCCGAACCGCTCGACGTGCTGATCGTCGACACCGCGGCGGGCATCTCCGACACGGTACTGCAATTCTGCCAGTCCGCGCAGCAGGTGCTGGTCGTGCTGCGCGATGAGCCGACGAGCCTGACCGACACCTATGCGCTGATCAAGGTGCTCAGCCGCCAGCGCGGCGTCCGTCAGTTTCGCGTGCTGGCCAACATGACACGCAACGTCGGGCAGGGTGAGTCCGTGTTCCGCCGCCTGCAGCGCGTGGCCGACCGCTATCTGACCGTGTCGCTGGACTTTGTCGGGGAGATTCCCGAGGACAGCGCGCTGCCTAGATCCGTGCAGGCGCAGCGGCCGGTGCTCGAGCTCTACCCCGGCAGCCCCGCCGCGCAGGCGTTTCGACGTCTGGCGCACACGGCCGGGCGCTGGCCGCTGCCGCTCGGTCCGAGCGGGCAGCTCGAGTTCTTCTTCGAGCGGCTGCTGGCGCGGCCCGCGCCGCAGCTGAAGGTCCTGAAATGAATCACGGCGTGCGTGCCTATGCCCAGGCGGCGCAGCCGGCACCGGATCTGGATGCGCTGGTGCGCAAGCATGCCGATCTGGTCAAGCGCATCGCCTATCACCTTGCCGGTCGTCTGCCGCCGCAGGTGGAGATCGCCGACCTGATCCAGGCAGGGATGATGGGACTGCTCGAGGCGGCGCAGAACTACGCCAGCGGGCGCGGCGCGAGCTTCGAGACCTATGCCGGCATCCGTATTCGCGGCGCGATGCTCGATGCGCTTCGCAAGCTCGATTGGGCGCCGCGCTCCGTGCATCGCAAGGCACGTGCGGCGGCGCTGGCGCTGCGCGAAGTGGAGGCACGGCTGGGCGCGGAAGCGAGCGAGGCGGATGTGGCCGCGCAGATGGGAGTGCCGCTGAGCGAATACCAGCAGATCCTGCGCGATGCGCTCGGTTGTCAGCTGCTGCGTCTGAACGAGAGCGAGGACGGTGAGGATTCACAGCTCGATCGGCTGCCCGACGATGCACCCGATCCGGAAGGGGTGGCACTGGAGGGTTCGCGCCGCCACGCGCTCGCCGAGGCTATCGGCACGCTGCCCGAGCGCGAGCGGCTCGTGCTCTCGCTCTACTACGAGCAGGAGCTGAATCTCAAGGAGATCGGTGCGGTACTCAAGGTGAGCGAGTCACGTGTCTGCCAGCTGCACGGGCAGGCGCTGCTGCGCCTCAAGGCGATCCTGGCGGAGTGGTACCACTAGGGGCGCTGGTGGATATTCTCAGCATCATCGGGCTGATCCTGGCGGCCGTGTCGATCGTGCTCGGCGCGATCCTCAAGGGCGCCGGCGTGCATGCGCTGATCTCCTCGGCGGCGTTCATGATCGTGATCGTCGGCACCGTGGCCGCGATCTGCGTGCAGACGCCGCTGCCGGTCATGCGTCGCGCACTGTCCATGCTGCCCTGGGTGCTGCGGCCGCCGCCGTGCGAGCCGGCACTGCTGGTGCGCAAGTTCCTCGACTGGAGCAACATCTCGCGCCGCCAGGGGCTGCTCGGGCTGGAGACGCTCATCGCTCACGAGGAGGATCCGTTTCTGCGCAAGGGCCTGCAGCTGGTGGTCGATGGCAGCGATCCGGAGAGCATCCGCGGCACGATGGAGCTGGAGCTGCACACACGCGAGGCGGCGGATACGCGCGCAGCGCGTGTGTTCGAGGGCATGGGCGTGTATTCGCCCACCCTGGGCATCATCGGCGCGGTGCTCGGGCTCATGGCCGTGATGCAGAACCTCAACGATCCCTCCAAGCTCGGCCACGGCATCGCCGCGGCCTTTACCGCCACGGTGTACGGCATCGGCATGGCCAACCTGTTCTTTCTGCCGGTAGCCAACAAGCTCAAGGTCGCGGTGCAGGCGCACACGCATCTGTCGGAGATGCAGATCGAAGGGCTGATCGCGCTGGCGCAGGGCGAGAATCCGCGCATCATCGAAGGCCGGCTGCTCGGCTTTCTGCACTGAGGCGGCGGGCGGCGCGAGACACCCATGGCGAGACGCAGGCGGCACGAGGAGCACGAGCATCACGAGGCCTGGGCCATTCCTTATGGCGATCTGGTGACGCTGCTGCTGGCGTTCTTCGTGGTGATGTATTCCATGTCCGAGGTCAATGACGGCAAATATCGCGTCTTGTCGGACTCGCTCACCGAGGCCTTCGGCGGTACACCGCATGCGAGCGTCAGCGGCAGCTCCAGCGCCCCGTCGCTGCAGCCGATCCAGCTGCTGCCCGACGAGCAGGTGCGCCGCATGATCGCGGCAGGCTTACCGGATCACCGCCTGGCCGCGGTGCCGGCCGCCAGAGCGCAGATGGTGGGCACCGCGTCCCCTGCGGCGGCGCAATCGCTGCGGACCGCGGCACAGCTGCCGCTGGCAGCGCCGGCAACGAGCGCGGCGGCGCCTGCCCCGGCGGCCGCCGGGACCGCTGCCGATGCGCAGGGGCAGCGCGAGCTCGATCAGGTCACCGACGATGTCAGCGTGGCCCTGCAGTCCTTGATTGCCGCGGGACAGGTGCACGTACGGCGCTATGGCAGCTGGATTGCGGTGGACATCAGCACCGACATTCTGTTCGACAGCGGTGTCGCGCAGCTGTCGCCCCCGGCAGTGCAGGCGCTGCAGCGCCTGGCCGCGGCTCTGGCACCCTGGCCGAATGCGGTGCGGGTCGAAGGGCACACGGACGATCGGCCGATACGCACGGCGGCATTTCCCTCCAACTGGGAGCTGTCGGCCGCGCGTGCCGCGAGCGTCGTGCACCTGTTCATGGACCATGGCATCGCTCCAGCGCGGCTCGCCGTGGTCGGCTTCGGCCAATACCGGCCGGTGATGCCCAACACCACGACGGCGGGCCGCAATGCCAATCGTCGCGTTGCCGTGGTCATTCTCGGGCGCAATGCGGCGCCCGAAGCGGGCCTGTAAGGCGGCGAGGCCAGGGTGAGGTCGCCCCTCACCCTGCAGATTCGCCGCGGGCCGCCGCCCGGCCGTATAGTGCGCCTCATGAGCCAGCGGCAGCATGCGAGCCGGCGGCGCCGCTGGACCAGTCTCGCCGCCGGCGCTCTGGCGCTGCTGGCCGCCCTCGCCGCGAACGGCCAGCGGCCGTTTCGCGACTACCCGCCGTTCGAAGGCGCCGAGTCGGCCGCGCCGATTCCGCCCGATTACCGCACGCCCGCTGAATTTGTCTTCGGTCGCCTGATGTATCCACCGAACGACCTGTTCGGCTTCATCGGCACCAACTGGAAGAGCGGTGATTCGCCCTGGACCATCGATTATCCGCTCGGCGATCGCAATTTCCTGCGCATATTGCGCCGGCTGACGACGATCCATGTGCGCTCGGTCGAGCAGTCCATCGATCCGGACGATGGGGACGAGATCTTCAACTGGCCTTTCATTTACATCGACACCCCGGGGGCGATGAACCTCACCGATGCGCAGATCGCCAAGCTGCGCGAGTACCTGCTGCGTGGCGGCTTCCTGCTGTGCGACAGTTTCTTCGGCACGCGCGAATGGGGACCGTTTGCCGCGACGCTGCAGCGACTGTTTCCGGGGCGAGAGCCCGTGGAACTGTCGGATGACAACCCGGTCTTTCACACGGTCTATGATCTGACACAGCGCTACCAGGTGCGCAATGAGCGCTCCATGCGCTCACGCGGCGTGGGCTATCGCACCGACGGAGCGGTGCCGCACTGGCTTGGGCTGCTCGACGACCAGGGCCGCATCATGATCATGATCCTGTACAACAACGACCTGGGCGACGCCTGGCAATACGCCGACGACCCGGGCTATCCGCAGCGCGATGTGGACCTGGCGATCAAGCTCGGCGTCAACATCGTCGTATACGACATGACGCACTGAGCGTGCGCTCAGGTCGGCCGGGCGATATCCACGACGTGCAGCTCGGCACCGCGATAGTCCCGGTAGGCCACACGCAGCCGCGTGGCAGTGAGACCACAGGCGACGAAGCCCGGATGCAGTGAGCAGAAATCGCTGCCGCCGATGTCGCAGTGGCGTGCCATCCTCGATCCCGCGCCTGGCGCGCGATAGACGTCCTCGAAGGAGCTCTGCCACGCCGGATCGTGCACCCCGCTGACGCCGTTCTCATAGAAATTGTCCCCGACCGAGAGGATGAAGCGCGCCTCGAGAAGTTGCGCGCTCTCGCCCATGCGCACGGCAACCTCGCGCTGATGAGACTCACGCCGCCCAGGGTCTGCAGCAGACCGCGGCGCGTCAGGCGATGTCCGGACATGGGCTGATGTCATCCGGTCAGTGTGTGACGCTCGCCACGTGCGTGGCGGTCAGTGCGATCGGTCCGAACAGCGACATCTGGAAGCGTGGGGCCGGATCGAGGTTGGCCTGGGCAGTGCTGATGCGCAGCTCGTTCTGCGCCAGATGACCGATGGCGCGGTTGTAGTAGGGAATCGGGCCGATGCCGAAGTCCTCGTGGCAGATGTTGAAGCTCACGGTATCGCCGTGAATCTGGAAATCCTCGAGCATCGCGAACTGATAGGCGTTGCTGCAGGGGCCACAGACCACGCCCGTGAGCCGGCCGTGAAGCATGCGAATGATGAATCGCTGCTTGCCGTCACCCTCGCCCTGCAGCCAGACGCCCACGAGCTTCTGCGGCGTCAGCGCCTCCCACGTCCCCGGTGGCTGATACGAGAGCGCGGCCGGCGCTGCGCCCGGCGCGCGCGCAAACGGCTTCTGGCCATGCTCGCCGTAGAGCGCAGCGTTCGCTGCCGGCGCGGTCACCTGGGGCAGTACCGCGCGCGGTCGCGGCCCCAGCGCAGTGGGGCCACGCGGGTCCTTGTGCATGGCCCACTCGAAAGCTCCACCGCCGGGGCCGCCGAGGTGCCCGCTGACCTGCAGGTGGCCGTCGTTGATGCGTGCCGTGGCCTCATCCATGTACGCGGTGCTGCCGTCGGCACGCAGGTGCGTGACGGCAAAGCGGATGTCACCTGCCTCGACGCGCCCTTCGAGGAAGGCGACGTCCGTGGCATCCGTGCAGCGTGTGCAATAGACCCCGAGGACCAGATCGCCGCGGATCATGAACTGATAGACGTGTTCCACTCCACCGATCGTGACCTCCCAGCCGCCGCGTACGCTGTCGGCATCCAGGGCGTGCGCGGCCGACATCGACAGCAGCGAGGCCAGCGCCACAGCCAGGCTTGTTTTGCTCCAGGTGCCCATTCGTTCGCCTCGTAGCGGAATCTGCCGCGGATTTTATGGCAGCCTGAATCAGGCTGCAGGGCCGCGGGCATCCTGGCATGGAACCTGCTCCGTTCCATCAGGCACGGTTGCGGCACCGTCAATATATTGACGCTGCGCCTGCCGCCGTTGGATCGATTCGGGAGTGGCCCATGATCGGGGATAAATTCAGCCACCTGTTCGCGCAGCTGGGACTGTCGGTGCACGATATTTCCGTGTCTGCACTCGCGGCTGCGGTCATCACGCTGGGCGTGGTGCTGCTGATGGAGCTGCGCTCGGTGCTGCGCCTGCGCAATGTCGTGGACAGCCAGCTCGGTCGCGTCTTCGAGCAGCTGGATCTGCTGCGCTTCGAGACGCAGCAGCTGCTGGAAGGGCAGCAGGCCGTGCAACCCCCCCAGCCGGTTGCCACCGTGCTGCCGGCCGCGACCGTGCTGCCCGCACCGGCGGAGCGGGCCACGCACAACGCCGAAGGCGCCGCAGTGCCGCTCCCAGTACTGATTCCCCCGGTGCAGCCGCCAACAGCGGCGGTCCGAACCAGCGGCGAGGCGCGATTGCTGTCTTCACTGGCGCAGGCACGGGCCCGCCGCGCCCGGGCCGCCGGTGCCTGAGCTCAGTCTTCCATCAGGAAGCTGCGCAGCTGCTCGCTGCGGCTCGGATGACGCAGCTTCCTGAGCGCCTTGGCCTCGATCTGACGGATGCGCTCGCGCGTGACGTCGAACTGCTTGCCGACCTCCTCGAGGGTATGGTCGGTATTCATGTCGATGCCAAAGCGCATGCGCAGCACCTTGGCCTCGCGCGGCGTGAGCTGGGCCAGCACCGAGTGCGTGGTCTCGCGCAGCGACTCCATGGTCGCCTGATCGATCGGTGAGGTCACCGACTGATCTTCGATGAAGTCGCCCAGATGTGAATCCTCATCATCGCCGATGGGCGTCTCCATCGAGATGGGCTCCTTGGCGATCTTGAGCACCTTGCGCACCTTGTCCTCGGGCATCTCCATGCGCACCGCGAGCTCCTCGGGCGTGGGCTCGCGGCCCATCTCCTGCAGCATCTGGCGCGAGATGCGGTTGAGCTTGTTGATCGTCTCGATCATGTGCACCGGAATGCGGATGGTGCGCGCCTGGTCGGCGATCGAGCGCGTGATGGCCTGCCGGATCCACCAGGTCGCGTAGGTGGAGAACTTGTAGCCGCGGCGGTATTCGAACTTGTCCACCGCCTTCATCAGGCCGATGTTGCCCTCCTGGATGAGGTCCAGGAACTGCAGGCCGCGGTTGGTGTACTTCTTCGCGATCGAGATCACCAGGCGCAGGTTCGCCTCGACCATCTCCTTCTTCGCGCGGCGCGCCTTGGCCTCGCCGATGGAGACTTCGCGATTGATCTCCTTGATGTCGTTGATGGAGAGGTTGCGCGCCTGCTCGATCAGCTCGAGCTTCTTCTGCCGGCGCTCGATCTCATCCTTCAGCCGCACCAGCACGGTCGAATACTTCTTGCCCGCCTTCATGTGCTTGGCAAGCCAGCGCGCGCTGGTCTCGTTCTTCGGGAAGGTCGCGATGAAGTCCTTGCGCGGCATGCCTGCATCACGCACGGCCATCACCATGATCTCCTTCTCGACCTGGCGTACGTCGTTGACGTGCGCGCGCAGCTGGTCGGTCAGCGCATCGAACATGCGCGGGGAGAGCTTCAGCTCCATGAACTCCCCGGCGAGCTTCTTGCGCAGCTTCTGCGTGCGCGGGTCTTCGGTGCCGTTCTTGGCCATGGCGGCGAGCGACTGCTGCTGCAGTTTCTGCAGCGAGGCCATGCGACGCGCGACTTCCTCCGGATCCGGACCGGTGTCGATGGTCTCCTCTTCGGACTCGTCACCTTCCTCCGCGTCCTCATCCTTGTCCTCGGCATCCGCTTCCAGCTCCACGGGGCGCGTGGGGTTCTGGGGCTGCGCGATCACGTCGGGCGCGTTGGGGTCGATGAAGCCGACCACCATGTCGATGAGGCGCGCCTGCCCGGCGCGCACCATCTCGTAGGTCTTGAGCAGATGGTCGAAGGTGGCCGGATACTTCGCCAGAGCGCTGCGTACCGCGTCGAGCCCTTCTTCGATGCGCTTGGCGATGCGGATCTCGCCCTCGCGCGTGAGCAGCTCCACCGTGCCCATCTCGCGCATGTACATGCG
>DATJUN010000008.1:0-3172 GCA_035502275.1 Steroidobacteraceae bacterium
GCGGTGCTCTGGCCGGCGCTGCGTGCGGCCTCGGTGCCACCGGCGCTCGCGACGCGCAACGTCTGAAGGCCTCGAGTGGCGCCAAGGTCCAACCCGATGGAACAGACCGCATGATGTTCGCCTACTACCTCAAACTCGCGCTGCGCAGCCTGCGGCAGAACATCGTGATCACGGTGTTGATGGTCATCGCGATCGCCGTGGGGATCGGCGCTTCGATGACGATGGTGACCATTTTTCGCGCGGCCAGCGGCAATCCCATTCCCCAGAAGTCTGCGCAGCTCTTTGCCGTACAGATCGACAGTTACGGCCCGCAGCCGTCGGCCTCGCTGCCGGCGGACTTCCTGCCATACCGGTTGAATTACGTCGATGCCACCGCGCTGATGCGGGCGCGCCGCGCCACGCGCCAGACCGTGTTGTATCCGATCTCGGAGCTGCTCACGCCGCCGGACCCGCAGCGCGATCCGGTTCAGGCCAATGGGCATGCCACGTCTGGAGATTTCTTTCCGATGTTCGAGGTCCCGTTCCGGTACGGCGGACCCTGGGGCCGGGCAGAGGATGATGCGCACGCGCCGGTCGTGGTATTGACCCGGCGCCTGAATGACCGTTTGTTTGGCGGTGCCAACAGCGTGGGCCGCACCGTGACCATCGAGGGACTGTCGTATCGTGTGATGGGCGTGACCGATGACTGGCGGCCGACGCCGGCATTCTATGATCTGGGGGCGGGTGGCGGCGCTTATACGGCCGCGGATGAGTTCTTCCTGCCATTCTCGCGGGCGATCGATCAGCAGTGGCGTACCGCCGGCGGCTTTGGCTGTCCGGCCCGCACTCCCGGCATCAAGGGCTGGGATGGCATGCTGGCGACGCCCTGCACCTGGATCGCCCTGTGGGTCGAGCTGCCCACCGCGCAGGCGGCGGACAGTTACCGCGCATTCCTGCGCAACTACGCCGATGTCCAGCGACAGAACGGCCGTTTCAACTGGCCCTCGCGCGTGGCGCTGCGCGACGTCACCGACTGGTTGAATTACAGTCACGTCGTGCCCCCGGCGCTGACTACGCTCATGGGCGTCTCGTTCGCCATCCTCCTCGTGTGCCTGCTCAATGCCGCGGGACTGATGCTGGCGAAGTTCATGTCCCGACTGGGCAGCGTCGCCTTGCGGCGCGCTCTGGGCGCGAGCCGGCCGGCGATCTATGCGCAGTGCCTGATCGAAGCGGCCATGATCGGGGTCGCCGGCGCGCTTGTCGGCCTGGGTTTGATCGAGGTCGGATTGATCGCCTGCCGGCTCGTCCTGCCAACGGATTTCGCGATTCTGACGCGGCTGCGCAGCGCGGATGTGCTCATTGCCCTGGGCCTTGCGATTCTCAGCGCATTGGTTGCGGGCGTTTATCCAAGCTGGCGCACGACCCGGGTCGAATGCGCCATGCAACTGAAGGCTTAGCAGGAAAGAGCCAGAGACATGCCTCCGATGCTTTCGTCACTGCGTCGCAATCGCCTGGCCGCGGCGCTGATCGCACTGCAGATCGCCGTGACCCTGGCAGTGCTTTGCAACGCCCTTTTCATCATTCAGCGGCGCGCCGCCGAGAGCCATTCCCTCAGCGGCGTGAGTGACGAAGGGGACGTTTTCACCGTGGACATCCGCTGGCACGGTGCGATCGCTGACATCTCCTCCCGGGAGCGGGGAGATCTTGCGGCGCTGCGCGCGCTGCCTGAGGTCACGGATGCAGTTGCGTCGATCGATCACCCGCTCGGAGGCCCGAGCCTGGGTTTTACCATCACGCTGCATCCAGAGCGGCCGGCCTCGGCGATTCAGACCATGGTCTATCCGGTCGATGATCATGCGATCGATACGCTCGGTGTGCAATTGATTGCAGGCCGCAACTTTCGTCCAGCCGAGATCATGGACTGGAGCTACTCGTCGGGACTGCCGAGCAGCATCGGCGGGGTCATCATCACGCAGGCGCTGGCGAATCGACTCGATCCGTCCGGTCAGGTGCTGGGAAGGATTGCGACATTGAATCCCGGGCCCGTCACCGCGCCCATCGTCGGTATCCTGGCGCGCCTGCAGAGTACTCCCTACGCGGAATACAGCCCCCTGGAGCAGATGTCCCTGATGTGGCCCTCGCTCTGGACCGATCCGCGCGGGTTCTACATCGTGCGTGCCCGCTCCGGCGAGGTGGCTGGCGCCATGAAGGCGGTGCGCGCCAAGCTCTACAGCCTGGACCGCCAGCGCGTCATCCTCACCATGCAGACGCTGACGGACGCCCGCCGCGACGCTTATCGCAGCGATCGCGCCATCGCCGAGCTCATGGGCGCCATCAGTGTCATCCTGCTGGTCGTCACCGCCTTCGGCATCCTGGGACTGACCAGTTACTGGGTGTCGCAGCGGCGACGGCAGATCGGCATCCGCCGTGCCCTCGGCGCGACCCGCCTGGCGATCCTGCGCTATTACCAGGCAGAGAATCTTTTGATCACGGGGGTAGGCGCGGCCGTCGGGGTTGCGCTCGCCTTGATGGCGAATCTGTGGCTGCTGCAGAGCGTGGCACTGAGCCGCTTGCCGCTCGTCTATCCGCTGATCGGTGTCGTGGCGATGCTGCTCGTCGGACAGCTCGCCGTGCTGCATCCCGCCCTGCGGGCCTCGGCAGTACCGCCGGCGGAAGCCACGCGCACGGTGTGAAAATCGAGGCGCCATGTTCGGCTATTACCTGAGCCTCGCGCTGCGCAGCCTGCGGCAGAACGCGCTGTTGACGGTGCTGATCGTGCTCGCCATCGGTACCGGCGTCGGCGCTTCGATGACCATGTTGACCATCTTCCGTGCGGCCGGCGGCGATCCGATTCCGGAGAAATCGGCACATCTGTTCGACGTACTAATAGACAACTACGGTCCGGCCATCGGTTCGGCCATGCCGCCGCTGATGACCTATACCGACGCCCAGGCACTCATGCAGGCGCGGCGCGCCGCGCGTCAGGCGGCCATGTATCCGCTGTCACTCTCGATAATTCCCTCCCAGCCTGGTGGCCATCCAATCCATGTGACTGCGCACGCGACCTATGCCGACTTCTTTCCAATGTTCGACGTGCCCTTCGAGTACGGAACCTCCTGGGGTAGCGCCGGGGACGACGGCCATGCAGCCGTGGCGGTCATCACGCACGCCCTGAGCGAACGCTTGTTCGGCC
>DATJUN010000009.1:0-5338 GCA_035502275.1 Steroidobacteraceae bacterium
CAGAAACAGTGGCCCGAGCGCGAGCAGCACCGAGAGCGCGATTCGCGAAAGCGCCAGTAGAAAAATCGTATAAATCGCGGTGATGCCGACGATCAGGTACACCGCTATGCCGGCGATGTAATAGGAGAAGTCACCATGAAAAACTCCTCCCTTCTGGAGTAGGAGCGACGCCGTGTCTCCGCCGGAGAATAGGATCTGATCGACGACGGTCACCGGGTCATAGGCCCCCACGATGGCGGCAGCAAGTTGACTGGGCGCATTGAAGAAGCTGTCGACGATCACCTGGTTGTAGAGCCACAGATCCAGCGCCGCGCCAAGTACGACCGCGAGGATGAAGATGCGCTTCAATCCCGTGGTAAACGGCTCCTCGACACGTCCCATCAGATGCAGGTAGCCCCAAATCATCACGTACAGGACCGCCAGTGTGACGATCGCCGGCTCGAGCGCTGCGGCGATGCTCGCGGTGTTCGTCGCGATGTAGTTGGTCAAAATCGAATTGAGCCAGCTATTGAATTCGGCGAAGAATCCCATGGCGCCTCTCCCCTATTGCTGCGCGCCCCGGTTGGGCGTGCTAGGCAGTCCCATCGGGGGCAGGCTTCTCAGTGACCCGACTCCCTCGACCCGCTCGGCCTCGCGGGCGTTCACGCAATCCGGCTGCCGCGCGGTATCACCTGGGTTATCGCCACAGTGGCTCAGAACCTGGGCGCGCTCCTGAGCGTGCTGACGGAAGTAATCCACGGTACGGGAGGTGTGATCCGGCGCCGGTGCACAGCCCGCAACGGCGCTGAGCGTGACAACGATCTCTAAACACGTCCGCACGGACCGTGCACCGGACCGAAAACGCATACCTCCTCCTACAGTCCCATCGCCGGCAGTGAGCGCAGCGAGCCCACATCGGTCATCGCCTGTTCGCGCGAGCGTTGCTGCTCAGCAGCCTGCTGGGCGAGCACCGTCTGATAGAGCACCTGAAGCTTGGTCTGCTCGGCCTGCAACATGCCCTCCTCGGCCGAGATGCGCGCGTGCAGATCGAGAATCGCTTTGGGATCGGCGGCACTCCCGATCGTCGTGATGAGCTGCTGCATGGAGTCGAAGCGCCCGCTGCTATTGGACAGCGCTTGCTGAGAGATCCCCTGCAGCAGCGCGACCGACTGGCGCTGCGCCTGCACCGCACTCTGCTCGGAAGCCGAGAGCGAAGCGATCTGCGTCGCCGAGAGCACTGCGTTGGCGCTCATCGAGGATTGCACGCTCACTGACAGCGCACTGTAGGTGCCCCCAGAACCGGTCAGTGTCGCCTGCAGTGAAGCGGTGTCGGTCGGCAGATAATTGCGTGTCGTGCCGGCAAGCAGGTTCTGCATGCCGCGGCTTCCGTTGAGAGAGTTGAATTCCTGCTCTGCCTGGGTCAGCTGGCTCTCGGCGGTCTGGAGCTGCCTGACCGCCGTCTGCACCTGCTGAATCAGTTGCGTGATCGACGCGACATCAATCACCGCGAATTGAGCCTGTGCGCTTGCCGCCACGGCCAGAAGCGCAGCGCCGCCGCACATCCGTGAAACAAATCGGCGTCGCCACATATTCCCCTCCTCTCCTCTCACGGGACTCGACTCGTCGCCCGCTCCCGATCACCCCAGAAGGCCGGAAGCCATGCTGAGGGCTCCCGCCCGTGCTCCTCGATGAGCCGATGCATGCGCTCTACTTCGCTCGCACGTCCCGATATGACCGCAAGCTCGGAGTCAAAGCCCTTGAGATCGAGCTGACAGACGATGCTGTGATGCCCCTGCTTGACGAGGAACATACGGCTGCCGGGCTCAATCTGCTCCTTGAGCAACTTGAACTCGCGCTCACTGAGCGCAAAGCCCTCGATGTAATCCTCAGCCTGGGCGTCGGGATTGGGAAAGAACACCTTGGTGGCGGTCTGCTCGATGATCGTGCGGCTGAGTGCCCCGCCGAGCACATCGCTTGGGCTTTGAGTCGCCAGACACATCACGCCATTGAGCTTGCGCCACGTCTTGGGTCCATCCTTAGCAAAGCTCTCGAAGGCCGCATCGCCCAACAGGCGCCAAAACTCATCCATCCAGCAGACCAGCCGTCGCCCATCCAGCAAGCGACGGACCAGATGAAACAGATACAGCGTCACTGGCGTGCGCGTGGTATCGCTGTTGAGGAACTCGGTGACATCGACCCCAAAGATCAGCGCCCCGTCCAGGCGTCCCACCAGGCTGTCCTGCGGGTTGTCGAACACCCAGGCGTAGTCGCCGCCAGCGCCGTCGCACCAGCGCGCGAGCCGCGCATGGATCCCGTCGATCCGCGTCGCATCCGTGAACTCGATGAGCCGAGAGAGCCGTCGGTGTGCAGGCTCGAGCGCCAACGTGCCATGCAGTGCGTGATCAAGATCCGCCTCTTCCCGTGGCGAGAGTGCCTCGGGGGCGCGCAGCAGTGCGCGCAGCCATTCCTTGAGAAATTCCACGTTCGCGGGTGTCTCTGGCAACTGCAGCGGGTTGAAGCCCGTCGGCACGCCGCTGCGCAGTGGCAAGTACTCGCCGCCGAGTGCCCGCACCAGGATCTCCAGCCCGCGATCCTTGTCGAACAGCACCTGCGTGACGTTTTGGCGCGCCAACATCGAGACCAGAAAACCGATCAGCACGGTCTTGCCGGAGCCCGTCGGTCCGCAAATGAAGCTGTGGCCCGTGTCTTTGCGACTGCCCCCGTCAGGATCGATCGGGTCACTCGCATGCAAGGAGAAGTGGTAGGGTGATCGGGCGCTCGTGATCAACAGCGCCAGCGCGTTCCCCCAGTGATTGCCCGTCGCGCGACCCGACGGATAGTTGTGAAAGGCCGACATTGCAGCGAAGTTACGCGAGGTAATCGGTGCCTTGCGCGGCCGGTAGCTGAAGTTTCCAGGCAACTGCGCCCAGAATGCTGCCTCCAGCGCCAGGTCCTCGCGCGCTACCGCCATGCCCGTATCGGCGAGCAGCGCTCGCGCGCGGGCGACTGCATCGTTTAGAGCCTTGAGGCGCAGGGTCTCCGGCTGTCCGGACGCGACTGGCGTCTCAGGCGCCAGTACCTGCAGCGTGAAATGATGATCCCCCATCGCAAATTCATTGCCGCTGAGGGCGTCGAGTGCTTCGATCAGATCCGCCGCCTGAGTCACTGCAAAGTCTCCAGCATTCGCCATACGGGCGCGCTGGCGTTGCAGAAGACCCTGTCCCGCGGCCTTGGTGATGAAGGTGAAGGACTGCGCCAGTACGAATTCGAAGGGCGCGGCGAGGAGCGCATTGAACATCCCGACTAGGGTCGGCGTGGGATATTCCTTGATGCCGAGCATCGCCGCCAGCCGCGTTTCGGTCGGCAGCCGATACTCGATCACTTCACTGCCGAAGAGGGCGCGCGTGGTGGCAAGCACCTCATTGAGCGGTGCGCGCGGTAGAGCGACTGGCTGTGACTCCGCATTGATCAGGAGCGCAAAGAACTCCAGCAGCCGCGAGTAGGTGCGATCGGCCCGCCGCTCGATCCCCAAGCTCTCCGGCTCGTAGCGGGCGAGCGCTGCGCTGAACGCCTGCCCGAGCTTGGCGCAGACCTCCAGGGCATCGGCCAGTTCCGCCGAACCGCTCTGTCCGGTGCGGCGCGTATAGAATCGCGAAGCGACACCACTCACTGCGCCAGCCACTGGCCGATAGACGATCGAAACGTAGAGATCATTGACCATCAACGTCTCAGCCGCCAGGCGCTGGCGATACCTGCCCGCCAGTCGATCGGCAAAGCCTTCGAGGCTCACATCGCCCGCCCCTGCGCGCTCGCGCCGGCGAATAACGTGCGTCCAGAGCGCCACGTTGGGACTGGCGAGGTTGCGCCAGGTGACATTGAGTCGCTCGTGCCAGTTGTTAAGCTCCTCGTCGTCCGTACTCTCGAAGCTTGCACCCGCCAGCCGAAACGACTGAACATAGTCTCCAGCCCGCGTTCTCACCAGAGTGGGACTGACCTGCGCCGCATAGGGAATGTGGCCCGCGGCAGGCAATTCGCGCCGAATCGCCGCAAATCCGGTCGGTGTCATGGCGTTCTCGCCGTGAGTGAGAATGTCGGACGCCTAGACGCGATAACAGGCACCACCTCAACCTGGGGTCCCGCACGCCGGCGACCGTGCCGATCAGGCAAGTCGAGCATCAAGGGGGTGTAGCTACTGGCCTGCCAATGCCGGTAGTTGGTCAGATAAGCCGGCAGGCGCGTACGGCTCCATAACAGCGCCAGATCGAAGATGCGGGGGTCCCGAAGACAGAGCAGTGCGCAGAGCCCATGAATCGGGATCGCAAGCAGTAATGTCAGGAGGTTCTTGGTCAACAAGAAAACCTCCATCGTGAAGACCAAGTTAAAGAGCAGCGCCGAGAAGGTCACGCCCCAACGCATCGGCGGTCGCGTCACCGCGACGAACAGTGGGTCGGCCGTCACCCCGGCGTTACGCGCGCTCACCTTGCACCCTACACGCCGAACATGCCGCGCACCCAGGTCACGATCTGCGAGGCGCCGAAGGCGATCGCGATGCCAACGATGGCGCCAATACACCACCCCCAGGCCAGGCGATTTGCCATCGCCATGGCCCCCAGCACCATCACGAGGATCACAGCGATGGGCGTAAGCCACGCGAGGATGTTGGTCTGCAGTGCCGTGGCGCCGGTCAGAAACGGCGAAGTCTGTGCCACTACAGGTGTGCACACGGCCAGGGCCGTCAGCGGCACCCACAATCCAATGGCGCGCAATACGCTGGGCCGGTGAGATGGAGTCATGGGTCGCCCCAATTGTTGTTTTGCAGGGGCGCGTATCGCACCACCGCGACGGTGGCGCTGGTAGTCCAGGAATCGCCGAACGATTAGCTAAAACCCGCACGTGTCACGCGCGGGTTACGCCCCTTTTTCGGCGAAACTCAAACGCTGCCGGAGCGGCCCAAGGCGAGATAGAGTTGCCGCCGCGCCGGGTCGCAGCGTCGAAATCCGTATTTGCGATAGAACGCTTCGGCGGCCTCGTCCTTGGCGTCGACCACGACCGCGTACACACCCAGCGTCTCGCGCGCCATCAGGATACGCTTGACCGCATTCTGCAGGAGCAGCTCGCCCAGTCGCTGCCCCCGCGCGTTGACCGCCGTCGCAAGCCGACCTATGCGCACTGCGGGAATGGGATAGTTCGGCAAGCCCTTCCGCTCTTCGGGCTCGAGCTGCTCGAATGCCAGCTGAGCGGCGCTCAGACTGTAGTAGCCGAGGAGCTGGCGCGGCTGCTCGGAATGGACCAATACGAACGTGGTCGCAAAGCCCTTGACGCGATGCTGGCCCGCAAGGGTCTTGAGATAGCGGTTGAG
>DATJUN010000010.1:0-55535 GCA_035502275.1 Steroidobacteraceae bacterium
AGTCCTTGACACTGCCGGCAACGGCAGCGCCCATCGGGTTCACCCTCTCGGGGACGGGTACGCTGACCGTCACGGCCCAGAGCAGCAACACCACGCTGTTACCCGCCTCGGGCATCACGATCTCGCAGGGCTGCGGTTCGACGACGCTCACCTGCACGGCGGCTGTCGCCCTGGTCTCCGGGCAGACCGGATCGACGACCGTGTCACTGACCGTCAATGACACCTATGGTCAGCAAGCCATGAGCACCGCGAGCATTCAGGTCAGTTCCGCGTCCACCGGCGGTGGTGGAAGCGGGGGCAGCAGTGGTGGCGGGGGTGGCAGCATGGACCTGCTGTCGCTGCTTGGACTTGCAGCGCTGACCGTTTACCGACGCTCGCGCGTCCAGCGCACCCAGCCGCACGGCCAGGGATAGAGAGTCTGCATCGAGTGCGATGGGCGTTGGTTGTCGCTCGCAGGGAGCCATCGCGGCGAGGCCTGGGGAGGATTGGAAACTGCTGCCAGTTGGCGACAGTTGCAATAAGCCGCTTCACGGGCTTGTTCGGCCCGTTGAGTAGAGTTGACATATTATATCGCCGGAAGCTCGTCGTACAGCGAGCGCTCCGCCGATACCTGCGGGCCACGCGAGCGGACAGAAACAAATACGCTGGATGTCATCGGTGGCGCAGCGTGAGCGTTGCAGATCCGCTATGCTACACACGCCCCGGCTCGGGATGCCCGGGGTCGCTGGCAGACTTCCAATAGCACCGTTGATCGTCTGACGCCAGCCGTACCGAACAAGAGCCAGATGCCAGAGCTGGAAGCGCAGACCAAGCCACCGTTCGCCACCGGATATACCCAAGCCGCCCGCGCACCGGGCGCGCGGCAGTACTCGACACTGCTGTCCAATGGTTCGATCCAGGAGAAGGGCTTTCGTCCGGGCACGCTCGAGCCCGTTTTCTCCACGCTGCTAAGAGAGCTCGTCGGGCCCCTGGCCGTCGCGCTGACCCTGGTTCTCTCTCGCGCCTACGGCAACCCTGCTTTGTCGCTGCGCTTCCTTGGGCTGGTAATGATCGTGTTCCTCGTATCCAGCAAGGTTCTGAGTCCGCCCGCGATTCCGAAGGGCCGACAGTCGTATCGTCCGTCATTGGGGCCGTTGCTTCTCAGGTGGTGCTGCGTCGGCCTGGTGACACTTGTGATGGCCTGGACACTTGGACTCACGCGTGAGCTCACCCCGGAAGAGTTCCTCGCGTGGTTCCTGCTGAGTCCCCCGGCACTGCTGCTGTCGAACTATGGTGCCGTACAGCTGGCGCGCTGGCGGTCCGTCAAGCATACCAGTGCCATGCGGCACATCATCATCGGTGCGACCGAAATCGGCCTCGAGCTCGCCAAGCGCGTCGGAGAACAGCCCTTTGCGGGGCAATTCGCCGGCTTCTTCGATTTTCGTGAGCGCGAGCGGTTGCCGGCTTCTGCTTCCGAGCAATGGATCGGGCCCTGCAGGGACGTCGCCGAATTCCTCCAGCGCAACGCCATCGATTCCATCTACATCGCCCTGCCGATCTCGACCTCGCCGCGCATCGCCTGGTTGCTCGAGCAGCTGCGCGACACCACCGCATCCATCTATTTCGTTCCGAACCTCTTCAGCATCGACCTGGTGCAGCCACGCTACCTCGAGATCCATGGCATCCCGGCGCTGGCGGTGTGTGAGACCCCCTTCCGGGGGATGAGTGCCCTGTACAAGCGCGCCTTCGACATCGTGCTCGCGTTGCTGGCAGTGCTGCTCGGCGGCCCGATCATCCTCGCGATCGCCCTTGCGGTGAAAGTGACTTCCGGCGGACCGGTATTCTTCCGCCAGCGCCGCTATGGTCTGCACGGCGAGATGATCCAGGTGATCAAATTTCGCAGCATGAGCGTGTGCGAGGACGGCAGCATCGTGCCGCAGGCAACCAAGGGCGACCAGCGCGTCACGCGCCTGGGGCGTTTCCTGCGCAGCACCTCACTGGACGAGCTGCCGCAGATCTTCAATGTCCTCATCGGCGAGATGAGCTTCGTCGGGCCGCGGCCACATGCCATCGCGCACAACGAGCAGTACCGCAAGCTCATCAGTGGATACATGATCCGCCACAAGGTCCGTCCAGGGATCACCGGCTGGGCCCAGGTCAACGGCTTGCGCGGAGAGACCGATACGCTGGAGAAGATGCGCGAGCGCGTCGAATACGACATCGACTATATGAAGAACTGGTCGCTGTGGCTCGACATCAAGATCCTCGCGCGCACCATCAGAATCGTGTTGCACGATGTGCACGCGTACTGACGGGGCCGCGCCTGCGATCGAATGAAGGTTAGTATCTTTGGTTGCGGCTACGTGGGCCTGGTCACCGGCGCCTGTCTGGCGGACGTGGGTAACCACGTGGTCTGCGTCGATGTCGATTCGAGCAGGATCGAGCGGCTCAATCGCGGTGAAGTTCCGATCCATGAGCCTGGGCTGGATGCGGTCATTCGCCGCAACCGCGACGCTGCCAGGCTCGAATTCACGACGGATGTTGCCCGGGCCGTAGAGCACGGTCTGTTTCAGCTCATCTGTGTCGGCACTCCACCGGACGAAGACGGGTCGGCGGACGTGCGCCACATCGTGGCAGCGGCCCGCTCGATCGGCGCGCATTTGACGCGCTACGCCATCGTCATCATCAAGTCGACCGTCCCGGTGGGCACCGCCGACCGGGTTCGAGAGCAGGTGCGCACAGCGCTGTCCGCCCGCAAGGCGGCAGTGGACTTCGACGTCGTCTCCAATCCGGAATTTCTGAAGGAGGGGGCGGCGCTCGAGGATTTCGTGCGACCGGATCGTGTGGTCGTCGGCACCGACAACCCGCGCACGACGGAATTGCTGCGGGCATTGTACGAGCCATTCACGCGCAACCATGACCGGCTCGTGACCATGAGCATCCGGTCTGCCGAGCTTACCAAGTACGCCGCCAACGCCATGCTCGCAACCAAGATCAGCTTCATGAATGAGCTGGCTGCGGTGGCCGAGCAGGTCGGCGCGGACATCGAGGATGTACGCATCGGCATCGGGTCGGATCCGCGCATTGGCTACAGCTTCATCTATCCGGGGATCGGCTACGGTGGTTCCTGCTTCCCCAAGGACGTCAAGGCGCTGATCCACACCGCGCGACAGCTCGGGGTGGAGGCGAAGCTGCTGCGTGCGGTGGAGACGGTAAACGAGCGGCAAAAGCGTGTTCTGATCGAAAAGCTGCAGGAGCATTTTGCCGGTGAGCTGTCGGGGCGCACGTTCGCCCTGTGGGGCCTGGCGTTCAAACCGAATACCGACGATGTGCGTGAGGCGCCGAGCCGCACCCTCATCGAGGCCCTGTTGGCTTCAGGTGCGCACGTCCGTGCCTACGACCCGGTAGCCGTATCTCAAGCCCACCGGATTTACGCCGATGGCCCGCACGCGCAGTCCCTGGTGTTCTGCAAGGATGCGTACGAGGCTGCGGACGGGGCGCAGGCTCTGCTCATTGCAACGGAATGGCAGGAATTTCGCAGTCCTGACTATGATCGGTTGCGCGCACTGCTGTCACGTCCGGTGATCTTCGACGGGCGCAATCTCTACGACCCGGCGTTGATGCAGCGCCTGGGGTTCGAATATTATGCGATCGGTCGGGGACGAGTGGTGCGCAGGCGCGAGAGCAGAGCGCTTTCGTCGGATGAGGCATAACTCCCTCTCCCCGTCACTCTCCGTCGCCCGCGCTTTACTGCGAGCCGATCAACCACGCAAGCCGGGCAGAGCTAGCTATTAGCGCGATGTCGTTCATGGAGCGTGCATGAAGCGCGTGTTGGCAGATCTGGCCGAGCGTGAGTTTGACCTGCTGATCATCGGGGCAGGCGCGTTTGGAGCCGCGGCTGCGTGGGACGCGACACTGCGCGGCCTGAGCGTTGCGCTCATCGATCAAGGCGACTTTGGCGGCGGCGCATCCGCCGAGTGCTTCAAAATGGTCCACGGAGGGATTCGATACCTCCAGCACGGCAATATCGGCCGCCTGCGTGCCTCCTGCAGGGAGCGCAGCGCAATGCTGCGCACGGCGCCGCATCTGGTCAAGCCCCTGCCGATCGTCGTGCCGACGTTCGGCTTCGGGCGCAACGGCAAGGCAGTTCTGGCCGCGGGCATGTACGCCTATGATGCGTTGACTGCGGGCAGAAACGCCGCTATCAGCGACAGAAGTCGTCGGATCCCGGGCACGCGCCTGTTGAGCCGCCGCGAGATCCTCGGGATATTTCCCGAGCTGGAGAGCGGATCGTTGACCGGCGGCGCGGTCTTCGCCGATGGGCAGATGTACAACGCGGCCCGTCTGGTGCTTGCGTACGTCAAATCGGCAGCCCTCCGGGGCGCCAGGGTGGCCAACTACGTGCAGGCGCTCGCCTTCCTGTGGCAGGACAAGGCGGTGCGGGGTGTACGGGTCTGCGACAGGATCGACGGCGAGGAGTTCGACATACGAGCGCGCCTGGTGCTCAACGCGGCCGGACCCTGGGCGGAATACCTGTTCAGCGATCGGGAGAAATTCGGCAGCCACGCGCGCGGTCACTTCTCTCGCGACGCCTACTTCATCGTCAAACGCGCGCCGCGCTCGGGCTATGCACTTGCGATTCCCGGACAGAGCCACGATCGCGATACGCTCGTGAGCCGGGCCGCCCGGCATCTGTTTGCCGTTCCCTGGCGCAATCGTACGCTCATCGGCGTATGGCATCGGCCATTCGCGGCTGCCCCTGACACGGCGGTGGTGGAGGAAGGGGAGTTGACGGCCTGGATCGCCGAGATGAATGCCTCGTATCCGATGCTGGCGTTGCGACGCGAGGAGGTCAGTTACGCCTGCTGCGGATTGGTGCCCTTCGGCAGCGGCACGGTCAATCCGGGTGAGTTGAGCTTCGGCAAGGAATCGCGCTTCATCGATCATCGTGCAACCCACGGCATCACCGGCCTGGTGACGCTGATCGGTATCCGCTTTACCATGGCACGAAGCGACGCGGCCGCGGCGCTGGATCTGCTGCTCGAGCAATGGCCGGGCAGGCGTCCGGTAGGCTCCTCGACGGAGCGCACACCGCTGGCGGGGGGAGCCATCTCCGACTTCTCAGTCCTGCGAAGCAAGGCCATGGCCATGCGACCGGAGGCAATTTCGGCGGATTCGCTCGACGCCCTGCTGTGTAATCACGGCACCGAATACCAGACGGTGCTGGACATCGCCCGCGAGCGGGGAGAATCGCAGCGCGTTGGCAACTCCGATACGCTGGTTGCCGAAGTCACGCACGCCGCCAACGAGGAGATGGCGATCAGGCTGGAAGACGTGGTGCTGAGGCGCACGGATCTCGGCTCGGGCGGGCACCCGGGGCACGCCGCCCTGGAGCAGGCCGCGAGCAGGTTGCAGCAGCGTGTGGGCTGGTCGGACCAGCGCCGGCAGCGTGAGATCGAGGCCACGGAACGGCTGCTGCACCAGCATCATGCGGCGGAAGCGGCAACGATGTCCGCGCGCCCACTCTCGCTGGTTCGCTCATGAAACTGCTGATCACAGGAGGGACTGGATTCATCGGCTCGCGCCTGGCGCTCGAGGCGCGCAGTCGCGGTCTCGAGGTCACGGTTGCGGGGCAGGTCAAAACCAGCGCGGAGCGCGCACGACATGCGGAGCTGCTCGGCCGCGGCGTGCAGATCGATCAGGGGCCGCTGCAGGATTCGACCTATGCACAATCCCTGGTACGGGGTTGTGACGCGGTGATCCACCTGGCGGCGGCCCAGCACGAAGCCAATGTGCCGGACGCATATTTCGAAACCGTCAACGTCATCGGTACACGCAAGCTCCTGGAAGCGAGCCGCGAGGCCGGTGTGCAGCGTTTCGTCTACGGCAGCACCATCGGAGTCTATGGCGACGCCGCGGGCGGCACGCTGGACGAGTCGTCCCCCCCGCGGCCCGTCAACATATATGGGCGCACGAAGCTCGCCGCTGAAGGGGAAGTCAGCTCGTTCGCAAGCTCGCTGCCCACGACCATCATACGCATCTCCGAAACCTATGGCCCTGCCGACTTCCGTCTGCTCAAGCTGTTTCGCGCGCTCGACCGCGGTCGCTTCTTGATCATCGGTGCCGGAACCAATCTGCATCAGCTGATCCACGTCCGCGATCTGGTGCGCGCGCTGCTGCTGGCGATGGAGCATCCGGCTGCGGTCGGCCAGACCGTGGTGGTGGCGGGTGCGCAGGCCATGACCACCCGGGACATGGTCACGCAGGTCGCGCGCGCACTCGGACGCCCGGTGCCAGCGCTGCACGCGCCTCTCTGGCCATTTCTGCTTCTGGCAGGGGGGCTGGAGCTGATGTGCAGGCCGTTCGGCATTCAGCCGCCGCTGCATCGCAGGCGCCTGGATTTTTTCCGTAAGTCATTCGTCTTTGATACGAGCAAAGCACATTCTGTGCTGGGATTTTCTCCGCAGATCGCTTTCAGCGACGGCGCCGCTGAAACCGCTGCCTGGTACCGCGAGCACGGATACCTGCCGGCCTGAGCTGCGCACGTCGCGCTGAAGCGGGCATCCCTCGAGTTGCCCTGGGCGCTGGCGTGTGTAGTGTCCGCGACTTCGGCAGCGGCAGCGCATCGATCCCGCCGTGCCGTCATCACCTGGTTTGATTTCTGTGGCAGTGGCGCTTCGGGTAGCCACGTTATGTGAGGTGTCGCCGGAATAAGTCTGCTATCAAACTTTCTCCTTCCATGAAGGCGCATGATTTTTCTCAACCCGATTTTCGTCGGCCGTACGCGCCAATTGGAAGAATGAACGCAGAACCCCATAGCCTGTATCAGGCCGGTATCGGTGAGCGCATATTGATCGTTCGCCTGAGTAAACCCAAAAGCGGCAGGGAGGCGCCCGTCGCCGCGATCATCCTTGGGATTGGAATGGCCGATCTGGCTGCCGCCGCACGCTTTGTGAGGCACGGCTGGCTTGCCATGCAGATCCGTCTGATCTCGGACGCGACGCATTTTGCGGATCTGGCGCGTCGCTACGACACCTACGACGCGTCGGGCGTCTCGCGGTGCAGGGAGGCGATGGACTACGTGGAACGCACGCACGGCGTGCGCCGATTCGTTCTGATGGGTAGCTGCGCGCTGGCCACTGTCTGCCTGAAAACGGCCATGGCCGACGCACGGGTGACCGGGCTGGTTCTCACCAACCCCTACGTTCCGGAGAATTTTCTGGCCTGGGTGTCGCTCCGGCTGCGCAGGAACCTGTTCAATGCTCGCTCATGGCTGCGTCTGCTGCGCGGGCGCATGCAGCTGCAGCCAGGATCGGATCCCGAGGAAGTGCGGCTGAGAAGCTATACCGGTGACGTCGCATTGAATGCGGACTTTCCGGAGGCGCTGCAACGCCTGGCGACGAGAGGCGTGCGCATCCTGATGGCGGTTTCACGCCCGGAGGCGATCGTTCTCTACTGTCGTGGCCGGTACCGAAAAGCGCTGCGGCAATTGGCGCGGCGTGGCCAGATCCGCTTCGAGGTATTGCCCACCGACAGTCACGACCTGTCGGCCAGCGAGGAGGCCGCGTTCAAGCTCATTGAGCTGATCCGCGACTGGCTCAGATCAAGCTGGGGCTCGCACGAATCGCCGCGCCATTCACCCCGCCCGACGGCAGGTGCGCGCGGCCCGGGACTGGTAAAATCCGCTTAGACGGGGCGCACTGCGACAGCGGCGATCTTCTTGGAAAGAATCCTGACCTTCTTGCCATAGAGCACGAACACGATGCGCATGCCGAATTGCAGCAGGCCGGTGATTGCGAGACCCACATAGTTCAGGGGATTCTTCCAGAACACGTACAGTCGCAGCGCGAACGGGCGTATCTGCTCGAACCCTGCCAGGCGCAGGATCTGGCTGAGACTGTGCTCGGTCACGTTGTAGAAATGATCGATGTTGTGCGCCAGGTTTTCCGAGCCGACCAGTGGATTCGCGCCGTTCATGGCATAGACGATCACGGATCCGCCGGGACGCAATGCGCCGTGGCACAGGCGCAGAAATGCGACCGTCTCCTCGAGCGTCAGATGGTTCAGCTCCTGCTCCGGGACAATGACGTCGAACTGCGCGTCCTGACGGGCACCTAAAAATGGAAATGCTTCGGCCACCTGGCACGGCAGGCCTTTCTGACGCGCGTGCTCGACCTTGCTGCGATCCGAATCGATGCCCAGAACGTCGCTGTACCCGACTTCGCGCAGGAGATTGACCAGATATCCGGGGCCGCAGCTGATCACCAGAATGCGTGCATTCCGGTCTCTCGGCAGGTATGGCAGATAATTGGCCCGGTAGTAGGCATTGAAGCTGCGATAGCCGCTGTCGACATCCTGCGGAGCCTGCCAGTAGGAATCGAACGGCTCGAGGCGCGCAGCGAGCTTGCGTCTGCCCGGATCCGGCACTACGTGAACTTCTGCGCTCGGCGTAATGCCGAACCCGGCAGTGGTTTCGGAAGCGGAAACGGGTGGCATATCGGCTCTGCTGCCTCGATCGATATAGTGTATTGTCACAGTATCAGGCCAGCGTCGTATAGTAACAAGACATAAGCCGCCGCCGGCCGATGCGGCGTGCCGCTGCAAAGGTGGACAAGGCTCAAGGTGAATCTGCTGTTTTGCAACTACGAGTACCCCCCCTTGGGTGGAGGCGGTGGGGTCGTCATGGCTGCACTGGCACGAGAGCTCGCCCGTCGACATTCGGTTACGGTACTGACTTCGCGAGCCCTGCACCTGCCTGCGGAATCGCTCGAAGAGGGAGTGCGGGTACTGCGGGTCCCGGTATTCTTCCGCCGCGAGCTCGCCGTTGCCAACGCTCCATCCATGCTGGCCTATCTGCCCATGGGGGCGCTGCGCGCACTATCGCTCAGGTCAGGGCGGCAGTTCGATCTCATCAACACTCACTTCGTCGTGCCGACCGGCCCACTCGGTCAATTCCTTGCCACCCGCTTCGACGTACCCAATGTGCTGTCGGTGCATGGGGGCGATCTGTACGATCCGAGCAAGCGCAGCTCCCCGCATCGGCACTGGTGGTTGCGTGTCTGGATACGGCGCCTGCTGCTGCGTGCCGACGCCATCGTCGGTCAATCCCGTGACACGCTCGCGCGCGTGGAACAGATCTACGGGGTGCAGCGGCGCACGGAGCTGGTGCCGCTGGGCATCGTGCGTCCACCGGCGGTCAGCGGCATCGCACGTGATGTGTTTGGGCTGCCCACCGATGCGTTCGTGATGGTGACCGTCGGGCGCCTGGTGGCGCGCAAGGCCACCGAGCAGCTGCTGGATGTGCTGCAGCACTGTGGTCGGCCGACGGCGCATCTGCTGATCGTCGGGGATGGCCCGGAGCTGGAATCGATCCGACGGGGCGCACAGATGCGCGGGGTCGCGCAGCGCGTGCACCTCGCCGGACAGGTGGACGATGCGCAGAAATTCGCGGCGTTGTCGCTGGCGGATGTCTTCGTCTCGACGAGCCAGCACGAGGGCTTCGGTCTCGTATTTCTGGAAGCCATGGCCTATGGCCTGCCTATCGTCTGCTACGATCGAGGTGGGCAGAGCGACTTTCTGCGCACGGGCGAGACGGGTTCCGTCGTGGCCCTCAACGATCGGGCGGCATTCACGCGTGCCGTGATCGATCTGCATGATGATCTGCCGTTGCGGCGCCGACTCGGCGACAACAATCGCCGCTATCTGGAGGAGTATCTGATCGAACGCTGCGCGCAGCGCTATGAGGCGGTGTTCGAGACGGCGCTGCGCAACCGTCGGGACGGGATGCTGCAGCAGCGCGCTGCCTCATCCGAGCCATCCTGATGTGCGGCATAGCTGGAATTGTCGGTGCGGCACCCGAGGCGCGCTCGCGCATCGATGCCATGCTCGAGGCCCTGCGGCATCGGGGGCCGGACGGGGAGGGCCGTGTCGATGATGGTCGCGCGGTTCTCGGCCACCGGCGCCTCTCGATCATCGATCTGGAAGGTGGGCGGCAGCCGCTGCGCAATGCCGAGGGCACTGTCTGGCTGGTGTGCAACGGCGAGATATACAACTATAAGGAGTTGCGGCGGGATCTGGAGTCGCGAGGTCACCGATTCATCACCCACAGCGACTGCGAGGTGATCATCGGTCTGTACGAGGCCTATGGCGACCGGCTGCTCGAGCATCTGCGGGGCATGTTTGCGTTTGCCTTGTGGGATGCGACCCGGCAACGGCTGCTCGCGGCGCGCGACCACCTGGGTCAGAAGCCCTTTTTCTACAGCTATCAGGCGGGCACTTTCGCCTTCGGTTCCGAGATCAAGGCCCTGCTGGCGTTCGAACCGCGCTTTCGACAGCTCAACCTGCAGGCACTGGATCAGTACCTGGCGCTGCGCCTGATCGCGCCGCCGCTGACGATGTTTCGAGACATCGCGAAGCTGCCGCCGGGGCACATGCTGGTCCTGGAGCGCGGCTCGGCCCCGAAGGTCAGCGCCTACTGGGAGCTGCAGTTCAAGCCAAAACTGGTGCGCTCGGAGCTGCAGATGCTTGATGAGCTCGAGGGGCACATCGAGGAAGCGCTGCGGCTGCACCTGGTCAGCGATGTTCCGGTCGGCGCCTTCCTGAGCGGGGGGCTCGACTCGAGCCTGCTCGTTGCCATGATGGCAAAGCGCCTGGGCGTCCAGGATCTGCCGACCTTCACGCTCGGTCTGGACTATCAACGTTTCGATGAGGCACCTTACGCCCGCGCCGTGGCGCGCGATTGCCACACCCAACACCATGAGCAGAGCATCGCACCGAGCCTGCTGCCGCTGTTGCCCGCGCTGATCCGGCATCTCGATGAGCCTTCCGATCCGCTGTCCTTGTGCGCCTACCAGGTGTCGGCGCTGGCCAGCCGTTATGTCAAGGTCGTGATTGGCGGCGACGGCGGGGACGAGTTGTTCGGGGGGTACGATCGCTATTACGGCAACCTGTACGCCGACCGCTATAGCCGTATTCCGGCGTGGTTGCGCCGCGGGGTGATTGGCCCGTCTCTGCGCTTTGTGCCGGAGGCGGGCTGGTACAAGAGCATCGGGCACCAGATGCGCTGGTTACAGCGCCTGTCGTTCCTGTCCGGCGGGGAGCGCTATGCCGCGAGCCTGTCGTACTTCTATTTCGACGACTCGCGCCGCGGCAACCTGTTCAGCCATGAGGCGCTCACGATGCTGTCGGGCTTCGATGCTGCCGCGGCGATCAAGCGGCCGTTCGATGCGCTCGAGGGAGCCGCCCCCGTGGACCGCATGCTCTATGCGGACAGCAAGGTCCGGCTCCCGGATCACCCGGTGATGATTACCGACCGGATGTCGATGGCGCACGGATTGGAGACGCGCAGTCCGTTCATGGATCATCGGCTGGCGGAATTCGCCGCCAGTCTGCCGTGGACGATGAAGGTTCGCGGTCGCAAGCTGCGCGTCATCCAGCGTGAGCTGGCGGCGCGCTACCTGTCGACGGATATCCTGCAGCGGCCCAAGCAGGGCTTCTCGTCGGCATTGCCGTACATTCTGCGGGACGAGTACCGACTGCTCAGCGAGCGCTACCTGCGCAACTCCGAACTGGTGCGCGCGGGAATACTGCAGGGCGAAGCCATCGATCGGTTGCTCGCGGAGCATCTGCACGGACGTGCGGACCACGGCAACCGGCTGTGGCTGCTGATCAATTCGGAGATGTGGTATCGCATGCTGATTCTCCAGCAGCCCACCGAGGAGCCGAAAGTCGACTCCGACGCCCGATTGGCGACGGCGGCCTGAACCCTGCATGAAGATCGCAGTCATGCTGCGCCACTACGATCAGCACGGTGGCGGGGTGCGCGTGTATACGCATCGGCTGCTGCGGGCGCTGCTGGATCTGCGGTCAGCGCACGAGTTCGTGTTCATGTACAGGAATCCGGCGTTGGTTGGCACTTACGCCGGCGAGCCTGCCGTGACCGAAGTGTGCGCATCGGCCCCGCACGTTTTGTACTGGGATCAGATCGTGCTGCCGCGGTTGGTGCGCCGCTACGGCATCGACGTCGTCTACAACCCGAAGTATTCGATTCCGCTTGGCGTAGACTGCGCAACCTCCTGGGTGTGTCATGGCCTGGACTGGTACGTCATGCCCTGGGCCTCCAAGCGCATCGACCGCCTGAGCCATAAATTTCTGGTGCCCCGGTACGCCGCCAAGGCCGATGCCATCATCGCCGTCTCGGAGGTGACGAAGCAGCACGTCCTGCAGTATCTGGGCGTGCCGGCCGAGAAGGTGCACACGATCTATTCCGGCGTCGACGACAGCTTCCGGCGGCCGCGGGACGAGGCGGCCTGTCGACAGTTGCGCGAGCGCTATCAGCTGCCGGAGCGCTTTCTTCTATATGCCGGGGCCATCTACCCGCCGAAGAACTTCACCAGGCTGGTGCAGGCCTACGCCAGGATCGGCCCGGCACTGGGCGTATCGTTGGTGATTGCGGGCGGCGAAAACCGCTTCCTGTCGCAACATGAGCTCGAGGTACCCGGGCAGCTGGGATTGGGTGACTGGGTGCGCTGGCTCGGCTGGGTCGATCCAGCGCAGCTGCCGGGTCTGTATCAGATGAGCCTGGGGCTGGTGCTGCCCTCGCTGTTCGAATCCTATGGCTTGCCGATCGCCGAGGCGATGACCGCAGGCTGCCCGGTCCTCACCGCCGATCGCTACGGTACCAAGGAGATCGCCGGCGACGCGGCGCTGCTGGTGAACCCGGAATCGGTGGACGAGATCGCAGGGGGCATGCAGCGGCTGATCGAGGACGCGCCGCTTCGCGAGCGGTTGATCGACGCCGGACGAGTGCGCATGCGCGGCATGACCTGGGAGCGATGTGCGCGCCAGACGCTGCAGGTGCTGGAAGGACTGGCCGCGCGTTCCTAGTACGCCTGCTGGTCGCGCAGCACGATCAGCAGCGTGCGGAACAGGATTTTCAGGTCGAACCAGATCGACCAGCGATTCATGTAGTCGATGTCGAATTCGATGCGCCGACGCATCTTGTCGAGCGTTTCGGTCTCGCCGCGCAGCCCATTGACCTGTGCCCAGCCGGTGATGCCGGGGCGCACCTTGTGGCGGATCATGTAGCCGCTGATGAGCTTGCGATACATCTCGTTATGGGCCACGGCGTGCGGACGGGGTCCGACGAAGCTCATTTTGCCCTGCAGGACGTTGAGAATCTGCGGCAGCTCATCCAGCGATGTGCGGCGCAGAATCTGTCCGATGCGGGTAAAGCGGTGATCGTTGCGCTTCGCCTGGGTGACGGAGGGGCCATCCTCGCACACGGTCATGCTGCGGAATTTGTAGACGAACATCTCCTCGCCGTTCAGCCCATAGCGGCGCTGCTTGAAGATGACGGGTCCGGGTGAGCTCAATTTCACCAGCGCTGCGATGGCGAGCATCAGCGGGCCGGCGAACACGAGCGCGAGCAGGGACAGCACGACGTCCATCGCGCGCTTGCGCAGACCGGACATGCCCAGATGAGGCGTCTCGCAGACTGCCAGCGCCGGGATGCCGTGGATCTCCACACAGCGCGGCTGCACCAGATCGAACTCGAAGATATTCGCCGGAACGAAGTAGATCGAGGCCGTGGTGTCGCGCAGCTTCTCCAGCAGCTCGGCAATGCGTGGGGCCGTGGAGATGGGCAGCGCGATGTAGATGGCATCAACCGCATTGCGGCGCACGAAGTCGGCCACCTCGCGACAGGTGCCGGCCCATTGATCCGGGGCGAGCATCGGCAGCCGGTCGCGCTCGCGAAAGTCGAAGAAGCCGAGGAACTGGCCGCTGTAGCTGCCCTGCTGGACGCGCTTGGCAAGCTCCAGCCCCGCCTCCGTGGCGCCGATGATGATGTGTCGGCAGGCGGCGGGCCGGTGCGTGCTCCACCAGCGCGTCAGTCGCATGGTGAGGGAATTGGAGGCCACCAGCGCGGCAGGAGTCAGCAGGAGCCACGCTGTCAAGGCGCGGGCTCCTACAACGGGTATCAGTCCAAACGCCGAAATCAGGAACATCATGACCGCAAATACGCAGCCCCATTCCAGCAGCAGCCGCGGCAGCGTCGGGTGCAGCTCGCGCCTCCCGTCCGGGCGGGTCTGGTAGTCCGGCGTGCTCAGTACCCGCTGTGACAGCAGGAACACGACCACGCCGAGCGCCAGACTTTCCATCGTAAAGCGGCTGTCGGCCGCCCACAGGCAGAGCGCCAGGCTCAATACGGCCACGGCCGGTCCCAGCAGCTCGCGAATCAGTGCAATCGATGGGGGTTCTGTGGTGCCGAGCCGGAAGGCGGTATGCCCGATCGAAGAGCTGGGAACCAGCGGTTCCTGCAGGGCCGAGATGGCGCGTACTTTCTGCTCCAAGACACCTTGCGCGCCGCTCAGCGGCGTGACGCTGCCCAGGGGGCCGCGGGCGGGAATGCTGATTTCGCTCATCAAGCCCTGGGTAGGCACTGAGGTTCTTGTTCCTGTTCGGACGAGGCGGTCTGCAGTATCGGGCAAGGGCGCGGGCGATTGCTTCCGTCGTTGACGGTTGCGGGCCGAGGACAATTCCTACTCGCAGGAAATCTGCCGTAGTCCATTACTGTTGCGGTAAAGCAGCCTGTCGGGATACGCACTGCAGCGTCCCCTGTACTACAATTCTTTTTTGCCCGTCGCACCGCAAGGGAGCATAGAGTGAACCATTCCCAAGGCTCGCGCCCGGCGCGACGACCGGTTTCGGTCTGGCACGTGGGGCTGGCCGCGCTGGCAGTTTCCGCCCTGGCGCTGCTGCCCCGGTGCGCCCTGGCGCAGGTGGCGGCGACGGTGTCGGCCACCGGTCAATACCAGTACAACAGCAACGTCTTCGACCTGCAGCGCGGCTTCCTGCCTGCGCCGAACTACTACAGCGACGCGGCGAGCTACTATGCATACGCTGCCGGCGTCAACCTCAATGACCAGATCAGCCAGCAGAATATCTACCTGCGCGGCACCGATACCGAATACAAGTACGATCATTTCGATCTGTCGCACAACGAATATGCGCTCGATGCAGGCTGGGTCTGGAAAGTCGGCGACGACCTGAACGGCACCTTCGATGTCAGCCGTGCGCGCACCATGGTGCCGTTCCAGACGCTCACGACGCTGACAACGTCGGCGCTGCAACTCTATATCTCCACCGATCAGCGCGAGTCGGCGACGGCGGCCTACCAGTTCACCTCGGAGTGGGCCGTCGACGCCAATGCCTATACCGATCGGTTCGACGAGCCACTGCTGGGGGAGCCGGACCTGCGTCTGGCGGATTCGGGCGCGGGACTTGCTCTGCGCGTCGGTGGCAATGGTGAGTTGAAGGGTGCGCTGACGGCGGACTATCAGCACGGCGATTATGCGAACGCGATTCTCTACCTGAGTCCGGCCTATAACCAGTGGGACTGGGGTATCGGCGGAACCTATCAGCCCGTGCCGCAGGGCAGCCCCACCATCGTGGATTTTTCCTTCGGCGAGACCACCCGCTCTTCAACGGTTGGCTACGACAATGCTTCAGGCTGGACCGGGCATCTGAATTTCACGCGTGCGCTGACCGGCAAGACTACCGTGAAGCTATCGCTGCTGCGTGATCTGACCAGCTATCTGGCCACGGCTGCGGCGGAGACGGACACGGCCGCGACGCTCTCTGCCAACTGGCAGGCGACCTTCAAGACGGGTCTCGGGCTTGCCTATACAGTCGACTACACCGTGTATCCCAACTACGTGCTCTACCTCGGTGGGCCGCCCGGCAATCGCGGTGACCATTATCAGTACGCGACCGTTACGGTGAACTATGCGACCCGGCGCTGGCTGACGATCGTGCCCTATCTCATCTTCCAGACACGCCGCTCCAATCTGTATGGCGCCAACTTCAATGCCACGCAGTACGGGGTGTCCTTTACGCTCGCATGGCAGAATCGGCTGGCGGCCGCAGCCGCTGTCCCCCTCGCGCCTTCCTTTCCCGGCGGCCCGGTCGGGCCTGCCGCGCCTGCCGTGCCTTGATTGCACAGTGAGCTGACAGGCGCTGCGGATGCGTGCGCACGCGCACGCGCTGCGAGCGGCGCTGTTCGAGGCACATCGCGCGCCGCTGTGCCTGCTGGCGCTCCGTCGCGCTCTCTGATGGTGCGACGGCAAAAATTAAGAATGCGTTAAGAGCCACGTTGCGATGCGCGTTACTCGGCGCGTTGCGCTTGCGTTGCCTCGCGCCTGCGTTGCGTTGACTGAGGAGCGTGCCGCACACGACTGCGCGCGGTAGGAATCGTCCTCGGCTCGCAACCGTCAATGTCGGAAGCAATCGCCCGAAGGCTTGCCAGATACTGCGTGCGCATCCCCGCAACAGGAGCGAGAAGCGCAGTGGCCAGCAACGGCTTGATCAGGGAAATCAGCGTGGCCGGGCCGCGTCCCCTGGGCCGGGTGTTGATCGATGACTACGAGGTCGAGGAGTTTGCAGCGCTGGCTGCGCGTCTGCCGCCCGATCGCTACGGCTATGTCGTCACGCCCAACGTCGATCATCTTATCCGCTACAGCAGAAATGAGCGGCTGCAGGTGTTGTATGACGCCGCGGCGTTCGTGCTGCTGGACAGCCGCTTTCTTGCGCTGTGCCTGGCGCTGACGCGGCGGCAGCGCCTGCGCGTCTGTCGGGGAAGTGATCTGACGTTGCGGTTGCTGCAGCAGGTCGCGGGCTCGCACGAGCGTATCGTGCTGGTGGGGGCGACGGCCCAGCAGGCACGCCAGCTGGCCGCCTGCTTCAATCTGCACAACCTGCGGCACGTTGATGCGCCGATGGGGTTCATCCGCCGGCCCGACCAGCTCGAGCGCTGCCTGCTGGACATCGAGGCCGCGGCGCCGTTTCGCTATTGTTTCCTGGCGGTGGGCTCTCCACAGCAGGAAGAGGTGGCCTATCGGTTGCAGAGGCGCGGCCGCGCGCGCGGACTGGCTCTGTGCGTTGGGGCATCGGTCAATTTCCTGACCGGCGTCGAGCGACGCGCACCGCCGCGGCTGCAGAGCTGGGGCCTGGAGTGGCTGTACCGGCTGATGCAGAACCCGCGTCGCCTGGCGAAACGCTATCTGCTGCGCGGTCCGCGCATCTTCTGGCTGCTGCCACAGCTGCAGTTCATGCCGCGGCGGCGGCTGGCAGTCGGCGTGGGTGCCGGCCCTCCAGGATCGCTTGCCACCATGGCCCGTGTTCCAGATACCAGCGGAACGTCTGTTCCAGGCCGTTCGCCAGGCTGACGCGCGGCAGAAAGCCCAGCTGTCGCTCCACCAGCGTGCAATCGGTTGCATAGCGCCGATCGTGGCCGAGGCGATCGGCCACGAAGCCGATCAGGCTGGCAGTGGGCACGCCGCGGCCGGCGGGACAGTCAGGATAGGTCGCCGCCAGGGCCGGCTCATCACGAAACAACCGGTCGGCGATGCTGCACAGATCCTTCACCAGCTGCAGGTTATTGCATTCGGCGCGGCCACCGAGGTTGTAGGTTGCCCCGCTCACCCCGTGCAGCAGGATCGCCTCGATGCCGCGGCAGTGGTCATCCACGTGCAGCCAGTCGCGCACGTTCAGGCCATCGCCGTAGATCGGCAGCTTCCTGCCCTGCAGGAGATTGACGATGACCAGCGGGATGAGCTTCTCGGGAAACTGATACGGGCCGTAGTTGTTCGAGCAATTGCTCAGCGTGGTGCACAGACCAAAGGTGCGCTGGTAGGCGCGCACCAGATGATCCGAGGCCGCCTTGCTGGCAGCGTAGGGTGAGTTGGGCGCGTAGCGCGTGGTTTCGGTGAAGGGGGCGTCGTGCATCTCCAGCGAGCCGAACACCTCGTCGGTGGAGATGTGGTGAAAGCGGTGCACCGGCACGGTTCGCTCCTCGAGCCACACCTGGCGCGCGGCCTGCAACAGGCTGTGAGTGCCCACGACATTGGTCTGGATGAAGACCTCCGGACCGCTGATCGATCGGTCCACATGTGACTCGGCCGCGAAGTGCACGATGGTGTCGAGACCCTCCTCGCGCAGCAGCGACTCCACCAGCGCGGTGTCGCAGATCGTGCCATGGACGACGCGCAGCTCCGGCCGCACCAGCAGATCCTGCAGATTGGCCAGGTTGCCCGAATAGGTGAGGGCGTCGAGCACCACCAGGCGTTCGCCCGGGTGCGCACCGAGCCAGTGGTGCACGAAATTCGCGCCGATGAATCCGGCGCCGCCGGTTACCAATAATCTCGCCGCCATGAGCTTCCTATCGTATGTCCGCTTCGGTTGCGATCGCTGTCTTCAGATACCCTGCAGGCGGGGGGCTGTCCAGTCGGACAGTCTCCCTGCCGTAGCCCGATCCTCACGCGCTAGAATGCGGCGCCGGCCAGCGCCGGACAATACGAGGCCTGCATGCGCAAGGGCATCATTCTAGCCGGCGGGGCCGGCACACGGCTGCACCCGGTGACGTTTGCGATCAGCAAGCAGCTGTTACCGGTCTATGACAAGCCGATGGTCTACTACCCGCTGGCAGTGCTGATGCTGGCGGGCATCCGCGACATTCTGCTGATCTCCACCCCGGTGGACCTTCCGGCCTTCCAGCGTCTGCTCGGGGATGGGTCGCAGTGGGGCTTGTCGCTGAGCTACGCGGCGCAGCCCACGCCAGGCGGGCTTGCGCAGGCGTTCATCATCGGCCGCTCCTTCATCGGTGGCGCGCCCAGCGCGCTGGTGCTCGGCGACAATCTGTTCTACGGCCACGGCCTGCCCGAGCAGTTGCAGCGCGCGGCGCACCGCGAGGCGGGCGCCACGGTATTTGCCTATCACGTCAAGGACCCGCAGCGCTATGGCGTGGTGCAGTTCGATGAGCAGGGCAAGGTGCTGGGCCTGGAGGAGAAGCCGGCGCAGCCGAAGTCCAACTACGCCGTCACGGGGCTGTATTTTTACGATAACCAGGTGGTGGATATCGCGGCGGACCTGACGCCCTCGGCGCGCGGGGAGCTGGAGATCACCGACGTGAACCGCCGCTATCTGGAGCGCGGTGCCTTGCAGGTGGAGCTGTTTGGCCGCGGCGTCGCCTGGCTCGATACCGGCACACACGAGTCGCTGCTGCAGGCCTCGATGTTCATCGAGGCGATCGAGAACCGCCAGGGCCAGAAGGTCTGCTGCCCCGAGGAGATCGCCTATCGCGAGGGCTTCATCGATGCCGGGCAGCTTTCGCGCCTGGCACAGCCCCTGAAGAACACGGCCTACGGCGAATACCTGCTGCAGCTGTGCAAGGAGAGCCGCTGATGCAGCTGCAGCCCACGCGCCTGCCCGAGGTGCTGCTCATCACGCCGCGTGTGTTCGGCGATGCGCGCGGCTATTTCTTCGAGAGCTGGCATGCGCGGAAATTCCAGGAGGCCGGTATCGCGGCAGCCTTCGTGCAGGACAATCACAGCCACTCGCTGCGCCACACGCTGCGCGGGCTGCATTATCAGCGCCAGCACCCACAGGGCAAACTCGTGCGCGTCACGCGTGGCGAGGTGTTCGATGTGGCCGTGGATCTTCGCCGCAGCTCCCCGCGCTTCGGTCAGTGGACGGGCGCTGTGCTGTCGGAAGCCAATCATGCCATGCTCTGGATTCCCCCCGGCTTCGCGCACGGCTACCTGGCGCTGAGCGAGGAGGTGGATTTTCTCTACAAGTGCACCGAGTTCTATCTGCCCGAGGACGAGCGCGCCATCCGCTGGAACGATGTGGCGATTGGCGTGCACTGGCCGCTGCCGGAGGGCAGCACTCCGATCGTGTCGGCGCGCGATGCGGCCGCGCCGCTGCTGCACGCCGCCGACTGCTTTCCGTGAAGGTACTGCTGACCGGGGCCCAGGGGCAGGTGGGGCGGGCGCTGAGCGCGCTGTCACCGGCGGGTGTGCAGCTGCATGCGTGCACGCATCGCGACCTGGATATCGGCGATGCGGCGGCGGTGCATGCGGCGCTCGAGCGGCTGGCACCGGACTGGATCATCAATGCCGGCGCCTACACGGCCGTGGACCGTGCCGAGGCGGAACCGGCGCTCGCCGGGACCGTCAACGCGAGCGGTCCGGAACATCTGGCACAGGCCGCGCACGCGCTGCCCCATTGCCGTCTGCTGCAGATCTCGACCGACTACGTGTTCGACGGCACCTCGCGCGCGCCCTATCGTCCGGAGGATGTGCCCAATCCCATGAGCGTTTATGGACGCAGCAAGCTGCAGGGCGAGCGGGCAGTGGTTGAGGTTCTCGGGCAACGCGCCCTCATCCTGCGCACGGCATGGGTGTATGCGCCGCAGGGTCATAATTTCGTGCTGACGATGCTGCGACTGATGCGCGAGCGCGGCGAGGTACGCGTGGTCGCCGATCAGTTTGGCAGCCCCACCGCCGCCGAGTCGGTTGCCCGCGCAGTCTGGGCTTCCCTGGCGCGGCCGCCCGGACCCCGCATCCTGCACTGGACCGATGCAGGGGTATGCAGCTGGTACCAGTTCGCCGAAGCCATTGCCCGGGAAGGGCTCGCCGCGGGGCTACTGGAGCGCCCGGCGCGCGTGACCCCCATCAGTACCGCGGAGTATCCCACCGCCGCGCGTCGGCCCCCCTACAGCGTGCTGGATCTGACTGCAACGGCCGCAGCCCTCGGACTGACGCCGCGGCCCTGGCCCGACGCCCTGCGCTCGACCCTGCAGGGGCTGCGTTTGGGCACCAGCCCCGGCGGGGCCGGCGCGTAAATTTTCCACAACGGCATCGAGTCCTACTTTCCCGACGCCGGGAAGTCGATACGCTGAAATCGTCGGCACCATCACCGACTGATCACACGCGGACAACAATTGGATTCTGTCGAAAGGGAGTGCCGTCGCGACTGCTCGTAGAGGCCCATGCTGCGCTGGGATGCCCGCGCGCCGGCCAGCGCTACCAGTGCGCTTTCCACCATGAATGTGCCGCTCATGAGCTTACCGGGACTGGTGCGAGCGCAGATCAGCGCCGTCCGTAATCTGAATTCGCTGCGTTTTCGCGCCATCCGCGCCGGTGTCTGGACGATCGGCGGTTACGGGGCGAGCCAGGTGCTGCGCCTCGGCGGCAATCTGCTGCTCACGCGATTGCTGTTTCCGGAGGCCTTCGGCCTGATGGCGCTGGTGCAGAGCGTGATGATAGGTCTGACCATGTTTCTGGACGTGGGTGTCGAGGCCAGCATCATCCAGAACAAGCGCGGCCACGAAGAATCCTTCATCAATGCCGCCTGGACCGTGCAGGTGGTGCAGGGGCTCATGATCTGGCTGGCCCTGTGCATCCTGGGTAAGCCTGCGGCGCTCTTCTATAAGGCGCCGATGCTGGCGCAGCTGCTGCCGGTCGCTGGCCTGAGCGCCCTCATCGGTGGCTTCAGCTCGACGAAGATGCCGCTCGCCGCGCGCAATCTGGCGCTCAAGCGTCGTGTGCTGATCGAAGTGCTCTCGTACGCGCTCGGGCTGCTCAGCATGGTGATCTGGGCCTGGATCACGCGCTCCATCTGGTCACTGGTTTTCGGCAATCTGATCGGTGTGCTGGCGAAGGCGCTGGCCAGCCACCTGGCGCTGCCGGGTGTGCGCAATCGGTGGATTTACGAGAAGAGCGTATTTCGCGAGATCTTCGCCTTCGGGCAATGGGTCCTGCTCAGCTCGGTCATCACCTATATTGCCGGCGAGGGCAACAAGCTGCTGGTGGGCGCCTTTCTGGGCGTCAAGGTGCTGGCTTTCTTCACTCTCGCCAGCACATTCAGTGGCCTGTTCGGGCAGATCGCCTTTCAACTCAACAGCTACGTGCTGTTCCCGGCCTACTCGGAGATCGTGCGCACGCGCCCCGAGGCGCTGCGCTCAGCGGCGACGCGCACGCGCCTGATGCTGCTCGCGCCCGGCTGGCTCCTGAGCGTGGTGTTCGTGTTCTTTGGCGATCGCTTCATGCACCTGCTGTACGACCAGCGCTATGTGATGTCCGGCTCCATCCTACAAATGCTGTCGCTCGGACAGCTCATTGGCATTCTGGGAGGCTCCTACGTGGGCCTGCTGTGGGCGCGGGGGCTCGTATCCCTCAGCACCGGACTTCTGGTCGCACAGGTTGCCATTCAGATACTTGGCATGGTGCTGGGCAACCATTTCTGGGGTCCGCCGGGCGTCATCGTCAGCGCCGCAGCGGTCGGATGGCTGATTTATCCGCTGTCGGCTTTCGTATATTTTAAGTTGGGTCTGTGGGAGCCGCGACTGGATCTGCCGATTGTTGCCGTGTCGCTGCTCATAGCGCTGCTGGAGTTTCAGCACATATTCGTTCACCTCTGAAGCGCTGGTGCGCCGGGGGTTTGCCAGGTGGCCTGACGGGACGATGCCGATAGACGATGCCTAACAATCTCAAAGCGCTGCTCGTCGTGCTGGTGCTGGCGCTGGCGATGTTCCAGTTCGCCAGGCCGCTGGCGCTGGCGGTGGGCGCCAAGCGCGACTTCGACCGCCGTCGCTACGTCTGGCTGGGTCTGACGGCCGTCGCCTTCCTGGTGCCGAGCTTCTGGTTGTTCGTGCTGGTGGCCGCGCCGCTGCTGTTCTGGGCGGCGCGTCGCGACAACAACCCGTTCGCGCTCTACCTGTTCCTGCTGCACGTGATCCCGCCCGTCGAGGTCAACGTGCCGATCGTGGGGATCAATAAACTCTTCGCGATGGACATGTACCGGCTGCTGGACCTGTGTGTCCTGCTGCCCCTGGCGCTGAAGCTCTGGCGCGAAAAGGGCCGACAGACGGCGCCCATCCGCTGGATGGATTTCTTCGTGCTCGGCTATGGGCTGTTGCAGATACTGCTGTTCGTGCGGCCGGACACGGCCGATGCGGCCTCGATGCACGATTCGCTGACCAACGTGCTGCGGCGGGCCTTCCTCTATGGCATCGACGTGGGCGTGGTGTACTACGTTGCCAGCCGCTTCTGCCGGACACGGGAGCGAGTGGTCGAGGCCATGGCAGCATTTGCCATCGCCACGCTGGCCATGGCGCCCATCGCGGTGTTCGAGACCGCCCGCCACTGGCTGCTCTATAAGGAGATGGGCACCACCTGGGGCAGCGTCCTGAATTCCGGCTATCTGCTGCGCGGCGGCGTCGTGCGCGCCATGGCGTCGAGCGGCGACTCCCTGTCGCTCGGGTACCTGCTCGCGATCGGCTTTGGATTCTGGCTGTATCTGGGGCGCCGCGTGGGAGCCGTGCTGCGCATCGGCGGGATCGCTGCCCTGCTGCTGGGCCTGATCGCTGCCTATTCGCGCGGGCCCTGGCTCGGCGCGGTGGTCATCTATTTCGTCTACATGCTGCTCGGTCCGCGCGCCGTTACGCGCCTTTTCAAGGCGACGCTCATCGCGGGCGTTGCCTTCGTCGCGCTGCTGATGTCGCCGCTGGGACCCCGGATCACCAAGGTGATTCCTTTCCTCGGCGGCCAGGTAGACAACTTCAATATCCTGTATCGCGAAGTGCTGGCCGAGCGCTCACTGGACATGATCCGGCTGCATCCGTACCTCGGCGATCAGGATGCGTACTCGAAGCTGCAGGATCTGCGCCAGGGCGTGGGTGTCATTGATTTCGTGAACACCTATGCGGATGTGGCGGTTTTCTACGGGCTCATCGGGTTGGGACTGTTTATCGGTCTGCCGCTCGTGGGGATGTTCAGGGATTTTCGCGTGGTGCGCAAAACGCGCCGTTCCGATCCCGATCTGTCGCAGCTGGGGGCGTCGCTGACCGCGTGCATGGTCGGCACGCTGGTCATGATCTATACGAGCAGTTTCATCTTCGGCTATGCGGTGCTGTTCTACGTGCTGGCAGGACTGGGCGCGGGCTACGTCTGGGCCGGCTATGGTTATCAGCGCGCGCGCAGCCGGGCCTCTTCCGCCCAGCCGCAGTCCGGCCCGCAGGCCCACCCCCAGGCGCTTGCTGCCATGGCGCGCCTGGGAGGACCGCTGGGCGGCGCAGGACGCACCGGCTCCCGGCCATTCAGGCTCAGATAGCCGGGCGTTGCGCCCAGAGCGGAGGCTCAGCCGCGGGATGGCTGAGCCATCCGGGCATCGAAGGGCTTCAGCAGCGAGACGAGCAGTAACTTCCAGCCTTCCACGCCCAGCGGTCGTGCCCGGATGGCCCGCGTCCCGTAGAGTTGCGCCGTGACGCGCTCACGGCTGTTCCAGGCCCACCAGCCGTAGCGCAACATGAATTCGTACCGGGATGCCCGATCCGTGCCGGGACGCCAGTGCGCGCCACCCTCGTAGACTGCATCGGTCAAATTACGGCGCTGCCAGGCGCGCTCGCAGACTGCGCGGCCCGCGGTGCGCTGCCTCATGCCGGCCTGCTGGCTGAGCGAGGCGGAATGCACACGGTAACGCAGCAGCACCTCGCTCAGGTTCGCCAGCTGACCGCGCTCGCCGAGCCGCAGCCACAAGTCGTGGTCTTCGACCAGATCGCATTGATAGGCGCCGACCGCCAGGATCGGCCGCAATCGCGCCATGATGGTCGGGTGATTGATGGCACAGTGGCCCCGCAGCAGCTGGCGCTGGATCTCGTCATCCGAGGTCGGAGGGTACAGGGTGGTCAGAAAGCGGCCCGCATCGTCGATGAGGTCGAACGCGCCACCGACACACAGCACCTGCGGCTGTGCCTGCAGAAAGTCCACCTGCCGGGTCAGACGCTCCGGAGCCGCGATGTCATCGGCATCGATGCGTGCGATGAACTCGCCGCGGGCATTGTCCAGCAGCTCGTTGAGCGTCGCGGTCAGGCCGCGGTTTTCACGGCTCGTCAGACGGATTCTCGGATCGCGCCGTGCATAGGAGTGCAGCACGGACAGCGAATCATCGGTCGACCCGTCATCGAGAATCAGAAACTCAAAATCAGTGAAGCTTTGCGTCAGCACGCTCTCGATGGCCGCGCCGAGGTAGGCACTGCCATTGCGCACGGGCATCAGCACGGACACTCTCGGCATCTCAATTCGCGACATTGTCCTGACATAATCCTGCCGTCGGGAAGTCCGGTACTCTCCACGCAATCGGCGCTGCGATGGGATCGTGCTGGGAACGACAGGCGGCGTCATCCCTCGCGCTGCCAGGCTGTAAGAATCAGCCGCCGGCCGCAGCGTCGTCCGTAAGCGTCGCGCTGGCGACGATGCGCCGGCACTGGAGGCTTACAATGATGCAATGCCCCTCGCCAGCGTTCTCGTTCCCATGCGCAATGCCGAGCCCTATATACGGGCCGCGCTGGAGAGCCTGCTGCAGGACGACATCGATCTGCAGATCCTTGTCATCGACGATCAATCCTCCGATGGCTCCGCGGCGCGCGTGCGTGCCTGCGCCGATGCGCGCGTGTCGATGCTCACCGGGCCGGGCCGCGGCATCTCCGCGGCGCTCAACGCCGGTCTGGCACGGGTGAGCGCCCCGCTGCTCATGCGCTGCGATGCGGATGATCTGTATCTGCCCGGTCGGATGCTCCGGCAGATCCGCTGGCTCGAGGACAATCCGAGCTTCGGCGCCGTCTGCGGCGGCTTCTCTGCCATGGATGCGCGCGGGCGGCTGGTTGCCGAATTGCCCACGGGCTCGCAGCCCGAGGAGCTCACGAGCGAGCTGCTCGCGGGCAACACGCGCACGAGTCTGTGCGCCTTTGCGATGCGCACCGAGCTCGTGCGCAGCATGGGCGGATTTCGCGAATACTTCGTCACCGCGGAGGATATCGATCTGCAGCTGCGCCTGGCGCGTCGCGCGCGCGTGATGTATCTGCCTGGCGACTGTTATCGCTACCGGCTGCACGCCGAGTCGATCACGCATACGCAGGCGAGCACGCGGCGCTTGCACTACGAGAGTGTCGCAAGGCAATTGCAGCGCACGCGACGCGCCGATGGACGCGACGATCTGGACATGGGGTGCGAGGCGCCCCTGGTGCCGGCGTCGGCTGCGCCGGATGGGGCGACCTCCCATATCCTCGGCTTCATCGATGGAGCCGCCTGGGCAGCTCATGCCCAGGGACGCAAGCGCGAGGCGCTGCGCATCGGCCTGCGCGCGCTGCGCTACCAGCGCTGGAACCTGTCGCGCTGGCGCACGCTGCTGGCGCTCGCCGTGAAGCCCGCGCGCGCCCGTGCGCGATCGCAGGCGTGGGTCTAGGAGCCTTTGCGCAGCTGCCGCATCACGATGGGCGGCACCAGGTCGTGGGCGAGCTTGCGCAGGCGCTGGTTCCAGGTCGGCTTGAATTCGCTCTCGTGACGGGCACGAAACACGGTCGAGTGATCGCCGGAGGCTTCCTCGCTTGGCCGGCCATTGGTGAAGTAGTAGAGCGCCAGGGACTTGCGCGTCATGCCCTCCGGGCAATTGAGCGGGTCCGGATGCCCGTGATAGGTGAAGTCCGTGGTGCTGAAGATCATGACGCGATTGAACAGCGGCAGGACCTTCGCTGCGCATTGGCTCATGTCCCGATTCCAGAGCTCCAGGTGCCCGCCGAATTCTTCGCGCCAGTTTTTGTTCAGATACACCAGCAGATTCAGTCGGCGATCCAGCCCGTAGCGGCGGTGCTTGTTGAAGTCGGCATGAATGGCGAGCTTGCCGCCGCGCACGATCTGATGCATCCCGCCGCCCTCGAAGGAGGGGTCGGCAATGAGGTTGTCGATTCCCGTGATGCTGCTGAGGAACTGCAGGAAGGTGATGGAGTTCAGATGATAGAGCAGCAGCCGCGTCATGGGGCCGAAAGCGTCTTCGACATTCGAGGCGAGTTTGATCTCCTCGCTGTTGTCGAACTGCTGCCAGCGGATCTGGCTGGGCCGCGGAAACTCATCGAGCACCTGCTCGAGCAGGCTGGGGTCGAAGAAATTGTCCAGCACGATGTGCGGATAGGGCCTGGCGCTCAGATACCTCTCCTGCCCGGACATTGCCAGCTCGCGCATTCTCGAGAGCGGCAGGAAGGCCGCCATGGACAGCTGTGGCGACGCCGCAGCCATCGTCTTCGCGTTCGCGTATCCCATGTCTCTACCCTGGCGTGCCGTCATCGGCCTGGCGGCATTGTGTCCCGAGCCTTACGTTAATTCCGTGTGCGGCTGCTGAGAGCTGGTGTCGGTATACGCCTGCAAGGACTGTCGGAAGCGGTTACCGCATGGCGCGAGCGTCGCAGCAGCGCGGGTCCGCCGCGCGATCTGTTGTATGATGCGCGCGGCACTCCCGATGCCTGTTTCATAGGGACGCAGCCCCCGCCGATGCCAATCAATTTGCGCCAGCAGGCATCGGCCCTATGACATCGGCCGCAAGGCGGGGCATGCGGCTCACGCGGCGTCTGCTCCTCAGGACCCATCAGCGCCTCGCGGGACTGGATCCGGTGGGTGAGGGCAGGTTGCCTCGCGCACTGCAGCTGTGTACCCGGGAGGTTTGCGCAACCTGCGGCAAGCCGGACCGCGCGCCGCTGCGGATCGTGTATCTGCTGCCTGCCATCAATACACCCATCGGCGGCAACAAGGTCATTTATCGTCATATCCAGACGGTGCGAGGCCTGGGCGTGCCGTGTTACGCCTTCCATGCAGAAAAGCCGGGCTCGACGTACAGCTGGTTTCCGCACGCGGTCGAATCGCTCAAGTGCGGCCACTTCGATCCGCGGCGTGATTTTCTGGTGTTCTCCGAAGTGTGGGCGGCGCTCGCGGCACAGTTCTGCATTCCGGCGGCCCTGCGCTACGCGATCTTCGTGCAGAACGGTTATCTGGCGCATTTCACGGCCGGCTTCGATCGGCAGATCGTCACAGAAGCGTATCGGCACGCGGACATCGTGCTGTCGATCTCGGATGACACCACGGCCGTGACGCGTCTGCTGTATCCCTTTCTCGAGGAGCGGCAACTGATGCGGCTGACCTTGAGTGTGCCGGGGATGTTCCGGCCCGCTGCCAAGGAGCCGCTCATCACCTACATGCCGCGCAAGCTCCCCGAGCATGCGCAGCGCGTGTGCCTGTATCTGCAGCAGCGCCTGCCGCGGGCATGGCGGCTGCAGGCGATCGATCAGCTCAGCGAGGAGCAGGTGGCTGCCACGCTGGCGCGCAGTTCCATCTTCCTGTCATTCTCGGAGCTGGAAGGCTATGGCCTGCCGCCGCTGGAGGCGGCTCTCGCCGGCAATCTCGTCGTGGGTTACACCGGTCAGGGCGGTCGCGAGTTTTTTGCGCCGCCCATCTTTCGGGCCGTCGAGAACGGGGACCTGCTGCGGTATGTGTCCGAAGTCGAGCGTGCGATCTCGGACGTCGACGCCGGAGTGCTCGGCGCCAGCGCCCTGCAGCAGCAGTGTCGCGCATTGGAGACGAGCCACTCGATGGCAAGGGAAACACAGGCACTGGCGCAGTTTGTCTCCCGCGTGCAGCTGCTCATGGGTCGCGCGGCGGCGTCCGTTCCAAACGCGCCGCGGGCACCCGAGCATTCATCTGTTTCAGATGTAGGACGAGTCTTGCATGCCGAGGATGACGGCGGCGCATGACGGCGGCGCTTAATGGGAGCATCATCGTCACTCGCCTGATGTCAGCGTCGGGGCGGATGTTCAAGCGTCTGCATAGGATCCGATAAAAGTGCTGCGGGGAGAGCGTTACGTGGGTTCACTCCAGGCTTTGAAGTCGCGACTCGAGAGGCAGCTGCTGTACGCCTCGCATCGGCTTCAGTCGCTGGCGTATCTGGGCGCCGGGACCAGCACGGATCTGCTGGAAGCAAGGGTGCTCTCCGATCTGGAATACGAGGGTGTGGCCGTCACCAGCATCGATGAGCTGTTCGGGGATGCTGCCGCACGGATACGTGAGAGCTTCAGCGTTGCTGCCGGGCTCACCCGCCTGAGCTCGCAGGCCGCGGGCGGAGCCTGGACGCGCCGCGAGTCCTCGACCGACCTGCGTCCCGATGTGCTGCTCACGCGTGTGCCGGCGCTGTATCTGCTGGGACTGGACAGCCGCCTGTTGTCCCTGGTGCATCGCTATCTGCGCCTGCCGGTCGCCTATCACGGCGCGGTCGTGCGCTGCTCGAAGGTCGATGGCAGCGGCGTGGGCACGCGGCTGTGGCATCAGGACGCGGAGGACTTTCACGTCTTTCGCGTGCTCGTATACATGAACGACGTGACAGCGGGCGGTGGCCCGTTCGAATACATTCCGCGCAGCTGCGCTCCGCGGTACAAGGATTTTTCCCAGGGCACGTATGTGCTCACCAATGAGCAGATGAGTCAGGTCGTGCCGCCCGAGCGCTGGAAGCGCGTTCATGGACCGGCGGGTACGGTCGTGATCGCCGACACGGCTCAGGTGTTCCACCACGAATCGCTGCAGACCGACCGCGAGCGCATCGTCACCATGATCGGCTATTCCTCGCGGCGCCCGCGCGAGCTCAAGCTTGCCATGACGCACTTTCCGGCCGAGAGTCTGGCCGGTGTGCTCAAGAGGGTTGTGCCGCCCGCCATGCATGCCCACGTCTTTGACTGGCGGCGAGCGGCGACTCAGTCTTAAGCGGCTTCCGTCAGCGTGCTGTCCGCTTGCGCGGCCGGCGCAGTCACTGCTCCGATGTTACTCATGGAAGACGGTGAGCGGCCCGGATCGCTTGACCGCGCGAGGCCCAGTGATTGACTCTAAAGATCGCCTATTTCATCAACCATTATCCTAAGGTCAGCCACAGCTTCATCCGGCGCGAGATTCTGGCGCTCGAGCGATTGGGTGTTGAAGTGCAGCGTATCGCCCTGCGTGGCTGGCATGGGCCCCTGCCGGATGCCGAGGATCGCCTGGAGCGGCAGCGTACGCGTTACGTGCTGCAGCCGGGCGGCTGGTCGCTGCTGCTGCCGGCACTGGGTCGATTCCTGGCATCCCCTGCGCGCTTTTTGCAGGCATTGGCACTGGCGCGGCGCATGGCCCGGGAATCCGGCCGTTCCCTGCCCTATCACATCATGTACCTGGCTGAGGCCTGCCGCCTGGTGTCCTGGACCAGAGCGACGGGGGCGCAGCATGTGCATGCACACTTCGGCACCAATTCCGTGGAGGTCGTGATGCTCGCGCACATCCTCGGGGGCCCTCCCTACAGCTTCACCGTGCACGGCCCCGAGGAGTTTCTCTCGCCGATGGGGCTCGAGGAGAAGGTGCGCCGTTCGCGTTTCGCCGTGGCGATCAGCAGCCATGGGTGCAGCCAGATCTTCTTTCGCACGCGCTTCGAGGACTGGCCCAAGGTCAGACAGGTGCACTGTGGGATCGAGCGCAGCTTCTACAGCGAGGGCGAAGCGGTGGAGGGCAAGGCCAATCGCCTGGTCTGTGTCGGGCGGCTGTGCGAGGCCAAGGGTCAGCTGCTGCTGGTGCAGGCAGCCGCTTCACTCGCGGCCCAGGGCATCGATTTCGAGCTGGTCCTGGCCGGTGATGGCCCGATACGTGCGCAGCTCGAGGCGCTCATCAGCGCGCAGGGACTCAGCGGCCGGGTGCACATCACCGGCTGGGTCAGCAGTCCGGAAGTGCGTGCACAGATCCTCGCCTCGCGTGCATTGGTGTTGCCCAGCTTTGCCGAGGGGCTGCCCGTGGTGATCATGGAGGCGATGTCGCTGCGGCGGCCGGTCATCAGCACCTATATCGGAGGCATTCCCGAACTGGTACGCCATGGCGAGAATGGCTGGCTCATCCCAGCCGGATCGGTCGAGGAGCTGGCCGCCGCGATGCGCGATTGTCTGGCCCGTCCGGCGCAGCACATGCAGCGCCTGGGCGCGGCGGCGTACCAGCGCGTGACCACGCGCCATGATATCGACACGGAGGCGCTGAAGCTGGCGCAGCTGTTCGCCGGGGCAACGGGCACGGCCTGGCCCGAGCGCCGCTGACGCTGCCGCATGCACGGCATTCTCATTGCAGTGCTGAGCGCCGCAACGCTCGTGATGCTGCTGCCGGTGCTGGTATTCGCCGGGGAGATCGTCCTGGCGCTGCTGCCGGCGCCGCGCCCGGCGCGCGAGGGGGTCATCACCCGCCCGGCGCTGGCGGTGCTGGTGCCGGCACACAACGAGGCGCTCGCCATCACCGCCACGCTGCAGACGCTCCTGCCGCAGCTGCGCAGCGATGATCGGCTGCTCGTGATCGCCGACAATTGCAGCGATGAGACCGCAGCGGTTGCGGCTGCCGCCGGCGCCGAAGTCATCGAGCGCCACGACACGCAGCAGCGCGGCAAGGGCTTCGCACTGGATTTCGGCGTGCGGCATCTCTCGCAGCGCCCGCCCGAGGTGCTGATCATCGTCGATGCGGATTGCGAGGTGGCCGCCGGATGTATCGAGCGGCTGGCCAGCCTCTGCGCTGCCCGCGGCAGGCCGATTCAGGGACGCTATCGGATGCACCTGCCGCCGGCGGCCGGTGCCCTGCGCCGCATTGCGCAGTTTGCCTGGGTGGTGCGCAATGAGGTGCGACCGCGCGGCCTGGCGCGCGTGGGCTTTCCCTGCCAGCTCATGGGCAGCGGCATGGCTTTTCCGTGGCCGACGGTCGCGGGCGGACGACTTGCCAGCGGCCATCTGGTGGAGGATCTGCAGCTGGGATTGGAGCTGGCGCAAGCGGGCAGTGCGCCGCTGTTCTGTCCGGACGCACTGGTGAGCAGTGTCTTTCCGGCCTCCGCGGCGGGCGTCACGAGTCAGCGCCGTCGCTGGGAGCATGGGCATCTGTCGGTGCTCTGCGCCCATGGACCGCGGCTGCTGCTGCGGGCGCTGGCGCGCCATGACGCCGCCGCCCTGGCGTTGACGCTCGATCTGCTGGTGCCGCCGGTGGCACTGCTGACACTGCTCACCGGGGCACTCTGGGGTGTGGATCTGGCGGCCTGGCGCCTCCTGGGCAGCGCGCTGCCGCTGCTGTATGGCTCGATCGCGCTCGGCCTGCTGTTCATGGCGGTGCTGCTGGCCTGGCTGCGTTTCGGCCGCCGCATCGTTTCATTCGCTACTCTGCTGCTGGCGTGCGTCTATGCGCTCGGTAAGCTGCCCCTGTACGCGCGTTTCATTGGCGCGCGACAGGTGGAGTGGGTGCGATCACGCCGCGACGGGGAGGGCGGCAGCGGCGGCAGCGCCAAGCCGCACTGAGCCGGCGTCTATCCGCCGCTGCTGGCGGTGGCCGGTGTGCGATCCGATTCGGTCCTGGACTGCATGCGCTCGGCGAGGGCGCGGGCGAGGGAGATGACCTGCGGTTCCTGCAGCATGCTCGCGTGGCCGCCCTCGGCGTCAACGACTTCGAGATCCGGCACCAGGGGGCGCCAGCCCAGGGTCTCGTCGGCGTAGATGAGCCGGCAGGGCGTATCGTCGGGCTCGCCGAGCCCTTCGCGTGCGCGCAGCAGCAGTGTTCCGGCGCCACTGAGCGGCTGCGGTGCGTAGCGCGATTCGGCACTGTCGTAGATTTCGCGCACGCTGAGGGCGGGTAACCGATCGGGCCAGGCGCGTCCGCGTGCGAGGCGTTGGCGCAGCAGCGCGAAGCGCAGGCGCACCGACAGGCGCTGCAGGGGCGACTGCAGCGTCCAGCGCGCCAGGCCCGCGAACCTGTCGGCGCTGCGCCGCAGGGCTCCTGGGCGCGCGCCATCGAGCAACGCGACCAGCGCCACGCGCTCGCCGGCAGCCTGCAGCTGTCGCGCCATCTCGTAGGCGATCACCGCTCCGGCGCACAGGCCGCCGAGGCGGTAAGGGCCACTGGGCTGCAGTCGGCGTACTTCGACGATGTAATCGTGCGCCATCTGCTCGATGGAGGTCGCGGCCAGCGGGACGCGCGCAAGGCGGCGCGGCTCGATGCCGTAGACCGAGAGCGCAGCGGGCAGGCGCTGTGCCAGAGTGCGATAGACCAGGGTCTGGCCATCGCCGTCATGCACCAGGAAGAGGTTCATGGAACCGCCGGCCTTCAGCTCGATGAGCAGTGGGTGCGGCGTATCCAACTGCAAGGCCTCTTCTGCGTGCAATGCACGCGCCAGGGCGCGCACCGTCGGCGCCGCGACGATGCTGGTCGGGCGCAGGCGCACACCAAAGCGCCGGGCGATCTCGGCAAACATGCGCGCGGCCTGCAGCGAGGTGCCACCGAGGGCAAAGTAATTGTCTTCGACGCCGAGCGCATCGGTGTTCAGCAGTTCCTGCCATAGCGATAGCAGCTGTCGCTCGGTCGGACTGGCAGGCTGTACGGGCCGTGTGCGCAGAACCCGGGTGCGCCGCTGGCCACTGTGCAGGGCCGTGAGCACCGCCTGAGCGCTGCTCAGGCTGCCGCCGGGACGGCCGCCATGCGCGCCCAGGCGCAGCGCCTGGATGCGGCGTGCGAGCACCAGCGCGATGGCAGCGAAGTACTCCTCTGTATAAGGAATGTGCGCCAGCTCATCTCGCAGCCGGTCGTGAGGATCGGGACCGCCGCGTGCATCGATCTGGGCGACGTCGATCGCGTGCATCGCCGGCGAGGCCGACAGCTGCTTGCGCAGCCGCGCGGTGGCGGCCTGCAGCGCCTGGCCCAGAGGCTCGGCGCGCATCGCCGACACCGGCAGCAACAGCACGATGAGGGGCGAGCGGCTGCGCCGGCCGAACTGAAGCAGGGCGGCCGAGAGCTCTCGCGCCGTGCGCCCGATGAGACTTAACGCATCGGCCGGCTCGAGCACCTCGCGCACGAAGTCCTCGAGGCGGATCAGCAGTACATTGGCTGCGCCCTCGTGCGTAGCCAGCAGGCTGGTGGCAGACAGCAGCTGCTGGAAGAGCTGATGATAGGGCGCCAGGTGCAGCGCGGGCCGCAGGCCGGTTTCGCCGAGCACCAGTTCCAGCGGCTGTAGCAGCGGTTCGGCGCTAAAGGTGGCGGCGATCGCCACCGACATCTCGGGCGATGCGGCAGGGTGGGCTTGCGACACGCGATCAGTATGCGGACAGGCTGCCCCGCAGTGTCAATCGGCAATCTCTGACATCGCGCAGGTTGACGGCTTGGCATCATGCTCTTCAGAAAAGTCGACGGGAGACATGCCGCGGGTGAGCACTACGACTTGGTCGGATCTGGGCCTGGTGGTGATCGGACGCAATGAGGGCGAGCGTCTGCAGCGATGTCTGCGCTCGGTGCGCGCGGTACCGCATCGCGTCTATGTGGATTCCGGATCGAGCGATGGCAGTGTGGAGTGGGCGCTGAGCGAGGGGCTCGACGTGGTGCGTCTGGAATCACCGCCGCCCTTTACCGCAGCGCGCGCGCGCAATGCGGGGCTGGCACGCCTGCTCGAGAGCCAGCCGCAGTTGCAGTTCGTGCAGATGGTCGACGGCGACTGCGAGGTGCAGCCCGGCTGGCTCGATGTGGCGCTCGAGACACTCCGCGCCGAATCCCATCTGGCACTGGTGTTTGGCCGGCGCCGCGAACGGCATCCCGAGCACTCCATCTATAACGCCCTGTGCGATGATGAGTGGAACGTGCCGGTCGGGGAGGCCGCAGGCTGCGGTGGAGATGCGATGTTCCGCATCGAAGCCCTGCGGCAGGTCGCGTTCTACAATCCTGGGATGATCGCCGGCGAAGACAGCGAGCTGTCGATGCGACTTCGCAAGGCCGGCTGGCTGTTGCGTCGCCTCGACGCCGAGATGACGCTGCACGACGCGGCGATGACACACTTCACCCAGTGGTGGCAGCGCACGCGCCGCTCCGGCCACGGCTTTGGCGAGATGGCCCATCTGCATCCCGATGCGCGCAACCCCGATTGGCCGCGCATGGTCCGCAGCATCACCACCTGGGGGGCGCTGCTGCCGGTAACCCTCATCCTGTGCGTGGTGCTGGCACTCGCGCTCACGCCCTGGGCCTGGATCCTGGTCGCGCTGCTCGCTCTTGCCTGGCCGCTGAAGATGCTGCAGCTGGCGCATGCTCAGCGCCGCCGTGGTCTGCCGCCCCCAGTCGCGCGCGCTGCGGGGGTGCTGCTGATTCTCGGCAAGCTGCCGCAGCTGTTTGGGCTGCTCGGTTATCACTGCGATCGGCTGGCCGGCCGCTCCTCGAGGCTCATCGAATATCACTGACAGCGCCAGTGGCCGTGGCCCGCGGCTGCCTTCCTTTCACCGGGAGCATGAGAACGACATGAGTCGCAAGGTCGGTCTGCTGGGAGCGGGCTACATCCTCGATGCGCACGCCAGGGCACTGGCGGGGATTTCGCAGCTGCAGATCCGCGCGGTGTGCGACGCGGTGCGCAGCCGTGCGCTGCGCGCGGCCGCGCGCTATGGCGCCCCGGATGTGTATGCGTCGCTCGAAGAGCTGGCGGGGAGCGACTGCGAGGTGGTGCATGTGCTGCTGCCCCCGCCGCTGCATCTGTCGGCCGCACGCACCCTGATCGAGGCCGGCAAGTCGGTATTTCTCGAAAAGCCGATGGGCCTGGACAGCAGCGCCTGCGTGCAACTGGCGGAGCTGGCGCGCGCGCGCGGTGTCACGCTCGGCGTCAATCATAATTTCCTGTTCTCGCGCGGCTACGAGACGCTACGCACCGCCGTGCGGGCGGGGGAGCTCGGGCGGCTCGATCGCATCGCCGTGAACTGGCACTTCGGCCTGCCGCTGCTGCAGTTCGGGCCTTTCGATGCATGGCCGATTGCAGCGCCCGCCAATCTGATCTTCGAGCTCGGCTCGCACCTGGCCGCTTTCATCGTCGATCTGATCGGTGCCCCGAGCGTCATCCAGGCCGAAGCCGCCCAGCCGTTGCTGCTGCCGGGCGGGCAGAGCATTCCGCGCCATTGGACCGCGCTGCTGCGTCGGGATGCCGTCAGCGCACTGCTGTCGCTGTCAGTGACCGCCGGGCATGCCGATCGCAGCCTGCACGTGCGTGCCCGCGCCGGTAGCGCCGTGCTCGATTTTGGCCGCGACCTGCTGATGCGACAGGGCATCGCGCACGACAACCCGATCTTCGATGCACATGCGGTCGCGCGCTCGCTCGGCGTCGATCTGCTGCGCCAGGCGCGCGGGGAGCGTGTGCGGCGCCTGCGCGCGGCGCTGGCGAAGCGGCCGGAGGCGCAGCCGTTCGAGGAGAGCATGGCACGCAGCATTGCGGCCTTCTATGCCGCAAGCGGGCAGCTCGACAGCCGGCACGATGCGCGCTTCGGGGCCGAGGTCATTCACCTGTGTGAACAGATCGCCCAGCGCTGCGCTGTCGGTGCGCCCAGCAGCGAGGCTCCGCGCGCCAGTGCGCCGCGCGCCGCCTCGGTGCCGCGCGTGCTGGTGGTCGGTGGCACCGGATTCATTGGACGGCATCTGGTGCGCCGGCTGCTGCAGGCGGGACACTTCGTGCGATTGCTGACGCGCAATGCGCGTGCCGCGGCGCTGGAGTTCCAGGACGAGCCGGTCGAGCTGTTCGCCGGCTCGCATGGCGATGCCGCGCGCGTGAAGCAGGCGCTCGAGGGAATCGAGGTGGTGTACCACCTGGCGAAATGCGAGGGCAAACGCTGGGCGGATTATGTGGAAGGAGATATCGGCCCGACGCAGGTCCTGGCCGAGGCGGCGCTGGCAGCCGGCGTGCGCCGCTTCATCTACACCGGCACCATCGCCTCCTATGCGTCGGGGAACCGCAGGGGCCTCATCGATGGCCGCACCGGCGTGGATCCGCGCATCCGACATCGCGGCCATTACGCGCGCTCCAAGGCCGCCTGTGAGGCGCTGCTGCAGCGGCTGCATCGTGAGCGCGGGCTGCCACTGGTCATCCTGCGGCCCGGCATCGTGCTCGGGCCAGGCAGCCCACCGGCACATCCGGGAGTGGCGCACTTCGTGACCGAGACTCGCGTGCAGTACTGGGGCGATGGTCGCAGCGCGCTGCCCCTGGTGCTGGTGCAGGACGTGGCGGACGCGCTGGTGCGCGCGATGCAGGTGCCGGATATCGAGGGGCAGGCGTTCCTGCTCACAGGCCCGCCCCTGATGAGCGCACGCGACTACATCAGCACTCTGGCGCAGCACATGGGCACGCGCATCGAGGCGCATGCGCACCCGCCGTGGCGCTATTGGCTCGCCGATACGATCAAGGAGCTCGCCAAGAACGCGGTACGCCACCCCAATCGGCGCTGGCCCACGCTGCACGACTGGCGCTGCAATGCGCACTGCGCACGCTTCGATGCCAGCCGCACCGAACAGGTGCTGGGCTGGCGCCCCGTGGCCGATCGCGACACGCTCATCGAGCGCGGGATCGCAGCGCCTGTAGAGTGGCTGCTACGCTGAGGGCGCGCGGGCCGGCAGGCGCGGCACGAAGCCCTGCGGCGGCGGCAGGCGCCGGTTACGCCGCCACAGGATGCTGCTGCGGGCCAGGTCACGCGTGAAGTGCGGAATGTTGCGGTAACTGCGCCGGCGCAGCGCGCGCTGCAGGACGCCCAGCCCACTGGCTGCCACGGCCACCGCATCGATCAGCATGGCCCGGGCGGGGCCGAAGCTGCGGGCAAAATAGCGGCGGCGCGAATCGAACCAGTAGTCCGGCTTACGCTTCAGCACGTTCGTGTGCTCGTTGACCTTGGTGACGCCACTGCCGATATGCATGACGCGGCTGGCCGGCACGTACCAGGTCTCGAAGCCGGCCTGTCGGGCGCGACGGCAGAAGTCGGTCTCCTCGAAATACAGAAAGTAGTTCTCGTCCAATCCTCCGATGGCCTCGAGTACCGCCGGTCGCAGCATCATCGATGCGCCACTGATCCAGTCGACAGGCTGCGCTCGGGCCCTATCCATCTGCCGCGGCACCTCCCAGCGCTGCAGCAGGCGCGTGAGCAGCCGCAGCTGCAGTCCCTGCAGCAGCTCGCTTTGCAGCGTGGGAAAGCGAAAGGCGAACGGCCAGTCGCTGCCGTCGGCGTTTTCGAAGCTGCCACCCACGATGCTGGCGCAGGGGTGCTCAGCCAGGAAGTCGACCAGAATGCCGATGGCCCCACGGCGCACCTGCGCATCGGGATTGAGCAGATAGATGAACTCGGGAGCGCCGCGCTCATAGGCGCGCTCGATACCGCGATTGTTGCCATAGGCAAAGCCGCCATTGCGGGGCGCCACGAGCAGCTCGACCCAGCCGCCCCAGCCCCGCTCGCCGATCGCGCGCTCGAGCGCGGGGCCATCCCCGGATGCATTGTCCACCACGATGGCGCGGATCGAGAGCGCTCCGGCGGCGCAGCCGATGTCGCGCTCGTTATAGAGGGAAGAGAGGCTCTGGACCGTCATGTCCGCGGACCGATAGTTGACGATGATCACCGCCACATCGATCGCACGCTGCTCGTGCAGGGACATCTGCCGACTCAGGCGCCGTTCACCACCGCGCCCAGCACCCGCGCGTGCGTCGGACCGAGTCGTTGCAGCAGACCCTTCAGCTCCTTATAGGGAGTGGTCTGGGTGCGGCTGACGAGCACCACCTGGCCGACCATCGCGGCGATCGTGAGCGCATCGGCGTACTGTGACACCGGCGGGGTATCGATGAGGATGAACGCCTGGTCGCGACGCCAATGTCGCAGCAGGCTCTCCATGCGACCGCCGGAGAGCAACTCGAGCGGATTGGAGACTCGCGGCCCGGAGGGCAGCACGGTCAGAAACGGCAGGCCTTCCACGCCGATCAGATGCGGCGGCTCGCCGAAGGCCAGCGCCTGCGCGAGGCCCCATTGCACCTCGACCCCGAACAGCGAATGCAGCGTCGGGCGGCGCAGATCCGCATCGATGAGCAGCGTGCGCTGGCCGAGCTGGGAGAAGGCAACCGCCAGCTCCGCGGCGAGCTGCGAGCGGCCCTCGTGCGAGCAGGGGCTCATGATTGCGATGCAGCTCGCATCGCGTCCGCCCTCCGCCAGCAGCAGCAGCTCGGTGCGCAGCGCGCGCAGGCGCTCGGCGTGTGGATTGTCGGCGTCGCAGGCCGCCTGCAGGCGATTGCCCGGGCGCCCCATCAGCGAGTGGCGCACCGCGATGCTCTTGCTGCTGCCATGGCGGCGCAGTGCGGTCTCGACGATATTGGAATTGCGCCGCGAGATCGCGGCGCGCACCCAGGCCTGCGCCTCGGCGGCTTCGCCTTCGGTCACCAGCCCCACGTGCACGGCGGCGTCGCAGAAGTTGAGCTGCGTGCCGCGCATCGTCTCATCGATCTGCTCGACCGCTTCCGCGGAGAGGCGGCAATAGGCGATCAGCGCCTCGCGCAGCTCCCCGGCTTCGGCCCCCAGCAGCGTGTCACTCGCATCCGCGCTCATACGCTCTCCGTAGGCAGCAGCGGGTGATTCAGCTGCGCGAGCACCCGGATCCCGAGGCCACGCTCGAGGTCATCGCGACAGCGCACGCGCCGGTCGATCCACAGCTCGTAGAGGAAGGGCAGGGCGATGCCGGCCGCCAGCGAGGCGAGCAGCGCCATGCCGAGCAGCTGCATCTTCTTCGGCTTGCTCGGCTCCACGGGCACGGCGGCGTGATTCACCAGGTCCACATTGGCGAAATTCTGCACCGTGTCGAACTTGACCTGATCAAAGCCGTCGAGCGCCTGCTTGTAGACGCTCTGTGCCGACTGTAATTCCAGTGCGAGCTTGGAGCCCTGATCCTGGGTCTGCCGCAGCTGCATGACCTTGGCACGCTGTGCGGCCACCGCCTGCGTCAGCTCGCTCTCCAGTGCGCGCGTGCGGCTGAGCTCTGTGCCGATATTGCTCGAGAGCGTGCCGATGGCATCGCGCATCTCGCGCTGCGTGGCCTTCTCCTGGGCCTCCAGCGAGAGGATCTCCGGGTGACGCGGGCCGAGTGTGGGCCGCAGCGCCGCCAGCTTCCCCTGCAGCTCCGCGAGCTGCGAGCGCAGCGCGACGACACGCGGGGAGGACAGCGCCTCATTGCCGCTGTCGATCTGGCCTGCCTGCTGCGCCTCGAGCGAGCGGCGCTGATTTTGCGCCTCCAGCAGCCGCATCTGCAGATTCTGCAGCGCCTGATTCTCCGTGTCGTTGGCATCGCCGCCGATGCTGGCGAGACCGTGCGCCTCGCGGAACGCCGTGACCTTGCCCTGCGCCTCCACGACCTTGGCGCGCAGCTGCGCAAGCTCCTGCGAGCTCAACTGCGCCTGCTCGGACACGGGGTCATTGGCGCGCTGGCGATCCTCGAGCAGGTAGACATCGGCGATCGTATTGGCGATGCGCGCGGACTGCTCGGCATTGCCGGTGGTCACCTCGATCTGCAGCAGCTGTCCACCGCGGCCTTCCTCGACCTGCACGCTCAGGGCGAGGTTGCGCGCGGTGTACTGGCGCAGAGCGGCGGGGCTCAGCCCGCCGCCGCCCGCGGCGAAGCTCGGATCCTGCGTCAGATGCAGCCGGTCTACCACGGGCACCAGCACCGCCGGGCCTTGGATCAGCTCGGCCTGCGTGGCGACGTAGTCAGCGAGGTCGTTGCCGCTCTGCTGATTGGGCAGCGGATTTTCCCGCGGCGAGTTGACGATCAGTGTGGCGGTTGCGGTGTAGCTCTTGGGCATGAGCTTGATGAACACCGCCAGCACCACGAGCATGATTGCGGCGATGGCGGCGCTGAGTTTCCAGTAGTGCCGCACGATCACGAGGATCTGCTGCAGCGACAGGCCGGAGGGCGGCTCATGCTCGGGAATCGCCTCGGGGCCGGAGGCCTGGGCATCGGTCAGATGCGGCAGCTGGCGCTGATAGGTTTTCAAAACAGGCTTTCCTTGACGCGAATGACGTCGTCAGCTTGCACGAGCTCATCGGCGGAGGCATGGCTCACGGTATAGCGGCCGTCCTTGCCAAGCCGCTTGACGTCGATGCGGCGGGAGCTGCCGCGCGGGGTGATGCCACCGGCGCGCGCGATCGCCTGGATCATGGTCATGCCGGGCTCGAGCTTGTACGAATTGGGGGCAGTGACCTCACCGTAGATGTAGAAGTGTTCAGCCTGTGGCACGAACAGCTCATCGCCGCCCTGCAGGTGCCGGCTGGCCGCCTGGTTGTCCGCGCCCAGGACCGCCTGACCGCCCGCGCCGCCGAGGCTCTGCAGATCCACCGGATAGCTCGTGACATGCCCGTCGGCTCCGTGGCGGCGAACATAGACCACGTCGGCGCCATTGGCCGTCTCTCCACCCGCCAGTGCCAGCAGATCGAATACCGTCGTGCTCGGATCGATGGCATAGGTGCCCGGCTGGCGTACTTCTCCGAGCACCGAGACGCGCTCGCTGCGCGACTGCACCAGGCTCACCGTGACCACCGGGTTCACAAAGTAGCCGCCGCTCTTGAGCGCCTGGGCGATGCGCTGTGCGGCCTGCACCGGCGTTGCGCCGGAGACCGGGACAGCGCCCGCCAGGGGGATGCGCACGGTGCCATCGTCGGCGACGTAAACCGTCGAGGTCATGTCCGGCTGGCCGTAGACCTGAACCGTGATCGAATCGCCCGGGCCGAGCGGCACCAGCCGGTTGGCGTCGGCGCCCAGGCTGCTGGCGGCCTCACGCGGTCCGTTGGCGCTGGCGCTGCCGGATTCAGTCGCACCTGTGGCCCCCGGCACACGCACGGGTGCGGGCAGCGCCGCGACGGCTGACGCGGACGGCGTCGCCGCAGGGGCAGGGGTCGGGGTGAGGACTGCAAGTGCCAGCAGTGCCATCAGCGCGGTGACCCACTGGGGCAGCGAGAGGCGGATACCCGCGATACCGTGTCGAGTGGGCATGAGAGAGCGATCCGATCCCGAAGGGTCCCTGTAACCGTGCATTATCTTACTTCAACCACAACGCCCCTGCGCCTTGACGCCAGCGCCGCCGAAAACGCTTGCCGCAGGCGCAGCTTATGACCAACAGGATGGCGCCGGCTCATCGGACTTTTTATAGGTTCTGCGCCTCTGCCGCGTCCGTGGTGCGGCGGCGCATTTCCCTGTCGGACAAACGGAAGAGCTGCGCGGCAATCCCATGGCCGTCGGGAAACTGGCCGCGCAGCCGGGATGTTATGATCATTTCCGTGCAATGCCAGGATGCGGGGAGTGTCGTGCAGATGTCGATCAGGGCCACAATCAAATCGCAGTTCGAGCAGGTCGCGCGTGAGCAACAGCGGCGGCTGGTGCCGCTCTCAGACGATCTGAAGCTGCTGGACTCGGGACTGGACTCCTTGAGCTTTGCCCTGGTTGTGGCGCGACTGGAGGACGCCATAGGCTTCGACCCGTTCGATACCGATGGGCCGGTGCAATTTCCGGTCACCTTTGGCGATTTCGTGCGGCTGTACGAAAATCAATCCAAGTAGTGCCAGTGCACGCGGCCTGACACGCGATGCAGCATCGCGGTCGCACGCACACGAGGTTCCAACGAGCCTGCGATGAGGCCGACCGCTCCTGATGAGTGGGAGTTTCGACCGAGCGCTCTGACCGAAGAGCCGCTGTATTTTCGCGCCGCCGATCGACAACTGTTCGGTTGGTTGCATCGCGCAGGCGGCGCCGCAGCCGCACCGGCCGCGATGGGCGTGGTCATCTGCAAGCCCTTCGGCTACGAGGCAACCTGCGCACACCGCAGCCTCGGCGCATTCGCCCAAGCCGCCGCGGCCGCAGGCTTTCCCACCCTGCGTTTCGATTACAGCGGCACTGGCGATTCAGCGGCCGTCGACCCGAGGGCCGATCAGCTGGCGCTCTGGACCCAGGACGTGCTGGCCGCCGTGCGCGAGCTGCAGCGGCGCAGCGGCGTGCCGCGTGTCTGCCTGCTGGGCTTTCGCTTCGGTTCGCTGCTGGCCACCCTGGTCGCACGGCAATGCCCCGACGTCACCGCGCTGATCGCGGTCGCACCCGTACTGAGTGGCCGTCGCTACCTGCGCGAGCTGCGCGTGATTCAGATGGCGGCCACCAAAGCCGTGGTGGTGGCGCCGCGTCCCGGCAATCTGGAGGAAGGCAAGGGCATCGCCGCGCTGGAAGTGAGTGGATTTTCCATCAGCGCCTCGAGCACCGCGGCGCTCTCACAGCTGGACCTCACTGCCATCGACGCGTGCCCCGTCGAGCATGTGCTGGTCATCGACCGCAGTGATCTTCCCGGGGCACGCATGTGGAGCGACAAACTCGGGCAGCTGGGTGCGCAGGCAGAATATGTCGCATTGCCGGGCATCGTGGAGATGATGTGGACGGCACCGCACTTCGCGAAAATTCCCCACGCCATGATCAGCGCGGTGCGCAGCTGGCTCGAGCGTCTCGCGCGACGCGTCGCCGAGCCCGCCTCCGCGGCGGCGACGGCGGCCAAACGCGCTGGTGCAGCTGCCGTGGCCGCCCCAGCCGTGGCCTCGGCCGCCCCGGTGCTGCGACTGGACAGCGATGAGAACGGTGCGACCGAGGGCGTGACCGAGCGGCCGGTATTCATCAGCACCGAGCCGCTGGTATTCGGGATCGTTACCGCGCCGGCGCGAGCCTGTCCCGATGCCCCCGCGGCCATCCTGCTCAACGATGGGGCGACTTCTCATATCGGCGCCAACGGACTGTATGTGTCCCTGGCACGCCAATGGGCCCGCAGCGGCTGCACGGTGTTGCGCATGGATCTGGCGGGCCTGGGCGACAGCGGCATACGTCGCGGCCGTCCGGGCAATGAGGTGTTTCCGCCCGCCGCACTCGATGATCTACGCGAGGCCATCGAGTATCTGCGCAGACACTACGCTGTACAGCAGGTGACGCTGGTTGGTCTGTGCGCCGGTGCCTACCATGCGCTGCGCGCGGCGCTCGCGGCGTTGCCGATCAATCGGCTGATGATGATCAACCCTCAGGTCTTCTACTGGAAGGAGGGCATGTCCATCAACGACCTGCAGTTGGCCGACATCGTGCGCAAGCGCGCCTTGTCGAGCTACTGGCAGCGCCTGCTCGCCGGGCAGGTCAATGTCTGGAAGGTCGCCAGAATCTATCTGCGGCGACCGTGGCTGTCTCTGCAGTCGACGCTGCGCGATGGCGCCCGCCGGCTGCGCATCCGCCTGCCGCACGACCTGGGCTGGGAGCTCGAGGACATGGCGGCACGCGGGGTGCAGATCGTCTTCGCATTCTCGCGCGAGGACACGGGCATCGAGCTGCTGCGCCTGCAGGCCGGCGCTGCGATCAAGCGCTGTGGTGCCCGCATCTATGTCATCGACGGCGCCGATCACATATTCAGCCAGAGCGCCCCACGCCAGGAGCTCGAGCGCGTGCTGAGTGTCGAATTGTTTGCTACCCCGGCAGTTCGCCCTGCCGCCGTGACAGCGGCAGCCGCGACCTCGACGCAGTGACGCCTTCCAGGGTGCCGCAGCCGCGCACACCAGCCGATCGCGTAGCGCCGGCGCCGGGGGCCGCTGCGCAGCTGTCGGCCCCGCTCGCGGCGCTGTTTCCCCCGGGTGTGCTCGCGGCCGAGCTGCAGGGCGATCCGCTCGGTCAGCCCGACGATGCGCGAACACTCACCCGCGCGCGGGAGCTGCTGAACGATGCCGAATGGCACAGCATCGCGGAGTGCAGCGCGGCGCGCATCCGCGATTTCACCGCCGGACGGCTCTGCGCCCACCGTGCATTGCAGGGGCTGGGCATCGACGGGTTCACTCTGCTGCCCGCGCCCGATCGGCAGCCGTGCTGGCCGGAGGGCATCAGCGGCAGCATCACGCATACGGAGGCGTATGCGGCCGCCGTGATTGGCAGGCTGGGGCGGGTGGGCAGCCTCGGACTCGATTGCGAGCGCATCGGGGCTGTCGCGCAGCCGCTCTGGGACCAGATCTGTACCCCGGCGGAGCTCGGGCAGTTCGTCCACTGGCCGGCCGCGGACCGCGACCGCGCCGCCACGTTGTGCTTCGTCGCGAAAGAGGCGTTCTACAAGGCGCAGTTTGCCCTGTGCGCTGAGCTGCTGGAGTTTGACGCTGTACGCATCGACCTGCGCGAGGCGTCGCTGCCCGAAGGGGCGTTCCGGGTTCATCCGCTGCGGACACTGCGGGTGCAGGGCGCAGCAGGCGAGCGCGCGCCCAGCCTGGCCTGGACGGGACGCTTTCGATGTCACGCGGGCTATGTGAGCGCCGGGATCGCCTTGCCCGCTCGTATAGAATGAGTGCCGGCGTACTGCACAGGATTTGTAAAGCCCCATGTCCCAGCCCGAGCGCTCTGCCCCGCCCAGTGCCTCCATGAAGGTGCCGCTGCTGGATCTCACGCAGCAGTACCGCGCTTTGGCTGCCGAGGTGATGCCGGCGCTGCAGAAGATCTGCGAGAGCCAGCAATTCATTCTCGGGCCGGCCGTCACGCAGTTCGAGCGCGAGGCCGCCAGCTACTGCGGCTGCCGCGAGGCGATCGGAGTCTCATCGGGCACCGATGCACTGCTGCTGGCGCTGATGGGACTGGGCATCGGTCAGGGTGACGAGGTGCTCACCACGCCGTATTCTTTTTTTGCCACCGCCGGCACGATTGCCCGCGTGGGGGCGCGGCCCGTGTTCTGCGACATCGAGGCCGACACGTTCAATCTCGATCCACTCGCCGTGCGTCGCTGGCTGCAATCGCACGCCGAGCATCGCGATGGCCAGCTGATCGACGGCAGCACCGGTGGGCGCATTCGCGCCCTGCTGCCGGTGCACCTGTACGGGCAGTGCGCGCGCATGAGCGAGCTGCGTCAGATCGCACGCGAATTTTCCCTGCCGATCATCGAGGATGCGGCGCAGGCCATCGGCGCCGACACCCCCGAGGGGCAGCGCGCCGGCAGTATCGGCGAGATCGGCTGCCTGTCGTTCTTTCCAACCAAGAATCTCGGCGCCTTCGGCGATGCCGGCATGTGCACCACGCACGATCCCGAGCTCGCCGAGCATCTGCGCGTGCTGCGCGTGCATGGCGGCAAGCCCAAGTACCATCATGCCTTCATCGGCGGCAATTTTCGCATCGATGAGCTGCAGGCCGCCGTGCTGGCGATCAAACTGCGACATCTGGACGCCTGGTCGGCGGCCCGTCAGCGCAATGCACGCCACTATGCCGAGGCGTTCGGGAAGGCGGGGCTCACTGCCCGCATCGGACTGCCGCAGGTACTGCCTGGCGCGCGGCACGTGTGGAATCAGTATGTGGTGCGTGTGCCGCAGCGGGATGAGCTGCGGGCGCATCTTGCGGCCGCGGGCGTGGGAACCGAGATCTACTATCCCATCCCGCTGCATCTGCAGCAGTGTTTCAGCTACCTCGGTCATCGTCCCGGCGATTTTCCGCTGGCCGAGCAGGCCGCGGCGCAGTCGCTGGCGTTGCCGATCTTTCCGGAGCTGCAGCCGCAGCAACTCGATTACGTCGTGGATCGCATCGCAGCCTTCTTTCCCTGAAGAGCAGCTCAAGCGCGGAAGTAGTGACCGATGTGGCTGTGGGAGTGGATTTGCAGCGCCGGAAGCACCGAACCCGCCGGAGCCGCCGCCCCGGCCGTGGGACCGCAGCTCTTCAGCGGCCAGCGCCGCGTGCCCCTGCGCTCGCTGGAGCGCCAATCGCTGCTGCAGGCGCCGCTCGAGCGCTTGCGCGGGCGCAGCGTATTGCTGAGCGTGCGCGATGCACTGACCGCCTCGCTGGCACTGCTGGAGCTCGACGGCACCGCCCGCCGCGTGCTGCTCTGTCCTCCCGACGTGCGCAGCGAGCATCTGCCCACGCTGGTGGCAGCGGGCGAGATCGATGCGGCCGTGAGCGATCTGGCACCCGAGCGGCTCGAAGCGCTCGGCATCCCCCTTACCGTGGCCGTGGATCCTGGCGCCCCGCGGCCGCTCGGGCCGGCGCGGCAGCCATGGCATCGTACCGAGTGGATCCTGCTGACCTCCGGTACCAGCGGCCCACCGAAGCTCGTCGAGCATTCCATGCAGGGGCTGACGCAGGCGTTCGCGCACGAGCCCATGGCCGACCCGGCACCCCTCTGGAGCAGCTTCTACGATCCGCGCCGCTATGGCGGACTGCAGATTCTGCTGCGTTCCCTGCGCTGCCGCGGCATGCTGCTGTTCGATCGCGCCCAGCCGCTGCCAGCGTTCCTCGAGCAGGCCGCCGCGCTTGGCGTCACCCACATCTCCGGCACTGCCTCGCACTGGCGCGCGCTGCTCATGAGCGGTGCGGCCGCGACGTTGCAGCCGCGCTACGTGCGGCTCTCCGGGGAGATCGCCGATCAGGCGATACTGGATGCGCTGCATGCCGCCTGGCCGCAGGCACAGATCGCGCACGCGTTTGCATCCACCGAGGCCGGGGTTGCCTTCGAAGTGCAGGATGGGCTATCAGGCTTTCCGGCCAGCTGGGTCGAGGCGCCCGGCAGCGTGGCGCTGCGTATCCGCGACGGACGGCTGCAGGTGCGCTCGGGCGGTACCGGCGTGCGCTATCTGGGGGCCGATGCGCCGCCGCTGCGTGATGCGCAGGGGTATGTGGATACGGCCGACCGCGTACAGTTACAGGGGGATCGCTATGAATTTCTCGGTCGCAGCGGCGGCATCATCAATGTGGGCGGCATGAAGGTGCATCCCGAGGAGGTCGAGGCCGTCATCAACTCTCAGCCCTTCGTGCAGATGTCGCGCGTGCGTGCACGGCGCAGCCCGATCACGGGGGCGCTGGTGACCGCAGAGGTCGTGCTCGCCGCAGCGTCCCGGCCCGACGACACCGAGATCACCGCGCAGATTCGCGAGGCGTGCCGTCGCGCGCTCGCCCCTCACAAGGTGCCCGCGGTGATTCAGGTCGTGCCTGCGCTGCCCCTCTCGAGCAACGGCAAACTGCTGCGCGGCGATGCGTAACGTCATCGTCACCGGTGCCAGCCGCGGGCTGGGACTTGCGATCGCGAGCACCCTGGCGGCCCGTGGCTATCGTGTCATCGGCATCGCGCGCAGCGACAGCGAGGAGTTTCGAGCCGCCGCAGCCTCGCTCGCGCAGCAGCCGCAGGCGGGGGAGCTGCGCCTCGAGCGCTTCGATCTGGGCGAGATACGCGGCATCGCTGCGCTGGTCAGCGCGCTGCGCAAGCAGTACGGCGCACTCTATGGTCTCGTCAACAATGCCGGCATCGGCACGGCGGGGGTGCTGTCGAACATGCGCCTCGAGGACATCGAGACGCTCACGCGCATCAACATGACGGCCCCGATCGTGCTGTGCAAATACGCGCTGCGCTCCATGATGCTCGAGCGCTCGGGGCGCATCGTCAATATCGCCTCGATCGTCGCGGCGCGCGGCTATTCGGGTCTGTCGGTTTATGCGGCCACCAAGGCGGCGCTCATTGGACTGACGCGCTCGCTGGCCCGCGAGGTGGGGCAGCTCGACATCACCGTCAACGCGGTCTCCCCCGGCTTCATCGCCACGGCAATGACCGCGCAAAGCGTTGCATCCCTGCGCGAGAAGATCGCGCACCGCAGTGCGCTGCGGCGCATGGCGGACCCGGCCGATGTCGCCGCTGCGGTCAGCTTCCTGCTGAGCGAGGAGGCGCGCAACATCACCGGGACCACCTTGACGGTGGATGCGGGCGGCACTGCGTGAGCCCCTGGTGCGGCTCGCGCGGCTCGCGCGGCTCGCAGCGCGTGCAGCGTGCGTGGGCCTGCGCGCGCGCCGCCAGTCACACGCGCAGGCTACCGGCGAGCAGCTGCGCGTAGCGCAGGCCATCCAGCGGCTCATAGCGGTGCGTCGTCGCATCGGCGATGAACAGCGGATCGCTAAGCCGGGTCGCATCGTAGCCTTCCGCGCTCAGGCGCTGCTTGCTGAGCTTGAAGGTTCCCGTCAGCTCCAGCTCAGGGACCAGGCGCACGAACAGCGGCTGCGCATAGGCGGGCAGGGCGGTGTGGATCTCGCGCTGGAACAGCGGCAGCGAAAAGCCCGGCTCCACCACCAGCGCCGCCATGCCGGCGCGACCTTCGTTACCCGGCACCCGCACGCCGTACACGAGCGCCTCACGCACGTGCGCGCAGCGCTCCAGGGCCGCAGTGACCTCGGTGGTGGAGACGTTTTCCCCCTTCCAGCGGAAGGTGTCACCGATGCGGTCCACGAAATAGAAGAAGCCACGCTCGTCCTGGCGCATGAGATCGCCACTGCGATACCAGGCATCGCCGGGCTGGAAGACATCGCGCAGGATCTTCTGTTCCGAGGCCTCGAGATCCGAGTAGCCCTCGAACTGCGCCGCCCCGGCATCGCCGCTTACGATCTCGCAGATGGCCTCGCCGATCTCCCCGGCAGCCACGCGCTGGCAGCGCCCGTCGGGCTCGCGCCAGACGCTGGCGCTCTCGGCGTCGCTTCTCACCAGCGCCACGCGCATGCGATGCGACAGGAACGGCGGGATGCGGCCGATCGCCCCGGGATGGCCCTCGCAGTTGTAAAGCGAGAAGTTCGCCTCGGTGGCGGCGTAGTACTCGAGAATCTGCGGGATGCGAAAGCGCTCCTGGAAGGCGAGCCACACGTCGCGGCGCAGCCCGTTGCCGCAGCACAGGCGCAGCGCATGCTGCTGTTCACGCGCATCGGGCGATTGCGCGAGCAGGTAGCGGCACAGCTCCCCGATGTACTGAAACAGCGTGCAACGCTGCTCGACCACATCGCGCCAGAAGTCGCGCGCCGAAAAGCGCTCGCGCACCACGACCGAGGCTCCGGCGACCAGCATGGCGCCCGTGGCGACGACGCCACCGATGCTGTGATACATCGGCAGGCAGTCGTACATGCGGTCGCTGCCCTCTACGCCCATCATGCCGGAGAACCAGTGGGCCCACTGCATCACGCGCCGGTGACTGATCTGGGCGGCTTTGGGCAGGCCGGTGGTGCCCGAGGTATAAATATAGAGCGCGCGCTGCAGCGGCGAGGGTGGGGCGAGGGCGTCGTCTGCGAGCGCCGCGCTGGACTGCGCCGCTGCGCCCAGATCCGCGCGCGGCCAGGGCAGCTGCGGCTCACCGTGACTCCACCATCGCAGCGGCACTGCCCCTGCGTGCACTTCCAGCGCGACGGCACCGAGCCCAGGTCCGACGATGACGCCGCGTGCCTGCACGAGCGCGATGCAATGGACAAGCGCCGCGGGACGCAATTGCGTATTGAGCAGCGCAACGCTCACGCCGATGCGCGTGAGCCCGAGCCACAGCGCCAGGTACTGCGGCGAGTTGTACATCAGCAGGGCCACGACATCCCCGGGGCGCAGTCCCTCGGACAGCCCCCAGCGTGCATAGCGGCGCAGGGCATCGGCCAGCTGCCGGTAGTCGTAGCTGCACTGCGCCGACAGCAGTGCGGGTGCTGTCCCGAGGCGCTCGGCGGAATGCTCGATGAGCTGCGGCAGTGTGGCCGGCGCGTTGACGCCGATCGATGCGCTGGCCGACAGCGCACGCACCCAGGCCTGCAGCGGCGCTGGGCTGTGTCGTTCCGCACCGGCAGCCTTCATAATGGCATCCTGTGGAGCGCTGCTCCGTCCCGGCCACGGGCGACATAATGAAACCCGAAACCATCGCGCTGCACGGCGGATTCGACTTCGATCCCACTACGCATGCCGTCGCCGTCCCGATCTATCAGACCGTCGCCTACTCATTCGACAGCGCTGCCCACGGTGCGGCGTTGTTCGATCTGGAGGTGCCCGGCTATCGCTACGCGCGCATCTCCAACCCCACCGTCGAGGTGCTCGAGCAGCGGGTCATGCAGCTCGAGGGCGGCGTGGCGGCCCTCGCGCTCGCCTCCGGCCAGGCAGCGCTGTACTACGCCATCCTGACGCTGACCGAAGCGGGTCGCAATATCGTCTCGGTGCCGCAGCTCTATGGCACCACGCACACGCTGTTTGCTCATATCCTGCCCAAGTTTGGTATCACGGTGCGCTTCGCCCGGTCGGATCGGCCCGAGGCGCTCGCTGCGCTGATCGATGAGAACACACGTGCCGTGTACTGCGAGACGGTGGGCAATCCGGCCGGCAACGTCTGCGATCTGGAGGCCCTGGCAGCGGTGGCGCACGCGGCGGGCGTGCCGTTGATCACCGACAACACCGTGCCTTCTCCGATACTGCTGCGCCCGATGGACTTCGGCGCCGACATTGTACTGCACTCATTGACGAAGTTTCTTGGCGGGCACGGCACCACGCTGGGCGGCATCATCGTGGATTCGGGAAAATTCCCCTGGCAGCAGCATGCGGCGCGCTTTCCGATGCTGACGCAACCGGACCCGTCCTATCACGGTCTCATCTACACGGAACACTACGGGGCGGGCGCCTTCATCGGCCGGGCGCGCAGCGCCTATCAGCGCACCACCGGTGCGGTGCTGGCTCCGCTCAGCGCCTTCCTGCTGCTCCAGGGCATCGAGACCGTGGCCCTGCGCGTGGAGCGGCACGTGCAGAATGCGCGTCGCGTGGCGCAGTTCCTGCGCGAGGACGCGCGCGTCTCGACGGTCAGCTATGCCGGCTTTGCCGACAGTCCCTACTATTCTCTGGTGCAGAAGTATCTGGCCGGGCGCGCCTGCTCGCTGCTGACCTTCGAGGTGCCCGGCGGCTACGAGGGAGCGGTGCGCTTCTATGATGCGCTGAAGCTCTTCAAGCGCCTGGTGAATCTGGGCGATGCGAAGTCGCTCGCCTGTCACCCGGCCTCCACCACGCACCGCCAGATGTCGGCTGCGGAGCAGCGCCTGGCGGGCGTGTCGCCTCAGACCATGCGCCTGTCGATCGGCATCGAGCACATCGACGACATTCTCGCCGATCTGGATCAGGCGCTGGCCGCCGCCGCGGAGGGCTCCCACTGATGAGCGCGAGCGGCGAGCGCCTCGCCGCGCCGGTGGCTGCGCTGTTTCCGCCGGCCGCCGAGCGCGAGCGCATCGGTGAGGCGCTGGTCCACGAGCTCGCCGCGGCGGCAGCGCGCGTGGCGGCAGGACCTGTGACCCCGACGCTCGATGTGGAGCAGCTGCACCGCGAGCTCGAGCAGTTCGATTTCGAGCTGCCGCGCCCGCTCGAGACGCTGCTGCCCTGGACCATCTCGCGTCTGGAGCACGGCCTGACCCACCTGACGCATCCGCGCTATTTCGGGCTGTTCAATCCGTCGCCCACCTTTCCCGCGCAGCTCGCCGACCAGATCGTCGCCAGCTTCAATCCGCAGGTCGCAAGCGTGGCCACCTCACCGGCCGCCGTGGCCATCGAAGCGCACGTGATTGCGCGCCTGGCGGCACGCGCCGGCCTGCCGCCGGGCTCGCGCGGGCACTTCACCACCAGCGGCTCGGAGGCCAATGCCACGGCGCTGATCTGTGCGTTGACGCGCCTGGAGCCGCGTTTCGCCAGCGAGGGCGTGCGAGCCTTCGCAGGCACTCCGACCGTCTATCTCTCCGAGGCCTGCCAGCCCGGCTGGTTCAAGGTGGCGCATCAATGTGGCATTGGGCGCGCGGCGTTGCGCCTGATCGGCACGGACGGCACGGGCCGGCTGGATGCGGCGCAGCTGGCCGAGCGCCTGGCACACGATCGTGCCGCGGGGGACTGCCCGGTCCTGGTCGCACCGACGGCCGGTACCACCGGCGCGGGCATGATCGATCCGCTGCAGCGCTGCGCGGAGCTGGCGCGCGAGTACGGCGCATGGTTTCACGTGGATGCGGCCTGGGGCGGGGCCCTGCTGTGCTCGCCGCGCCTGCGAGCGCTGCTGAGCGGCATCGAGCAGGCCGATTCGCTGACGATCGACGCGCACAAGTGGTTCGCGGCCACGATGGGCTGCGGCATGTTCCTGACGCGCCATCCCGACACGCTTGCCGAAGCCTTCCGCGTCACCGCCGAGTTCATGCAGTCCAGGTCCGAGGTGCTCGATCCCTATCTGACCACACTGCAGTGGTCGCGCCGCTTCCTGGGGCTGCGACTGTTTCTGTCGCTCGCGGCTGCGGGATGGGAGGGTTATGCGGCGCATGTGGAGCGCGCCGTGGCGCTCATCGAGGAGCTCGCGCGGCTGCTCGCCTCGCTTGGCTGGCGCGTGCGTAACGAGCCGAGGCTCGCGGTGCTGTGCGTGATGCCACCGGAAGGCTCGGCGCCGGTGAGACAGATCGTTCAGCGCGTGCTGCGCTCGGGCAGCGCCTGGGTGGCCGCCACGCGCTTCGAAGGTGTGGATGCGGTGCGCATCTGCGCCACCCACGGGGAGAGCTCCGAGGCGGATCTGCAGCTGCTCATCCGCGCGCTCGAGCAGGCGCGGGCGCCGTAGAGCTAACCCCGCAGTCGCAGGATCAGCGCTTCCACCGAGGCGATGGAGGCGAAATTCTCCGGTGTGATCTCGGCCTGCGGAATGGCCAGGTCGAACTGCACTTCCATGGACAACATGAGGTTGACCATCTTCAGCGAGCTCATGCCCAGATCGGCCAGGCGGGCGTCGATGGGCAGGGGTCGAGCCGCGGCCGGCGGACCCAGAATCTGTCGAATGAGGGCGATGAGTTGCTGCCGCAATGTCAGCGCTGCGCATCCCTCCGATTCGCTCATGTGGGCGACTATAGCATTTGAGCCTGCGGTGAACTGTCTGCTGGCGCACTGATCCGGTCATATGTCTTATCCGACACCACGGGCTGCGGGCGGGCGGGCTGATATGCGCGGGAGCAGGGCTTCGGGTATCGTCGCTGGATGGGCGTCAGGCGCAGGAGAGAACAGCGTGGCGAGCGTAGGTGAGGCAATGCAGGCGGCGCTCGCAGATGTGCCGGCGCGCGCGGCGGCGGTGGCCGGGATCGCAGCGCGCCACGCGGGCGAGGTCGATCGCGAGGCGCGCTTTCCGGCGGAAGCGCTGGCTGCGCTGAAGGCGCAGAAACTGCTGGGCGTGCAGATCCCGCACGCTCTGGGTGGAGAGGCCGCCGGCATCGGCACCATCGCGGATGTGTGCTATCAGCTCGGTCAGGCCTGCGCCGCCACCGGCATGATGTACGCCATGCATCAGATCAAGATCGGCTGTCTGGTGCGGCATCACGCCGGCAGCGCAGTGCTCGAGCGTTTGCTCCGGCGCATTGCTGCCGAGCAGCTGCTGCTCGCCTCCTCCACGACCGAAGGCGGCGGCGGCGGCAACATCCGCTCGAGCGAGGCGCCGGTGCAGTACGAGGGCGAGCGCATCGCGCTCACGCGCCGCGCGAGCGTGATCTCCTACGGGGCCTACGCCGATGGCATCGTCACCACCGCGCGGCGGGCGGCAGATGCGGAAGCCTCCGATCAGGTCATGGTGGCGTTTCTCAAGCAGGATTACACGCTGACACGCGTTTCGGGCTGGAACACGCTCGGCATGCGCGGCACCTGCAGCGAGGGCTATACGCTCGAGGCGTCGGGAACGCGCGATCAGATACTGCCCGAGCCCTATGCGCAGGTGCATGCGCGCACCATGGTGCCCTTCGCGCACCTGCTGTGGGGCTCGGTGTGGACCGGGATCGCCGCGGGTGCGCTCACGCGCACACAGGCCTTCATCCGCAACGCCGTGCGCGCCAGCGGCGGGGCGCTGCCGCCCGGTGCTGCGCTGTTCAGCCAGGGGCTGGCGCAGCTGCGCACGCTGCGCGGCATGCTCTCGAGCTCGATCCGTCTGTACGAGCGCAGCATGCACGATGCGGCCGCGCTCGCAACGCTGGAGTTTCAATCCACGATCACGCTGACGAAGGTGCAGGCCTCGGAGCTGGCCGTGTCGATCGTGCTCACGGCGCTGCGCGCCTGCGGGCTGGCGGGCTATCGCTGCGAGGGCGAGTTCAGCATCGAGCGGCACCTGCGCGACGTGCTCTCCTCGCCGATCATGATCAACAATGAGCGCATCCTCGCCAACCTTGCCGGCACGCTGTTGATGAGTCCGCTGCCCGCCTCGGTGCACGACTGAGCGGCGCGACCATGTCGGACGAATCCCTGGCCGCCATCGGCGCGGCGCTGTTCCTGCCGCTGCAGGTCGATGGCGTCTATGCGCGCACCGCGCTCTACGAGCACATCGTCGAGCGCCTGGACCGCTTCGTCTCGAGCCTGCGCGAACCGGGCAACGAGGTGCTGCGTTTCCCACCGGTCATGAGCCGCGCACAACTGGAGAAATCCGGTTACCTGAAGAGCTTTCCAAACCTGCTCGGCTGCGTCTGCGCCCTGCACGGCAACGAGCGCGACATCCTCGCCGCGGCCGCGCGCCATGAGGCGGGCGGGCAGTGGACCGCAGCGCTCGCTCCCACGGACCTGGTGCTCTCGCCGGCAGCCTGCTACCCGGTCTATCCGCTGGCGGCCGCGCGCGGCGCGCTGCCCGGGACGGGACTGCGCTTCGACGTGGCCGCCGACTGCTTTCGCCACGAGCCCTCCCGTGCGCTCAACCGTCTGCAGTCCTTCCGCATGCGCGAGTTCGTGCGCATCGGCACCCCGGAGCAGATCGGCGAGTTTCGCGATGCGTGGATGCAGCGCGCCCCGGGCATCGCCCAACAGCTGGGGCTGCCCTGCGAGCTGGACGTGGCGAGTGATCCGTTCTTCGGCCGCGTCGGCCAGGTCATGGCGGTAAGCCAGCGCCAGCAGGCGCTCAAGTTCGAGATGCTGATTCCCTACCACGCCAAGGCGACGCCGACCGCGTGCATGAGCTTCAACTATCACCGTGATCACTTCGGGCACGTCTGGAGCATCGAGACCGATCGCGGCGAGCCCGCCCATACGAGCTGCGTGGCCTTCGGCATCGACCGGCTGGTCGTTGCGCTGTTCGCGAACCACGGCGTCGATCTCGAGCGCTGGCCCGCGCTCACGCGCCAGGCGCTGCGACTCTAAGCGCCGGGCGGCCGCCGCAGCCGTGCCGCTCGATCCGCGCGTCAAGCGTTTCCTCGACGTGCTGGCCGCGGGCCATCCCCCCGCGGCACGCGAGGTCAGCATCGAAGAGCGGCGCGCCAGGCTCGCGGAGCTCATGAAGCTCGGCGGACCGGCCGAGGCGCTCGGCGGTGTCG
>DATJUN010000011.1:0-2894 GCA_035502275.1 Steroidobacteraceae bacterium
GCTCGGACGCTGATCGATGGCGAAGATGCCGCCCAGCAGGTCGAGCTTGTCAGCGAGCGCCACGGCATCGCCGACGCGTGAGGCCGGCAGCGCATCGCCGGCGCCGCGCGGCAGGTAGTGCTCGGCGATCGCCTCGGCCACGGGCGCGGGCTCCCCATCGGCGAGCGCATAGTAACGACCCATCGTGCCCTGCAGTTCGGGAAACTCACCGACCATCGCGCAGAGCAGATCGCACTTGGCGAGCTGCGCGGCACGCAGCGTGTACGCCGTATCGGCGCCGATGTGCGCGGCGATGCCCGCAGCGAGGGCGGCGATGCGCTCGGTGCGTGCGCCGAGCGAGCCGAGCTGGGCCTGGAAGGTTACGGCATCCAGACCCGCGCGGCGCGCTGCGAGTGGCGCGCGACGATCCTGCTCCCAGAAGAAGGCGGCGTCGGCCAGGCGCGGCCGCACGACGCGCTCATTGCCGGCGCGCACGATCTGCGGCTCCGGGCTGTCGATATTGGCGATGGTGATGAAGCGTGGCAGCAGGGTGCCGTCGCCCGCCTGGATCGCAAAGTAGCGCTGATGGGCCTGCAACGTGGCGAGCAGCACCTCGCGCGGCAACGACAGGAAACGCGGCTCGAATTGCCCTGCGAGCGCCACCGGCCACTCGACCAGCGCCGTGACCTCATCGAGCAGCGCGGGATCGATGATGGCGCGGCCGCCGAGCTGCTCGGCGAGTGCCGTGATCTGCGAATGAATCTGGTCACGCCGCGACTCGAAGTGGGCCAGGACGCGGCCGCGCGTCAGCAGTGTCTGGGCGTACACGCCCGGAGAGGTCAGGCGCAGGGGTCGCGGCGCCATGAAGCGATGCCCGCGGGTGCTGTTGCCCGCGCTCACGCCCAGCAGAGTCGTTGGCACGACTTCGCGTCCGAACAGCAGCACCAGCCAATGCACCGGGCGCACGAACTGCTCGCTCGAGGCGCCCCAGCGCATGCGCTTGGGAATGGGCAACGCATCCAGCGCCGTGCGCACCAGGCCCGGCAACAACTCTCGCGTGGGCTGCCCCGCCCGCGTGCCCTCATAGGCGAGGTAGTCGGTACCGCGCGCATCGCGCTCGCGCCCGAGCGCCTCGATCCCCACGGCGCAGCTGCTGGCGAAGGCGCTCGCGGCGCGCGTGGGGTTGCCGGCGGCATCGAATGCAACCGAGACCGGAGGCCCACGGCGGCGCAGGAGCTGATCGGGCTGCTGCGCGGCTACGCGTCGCACCAGCACCGCCAGTCGTCGTGGCGTGGCAAAGGCCTCGATGGCGCCGATCGCGATGTCGCTGGCCGCGAGCCCGTCGCGGAGTGCATCGGCGAAGGACTGGCTCAGGGTGGAGAGTGCCTTGGGCGGCAGTTCCTCCGTGCCCAGCTCGACCAGCAGGTCGCGCCGCTCGATGCGCGCGCTGCTCATGGATTTGCCGAAGGCGCCGCGGCCGGCGCCGATCTGAGCAGTGGAAAGCCGATGGCCTCGCGGCTGGCGTAATAGGCTTTCGCCACCGCACGTGCCAGGGTGCGCACACGCAGGATGAACGCGGCGCGCTCGGTCACCGAGATTGCGCGGCGCGCATCGAGCAGATTAAAGGTGTGCGAGGCGGCCAGCGCCTGCTCATAGGCGGGTAATGGCAGCCGCGCCTCGAGCAGCGCCTGGCAGGCACGCTCGTGATCATCGAAATGTCGCAGCAGCACGGCGGTGTCGGCAAGCTCGAAGTTGTACTTCGATTGCTCGACCTCGTTCTGATGAAAGACGTCGCCGTAAGTCACGCGACCCTGGGGACCTTCGGCCCAGACGATATCGAACAGGCTCTCGACCCCCTGCAGGTACATCGCCAGGCGCTCGAGCCCATAGGTGATCTCGCCGCTGATCGGTTGACAGTCGATGCCACCGACCTGCTGAAAGTAGGTGAACTGCGTGATCTCCATGCCGTTGAGCCACACTTCCCAACCCAGTCCCCAGGCCCCGAGCGTGGGGGATTCCCAGTCATCCTCGACGAAACGGACATCGTGAACACGTGGATCGAAGCCGAGCATACGCAGGCTCCCCAGGTATAGATCCAGAATGTCCGCCGGGGAGGGTTTGATCAGCACCTGAAACTGGTAGTAGTGCTGCAGACGGAACGGGTTATCGCCGTAACGCCCGTCCGTGGGTCGCCGCGAGGGCTGTACGAAAGCGGTGCGCCAGGGCTCGGGGCCGATGGCGCGCAGGAAGGTCGCGGTATGAAAGGTGCCCGCGCCGACCGGCATGTCATAGGGTTGCAGGATGACGCAGCCCTGCTGCGACCAGTAACGCTGCAACGTGAAGATGAGGTCCTGAAAGGTCCGCGGCGGCTCGCCGATTCGCTCGTTCTGCATCCGCTCGTGAAGTCCTGTACCTGGGTGCGCGCCGCTGGCGAAGCGCGCGAGTATATGCGAGCGCCGGCACGCACTCGATCTGTGTCGCGCTCGGCCGCGCCGCGCGCGCCCCGCCCAAAACAGGGGCGCCGGTTATCCTGGCGCACTACAATAGTGCAACGCCGCGCCCGCCTGGAGAGTGTGGCTGCGCTAACCAATTGATTTATCACGCCGCGTGGAACGGCATGGATCTCGCAAAGGACCTGCATCCAAATGGGGCCCGGCGCGGGGCAGGCGCGCGCGCGACGCGCATGCGGCGCGGTAGCCGTATGGCGCGCACTAAAGAAAGAACGTAGTACTGGAGGCGATATGAGCTCAAGCGATGTCATCAAGCTGATCAAAGACAAGGAGGTGAAGTGGGCGGACCTGCGCTTTACGGACACCCGCGGCAAGGAACAGCACGTCAGCATTCCGTCCCGTTACATCAACGAGGAGTTCTTCACCGACGGCAAGATGTTCGACGGCTCGTCGATCGCCGGCTGG
>DATJUN010000012.1:0-28027 GCA_035502275.1 Steroidobacteraceae bacterium
CCGCGAATCGCTTTTCTTTCCGGTACAGGCCGGGCGCCACAAACGCCCAGGTCTGATAGAGCACGTATGGCATGGCAATCAAGAGTCCGACGACGAAAGCAAGCTTCAGCGGCGTCGTGAAGGTGCCGGTCACAGTGGTGGCGATGAGTTTCTGTCCGGGCGGCAGCTGCGATACCAACGGCTTAGATAAAAAGTCGAACAGCCGGTTGGAATAGAACGCGCAGGGAATGAAGGCAATCAAGACAGCCGAAAAAGCGCGCAGTAGCCGCTTGCGCAGTTCCAACAGGTGGGAAATTAGCGTGCCTTGCGGCAGCGGTTCTGGATTGTCACTCATAGGGAGTTCGGAATCTTTTGGTACCCTTGCTCACGCCACGCAGTTTATACACTGAGCTTATCTTGCCTGCAGACCTCTCAAGTGGACAAAAGGAAGCTCAGGACATGCGTTCCGCTGCTAGTCCCCCGGTGTTCAGGATGTGCTCCCATTCCGCAACGCATTTTTTTGCCAATGCCTTGCCCTTTAACTGGCCGCCCTGACCGTCCTCGATGCCACAGTCCAGGTCGGACGGTTGCCCTCTGCCTGGCGTAATCGTTGTGTTCACATGTGAATGGTGAGCCGGATAGTCGGATAGGTGCTTCGTGCCATCGCACAGCTGGTGGCACATCTGGAGCACGGAAGATGCGTGTGCGGCGTCATCGAGGGCGGAAAATTCCAGGACGTTAGACGTTCGTTAGACGATCAGGTCGAAGAACAAACGAAATCAACTGCAACTGCCTGATCTTATTGGCGCCCCCGGCCGGAGTTGAACCGACGACCTACCGCTTAGGAGGCGGTCGCTCTATCCACTGAGCTACGGGGGCGTTGCAGCGCAGATGAATTCTACGCCGACTGCCGGGGCTGAGTCCCTCAGACCTCGACGATGCGGTTGCGTAGCTCGCCGATGCGATCGATCCGCGCGATGACCACGTCGCCGCCGCGCAGGAAACGCGGCGGATTCATCGCAAAGCCGACTCCTGAGGGCGTGCCGGTGGAGAGAATATCTCCTGCTTCCAGCGTCAGGCCGGCCGACAATGAGGCGATCAGCGTGGGAATGTCGAAGATCATCTGCTCGACACGTGCACGCTGTCGCTCCTCTGCATTCACCGTCAGAGACAGCTCGAGGGTGCGGGGATCGCCGATATCGGCGTGCGGCACGATGCACGGCCCCAGCGGCAGGGTGGTGTCCAGCGACTTGCCCTTGAACCACTGGTCATGCCGGCGCTGCAGATCGCGCGCCGTGACGTCGTTGGCGATGGTATAGCCGAACACATGGTCGAAGGCTGCGCTGGCGGGAATGTCGCGGCCGCCCAGGCCGATCACGACGGCCAGCTCCACCTCATAATCAAGCTTCTGTGTGACCTTGGGATCCAGACGAACGTCGCTGTCCGGGCCGGTCAGCGCGTGTGTCGCCTTGGTAAAGAATTGCGGCACCTCGGGAACCTGCACCGCTGCATTGCGGGCCGAGGCCCCCTCGCGAACATGCTCGAGATAATTGCGCCCGACGCAGAAAACATTGCGAACCGGTGTCGGAATGGGTGCGAGCAGCTGCAGCTGCGTGGCCGGCGTCAGCGCGGCGGCCAGCCGTTGAGGCTGCTCGCGCGCCTGCTGCTCGAGTCGCCGGCAGGCCGCCAGCGCAGAGGGTCCACCGCGCACGATCGCCAGAACCGAAGTCAGATCAACCCGCTCGCCCGTCAGCCGCGCTGCCGACGCGAAGTCAAGCACCTGCCCCTCGAGTAAAGCGCCGGCTCCGGTGCGTTCCCCTTGGCGAAAGCTGATGAGTTTCATGGCCCTGGCGCCCAGACAGTGGGCGCGCATCATGGCGCGCAGCGCAGATTACGGCAAGCCACGCGCCACGACAGCGGCGTTGCGGGTGCCCGCGTGGATGCTAGAATCGCGCCCTTCGTGGGGCGGTAGCTCAGCTGGGAGAGCGTCGCGTTCGCAATGCGAAGGTCGAGGGTTCGATCCCCTTCCGCTCCACCATCCACCCCTGGTCCTTACCGAGCACCTCGGTAACGGACGATTCTTCCCGTACCCTATACTTACTTTGCGCCGAAAAGTGCATCGCTCGCGCAAGCACCTGTCGATCCGTGTCGCCCATGAGCCAGGCAAGCGCCGCCCGCTGCGACAGGAACCGACAGGCTAGGAATCACGCGGACTGCGTACCTGACGGGAACGAATCCGCAGAGTCCTTACGTGGCTCGGCCGCGTCGGGCTGCCTCGATCGTGGCGATATCGATCTTCTTCATGGTCATCATCGCCTCGAATGCGCGCTTCGCCGCGGCCCGATCCGGATCGCTCACGGCCTGCATCAGCGCGCGCGGGGTGATCTGCCAGGACAACCCCCATTTGTCCTTGCACCAGCCGCACGCACTCTCGCTGCCGCCATTGCCGACGATCGAATTCCAATAGCGATCGGTCTCGGCCTGATCGTCGGTCAGGATCTGAAACGAGAAGGCCTCGTTGTGTTTGAACGCCGGGCCGCCATTGAGGCCGAGGCAGGGCACGCCCACGACGGTAAACTCGACCGTGAGTACCCCACCCTGACTGCCGCTGGGGTAGTCCCCGGGAGCAGTGTGCACCGCTGTCACGGCGCTGTCCGGAAAGGTTCGAGCGTAGAAGCTGGCAGCCTCCTCAGCGGTACCGTCGTACCAGAGGCAGATGACGTTCCTGGCCATGAATGCTGACTCCTGGGTTTACTGTTTTAGAGCAGTGACCTCGATTTCAATCTGCATGCGCGGATCCGACAGGCCGGCACAGATCATCATGGCCGCAGGCCGCACGTCTCCAAAGTACTTGCGCAGCACCGGCCAGCACTGCGGAAAATCCCCGCCGTTGGGCAACACATAGGTGACCCGAACGACATCGCGAAGACTTGCGCCGGCCTGGGACAGGGCCATCTCGATATTGCGCAGACACTGCTCGGTCTGCTCGGGCAGCTGGTCGGATATCGTCATGCTGGCGTAATCGAATCCGGTGGTACCGGAGACGAATACCCAATCCCCATGCACCACGGCGCGGCTGTACGCCATATCGGCCTCGAAGCGAGAACCTGAGCTGATGAGTGTACGTTTCATGGCATTCTTGGCTCTCGACGCTCCCGGCATGGGTGTCGACAGGGTCAGCGTACCGCACGGATGCAGGCGTCGAAATACCTCATCACAATGCTCAAAACCCTCGCCATAGCGAATTACCGCAGCATCCGCGATCTGGTGCTCCCGCTCGGCCCGCTCAACCTCATCACCGGCCCAAACGGCAGTGGCAAGTCGAATCTTTACCGTGCACTGCGGCTGCTGGTGGATACGGTGCAGGGCGGAATCGTCGCCTCCCTGGCCAGAGAGGGCGGCCTGGAATCAACCCTTTGGGCCGGACCCGAGTCCACATCGCGCCGCATGCGCAGGCGGGAAGTGCCCGTGCAGGGCACGGCCCGCAAAGAGCCCGTCAGCCTGCGTCTCGGTTTCGCATCCGATGAATTCGGGTACGCGATAGATCTCGGATTACCGACGCCCACGGATTCGATGTTCGCCAGGGATCCGGAAATCAAGCGCGAGTGCATCTGGACCGGCCCGCTACTGCGTCCAGCCACGCTGCTGGTGGATCGCAGGGGACCGTTCGTTCAGGTGCGCTCGGATGCGGGGGAATGGGAAGCCATTGCCTCCAATCTTACGACCTTCGATAGCCTGTTTACGCGGATCGCGGATCCCGCCCGGGCACCGGAGGTGCTGATGCTTCGCGACCAGGTGCGCACCTGGCGCTTTTACGATCATTTCCGCACCGACAGCGACTCGCCCGCTCGAGCGCCACAGGTCGGCACGCGCACGACGGTGCTCGGGCACGATGGACGGGATCTGGCCGCGGCACTGCAGACCATTCGGGAGATCGGAGATACCGAGGCGCTCGATCGCGCGATCGCCGATGCCTTCCCTGGCGCGAGACTGGAGATCGACCAGCAAGCCGGGCGCTTCAATTTCCGTCTGCGCCAGGAAGGGTTGCTCAGAGCCCTGGAAGCCTCGGAGCTGTCGGACGGCACGCTGCGTTACATTCTGTGGATTGCCGCCCTGCTGAGCCCTCGCCCACCGGTCCTCATGGTGCTGAATGAACCGGAAGCCAGCCTGCACCCGGACTTGCTGCCCGCGCTGGCGCGCCTGATTGGCGTGGCTTGCGCCCACACCCAGGTCTGGGTCGTGTGTCACGCCGCGAGACTGGCGGCGGCGCTGCGCGAGATTCCCGGTTGCACGAGCTTCGAGCTCGACAAGGAGCTTGGTCAGACGCAGCTGGTGGGCCGCTCAGAGTTTCAGACGCCGCCCTGGCATTGGCCCGCACGCTAGCTACTTTGTCGACGGCTCCTTGCTGTCGTCGTACCAGACCGCCTCGATGTTGTGGCCATCGGGGTCGTAGGCGAAGGCGGCGTAGTAGCCCGGCGAATAATCTCGATAGCCCGGAGCACCGTTGTCCCTGGCGCCGGCCGCGAGCGCGGCGGCGTGAAACGCCTTGACCTCTTCGGCGGATTTCGCCTCGAACGCCAGATGCGTCGCGACAACCCTGCTCTTGTGGATCCAGAAGTCGGTGTTCTTGCCGTCATTGAAGCCGGCAGCCTCACCGTATTCCATGTTGTTGGTGTAGCCGAGTGATTTGAGCACGCGGCTATAGAACGCCTTGGACTTCTGATAATCGCTCACTGGCAGACTGGTATGCGCAATCATGCTGACTCCTCGGCTGGCCCCGGCGTGACTTTCGCGGCCCGATGGTACACCCAGGCAGAGCCAACGCCAGTGCCAGCTCGCGGGCGCGGCGGGCTCGTGCGCCGGGGCGGCTGCGAGCGCGCAGGCGTCTCAGGCGGGGGCGAACGCGGAGCAGACGCGATCGAGAATGGCGCGCAGCGCCTCGGAAGCGCCAGAGGGGTCCTGCGCCGCCAGGCGCGCCAGCAACGCCTCGTGCATCTGTAACAGCGGGGCGAAGCTGCGACCGGTTTCGACGAAACGATGCAACACGATGCGGCCGCGCACGTCCCAGAGCAGCGAGTCCCATACGTTCAGAAAGGAGCGGTTGCCGCTGCCCTCCATGATGCGCCGGTGAAAGCGCATGGCATAGTCGATGTAGCGCTCGGGATCCTCGGCCGCCAGTGCCTCGCGCATCTGCGCATGACAGTGCTGCAACTCGGCGATGAGTGCGCCATCGTAGGGTGAGGCCAGATGCAGCGCCCGCGTCTCGAGCGTCGCCCGCAGCTCGTAGGAGTCCAGGATCTCCTCGAAGTCAGTGCCGCGCACGAGCGTGCCGCGAAAGCGCTCGGAGTGCACCAGACCCGAGCCCTCGAGCTCGCGCAGTGCCTCACGGATTGGCGCCTGACTGACATTGAATTCACGCGCCAGCACCAGCTCTTTGAGCTGCGTGCCCGCCGGGTAGGTTCCATCCAGGATGCGCGCGACGAGCACATCGCGAATCCGGTCGCGCATGCAGGTGCGCTTCAGAACCGTCTCACTCATGGCCCGACCCCATGGGCTGACTGCCCATCACGACCCACTGGCACTGGTTGTCGCTGCGCCACCTGCGATTCTAGCGCGCCCATCCATCCGCCGCCGGTGGCGCGTATCAGCGCGACGGCGGCGTTGAGCTGCGCTACGCGCACGTCGATGGTGTCACGCTGCGCCTGCAGGGCCTCATTATGTGTAGTCGTGACCTCGATGTAATCGGCGACCCCGGTATCGTAGCGCTGATCGGCATGGTACGCGGCACTCTGTGCCGACACCGTCGCCGCCTGATCGGCGCGCAGCTGATCGGCGAGGTAATGCAGACCCGCCAGGTTGTCCTCGACCTCCTGGTAGGCCGTCAGCGTGACCTTGCGATAATTATCGACGGCCTCCTCATAGGCGGCGCGCGCCTGTCGGTTCATCGCGGCGCGTGCTCCGAAGTCCAGCAATGGCACCTGCATGGACGGGCCGACCGACCACAGCCGGCTTGGCGCCGTCAGCCAACTGCCGGCCGCAATGCTCTCGTAGCCGGCGGCGCCGGCCAGGGAGAAAACCGGGAACCAGGCCGCGCGCGCCACGCCGATCTGGGCGTTGGCTGCCGCCATGCGCCGCTCCGCGGCCGCGACATCCGGCCGGTGTTCCAGCAGCGTCGAGGGCAGGCCCACTGCAATCGGCGGGGGCGCTCCCGCAAGCTCTCCGGACGCCAGGGCAAAGCGCGACGGCACCTCACCGAGCAGTACCGCGATGGCATGCTCGAGCTGCGCGCGCTGCAGCTGCGCGGCGGCGAGTTCGGCGCGCGCGTTCTGGCGCTGGGTGTCGGCCTGCTCGACGTCGGTCGCGGCCGCGGCGCCCTGCTGATAGCGGTTATGGGTCAGCTCATAGGCGTGGTCGTAATTGGCGATCGCATCCGACAGCACGTGTTCGGAAGCCTCTGCTCCACGCAGCATGAAGTAGTCACTGGCGAGTTCGGCCTGCAGCGAGAGGCGCAGCGCCGCCAGGTCCGCGGCGCTGGCCTGCGCCTGCGCACCCGCGGCGGCCGCCGTATTGCGCAGCCGGCCGAACAGATCGATCTCCCACGACAGATTCAACGTAGCGAGAAAATCATTATAGGAGCCTGCCCCGCCCAGCACGCTCGACAACGGCGCGTGAGCGGAGCTGCGCTGGCGCGCAGCCGACGCCTCGGCACCCACCGCGGGAAACAGGTTCGAGCGCGCACGCCCTGCAATGGCCTGCGCCTGCTGCAGGCGTGCCAGAGCGGCCTGCAGATCGGGATTGCTGCCTGTGAGCGAGCGCTCCAGCGCCGCGAGGGACGGGTCGCCGAACGCCGTCCACCAGTCCTGGTCCGATTGCGCACGGCCCGGCACGGCGCGCACCCAGCTGCCGATCTCTTTATAACTGACGAGCTCGGTGGGCGCGGGCGGCTGGTAGCGCGGCGCCAGCGAGCAGGCTGCAAGCAGCGCGCCCGGCAGTGCTGCCAGCAGCAGACGTCGACTCACGGTCGGTCGCCTCACGAGCGAGCCACCTGCGCGGATGCGGCATTGCTGACGCGCACGAGCTCCCCGTCACTCAGCGAATCGGGTGGGCTGAGGATGATTCGATCCCCGGCCGAGAGACCGTGTGTAATCTCGACATCGGAGCCAAAATCGCGACCGAGGGTGACGGGCTTGAGAACCACGCGCTCGTGCGCATCCACGGTTGCGACCTGCAGGCCATCGCCGCGAAACAGCAGCGTATTGGCCGGCACGCGGTACGCCGCCGCCTGCGCGTCTGGCGGCAGCTGGAAGTGCACATCGACGTAGGAACCGGGCAGCAGCTGGTGGCGCGTGTTGTCCACCATGAGCTCGGTCAGCAGCGTGCGCGAGGCCGGATCGATGGCGCCGGAGGTGCGCGTCAGCGTGGCCGTGAAGCTCTGGCCGGGATGATCGGGCAGCAGCAGCTGCGCGGTCAGACCCTTTTGCATCAGCGTCGAATAGGTCTGCGGCACATTCACATATAGCCGCAGCTGGCGCACGTCGGCGATGCGAAACAGCTCCCGTCCCGTGCCACTGCCCGCACTGATCAGCTGTCCGACGTCGGTGTCGCGCGCGGTGACCACCCCGTCGAAGGGTGCCACGATGCGCTCGAATCCCGACAGCTCACGCAGCCGCTGGACATTGGCGCGCGCGGCCTGCACCTGGGCAGCGCTGGAAGTCGCCAGACTGATCTTCTCATCGGCGTCCTGCCGCGACACCGAGTCGGTGGAGCGCAGCCTGCGCCAGCGCTCGGCGGTCACCTCGGCAATCTGATGATTGGCTTCGGCCGCGGCCAGATCGGCCTGTGCCTGCCGCAGCTCCTGGTCGACCTCGGGGGATTCAATCTCCGCGAGCAGCTGCCCGGTCCTGACCGGTGTACCGATGTCGACCAGCCAGCGTTTCAGATAGCCATCGGTGCGCGCATAGATCGGCGCGTCGTAATTTGCCTGCAGCGTGCCCGGCAGCACGAGCTGCAGTGTGCCGGACTCGGCGCGCGGCAGCGTCGTCGCCACGACCAGCGCGGCATCGGCGTCGGCCTGCACCTGCAGGGCCGCCACCGCGCGTTGCGCCGAGACCATGCGCCAGGCCAGCACGCCCACGCCCAGCACGACCACCACGGCCGCGAGGCGCACCAGCCGCTGCGCCGTGCGAGCCGTCGCGCCCTGTTGCTGTTGCCTCTCCCAACTATGCGTCGGTTGATCCATGATGGGTTGCTCTCCGGAAGTCTCAGATGGCCGCATCGCGCGCGCCGCGCGCGTGCCGCCCGTGTATGGCCGCAAACACCGCCGGCACGAATACCAGCGTCGCGATGGTTGCAAACATCAGCCCGCCGATCACCGCGCGGCCAAGCGGTGCGTTCTGCTCGCCGCCGGCACCCAGACCGAGGGACATCGGCAGCATCCCGATGATCATGGCGAGCGCCGTCATCAGCACCGGCCGAAAGCGCGTCACGCCGGCATCCAGCGCCGCCTGCAGCGCGCCGGCGCCTTCCGCGAGCCGCTGGCGCGCGAAGCTCACCACGAGAATGCTGTTGGCCGTGGCCACCCCGACGCACATGATGGCGCCGGTCAGTGCCGGTACGCTCAATGTCGTGCCCGTCACCAGCAGCATCCATGCAATGCCGGCAATGGCCGCGGGCAGCGCCGTGATGATGATGAAGGGATCGATCCAGGACTGGAAATTGATGACGATGAGCAGATACACCAGCACGATGGCGCCGACCAGCCCTATCGCGAGACCCAGATAGGAGGCGCTCATCGTCTGCACCTGCCCGCGCACCAGGATGTGCGAGCCGCGCGGCAGCTGCCCGTGCAGCGCCGCGATGCGCGCATTCACGTCGTGGGCAATGGCTCCGAGGTCGCGGCCCTGCGCGGCGCCGTAGATGTCGATGACGGGCTGCGCATCGTAGTGCGTGACCACGGCGGGCCCGAAGCCACGCGTGATCGTCGCGAGGCCCCCGAGCAGCTGCGTCTGACGTGGCGTGCTGATCGGCAGATTCTGCAGGTCCTGCAGCGAAGTCATGCGGTACTGCGGTGTCTGCGTGACCAGCGGGTACTGCAGTCCGGTGCTGGGATTGAGCCAGAAGGTCGGGGCGATCTGGCCACTGCCCGAGAGCGTGAGCAGCAGGTCGTTGGCCACCTGCTGCTGCGAGATGCCGAGCTGCTGTGCGCGGCTGCGATCGGCCGTGACCCACAGCTCGGGCTGATTTGACTGCTGCTGGATGCGCAGATCCACCAGCCCCGGCACGTGATGCAGCGAGGCCAGGAGCCGGTCGGCCAGGGCTCGATTGTCGTCGCTCGGCCCGCTGATCTGCACATCGATCGGCGCGGGGGCGCCAAAGTTGAGAATCTGACTGACGATATCTGCCGGCAGAAACGCGAAGCTCGTGCCGGGGAACTGCAGCGGCAGCCGCTCGCGCAGCAGGCGCACGTAATCGGCCGTCGGCCGGTGATCGGGCGTGAGCGCAATGAGCACGTCCGCATCGTTGCTGCCGACGGTGCCGGAGTTGCCGTAGGTCACGTTAATGCTCGATACCGGCAGCCCGATATTGTCCACGACGCTGGCAATGTCGCGCTCGGGGATGACCTGCCTCACGGCCGCTTCGACGTGATCGATCAGCGCCGCCGTGTCCTCCACGCGCAGTCCCGTGGGCGCGCGCACGTGCAGCTTGATCTGGCCGGAATCCACCTCGGGAAAGAAATTGCGACCGAGCAGCGGATAGATGAGCAGCGAGACCAGCGCGGCGGCCAGGAACACCGTCATGAAGACGCGGCGGTGCTCGAGCGCCAGCAGCAGAATGTCACGATAGCGCGCGCGCAGCGCCTCGAAGTGTTGCTCGAAGCTCCCCTGCAGCCGCCGCAGGCGCGCAAAGCCCCTGCTCGGCGCGGCGTTGGCAGCCACGGGCTGCGCAGGCGGCGGCGGGACGCGGGCGTGGCCGCCCACGCCGGGCGCAGAGTGCGCGCGCAGCCAGTACTTGGCGAGCGTGGGCACCAGAGAGCGTGACAGGAGATAGGAGGTGAGCATCGCGAATACCACCGCCTCTCCCATCGGCACGAACAGGTAGCGCGCAACGCCCGAGAGCAGGAACATCGGCACGAACACGATGCAGATGGAGAGCGTGGAGACCAGCGCGGGCACCGTGATCTCGCGCGAGCCCTCCAGGATCGCGCTCTCCACGCCCTTGCCCATCTCCAGGTGGCGGTTGATGTTCTCGATGGTCACGGTCGCATCGTCCACCAGGATCCCCACCGCGAGGGCAAGGCCGCCGAGTGTCATGAGATTGATGGTCTCACCGAGCGCATTGAGCGCCAGGATCGAGGCGAGTATCGACAAAGGAATGGAGATGGTGATGATGAGTGTGCTGCGCCAGCTGCCGAGGAACAGCAGCACCATCAGCGCCGTGAGTGCCGCGGCGCTCACCGCTTCGGTGATGACGCCTTTGACCGCGGCGCGCACGAATACCGATTGATCGCCGGTCGCGGCGATCGAGGCCCCCGCAGGCATGAGCTCGCGCACGCGCGGCAGGCGCTCGCGGATGGAATTGACGATATTGAGCGTCGAGGCCGAGCCGGTCTTCATGATCGTCATGAGTACTGCGCGGCGGCCGTTGACGCGCACGATGTTGGTCTGCGGCGGATGCCCATCGTGCACGAACGCCACGTCGCGCACGTAGGTCACCGCACTGCCATCGCTCTTGATCGGCAGATCGTTCAGCTGCTCGATCTGCAGCGGGCTGGCATTGAGTCGCACGTCGTATTCGGTGCTGCCGATCTTGTCGGTGCCGGCCGGTACGATGAGGTTCTGATTGTTGATGGCAGCGTTCACGTCCGCGGCGGATAAACCGTGGGCGCGAAGTGCGTCAGGCTTCAGATCGATCTGGATCTGTCGGGTGGCGCCGCCGTAGGGATAGGGTATGGAGGCGCCAGCGACGGTGGCGATCTGCGAGCGGATCACCTGATTGCCGAAGTCGAACAGCTGCGCCTCGGTGAGCCGGTCGCTCGACATGGCCAGCTGCAGGATCGGTACGCTCGAGGCGTTGTACTTCAGGATCAGCGGCGGCTGGATGCCCGGGGGCATATTGCGCAGCGAAACCTGACCGAAGGCCGTGACCTGCGACATCGCCAGGTTGATGTCGACTCCCGGCTGGAAAAAGATCTTGATGATCGCCATGCCCGGATAGCTCTGCGACTCGACGTGCTCGATGTCGTTGACGATGGTGGTCGCGTAGCGCTCGACCTGGGCGGTGATACGGCCGGCCACCTCGTCGGGGGGCATGCCCGAGTACTGATAGGCCACTGCAATGACCGGGATGCCGATGTCGGGGAAGATGTCGGTCGCCATGCCCTTGCGCAGCGGCGTACCGAAGATGGCCAGCGCCGCGAGCAGCGGAATCAGCGCCGCCAGCACGATGAACGTGTACGGGCGCTTGAGCGCGAGCCTGACGATCCACATGTTCCGGTCCTTGTCGGCTGACGACGAGGGCACCGGCGAGACCGGCGCGTGCAGGGGAAGTGAGGGACTCGCGGGAGCACCGCAGCACCCCGCCCTTCTATCGATTATCGATCAGTTACGGGGAAAAGCAAGGGCCAGGGTCGTTATGAGCTGATCGTCCCCGGCGCGGCAGGCACGGCGCCGCCGCTGCAAGCTACAGAACGGCTGCGCGTCACGGGCGGCCGTGCGGCGCTGCGTCCCCGCTACACTTCAACCATGTTGTCCCTGCCGGCCCTCTCCGCTCCCACTCCGGGTGGGTCTCGCCCCCTCCCTGCGCGCAGCGCCTGGACCGGGTCACTCAGTGCCTTGGTGGGTGCAGCCGTGCTGCTGGCCGCCGGCTGCGCCAGCGCGCCCACCCCGCGCACCTCCAGCGGCGCCGCCGCCCCTGCTGCGCCGCTGGCGCGCACCGCGCCGGCAGCGGCTCCGACGCCAGCGGTGCGCGCGCTTTTCCTGCAGGCCCTGCAACAGGCGCGGCAGGGTACGGGGGGCCTGGAGGCCCAGGCCGAGGCCGAGGCCCACGACACCGAGGCGCTACGCTCCTATGTCCTGTATGACTACCTCGTTGCCGCGCGGCTGCAGCAGGGGCTGCAGGCGGCGAGCGAACCGGGGCTGGATGCGCGCATCGACGCCTTTGTCCGCGCCCACGCCGGGCAACCAGTGGCGCACGATCTGCAGCACGACTGGCTCGTGAGCCTCGCAGCGCGTGGTCGCTGGGACTGGTTCCTGCCGCGCGCGAGCGCGGTCAGCGACCCGCTGCTGCTCTGCCAGCGCCTGGCCGGCCAGCTCGCGGTCGGCGCCGTCGCCGGCGCGGCCGCCACTGCCTGGCAGACCGAGGCGCTCGCGCAGTGGTCGCAGCCGGTGCAGCAGCCCAGCGCCTGCGACAGTGTCTTCGAGCAGCTGCAGCAGCAGGGGCTGCTGACGCCCGAGCGCATCGAAGCGCGCGTGCGTGCAGCACTCACGGCGGGCAATGTCGCCCTGGCCCTGCAGCTCACCGCCGCCCTTCCGCCCGGGCGCTCCGCGCCGCTGCTGCAATGGGCGCGACTGCTGCAGGCACCGGCAGCCACGCTGCGACTGCTGGTCCTGCAGCCGCAGCTGCCCGTGGAGCCGCTGGCGCTGCAGGCTGGGTTTCATCGGCTCGCGCTGCGCGATTCGTCGGCGGCGGCCGCGCTGTTGCCGGGCCTCGCGGCCCGGACCGATATGACGCCGATGCTGCACGGTCAGCTGCAGCGCGAGGCAGCGCTCGGTCTCGCTTACGATCATGACGCGGCGGCGCTGGCTCTCTTCCGTTCCCTGCCCGAGTCGCTGGCCGATGCGGCGGTTCAGCAGTGGCGCGTGCGTGCGGCGCTCTGGAGTGCAGATTGGCCGCAGGCGCTGCGCTGGCTGAAGGCGATGCCTCCCGCCCTGGCGATGCTGCCGCGCTGGCAATACTGGCGCGCCCGGGCGACAGAGCAGGTGCTGGGGGCGGATGCGGCCACGCCGCTCTACGCCGCGCTCGCCGGTGAGCGCGATTACTACGGCTATCTCGCCGCCGACCGGCTGCACCGCGGTTATGACCTGCGCGATGAGCCGAGCATCGATGACCAGACGCTGCAGGCGTCGCTGGCGCAGCGGCCGGGGCTGATGCGCGCGCGCGAGCTGTTCGCGTGCGATCTCTACGATGACGCCGTGGCCGAGTGGGCTGCGGCGCTGGCCGGCAGCACCGCGCAGGTCAAGGTTCAGGCCGCGCGGCTCGCGGCAGACTGGGGCTGGTATGCGCAGTCGATTGCCACGCTCGCCGCCGCTGGTGAATGGGACGACGTACGCCTGCGTTACCCGCGTCCGTACGCACCCGAGGTAACGGCGGCTGGCGAGCGCATGCGCCTGCCCGCGGACTGGATCCTCGCAGTCATGCGTCAGGAGAGTCTGTTCCGCAGCGATGCGGTATCGCGTGCCAACGCGCGCGGACTGATGCAGCTGTTGCCCGCCACCGCCCGTGGGGTCGCGCAGCGCTGGCAGCTGTCGCTCGATGGCGAGACGCTGTTCGATCCGGCGACCGCGGTGACGCTCGGGGCTGCACACCTGCGCGAGCTGCTCGATCGCTTCCAGGGTCAGCTCGCCCTGGCGCTGGCCGCCTACAACGCCGGCAGCGTGTCGCTGTCACGCTGGCTGCCCGCCGCGCCGATGCCCGCGGACGTGTGGATCGAGAACATCCCGTACGACGAGACGCGCGGCTATGTGCAGCACATTCTCGAGCACATCGTTGCCTACGCATTCACGCGCAATGCCGAGCCACCGCAGCTCGCGACGCTGCTGCCGCCGGTTCAGATGACTTCGGCGGTCTCGGCGGCGAACAGTGCGCCGGCGCGCCGGTGACTCTGGAAGACCTGATCCGGTAACGGGCTGACGCGCCCCTGGCGTGCGCGTGCCAGCAGCGCGCGGATGCGCCGGCGCGAGCTCTCGAGCAGCTCGGGGGCCAGATGCCCCGTGCGCTCGGCCGCCAGCAGCGCGCGTGCAAAGCCGCGGCAGCGATCCGTGTCGGTCCAGTGTGCGCACACCATCAGCAGATCCGCCCCCGCCGCAAACACCTGCACGGCGGCGGCAGGATCCTCGAATCGCTCAGACACCGCGTGCATGCCGATGTCGTCGGTGACGATGACGCCGCGGAAACCGAGCTGCTCGCGCAGCAGTGTTTGATTGATGCGCGTGGAGAGTGTCGCGGGGGCCTCGCGATCGATCGCGGGCAGGAGGATATGGGCCGTCATGAGCATGGGGATGCCGGCGCGAATGGCGGCCTCGAACGGCTTGAGCTCGCGCGCCTCGAGCGCTGCCAGGGTCTGGCGCAGCACCGGCAGCTCCTGGTGCGAATCGCTGTCCGTGTCCCCGTGCCCCGGAAAATGCTTGCCGCAGGCGAGCACGCCTTCGGCCTGCAGCGCACCCATGAAGGCCAGGGCCGACTCGGCTACCCGCTCGGGCGTCTCACCGAAGGCGCGCAGCCCGATGACGGGGTTGATGGGATTGCTGTGGATGTCCAGCACCGGCGCAAAACTCAGGTTGATGCCGAGGGAGGCCAGCTCGATGCCCATGGCATGGCCCACCGCGTCCGCCTGTGCCGCCCAGTGCGCCGCGTACGAGAAACGTGTCAACGGCGGCGGCGTGCGGCAGACGCGTCCGCCCTCGTGATCGATGGCGATGAGGATGCGCTCGCGCCCGATGGCCGCGCGCACCTCCTCGAGCAGGCGCGCGAATATCGGCAGCCAGTCCAGGTAGGGTAGATCGTGCCGGAAGTTGCTCTTGAAGAGCACCACGCCCGCCGGCCGCAGCTCGCCGAGCAGCGCGCGATCGCGTGCATCGAGCGTCGTCGAGGGTCGCAGACCCACGAGGAAGTGCTCTCCCACCGCGCCGATGTCCTGCTCGCCTGGGTGCACTGCCTTGCCCGTCCTGGCTGCCTTGCCTGTGCCTGTCATGCCCGCTGGCTCTCCTGTATGCCCCCCGAGGCTGTGGCGCTGCGCGGCCCATCGACGAATGCGCACACGGCGTTCGCAAACGCCTCGGGCGTCTCGAGCGCAGCGAAGTGCGCGGCTGGCAGCTCACAGCCCTCGGCACCGGCAATGCCTGCGAGCAGATGCTCGCCGTGGCCCCGCAGGGGCGTGGAAACATCGTACTGCCCGCTGATCACGAGCGTGGGCGCGCGGATCTGGCCGAGCCGGGGAATGAGATCCATGTCGCGGATCGCCGCGGCGCAGCCCGCGTAGCCCTCCGCATCCATCCCCAGCAGTGCCGTGCGGATCGTGCCGGTGATCTCGGGATGCGCCTGCGCGAAGGCGGGCGAGAAATAGCGCTGCAGCGCTGCATCGGCCACGGCTGCCAGTCCCTGCGAGCGGATCGTTGCGATGCGCTCGGCCCAGAGCTTGCCATCCATCCGGGCGGAGGTGCAGGCACACACCAGGGCGCTGACGCGCTCGGGGGTGCTCTGCGCCAGCGACATCGCGACCATGCCGCCCAGCGATAGCCCGCAGATCGCGGCGCGTGAGATGCTCGAGGCATCCATCACGGCGACGACATCGTCCGCCAGGCTCTGCAGGGAGTGGTCACCGGGCTGGACATCGGAGGCGCCATGGCCGGTGAAGTCCATGCGCAGCACCCGCAGCCGCCGCGTCAGCCAGGGCAGCGCCAGATCCCAGGAGTTGAGGTCACTGCCCAGCGGATGCAGCAGCAACAGCACGGGGCGATCGCTCGCGCCTTCCAGCCGCCAGTACAGGCGCTTGCCCGAGCGCCGCGCAAATCCCATGCCTACCTCCAGGGCGCGATTGTAGCGGCGGTGGCCGCCCCGGCGGGATCGTTTTGCAGCCGCACCGGTCCAATGACTACAGTAGCGTTTTCACCGCGGAGGCAACGCATGGATTACCAGTTGGCGCAGCAACAGACCGCTCAGATGCAGCAGCAGATGCAGGGGCTCGCACAGCAGCTGCAGGCCCTCGCCACCAAGATTTCCGCCAACGCCAAGGATGCGGCCAGCGCGCGCGAGCTCAACATGGATCTGCGCGAGATCGGCATGGGCATCGCCGGTTTCGGCCAGTCAACGCAGCTGATGCTGCAGCAGATGGCGCAGTATATCCAGGGCCTGGAGGCCCAGCTGCAGAGCCACCCACAGCCCACGATGCAGCCGCGCGGCTGGATGCAGGCGCCCGCGTTCGGCGGCGGAGGCGGCTTCTTTGGCACGATGCTCGGCGGGCTGGGACTGGGCGCGGGCATGGGCATCGGCGAGGACCTCGTCAACGACATTTTTCGCGCCTTGTAGCGCGACCGGGTGCGGCTTGCGCGCGGCGCCCCCGAGGCCGGTGTGGGCATGCGCCGGCTCGACGATGCGGCGCGCGCCAGCGGCGCAGCGCCGCGCGCACTGTCACGCTTGCCCGCCAGGCGTACTCCCGACGAGGTGGACCATCATGGAGAGTCAGCTGGACAGCCAGCCCGATCTGCAGCGGCTGCTGGCGCGCCAGAGCGAGATTCAGCGCGCCATGCGCTGCCCCGGCGGCATCCGCATCATCGAAGAGCGCGAGCTGTATGCGATCCGCGAACAGCTGAAGAGATTTCCGACGGCGCTGCAATCGCAGGCCGGCGACGGCGACGGCGGCGGCAACGGCAGCGGCGATCGCGCGGGCGCGGGCAACATGGCCGGCACGGGCGCGCACGCCCCGCACGCTGCGCAGTCTTAAAGTCAGCGGGCCGATGGCGCTACACAGCGGCGGCGGGGGGCAGGCCGGACACCCCGGCGCTGCAGAGGGGGCAGCGGCACCCGCCCTCTTCGGCGCCGAGCTGATCGGCGCCGCGCAGGGTGAGCGCGCGGTGCGCTTCCGGCTCTGGGCGCCCGGACAGCCACGCATCGGCCTTGCGCTCGGCGACGCGGCCCCGCTACCGATGACCCCCGGGGCCGGAGGCTGGTACGAGCACATCAGCCTTGAGGCCGGTCCGGGCACGCGCTATCGCTTCGTGCTGCCCGACGGGCTGGCCGTGCCCGATCCGGCGTCACGCTTTCAGCCCGCGGACGTGCATGGGCCAAGCGAGGTCATCGATCCGCTCGCCTACACCTGGGGCGATGGCAGCTGGCGCGGCCGGCCCTGGCATGAGGCCATTCTCTATGAGCTGCACGTGGGCGCCTTCACACCCGAGGGAACCTTCGCCGCGGCGATGAGCCGGCTGGATCACCTGGCCGCGCTCGGCGTCACGGGCATCGAGCTGATGCCGCTTGCGGATTTTCCCGGACGGCGCGACTGGGGCTATGACGGCACACTGCCCTTCGCCCCGGATGCCAGCTATGGACGGCCGGAGGACCTCAAGGCGCTGGTGGATGCCGCCCACGCGCGCGGGCTGATGGTGCTGCTCGATGTGGTCTACAACCACTTCGGTCCGGAGGGCAACTATCTGCCGCTGTACGCGCCGCAGTTCTTCAACGAGCGTCATCACACGCCCTGGGGCGCGGCGATCAACTACGACGCCGAGGGCAGCGCGACGGTGCGCGAGTTCTTCTGTCAGAACGCGCTCTACTGGCTCGCCGAGTTTCATTTCGATGGCCTGCGGCTCGATGCCGTGCATGCGATCATCGACGATGGGCAGCCGCATTTTCTGCAGACGCTCGGCGAACGTATTCGCGCTGCACCGCTGCCACGGCAGGTACACCTGGTGCTCGAGAACGAACACAATCAGGCGCGCTGGCTTGCCCGCGATGGGCAGGCACGAGCCGGGATTTATGATGCGCAGTGGAACGATGACGTCCATCATGTGCTGCACGTGGCCGCCAGCGCAGAATCCGAAGGGTACTATGCCGATTATCCTCGCGAGTCAGGCGTGCAGCTGGGCCGTGCGCTCGCCGAGGGGTTTGCGTTCCAGGGCGAGCACATGCCCTATCGCGGCTCCACGCGTGGGGAGCCGAGCGCACAGCTGCCGCCCACGGCCTTTGTGGCCTTTATCCAGAACCATGATCAGATCGGTAATCGAGCCTTCGGCGAGCGCCTGAGCGCGCTCACCTCGAGCGCGGCACTGCGCGCAGTGGCGGCCACGTATCTGCTGCTGCCACAGATCCCGATGCTCTTCATGGGCGAGGAGTGGGGCTCCAGGCAGCCATTTCAGTTCTTCTGCGATTTCGGCGCCGAGCTTGCCGATCACGTGCGCGACGGACGGCGCGCAGAGTTCGCGCGCTTTTCGACCTTCCAGAACCCCGCTGCGCGCGAGCGCATTCCGGACCCGCTGGCCGAAGCGACCTTTCTGGCGAGCAAGCTCGATTGGCAGGCGTTGCGCTCGCCCGAGCATGCGGCGTGGCTCGAGTGGTATCGGGATCTGCTGGCACTGCGCACGCGCGAGCTCGTGCCGCGGCTTCCTGGCATCACGCGCGCGGCACGCTTTCGTGTCCTGGGGCCAGGCGCCGTGCAGCTCGCATGGGACTGCGGTGCGGGCGCGAGCATGAGCGGTGAGCCCGAGCGACTCGCGCTCGCAGTGAACCTGCACGAGGCGCCGGCGCCGGGCTTTGAGCCGGCGGACGGCGAGCTGCTGCTCTGGCAGGAGGGCGAGGCGCCGCAGGCTGACACCCTCGCGCCCTGGAGCGTGCGCTGCTGGCTCGAGCCGCGTTGAAAGCATGATTCCACGCGCGACCTACCGACTGCAGCTGCATCACGGCTTCGGCTTCGAGCGCGCCGCGGCGCTCGCCCCCTACCTGCAGGCACTTGGGGTCAGTCACGCGTACTTCTCGCCCTACCTCAAGGCACGGCCCGGCAGTCCGCACGGCTATGACATCGTCGATCATGGTGAGCTCAATCCCGAGCTCGGCGATACCGCCGCCTTCCAGAATCTGTGCGCGGCGCTGCGCAGCCACCAGCTCGGCCACCTGCTCGATTTCGTCCCCAACCACATGGGCGTGGGCGGCGCGGACAATCCGTTGTGGCTCGAGGTGCTGGAGCTCGGCCCCGATGCACCGCATGCCGGCTGGTTCGACATCGAATGGGATCCGGCGCGCCGCTACCTGCACGACAAGCTGCTGGTGCCGCTGCTCGGCGATCAGTACGGCGTGGAACTGGAGCGCGGCGCGCTGCGACTGCGCTTCGATGAGCAGGAGGGCAGCTTCGCGGTATGGGCCTACGAGACCCACAAGCTGCCGATCTGGCCGCCGGACTATGCGCGCATCTTCACCGACGGAAGCCTGCGGCTCGAGCATCTTTCCGATGCCTTCGCCTGGCTGCCCAATGCGCGCGGCCAGCTGCCGCGCCGCGCCGCCGAGCTCAAAGCGCGCCTGGCCAGCGAAGTACGCGAGCATCCCGAGTCGGCCAGCGCGCTCGCCGCGGCACTCGGGCGCTTCGCCGGACGGGAGGGCGAGCCCGATTCCTGGCAACCCCTGCACCAGCTGATCCAGCGACAGCACTGGCGCCTGGCGCACTTTCGCGTCGCCGCCGACGACATCAATTACCGGCGCTTCTTCAATATCAATGACCTCGCGGGCCTGCGCATGGAGCTGCCCGAGGTGTTCGACCATGCGCACCAGCGGGTACTGCGTCTGGCGCGCGAGGGCATGATCGATGGGCTGCGCATCGATCACATCGACGGGCTGTACGACCCGAAGGGCTATCTGAAGCGACTGTCGCGCCGGCTCGGCCCCCGTCGTGCCGAGGGCCCCTTCTATCTCGTGGTGGAGAAGATCCTCTCGCCCCACGAGCGGCTGCGTGAGGATTGGCCGATCCACGGCACCACCGGTTATGACTTTCTGAACCAGGCGCTCGCGCTGCTGGTGGACCCGGGTGCGCAGGACGCCTTCAGCGATACCTATATTGAGTTCTCCGGCGAGCAGCGCCGCTACGCCGAGATCGCGCGGCTGGCGAAGCTGCACATCATGGAGAACGAGATGGCGGGCGAGCTCAACATGATCTCGCGCGACATGGCACGCCTGGCACGTCAGAACCCACGCACCGCTGACTTCACGCAGAACCTGCTGCGCCGTGCGATGAAGGAGATCATCGCCTGCTTCCCGGTCTATCGCACCTATCTGGATGCCAGCGGCAAGCTGGATGGCGCGGATCAGCGCGATATCGACTGGGCGCTGGCCCGTGCACGCCGCAATGAAACCGCGATCGACCCGAGTGTGTTCGGCTATCTCGAGCAGGTACTCAAGGGCACGCTGCTGGGTCAGCCGCGCAGCGGCTTCTCCTATCAGGCGCTGCTGCGCACGGCCATGCGCCTGCAACAGTACAGCGGTCCGGTCGACGCCAAGGGCATGGAGGATACGGCGTTCTATCGCTACAACCGCTTCATCGCGCTCAACGAGGTCGGCGGGGATCCGGATCGCTTCGGCGGCACCGTTGCGGCCTTTCATTACGCCAATCAGCAGCGCGCGCAGCGCTGGCCGCATTCCATGCTGGCACTGGCCACGCACGACACCAAGCGCGGTGCGGATGCGCGGGCGCGCCTGGCAGCGCTCTCGGGGCTCGCCGGCGAGTGGCGCGAGCAGCTGCCCGTCTGGTCGCGCATCCTGCGCGGCCCCGCCTCCCCTGCCGGGGAGACACTGCGACCCGATCGCAACGATGAGTACTTTCTCTATCAGATGCTGCTCGGCAGCTGGCCCTGCGAGCTGCTGGAGATCCAGCCGGCCGACACGGAGTCGCCTCACAGCCCTGCCGGCACGGCGCTGCGCGCCTACGGCGAGCGTATCCGCGCGGCCATGACCAAGTCCATGCGCGAGGCGCGCGTGCACACCAACTGGGCGTTTCCGACCGCCGAGTACGAGGAGGCCATGATGGGGCTGATCGATGCCGCACTGAGCGGCAATCGTGCCCCGGCCTTTCTGGGAGCCTTCCTGCCGTTCGCGCGTCGCCTGGCCGCCCTCGGCATGCGCAACAGCCTGGTGCAGAGCGCTCTGGCCCTGACCTGCCCCGGGGTCCCGGATCTCTACAACGGCATGGAGCTGTGGGACTTCTCGCTGGTCGATCCGGACAATCGCGCGCCGGTCGACTATGAAGTGCGCGCCCGGCTGCTCGGGGAGTGCCAGGCAGCGCTGCGTGAGGATCGTGCCGGGAGCCTCGCGCGCTGGTTCGCAGCCTGGCACGACGGGCGCATCAAGCTCGCGCTCACGCTGACGTTGCTGCAGGCGCGCGCGGCGCGCAGCGAGCTGTTTGCCACGGGCGACTATCAGCCGTTGTCCGTCACCGGCCGCCAGGCGGACGAGGTGTGCGCCTTTGCGCGTACGCACGCCGGGGATACCCTGGTGTGCTGCGTGGCGCGCTTTGCGCACCGTCGCGGGGAGCAGGGTTTCGACCCGGATACGCGCGTTGCGCTGCCGCCGGCGCTGTCGGCCGGGGGCTGGCGGGATCTGCTCAGCGGCCGCGAGCTCACCGGGCACGCCGATGGCATCGAGGCCGCCGAGCTGTTCACGACGCTACCGGTGGCCGTGCTCGTGCCGGCGGATGGCAGCGATGCGCGCGCATGAGCGAGCGCGACGACGGCAAGCTCGCTCGCCTGCGCGGTGAGGCGCGCGGCTGCACGGCCTGCGAGCTCTACAGGCATGCCACGCAGACCGTATTCGGCGAGGGCTCGGCGCACGCGCGCGTGATGCTGATCGGGGAGACGCCTGGAGATCGTGAGGACCTGGAAGGTCATCCCTTCGTCGGGCCGGCCGGCCAGCTGCTCGATCGCGCATTGGCCGAGGCTGGCATCGATCGGAAACTGTGTTACGTGACCAATGCCGTCAAACACTTCAAATGGGAGCCGCGCGGCAAGCGACGGCTGCACAAGACGCCCGCGCAGCGTGAGATCGACGCCTGTCGGCGCTGGCTGCTCGCCGAGATCGAGACCATCCATCCGGCGCTGATCGTGTGCCTGGGAGCTACCGCCGCCAAGACAGTCTTCGGGCCGTCCTTTCGCGTCACGAAGTCCCGTGGGCAGCTCACACCCACGCCGCTGGCGGCACGGGCGCTCGCGACCTGGCATCCCTCCGCGGTGCTGCGCGGCCCGGACCCGCGCCAGCGCGAGCAAAGCTATGGGGAGCTGGTGGCCGATCTGCGCTGCGCGCGCGAGGCGCTCGACAACTGAGCCGTTGCGCTAACGGCGCGCCAGCGCGCGAATCTCGACGGCCAGCGCCACCAGCAGCGCTGCGCGCTGGTGGGCCAGGCGCGCGAGAATCGCGCGACGAATGGCGTCGTCCCCGCCGAGCGCCGCGCGGCGCAGCCACTGCACGGCCGGCTCGATCTGCCCCGCTTCCAGCAGCGCCACGGCGTGATTGAACTGACCGCGAAAATAGCCACCGTGCGCGGAGCGGCGATACCAGTACACCGCCTCCCCGGGGCGCGCCGCGCAGCCCCAGCCCTGCTCCAGGCAGCGGCCCACCAGGTTCATGGCGCGGGCATGGCCCCGCTGGGCCGCCTGCAGATACCAGTGCAGCGCCGCGGCCTGATCGCATGGCAGCCCGCGGCCGTCGAACAGCAGATTGCCGAGGTTGTACTGTCCCCAGTCGTAGCCCGCCTCGGCGGCGTGTCGGTAGCTGCAGGCCGCGGCCGCGGCGTCCGCTGCCAGGCCCCAGCCATTCTCCTGACAGCGACCGATCATGTTCCACGCCTCAGCGCTGCCCTGCGCCGCCGCGCGCTCGAACCAGCGCAGCGCCAGAGCTGCATCGCAGTCGACGCCCTGCCCCGCCAGCAGCATGCGTCCCAGGCACAGCTGCGCATCCACGACACCGCACCGCGCGGCGCTCGCAATCCAGTGCGCCGCCTGGGCCAGATCGCCGCCGAGCAGCGCGCGCCGTTCCCCCTCCCCCATGCGCGCCAGACGCGTCAGCCGCGCCTGATCGGCTTCGAGCGCGGCTGCGCGCGCCAATTGAGCGCTCGAGAGGGGCATGGGTCAGAGCTCGGCCCAGCGCCGCAGCAGATTGTGATAGCAGGCGGTCAGCTGCACGCTGCAGGTGTCAGCAGCCGGCACTGCGGCGAGCTGACGGATGGCCGAGTCCATCTCGTAGAGCAGACGACGCTCACCATCCTCGCGCACCATGCTCTGAACCCAGAAGAATGCCGCGAGCCGCGTGCCGCGCGTCACCGGGGTGACCCGGTGCAGGCTGCTGGCCGGATACAGCACCAGGTCCCCGGCCGGCAGCCGGATGCGCTGCGAGCCGAAGGTGTCCTCGATGATCAGCTCGCCACCGTCATAGTCCTGCGCGGCACTGAGGAACAGCGTGGCGGACAGGTCCGTGCGCAGACGATGATGCGTGCCGGGGAGCTGGCGTATGGCGTTGTCGACGTGCGCACCGAAGCCCATGCCGCCTTCGTAGCGGTTGAAGAGCGGCGGGTACACATGCCGGGGCAGCGCGGCACTGATGAACAACGCGCTGCGCTCCAGCGAGCGCACGATGATCTCGCCCAGCTCGCGCGCGGCGGCACTGGCCGTGGGCAGCTGCAGGTTGTGCTTGACCTGGGAGGACTGGTGCCCGGCCGTTGCTCGACCATCCTGCCACTCGGCCGCCCCCAGTCGTTCGCGCACCACCGCGAGCTGTGCCGCATCGAGCACGGCGGGCACATGGACGATCATCAGAACACCAGGTGAGCCGTCAGCGCGACGCTGCGGCCGGCGCCAGGAATGGCATGATTCTCCGCGGCGCTGGTGTAGTAGGACGCATCGTAGTAGAGCTTGTTGAACAGGTTGTAGCCATTGAGCTGCAGCGAGAGTCTCGGTGAGAGGGCCACCGAGGCCATGGCATTGCACACCACATAGCCCGGCAACCAGACCGACTCAGCACTGTCCGCGTAGCGCCGGCTGAGCCAGTTGCCTCCCCCGCCGATCTCCCAGTTTCCGAGGCGATACTCCGTCCAGAGGTTGAGTGCATCGTGTGCGACATTGGGCATCACCTTGCCCACGTCCGCCGCGGTGCCCGAGGCAAGCGTGCGGCCATCCAGGTAGGTGTAGCCCGCCGTCAGCTCCCAGTGTTGGGTCAGGTGGCCCTCAGCATCGAGCTCGACGCCGTTGACGCGCTCATTGCCCTCGAGCACGGTGATGTTGGGGTTGTCCGGATCGTTTGTCTGCGCGTTGTCGACCTCGGTATGAAACAGTGCGCCGGTCAGCGACAGCGAGCCGTCGAGCCACAGCGTCTTGGCACCCGCTTCGTAGGTCTTCGCCTTGACCGGCCCGAGATTGGCCGTCTTGCTGGTGAGTGTCAGCGCCTCGGCGGAAGGATCGAACGAGGTGCCATAAGAGAGGTAATAGGTCTCGCGCTCCGTGGGTGTCACGATCAGCGCCGCGCGCGGACTGCCCAGGCGGTTGAGCTCGGTCAGTTGCGTCAGCGCGCCGCTGGAGAGCGTCAGCGAGCGGTAATCGGCCGAAAAGTAGTCATAGCGAAACCCGCCGCTGAGCGCGACATAGGGTCCGAATCCCACTGTGTCCAGCAGGTAGGCGCCGCCGGAAGGCGCGACCGTGTGCTGCGTGGATGTGATGGGCTCGACGGGAGCGACTGCATAGGGATCGGGCGCCAGCAGCGGCGTCTCCGGCACCCAGTTGTTGTTCCGGTTGAAGGGATTGTTGTAGCGCTCCAGCAGCGAGCCCTGGCGCGCCAGCTCGACGCCGGCTGCCAGCTGGTGCGATACGGGGCCCGTCCGAAAGTGCGCGTGCAGATCGATCTGCTCATCGAGGTTGGTCTGCGAACCCAGGCTCGAGGGCGCATCGCGCCCGACCAGGATGTCCGCGGGCGGCTCGCCTGCGGTTGGCACATGTGAGCCAAAATTGGGCGCATCGAAGACATAGTCGAAGTCGTAGTTGGCGTAGCGCAGCGTGTCGGCCAGCGAGACCTCATCGCTGAAGGCATGCAGATAGCGCGCAGTGACGATGTCATCCTCGGTGGTGGCGCGATCGGAGGTGAGACCGTAGTCGAACTGGCGCGGCACATTCGCCACGGTATCGCCGACGAACGGAATGCCAACGTCCGGAATGTCATCTTCCTGCTGGTGCAGGTACGCGAGCGTGAGCGTATCCGCATCGCCCAGACCGAACGACACCGCCGGAGCAACCCCGAAGCGACGGTTGCGCACGTCGTCGCGCTCGGCCACCTGCGAGCTCTCGCCCATCAGATTCAGGCGCGCAGCGGCGGACGCGCTGAAGGGCGTGTCCAGATCGGCGGTGGCGCGATACAGATTATTGCTGGCAATCTCGCCCGTGACTTCGTCCAGCGGCACCCGCTGCGGCGCCTTGGTGACCTGATTGATCGCACCGCCGGTGGAGCCGCGGCCGAACAGCACCGCCGAGGGCCCCTTCAGCACCTCGACGGACTGCAGATCGAAACTGTCGCGCGTATAGACGGCCGCATCGCGCACGCCGTCGAGATAAAAGTCATTGAAGGCCGAAAAGCCGCGCAGATTCACCGTATCGCCACGCGCAGCGCCCTCGCCGGCATTGAGCGTGATGCCTGGAACATTCTTCAGAGCATCCTGCAGGCGCGTATCGCCCTGTGAGCTCATCAGCTGCTGGCTCACGACGCTGACGGACTGCGGGGTCTGCTGCGCCTGCTCGCCGAGCTTGTCGAGCAGCAGCGAGCGCACACCCTCGACGTCGACCTCCTGCAGCTCTCCCGACACCGCCACGACGTCACTGGAAGGGCCATCGGCATCACCGGGATCTGCCGTCGGGGACGGGGCCGGGGCCGAAGGGGGGCCGGCCCAGGCCGATGAGCCCAACACGCTCGAGACGCACGCGCCCAGCAGGCCGAGTGCCGATCCCATACCACTCTTCCAAGCCTCCCGCGCCTCATCGCCCTGCATCGCCGCCTCCACGGTATGAGGATAGGAATGATAATGATTCGCGTTTGCACGTCAAGTGCGATGCAAAATGCGGCATCGAGCGGGGGCCGACGCGTCAGTCTGCGACCAGGTCGAGGTACTCGGGATGCCGGCGGATGAAGTCGACGATGAAGGGGCAGCGCGGCACCATGCGCTCCCCGCGCGAGCGGATCAGATCGAGCGCTCCGCCCGCCAGCTGAGCACCGATGCCGCCGCCACGCAGCCCCGCAGGCACCTCCGCATGCGTCAGCACGCGAACGCGCCCCTCACCGCTCACCGTCGCGCGGTCGCGGTAATCGATGAACGCGACACCCTGGGCGCCCAGGGCCAACTCGAAGCGCGAGCGCGCCGGGTTGTCGCACACCGCTGCATTCATCGCATCCGTCATCGCCGCGTGACCCGTGATCTATGTCTGACAGAGGTTCCGCGACGACTCAGGCGCCCGCGAGCGCTTCGAGTGCCGGGAGGGGCGCGGTGCCCAATTGCAGCGCGGCCAGGCGCGCATACAGCGGGCTTGCGCGCAGCAGCTCGGCATGATTGCCCACGGCAATCACCCGTCCGGCCTCGAGCACCACGATGCGATCGGCCTTGAGAACCGTGGCGAGGCGGTGCGCGATCACCAGCGTCGTGCGCCCGCGCATCAGCCGCGCGAGCGCCGCCTGCACCAGACGTTCGGATTCGGCGTCGAGCGCACTGGTGGCCTCATCCAGCAGCAGGATCGGCGGATCCTTCAGGATCGCGCGCGCGATGGCGATGCGCTGGCGCTGCCCGCCCGACAGGCGCGTGCCGCGCTCGCCGAGAAAAGTGTCGTAGCCCTCGGGCAGGGCACGCAGGAACTCATCGGCGGCTGCCGCGCGCGCCGCACTCTCGATTTCGGCGTCGCTTGCGCCAGGTCTGCCGTAGCCGATGTTCTCGCGCGCGCTCGCGCCGAACAGCATGGTCTCCTGCGGCACGAGCCCGATCTGACGACGCAGCGCCTGCGGATCCAGGGTCGCGATGTCGACGCCGTCGATGCAGATGCGTCCCCGCTCCGGATCGTAAAAGCGCAGCAGCAGCTGCAGGCTGGTGCTCTTGCCTGCGCCCGAAGGGCCCACGATGGCGATGCTCTCGCCGCTGTGCACCTCGAGGGAGAAGTCGTGCAGCGCGTAGCTTTCGGGACGCGAGGAGTAGCGAAACCGCACATGTTCGAAACTGATGCGGCCGCGCGAGCGTGTCGCGAGTCTGGCGGGCACGGGCGGCGCGCGGATGACCGGCTCGGCCTCCAGCAGCTCCGCCAGGCGCTCCATCGCTCCAGCCGCGCGCTGCACCTCGCCCCACATCTCGGTCAGCGACGTTGCGGCGGCGGCCACGATGACGGCGTAAAAGAGGAACTGGAACAGCTGCCCTTCGCTCATCGCATGCGAGAACACCGCGCGTGCGCCGAGCCATACGACGCAGATGATGGCGGCGGACACCAGTATCGTCCCGACGGCCGTGAGCCAGGCGCGCACCTTGTTGCGCACGATGGCCGCATCGAAGCTGAGCTCGACGGATTGCGCGTAGCGGCGGCTCTGCAGCTCCTCGAGCGTAAACGCCTGCACCGTCTGGATGGCGTTGAGCGTTTCATCGACCAGGCTGCTGGCATCGGCGACCCGGTCCTGCGCCGTACGCGACAGGCGCCGGACCCGTCGCCCGAACCAGATCAGCGGCCCGATGACCACCGGTACGAGCACCAGGATGACCCCGGTCAGCTTCACACTGGTCGCCCAGAGCATGATCAGGCCGCCCGTCAGGTTGATGGCCGAGCGCAGCGTGATCGACAGATTGACGCCCGCGATGCCCTGCACCACCGCCGTATCGGCGGTCAGCCGCGACATGACCTCCCCGGTACGCGTGACCTCATAGAAGGTGGGGTCCATGCCCACCACGCGCCGATAGACCGCCTCGCGCAGATCCGCCACGACCCGTTCGCTCAACCAGGCGACCAGGTAGAAACGCAGTGCCGCAAACACCCCGAACACCAGGCCCGCCAGCATGAGCCCGAGAAAGTAGCGGTTGATCAGCCCGGCGCTGTTGGCCTTCAGACCGTGGTCCGTGAGGTTGCGCAGCTGGATCGGCAGAATCAGCAGCGCGGCGGCCGCCACCAGCAGGGCCAGCAGGGCCGCCAGCCCCGTCATGCGGTAGCGCGCCAGGAAGGGCCGCAGGGCCCGCAGGGGCCGCAGGGAGCGGCGGCGGCGGCCGGCGCCGAGCACGACCTTGGAGCCCTCGGTCGGCTCAGGCATG
>DATJUN010000013.1:0-40493 GCA_035502275.1 Steroidobacteraceae bacterium
GGGCGGCTACTACATGATCTATCAGGACATGCAGCAGAGCGTCACCACCGTGGGGACGCTCACCGGTGGCGGTACCGTGCAGAACATCGGCAGCTCGACCCTCGAGGGTATCGAGGCACAGATGACCGCGCGGGTCGGCGGTCTCGGTATCAACTTCAATGGCTCTTTGGAGCATTCGGCGCTGGGCGCGATCAACGGCATCGTTCGCACCTACGAGCTGCCTCCCGGGTCTGGAGCAGGGCATGGCGCGTGCGGTGTCCCTGGGGTGACGCAGTCGACCTGCTTCAATTACGCGCCGTATGCCGCCAACCTCTCGGGTGAGCCGGACCTGTTCGCGCCGGCGGCGGAAGGGACCATCGGGCTCGACTATCGCTTCAACCTCTGGGGTGGCGTGCTGATCCCGCAGATCAACTTTTCGTACACCGCCAAGCAGTATGCCAACCTGTTCCAGCTGCCCTTCTACGAGCTGGGCCCGCGGCACATCTGGAACGCCAATATCAATTACAACGTCAACCAGTGGAATACGGAGCTGTTCATCAACAACTTCACCGACCAGACCTATCTAACGAATGCCGGCAATACGGTGTTCTACGGCGCACCGATGCAGCTGGGCGTTCGCGTGCGCAGGGACTTCTGACCGGACTGATCGAGACGCTTAGAATCGACCCGTCACCAAGCGGGCTTGATGGAGACGAGGCTCGGGCCCGGCGATGCAGATCGCCGGGCCTTTTCTTACGTGCGGTGGCCTGCGCGCCCCTCCGGCTCGCCGAAAAGCGCCCATTTGGCTTTTGCTTAAATATGCCTTATAAGTCTCCCTAGGTTGGAACACCGCGAATAAAAAAGGATTTTTAGGGCCTGGGGCTGTTTCTTTTTAGCAACAACGACTGTTGCCCTGCACTGACGTCCGTCAGTCCGCTTGCCTCCCCATCTCCGCGATTTCGGCCGTATCCGAATACCCGCTGTTCGCAGCTGGCTGCGCCGCCCCGGCTCCCAGAGCCTGGAGCGCTGCGGAGTTCGGGTCGCGTATCAATCCTAATGGGGGACAAATCATGGATCGGCTCAGAGTCTCAGCCCTGAAGTCAATCGGTTGGAGCGCGGCGGCAGCCCTCTTGGGCGTAAGCATCGCGCAGGCCCAGGCACCGGCAACACCGAATACGCCGGCCCCTGCTGCGAGCGCGGATCAGAGCGCGGCAGCCACTGATCAGAACGGTGGCGCGCTCCAGGAGGTGGTGGTCACCGCTGAGCGGCGCACTGAGGACGTGCAGACCACACCGATCTCCGTCGACGCGGTGTCTGGCGCGCAGCTCGCGCAGCAGAACGTCACGCAGATCAAGAGCCTGCAGTTGTACGCGCCGAGCGTGACCATCGACGACGACGGTCTGTACCAGAGCTTCAACATTCGGGGCATCGGCAATCAGGCGATTACCCCCGATATCACCACCGGTGTGGCCGTGCTCGTCGATGGCTTGTTCTCGCCCGAGACGCATGGCCTGGATGAGCCCTTCTACGACGTCCAGGACACGGAGGTGCTGCGCGGCCCGCAGGGGACCTTCGTCGGCTACAGCTCGACCGGCGGTGCGCTCGAGATCACCACCAACAGCCCGAATTTCCGCGGGGACAATGGCTATGTCGAGCTCGAGGCCGGCAATTACACCGACAAGCGTCTGGATGGCGCTGCAAACTTCGATCTGAGCTCGACCTTCGCGGTGCGTCTCGCGTTCAACATGGAGCAGCGCGGCAGCTTCTACCGCGACGCCGGCGCGCAGATCATCCCGGGCGAAGCCGAACCCATTCAGGATCCGGGCAGTGTCGACAACAAGGACATCCGGCTGAGCGCCCTGTGGAAGCCGAGTGACAGCTTCACCGCGCTGTTGAAGCTCGACTACAACAGCTCCAACGACGGCGGCGACGTCTCACAGGTCAATCAGGCGCCCTTCACCGTTCCCGCTGGCACCGCGTGTCCGCAGGGATCCCCGACGCTGCCCGGCCCGGGCGGCGGCAGCACCTGCCATGCCACCAATTACATCTATTCTTCGCATAATCCCTATGTACTCAACTGGGGACCGCAGGCCTATCTGCTGCCCCAGCTCGGCCATCCCTACTACAACGAGCGTCTCGGGCTGCATCTGGATTACATCTTCCCGGACGGCATCGACCTGCGCTCCGTGACCGGCTTTCAGCAGACGCAGTACGACACCTATGGCAATCAGGACAGCCAGCCGCAGACCGTGACCTATGCAACCCCCACGGGGTGCTCGGTTGCCGCCGGTACCTGCACCGGGAGCTTCTCCCAGACGTTCAACTCCGAGGGCGCCTTCTACCAGTGGATCCCGCGCGATGACTACTACAGCGAGGAGATCAACCTGATCTCCCCGACCACCGGGCCCTTCTACAGCAAGTTCAACTGGATCGCGGGCGCCACCTGGTTCTATCGTGACACCGGGGTGACGGTGGCCGGCGTCACCACGACGCCGCCGTATTCGTTCGAGCAGCCGTTCGTCCTCGGCATCAACGATGACGATCTCAACCGCATCGCCGGTGTGTTCGGCCAGGTCAGCTGGAACCTGACGCAGACCCTGCAGCTGCAGGTCGGTGCGCGCGAGAACTGGGACAACAACCCGACCCGTGCCACGGTCGACGAGGTCGGGCTTCCCTTCAGCGCCGTTGGCATACCGGCGCCTCCCACCGCGCCCAATATCGGCTGCACGGGGGCGTACCAGACCGGTAGTAAATTTCTTCCGTCTCAAACGGGCTATTTCTGCGCTCCGGCTGTCGACCAGAGCGCGCAGTACGAGGACTCGACCCCGACCGGCAAGATCGATCTGAACTACACGCCGTTTGCGGGGCAGTTCTTCTATGCCTTCTTTGCGCGCGGCTACAAAGCCGGTGGTGCACTGGCTGGAGCCCCGACGTTCCAGCCCGAGCACGTCAACGACTGGGAGTTGGGGTGGAAGACCACGCAGCTCGATGGGCACCTGCAGGCTTCCCTGGGAGGCTACTACATGGACTACCAGGGCATGCAGCAGGTCATCTATGACATCTACACCGGTGCCGGGACCGAGATCGTCAACCTCGGCAGCTCGACGCTCAAGGGCATCGAGGCGACGCTGAACGCCCGCCTGGGGGGATTCGACTTCAACTTCAACGGGTCCTTCGAGAAATCCGCATTGGCCAACATCCACGGAGTGGTTGCCTCCTACGAGTTACCACCCACTGCGGCCAACAAGGGCCAGTGCGGCCTGGCGGGTGTGAGCACGGCAGCCTGCTTCGACTACACCCCCTACGAGGCCAACATCGCCGGCGAATCGGACATTTTCGCACCGGAGCTGCAGGGCACGATTGCGCTCGACTACCGTCTGCTGCTGGGACAGGGGACACTGATCCCGCAGATCCAGTACTCCTATACGGCACACCAATACGCAGCCCTGTTCCAGATTCCGTTCTACTACATGGCGGCGCGGCACATCTGGAACGCATCGTTGACGTACAACGTGAACCAGTGGAACACAGAGCTGTTCATGAATAATTTCACCGATGAGACCTATCTGGCCGGAAACAGCGGCAATACGGTTTTCTACGGTGCACCGATGCAGCTCGGTGTTCGCGTCCGCAGGGACTTCTGAGACCTCGACGCTCGACCTGCCACGATTGAGACGGGGCATTGGGCCCGGCAGCGCAGGCTGCCGGGCCCTTTCCCTGACAGACCTCCGCGCGCGGGCAGATGCAGCCGTGCGCTCTCAGGCCACCAGGCGGTAGCAGGGTCGGTAGACGCTGCCGGGCAGTTTCATGCGGCCCTGCGCGACGAATGAGGCCAGCAGCTCGTCCAGCAGCTGCATGATGTCGCGGTCGCCGGCGAGTTCGTAGGGACCGAGCCGCTCGATCGCAGCCACCCCGTTCTCCTTCACATTGCCGGTGACGATGCCGGAAAAGGCCCGACGCAGATGAGCGGCCAGGCGGTGCACCGGCTGCCTGCGGCGCAGCTCCAGCGCCCGCATCGAGGCATGCGAGACTTCGAAACGCTGCTGCAGCTCGTAGGGCACGCGCAGCAGCCAGTTGAAGTTGTACGAGTCGTTGTTCGCACGCCGGAACTCGCGCACTTCCTCGAGGCCACGCACCAGATAGCGCGCCACGGCCGGCGGGTCGTCGACGATCACATGCAGGCGCGAGAGTGCCTCGGTTCCCAGCGTGCCCTCGATGAAGCGGGAGATCTGTTCGAAATAGCCGGCTCTCGAGCGCGGACCGGACAGCACCACGGGCAGGGGTTGGCCGCTGTTGGCCGGGTCGAGCAGCAGTCCCAGCAGATAGAGGATCTCCTCGGCGGTGCCGACGCCGCCCGGAAATACGATGATGCCGTGGCCCATGCGCACGAACGCCTCGAGGCGCTTCTCGATGTCCGGCATGATGACCAGCTGATTGACGATGGCGTTGGGCGGCTCGGCGGCAATGATGCCGGGCTCGGTGATACCGATGAAGCGGGCATGGGAGATGCGCTGTTTGGCATGACCGACCCCGGCCCCCTTCATGGGAGCCTTCATGGCGCCCGGGCCGCAGCCGGTGCAGACGTCCAGTCCGCGCAGGCCGAGCTCGTAGCCGACGCGCTTGGCGTAGTGATACTCAGCGTCCTCGATCGAGTGCCCGCCCCAGCAGACCACCAGGTTCGGGCGGCCCTTGAAATCGAGCAGGCGCGCGTTGCGCAGCACGTTGAAGACGGCGTTGGTGATCGAGGCCCCATCGCGCTCATCGAGCTGCCCGGCCCCGATGATCTCGTTGGCGGTATAGATGATGTCGCGCAGGACCGCGAACAAATGCTCCTTGATGCCCCGTATCATCTGTCCGTCGACGAAGGCGGCGGCCGGTGCGTTGCTGATCTCGAGCTTGATGCCCCAGGCATGACGCAGGATCTGCACGTCGAAGCTGGCGTAATGCTCGAAGATCTCCTTGGCATTGTCGGTATCGCTGCCGGAGTTCAGCACCGCCAGGGCACAGTTGCGAAACAGCGAGTAGAGCCCGGTATGGCTCGTATCCAGGAGCTTGTCGATCTCCGCCTGCGAGAGGTTCTCCAGACTGCCGCGCGGGGCCACCCGCGCATCGACGGCGTCTGGGGCCAGCGTATCTGGAACCACGACGCTCTTGCCCGCAGCACGGCTGTCATCGAGCGAGGTCGCGTCGGTGGGACTGGCGGCCTCGCCCTTCAAGGCAGGATTTCGATGGGGGTGTTGTCGCGCGTCATGAGCCACACCTCCACCATATCGGAATCAGACAGGGCGATGCAGCCGTCCGTCCAGTCCGATTTGGCGTAGTACGAGGGCTTATGGCTGAGCGTGTTGGGCAGTCCGTGGACCATGATCGAGCCGCCTGGATCGACGTGCTCGCGATTTGCCCGGCGCAGGTCGTCCTCATTGGGGTAGGAGACCTGGATCGACAGAAAGTAGTCGCTGCGCGGGTTGCGACGGGTCAGCAGGTAGTGGCCCTCGGGCGTGCGAAAGTCGCCGGCGCGCTCCTTGGGGCCCTGCGGGTCCAGGCCGAGGGCAACGCGGTAGCTGCGCAGCACCTGTCCGTGGCGCATCAGGTACAGACGCCGCTCGCCCTTGTGCACGATGACCTCATCGGCCTGCGGCATGGAGACGATCGGGATGGTGAGGCCCGAAACGGCGTGAGTGCCGCCGCCGCTGAGGGAGCTCGCGCCCACGCCCGGCGATACCACGGCCGTCGCGACACGCGCGGTCGCCTCGCTGCCGTCCGCGGCTCGGGCGCGCTCAGGCAGCGCCGGCAATGCCAGACATCCCAGCACGGCCAGGGCCGCGAGCGTCCAGCGCCGGCGCGATCCGTTCCTGCCGGGACCTGGCCTTGCGGCCCGATGCGCTGAGGTCATGCCCTCCGGATACATGGGGCCATTATAGGCAACGGCGTCGCTCCCGTGCGCCGGGCTCACGGGGTGTCTTCGACACGCGGCAGTGAAATGTGCGTGCCAGGCCTCAGATCCGTGAAGTTGAGCTCGGGGTTGTACTGCTGCAGCAGCCAGACCGGCACGTGCAGGTTGCGCTGATTGATCGTCCAGAGCGAATCGCCGCGGTGGGCGACATAAACCGTCGTCCCCACGATACGGTGCATCGCAAAGTACGCCGCCTCGAGCTGCTCGTGATAGTCACGCCGCCGCTGCTCGAATTGCGCCGGCGTCACCTGGCCGAAGTCGAGTTGAATGCGATGTCCAATGATCACGGGACGGCGACCGCGCAGATGGTTCAGCTGACGCAGCCGTGCAGCCGGCACGCCGCTCCAATCGGCGTAGTGCCCGAGTGTTTCGGCCGCCACGACGCGGATGCTGCCGTCGCTGGCCACGGAGTAGTCGACCGGGTCAGCCGATTGCGGGCCAGCCACGCTGCCTGGCCCGAGCTGCGGGCCCTCGGCCTGCGCCTGCGCTGCCGAGACCGGCTGCTCGGTGCCGGCCAGGTGGTTGGCGAGTGCCACTTCCTGCTGCTCCTCACGACTCTCCTGCACGGCCTGCTGCGTCAGCTCCACCGCTGCCTGCGATCTTGCGATCCCTGGCTCGGGAACCGTCGCGGTCAGTCGCAGGCGCTCACCCTCGTAGAGGAAATCCTGGTCGGGCAGGGAATTCAGCGCCATCAACTGCATGGCCGATACGCCCGCCTGCATGGCGATCGAATTGACCGTGTCGCCCGGCTGCACCGAGTAGTACTGCGCGCCCTGCGGGGTGGTGAGCGTGGCCGCTGCACCGGCGTGCGCCTGCAACTGCGCCGGCATCTGATCAGGCATCGCCGGCAGCGCGCCGACCGCTCCCTCGAGCAGCGGTGAGGCGTCACCGGCTGCGACCGAGGCCATGACATTGGTGGTCGCCGCGCTCGCAGCGGTGCGCGCCAGCGCCAGTGGCCGCGCCCCGCGCGCACTGGCCGTCGCGCCGGCAGCCGGCGCAGCGGCCGATGCGCTGTCCGCTCCGGCCGGCGCCTGCGCCGCCTGACCGGCATCGCCGATCGCGCCGTGGGCCGTTTGCTCCGCTGCCACCAGCACGGTGTGGCCATGCTCGAGTCGCTGCGCGAGCAGGCTGGCGCTCATCCCGCTGCCACCGGCGGGCAGACGCAGGAAGTAGCCCGCTGGAATCGCGCGGCGGCCGCGCCAGACCGCGGGTCGCAGCGCCGGATTGAGCTGCTGCAGGGTGTCGCGGTCGATGCCTACCGCGGCCGCCACGGCTGCGGCGCTTGCGGCGGCCGGCATGCGCAGCTCATCGAACGACTTCTCGGACTGGTGCGGCAGCGAACCGAAATAGCGCTGCGGATCCTGCGAGACAGTCAGCGCCGCAAGGAAGGAGACGTAGAAGTTTCGCGATGCGAAGCCGAAGCTCGGGCTGTGGTAGTCGCGGATGATGCGCACGATGTCGTCGGTGCCGAGCTCCTCGCGTGCGCGCAGCATGCCGGCCGCGCCGTGGTTATAGGCCGTGATCGCCAGCGGCCAGCTGCCGAGCAGCTGATAGTTGTAGGCCAGCAGCTGCGCTGCGGCCTCGGTCTCGCGAAATGGATCGAGCCGCTCGTCCACGGCGCTGTTGATGTGCAGAAAGCGCCGTCCGGTGGAGCGCATGAACTGCCACAGGCCCGCCGCCCCGACTTTGGAATAAGCCGCCGGATCGAAGGAGGATTCCACGTGCGGCAGCGCTGCCAGCTCCGGCGGCAGGCCCTCGCGCGCAAGCACATGGGCGATGTTCTGCTGCCAGACTCCCGCGCGGATCAGCCCGGCGCGAAATCGATCCGCCTGACCGAGCTGGAAACGCACATCGTCGGCCGCGACCGCCAGGCGCGTCGGCGTGCCAGCGGGCCCCCAGAGCGCGAGCACGCGTCTCTCTTCGTCGTTGGCCGGCGGCTGTCCCTGCCCGAGGCGCACCAGGATGTCGTGAAAGCGCTGTTTCTCCGCGTCCACCTGACGTTCGCGTTCGTGCGCGCTGGTATCGGCGTCGAAGTGCAGCGTCTCGTATACGACCGAAAGATTCTGCTGATCGTGGATGAAGCCGGCGTCCGTGGTGATCTCGGTGTAGACGCGGATCCAGAACTGCACCGCCGGCTCGAGCGCGGCCGGTCGCGGCAGCGCCGTGTCGGCGGCTGCGGCCGTGGCGGAAATGGCGGCCAGACTTACCAGTGCGACCAACCGAAACAATTGCTTCATGAGGCCCATGTTCCTGCGGGCGAAGCGCCCTCCCGCACGGAATAATATGTCAGCACAGGCTCATCGAGCATGCGCAATTTCACAACGAAACGCAGATATTTTCATCGCGCGCCGACGTCGCACGCGCGACCGCGGCGGATATGGGAGCCACGGCGCGCTGCGCCCACGAGCCGGTGTGATGGAATTCCTGTCGGCTGTGCGGGCAGGCGCCTAGTCTTCCGTGCGTCAGGGAGCGCACATAATGAGCAAACTCGACCCGCCGAAGATTCCCACCCCGGACGAGGCGCCGCCGAAGGCGAGCGGAGCGGAAGCGTACGCACGCTGGCTCGAGCACATGCAACGCACCCGCACGCGCCACTCCGCCATCACACGCAATCTCTACAGCTGGTCGAACTACAAAAGCTGGGCGGAGAAGATGCGCCACGACTGGCAGCGTGAGGATTCCGAGACCTGAGCAGAGCGGCTCAGGGCGCCGCGGCAGGCAGTTCGATCCGGCGCGGCACGCCCCAGGGAAGCGGCTCGAGATCCACCGGGTCGCAGCGATCGGCGAATTGGGGACCGGCCGCCGCGCGCAGCCGCTCGCGATCGTAGATGACCTCGGCAAGCTTGCGCCGCCGCTCCTCAGCCGATCCCGTCACCCCGCCAGGCCGGTTGTAGCCGTAAAAGCCGGCGTCAAAGGCGCGCGGCAGACACGGATAGGCAATCGCCAGGGAAGAGCACTCCTGGATGCGGCGGATCAGGCCATCCTGCTCGACGAAGCCCAGTCCCACCCGACTGGCGGGAAAATGGCGGCGCATATAGCGCTTGGGCCGACGGAAATAATCCAGGGTCACGTGCGGTGCGATGTGCTCGAGCAGCACGCGCCGGTCGAAACAGACACCGTAGGAACAGTAGTCACCGCTCGAGAGATAGAAGCCGTCCGCTTCAGCGGCCACCTCGACGTGGCGGTTGTGGTTGCGCACCGCGATTGAGCAGAACAGGCGACCCGCGGCGGCCGCCTGCACCGCCCGGTGCCAGGTGAGGAAGTCCCGCGCCACCATCACATCCTCTTCCACCAGGAATACGTAGCGCCCGGCGACGGCGGCGGCGCGCAGATACCCGAGCAGCAGATTGGCGCTCTGGCGGGTGCGCCGGAACGGGCAGGCCGTGGCAGGCTGTATCTCATAGCTTGCCAGCCGGTCGGAAAAGGCCCGGATCACGTCGAGGTTTTCCGGCCAGAAGCCGAAATCCGGCCGAAAGACGACGTGCACGCTGTCGATCTCGGCGGCGCGCGTGAGGTTGTCCAGGCAGTGCCAGAGGAACTCGGGGCGCCGCCAGCACGGCACCAGCAGCAGGTCGCACCGCGCAGCGCCTGCCTGCCCGTCGGCTCGCCGGGCGCGCCTGACCTCGCGGCGAAATCCCCACCAGATGCGGGCTCGAGTCAGCATGGCACGGCTGGGGACAGGAGCGCGGAGGGCTCAGCACACGGGAACGGAGTGGATAGTCATCGCGGTCATTTGTATCGTACCGCCATCCATTTTGGGAGTACCACACGGATGCAGATCCGCCTGCGCGATCGTCCGGTCGAAATCAGCGCCGGGCGCACCAGCGCCTACTGGCAGGGTGTGGTCGATGGCGATTGGGAGCCGGCGACCTTCCGCATCTTCGAGCGCTTCATCGACCCGCAGCACAGCTTCATCGACATGGGCGCCTATGTAGGCGTCACGCTGCTGTACGGCTGCCAGATCGCCCGCCGCGCCTATGGCATCGAGCCGGACCCGATCGCATTTGCAGAGCTCCAGCGCAACGTGCAGCAAAACCACCCCCTCACCGACAACGTCGAGCTGGTGCAGGCCTGCATCGCGCCGCGCGGCGGCACGGTCGCGTTCGGCAATTGTGGCGAAGGCGGCGACTCGGTCTCGAGCCTGCTGTTCGGAAACCGCAAAACCCACTGGATGGTCCATGCGCTGACTTTCGAGGATTTCCTGCGCCGCTACCAGATCAGCGATTGCAGCTTCATCAAGATGGATATCGAGGGTGGTGAATATGCGTTGCTGCCGAGCATGCGCACATACCTGCGCACCCAGCGTCCCACCCTGCACCTGTCGCTGCATCCGTGTCATCTGGGCAAACGCAAAATCGGCTGGATCGGCAAGCTCATCGCCCGCGTGGTGGCGACGCTGCGCATAGGCCCGGTGCTCGCGCTGTACCGCCACCTCTACGATCATGACGGCAGGCCGATGAGCTTCGCGCGGCTGCTGTGGCTATGCTGCCGGAAAATCACGCTGGACGTGGTGCTGACCGACGCCGAATGGGACGGTTCATCGCGCCGCCCGTCGGAAGCTGCCTAGGCGGCAGACATGTCCGGCGTCAGCCCGTCAAGGGCGTCGTCGCCCGACCCCGCACCTGCGCTCGCGCCCGAATCCGAGGCGGGGCGCAGCACCGCGCGCAGGGCGCCCTGCAGCGGGCTGTCACCGGTCGCGGGCGTATCGGGGCCGCCGAAGCCGCTGCCGGCGCCCGCCGCGGCCAGCCGGCGCGGCGGCAAGTCCAGCCACTCGAGCAGCGGCTGCCACTGGGCGAGGTCTTCGGCGACCTGGTAGGGCTTCATCTCCTCGAGACCGAGGCTTGCGGCCGCGCTGCGCACGTAGGCCTGCGAATCGCGCAGAGTCGCGACGATGGGAATCTCGAGTGTCGACAGGAAGCGCTCCAGAGACTGGTAGATCAGGGTGTTGCGGCGCACGCGGTTGGCGATGATGCCCAGGCGGTTGTCTTCGCGGCGCACCTTGGCCACCAGCAGCAGGTTCTGGATGCAGCGCGAGCAGGCGTGAATGTCGATGTCCGAGGGCAGTACCGGCACGAGGATCTTGTCGGCGAGGCGTGTGAGCTCGGGCATGTCGTGGGCGCTGATGGCGGCCGGCGTATCGACGATGACGCGGCCGGTGCCTTCGGGAATGCGCAGCTGAAAGGTGCGCGTCATGCGCACTTCGCGCTCGAATGCGGCGATCAGATGAATCGGCGCCTGGGTCTGCTGGCGCTGCCTGACCCAGCGGCTGGCGGAGGCCTGCGGGTCGTGGTCGATGAGTACGGTGCCCTCGCCCCGCAGGGCGAAATGGCTGGCGAGATTGATCGCGATGGTCGTCTTGCCCGAACCGCCCTTGGGGTTCAGCACGACGATGCGCTGCATATCCTTCTCTGACGCTGGAACATAATGCCCGCGCGCAGCGTACGCATCGGCGAGGTTCCCCGCAAGCGAGGGCTGCATTCGGTGAAATCGCGGGCGCAAACGCCAGCGCGGCGGCGCGTACCCGCGATGTGCTGTGAGGCAGTGCACGGCGTCCCGCTGCGCTCTGCCCTAGCATGTGCCGATCAATCGACGGTGCGGTCTTACCTTGGAACTATTCCTGCTGCTCTGGGACGAGATGGACGACTGGTTCGGTGCCTGTCGGCACATCCTGCTGAAAAAGCTGACTTGAAACCCTGCCGCGCGGGCCCCATACCGCCGCTATCCCCGATAGAGGAGGCGGCAAAGGCCCATGTCCACCACGACGACGCGCGAAACGCTCGAGTTTCAGGCGCAGGTACGCGAGCTCCTGCAGCTGATGATCCATTCCCTGTACAGCCACAGGGAAATCTTCCTGCGCGAGCTGATCTCCAACGCCTCCGACGCCAATGACAAGCTGCGATTCCTGGCCCTCTCGGACCCGGCACTGCTGGGTGGGGAGGGGGATCTTGCCATCTGGATCGATGCCGATAGCGCTGCCGGCACACTGACCATCCGCGACAACGGTATCGGCATGAACCGCGAGGAGGCGATCTCGCATCTGGGGGTCATCGCCAAATCCGGTACGGCAGAGTTCTTCAAGCGCCTGACTGGCGATCAGCAGAAGGATGCGCAGCTCATCGGCCAGTTCGGCGTGGGCTTCTATTCGGCCTTCATCGTTGCCGAGCGGGTCGAGGTACTGACGCGGCGAGCCGATGCGCCCGCATCGGCCGGGGTGCGCTGGGAGTCGAGCGCGGATGGACAGTTCAGCGTGGAGAGCCTCGAGCGGCGCGAGCGCGGCACGAGCGTCGTGCTGCACCTGAAGCCCGATGCACGCGAATTTCTCGACGCCTTTCGCCTGCGCGCGCTGGTGCGCCGTTACTCCGACCATATCGCCTTCCCCGTGTTCATGCGCAAGGAAGGCGCGGCGTCGCTCGACTACGAGGCCGCCAACCAGGCCCAGGCGCTCTGGACGCGCCCGCGCAGCGAGATCAAGGACGAGGAATACCGCGACTTCTACCGCCACATCGCCCACGACGGGGCCGATCCGCTCGCCTGGGTGCACAACCGCGTGGAGGGCAAGCGCGAATATACCAGCCTGCTGTATGTGCCCTCGCGCGCACCATTCGACCTGTGGCAGCGCGAGGCGGCCCGGGGTCTGAAACTCTATGTGCGGCGCGTGTTCATCATGGACAACGCCGAGCAATTCCTGCCGTTGTACCTGCGTTTCATCAAGGGCGTGGTGGATTCGAGCGATCTGCCGCTGAATGTCTCGCGCGAGCTGCTGCAGCAGGACGGCGAGGTCGAGGCCATGCGCGGCGCGCTGACGCGTCGGGCCCTGGAACTGCTGGCTCGCCTGGCCAAGGAGGAGCCCGAGAAGTACCAGCAGCTCTGGCGCGAGTTCGGACGCGTGCTCAAGGAGGGGCTCGCGGAGGATCCCGCTAACCGCGAGCGACTGCTGCCGCTGCTGCGCTTTGCCAGCACGGCCACGAGCGGCGGCGAGGAGAGCGTCAGCCTGGCGGAGTATGTGGGCCGGATGAAGCCGGGCCAGCAGCGCATCTACTACCTGATCGCCGACAGCCTCGAGGCCGCACGCGCCAGCCCCCATCTCGAGCTGCTGCGCCAGAAGGACATCGAGGTGCTGCTCATGGCGGATCGGGTGGACGAATGGGTCATGGGGCACGTCGAGGAGTTCGAAGGCAAGCGCTTCAAGGATGTCGCGCGCGGGGATCTGGAGCTCGCAGGACTGGCCGGCGAGGCGGAGAAGGCGCGCGTCGACAGCGAGCGCAAGGAAAGCAAGGCGCTGCTCAAGCGTGTCAAGGATGCGCTGGCCGATCGGGTGCTGGAGGTGCGTGTCAGTGAGCGACTGCGCGAGTCTCCAGCCTGCCTGGTGCGCGGGGAAGGCGAGCTGTCGGCGCAGATGCGCCGCCTGCTGGCCGCCAGCGGGCAAAGCGTGCCCGAGGCAGCACCGGTGCTCGAGCTCAACGTCGCCCACCCGCTCGTGCGCCACCTGGAGGCGCAGCAGGGCTCAGGCTTCGAGGAACTCGCGCTGCTGCTGTTCGATGAGGCCAGTCTCGTGGAGGGCGGGCAGGTCGCCAATCCAGCCGATTTCAGCCGGCGGCTCAATGCGCTGCTGGTGCGGCTGGTGGGGCCGCCCGGCGCAGCGGGCGCCGCGCACCCGGGCGCATCCGGTTGAGCTAAGCTTCTGTTCCCAACCCTTGAAGGAGCTGCGGCGATGACCACGCAACCTCCCAGCGATGCGGAACTGCGCGCGCGCCTTGCGCCCCTGCAGTACTCGGTAACACAGCACAAAGGCACCGAGCCTGCCTTCACGGGGAAGTACACGTACAACAAGGACAAGGGCGTCTACGCCTGCGTGTGCTGCGGACAGGAGCTGTTCGGCTCGGATACCAAGTACGACTCGGGATCGGGCTGGCCGAGTTTCTGGCTGCCGCTCGCAGCCGACCGGGTGCGCACCCATACGGACAGCTCGCACGGCATGACGCGCACGGAGGTCACCTGTGCGCGCTGCGGCGCGCACCTGGGGCATGTATTCGAGGACGGCCCGCAGCCCTCGGGTCTGCGTTACTGCATCAATTCCGCCGCGCTCGACTTCGAGGGCGGCAAGCTGCCTTGACCGTCCTCCCGGCGCCGGCGCCGCTGGTCATTGCGGGGCCCGCGGGCGATCTGGAGGCACTGCTGGAGATCCCGGAGGGAGCCGCCGGCGCCGACTACGCCGTCATCTGTCATCCGCATCCACTGCACGGCGGCACCCTGCAAAACAAGGTTGTCCACACGCTCGCGCGCTCGTTCCAGGAACTGGGCATGCCGACGCTGCGCTTCAACTATCGCGGCGTCGGCGCCAGCAGCGGAGCCTACGACCACGGCCGTGGCGAGACCGACGATGCGCTGGCGATCATCCAATGGGGAGCGCAACGCTGGCCCGGTGCCACCGTGTCGCTGGCCGGCTTCTCCTTCGGTGCGCTGGTCGCGCTGCGCGCTGCGCAGCGGGTGGCGGCGAAGCGGCTGGTTTGCGTAGCCCCCCCGGTCGCGCGCCCTGAGGCGTCGGCGGTGGCGCCGCCGAGCTGCCCGTGGCTGATCATCCAGGGGGATGCCGATGAGATCGTCGATTGCCGGCAAGTCGCCGCATTCGCGGCGCGTTCCTCACCCGCCCCGACACTGCGGGTGCTGGCGGGCGTCGACCATTTCTTTCACGGACGCCTGCGTGAGCTGCAGGCGGCGGTGCTCGACTTCGTGAAGCCGCAGACGCCCTAGGCGGCACGCCCGGGAGCGCACCTGGGCGCTCCCGGGACAGGGCCGCAGCGTCGCTCAGTTAACGAAGGACTTGAGGTTCTTCAGGGGCAGTGCGCGGACCTTTTTGCTGGCCGGCTTGGCCTTGAAGGTCATCTTCTCCCCGGTGAAGGGGTTCACGCCCTCGCGCGCCTTGGTGGCGGGGCGCTTCACGACCTTGAGCTTCAGAAGACCCGGCAGGGTGAACAGACCGTTGCCGCGCAGACTCTTCTTGATGATGCCATTCAGCGACTCGAACACTTCGCTGACCTGCTTGCGCGAAAGTTCCGTGTCCTTGGATACCTGGGCCAGAATCTCCGACTTGGTCGGAGCCCCACCTTTCTTTGCCATTGCCGAATCTCCTGCGATTTGAGCGACGCCTGTCTTTCTTGGTCCGTAGCGTAAAAGTGCTACGAAACGGCGCGCAACATAACATACCGCCGCCCCAACGCAAATGATTTTTGCGCCTCGCGCGATACGAAAATGCCTTTTTTTATAGGCTCTGGCGCGCGCACGGCACGCACGTCAGTGGTGCAGCGTCGCGAGCGCACGTGCGACTGCGGCGCTTCAGTGGATGACGATCAGCAGCGCCCAGATGGCGATTCCGGCCCACAGCGGCGAGAAGTCCAGCCCGCCGAGCGGAGGAATCACCCGACGGATCGGGCGCAGCACCGGCTCGCACAGCGCGGCGAGCAGACCCTGCGCAGGCGTGTAGCCGGGAGGACCGATCATCGACAGCAGCGCATAAACGAAGATTGCAAAAAAGTATATTTGCAGCGTGGTGCGCAAAATCTCGATGAGCGCACCGCGCAGCCACGGCAGCGCCGCCGGCGGCCCCAGACCGGCGAGCAGCGAATGCACCGCCGCCTCCAGCAGCGCCGCCACGACAGCGGCGACACAGGTGGCCGTATCCAGCCTGCCGATCGAGGGCAGCAGCCGCCGCAGCGGCACGATCACCGGATTGGTCAGCTGCACGATGGAGCGCGCGAGCGGGTTGCGAAAATCCGCTCGCGACCACTGCAGCAGCAGCCGCAGCAGCACGGCCACCAGGCACAGCGTCAGCAGGGTTTCGATGATGTAGCTGATGGCAGCCATGGCGGAAGGCGACATGATCAGCGCGCCGCTTTTGTGGTGTTGGCCGCGTTGGCGGCAGCCGCGGCGGCAAGCTCGGCGCTGCGGCTCGCGGCGGCCTGCAGCGCCCGCTGCACCAGGGACTCGAAGCCGCCGTCGGCGAGCACCCGCAGCGCCGCCTCCGTGGTGCCCCCGCGCGAGGTGACGGCGCCGCGCTCGGCGGCGAGCGTACCGGCGGATTCAGCGGCCAATGCGCGATGCGCGAGCAATCCCGCGCCGTAAAGGGTCTCCGCTGCGAGCAGATTGGCGGTTTCGGCCGCCAGGCCGAGACGGGTGGCGGCGCCAGCGAGCTGCTCGGCAAGCAGAAAAAAGTATGCCGGGCCGCTGCCCGAGAGCGCCGTCACCAGATCGAGCTCCGCCTCCCGGCGCAGCCACACGGCCTGGCCGGCGGCGCGTGCAACGCGCTCGGCGGCGGCGCGCGCTGCTGCGGGGGTCGTCCCGGGCGCATACAGCCCGGTGACACCAGCGCCGACCAGCGCCGGACGGTTGGGCATGGCGCGCACGATGGACACCTCGGGAGGGCACGCCTGCCCGAGCGATGCGATCGTGACACCTGCCGCGATCGACAGCAGCGTGGGGGCGGGCGCTGCCGATGATACGGCGTGCAGCGACTGCAGCGCTGTGAGCGCATCCTGAGGTTTGACGGCCAGCACGACCAGCGTCGCGCCGGCGAGCATCGGTGCATTGTCGGCGCTCGTGCGCACTCCGAAGTCCGCGGCGAGGGCGTTGCGCAGCGCCTCGTGCGGCTCACCCACGCGGATGCGCCCGGCACCCAGTCCCTGGCGCAGCAGTCCGGCGATGAGCGCCCGCGCCATGTTGCCGCCGCCGAGAAACGCGATCTCATCGCCCTGCCAGACATCCATCGGCGCCATTCTATCCAAGCCCCGCGGTGGTTGGGGGAAGCGCAGTGCCCGCCGGCGGTTCCGGGCGCGCACCGAACAGCGCCGTGCCGACACGGATGCAGGTCGCGCCCTCGGCGATCGCCTCGGCGAAATCCTCGCTCATGCCCATGGAAAGCGTATCGAGACGCCGGCCTGCCGCGGGCTCACTGCGCGAGTCGTTGAGCCGATCCAGGCAGGCGCGCGCGGCGGCGAACAACTGCCGATTGGCGCTGGAACCCAGGGCCGCCGGCAGGATACACATCAGGCCGCGCAGCTTCAGGCGCGGCAGCCGTTCGATGGCTGCCGCCAGCGGCGCCAGGGCCGCAGGCGCCACGCCCCCCTTGCTCGCCTCCCCGGCGACATTGACCTGCAGGCAGACGTTGAGCGCCGGCAACGCGGCTGGGCGCTGCGCCGAGAGCCGTTCGGCGATGTGCAGACGATCCACGCCGTGGACCCAATCGAATTGCTCGGCGATCGGCCGTGTCTTGTTCGCCTGCAGTCGCCCGATGAAGTGCCAGACCAGCGGCAACCCGGCGAGCGCGGCGCGCTTGGCAAGCGCTTCCTGCAGATAGCTCTCGCCGACGTTGCGGATACCGAGGGAAAAGACCTGGCGCACACGCTCGGGCGCATGCCCTTTGCTGACTGCAACGAGCGTGATCGATTCCTCAGTCCTGCCGGCCCGGGCCGCGGCAGCGGCGATGGCGGCGCGCAGCGCCGCCAGACGTGCGGCCAGGGCGGCTTCGGCAGGTGAAATCTGCGGACCGATTAACATATTGGTTAAAACACCGTCCGTCATACTGCGTCCCGCTTCGCCGCGCCCGCAAGCGGCACGAGGACCCGATGGCCGTCGATATCGCGCAACTGCTCGCGTTCTCCGTCAAGAATAACGCGTCCGATCTGCACCTGTCGGCGGGCGTACCACCGATGATCCGCGTCGACGGCGACATGAAGCGCATCAACATGCCCGCGCTGACCCACAAGGAAGTGCACGGCATGGTGTATGACATCATGAACGACAAGCAGCGCAAGGCCTACGAGGAGTTCTTCGAGACCGACTTCTCGTTCGAGATCCCGAAGCTGGCGCGCTTTCGCGTCAACGCATTCAATCAGAACCGCGGCGCCGGCGCGGTGTTCCGTAACATCCCGTCCAACATTCTCAGTCTCGATGAGCTCGGCTCACCGAAGATATTCCGCGATCTGTGCATGCTGCCGCGCGGCCTGGTGCTGGTCACCGGTCCGACCGGCTCGGGCAAGTCCACCACGCTTGCGGGCATGATCGACTACTGCAATGACAATCGCCCCGATCACATCATCACGATCGAGGATCCCATCGAGTTCGTGCACGAGTGCAAGCGCTGCCTGATCAACCAGCGCGAGGTCAAACGCGACACGCTCGGCTTCAGCGAGGCGCTGCGCTCCGCGCTGCGTGAGGACCCCGACCTGGTGCTGGTCGGCGAAATGCGCGATCTGGAGACCATCCGCCTGGCGCTGACCGCGGCAGAGACCGGACACCTGGTGTTCGGCACCCTGCATACCAGCTCCGCCGCCAAGACCATCGACCGCGTGGTCGACGTGTTCCCCGGCGAGGAAAAGGACATGGTGCGCTCCATGCTTTCCGAGTCGCTGCGCGCCGTGATCTCCCAGACGCTGCTCAAGCGCATCGGCGGCGGCCGCGTGGCCGCGCACGAGATCATGATCGGCACTCCTGCGATCCGTAATCTCATCCGCGAGGGCAAGATCGCGCAGATGTATTCGACCATCCAGACCGGTCAGTCCGCCGGCATGCAGACCCTCGATCAGTGCCTTGCCGACCTGCTCCAGCGCGGCGTCGTGAGCAAGGAAGAGGCCCGCTACAAGGCACAGAACAAGGACGCGCTGTAACCGTGGGCGCAAGGGGCAGCCGCACGGTCTCGCACTAGATCGGGAGCGCTATGGATCGCGATCAAGCCATCAAGCTGATGCAGGAGCTGCTCAAGCGCGTCGTGGAGCGGCAGGCCTCCGATCTGTTCATCACGGCCGGGTTTCCTCCGGCCATCAAGGTCGATGGCGAGGTGCGCCCGCAGATGGAGCGTGCGTTGTCCGCCGAGCAGTCGGCACTGCTGGTGCGCGCCATCATGAACGATCGGCAGACGCGCGAGTTCGACGCCACCAAGGAGTGCAATTTCGCCATTGCGCCACCGGGCATCGGGCGTTTTCGTGTCAGCGCCTTCGTGCAGCAGAGCCACGTCGGCTGTGTCATCCGGCTGATCAACGCCAAGATTCCGACCTTCGAGGAGCTCGATCTGCCGCCGATCCTCAAGGAGGTCGTGCTCTCCAAGCGCGGTTTCGTGATCGTCGTGGGCGGCACCGGTTCGGGCAAGTCCACCACGCTCGCCTCGATGGTCGGTTATCGCAACGACAAGACGCGCGGGCACATCGTGACCATCGAGGATCCGGTGGAGTTCGTGCACCAGCACCGCGGCTGTGTCATCACGCACCGGGAAGTCGGTGTCGACACCGAGTCATGGCACACGGCGCTGCGCAATACCCTGCGCCAGGCGCCGGACGTGATCCTGATCGGCGAGATCCGCGACCGCGAGACGATGGAGTACGGCATCCAGTTCGCCGAGACCGGGCATCTGGTGCTCGCGACCCTGCATGCCAACAGCTCCAACCAGGCGCTCGACCGCATCATCAACTTCTTCCCCGAGGAGCGGCGCGAGCAGCTGCTCATGGACATGTCGCTGAACGTGCGCGCGCTGATCTCCCAGCGGCTGATTCCGCGCGAGTCCGGCCATGGGCGCATCGCGGCGATGGAGATCATGCTCAACTCGCCCCTGATCCAGGACCTGATCTTTCGCGGCGACGTCGCCAAGATCAAGGAGATCATGGCGCGCTCCAATCGCATTGGCATGAAGACCTTCGACCAGGCGCTGTTCGACCTGTACGAGCAGGGCTACATCTCGTACGAGGACGCTCTGCGCAATTCCGATTCGAAGAACGAGCTGCGCCTGCGCATCAAGCTCGACAGCAAGCGCGAGAACAAGCCGATCGAGGCCGAGGGAGATCTGACCATCGTCGAGGAAGTGCAGGGAAAGAATTTCTGACGCCATGGCCGCCCCCGATCCAATCGAGCTTCCGGTCAGCGACACGCAGACCACCCTGAATACCCGGCCCCTGTTCCAGCTGATGGTGGACAGGAAGGCCTCGGATCTTTTCTTCACTTCCAACGCGCCGATCAAGATCAAGATCGAGGGACAGATCTTCCCGATCAACAAGCAGGTGCTCTCGCCCTCGGCCGTGCGCTCGATCTGCTTCGGCCTGATGAACCCCGAGCAGCTCGAGCAGTTCCAGCGCGATCTGGAGATCGACTTTGCCATCGGCGAGTCGGGGCTCGGGCGCTTCCGCATCAATATCTTTTACCAGCGGGGTTACCCCGCGATGGTGCTGCGCTACATCAGCGCCGATATGCCGCGCGTTGAGGCACTCGGTCTGCCGGAGGTGTGCGCGGACCTGGCGATGCTCAAGCGCGGTCTGGTCCTGGTGGTCGGTGCCACCGGGTCGGGCAAGTCCACGACGCTCGCGGCCATGATCAACCATCGCAACGAGAGCGCCTCGGATCACATCGTCACCATCGAGGATCCGATCGAGTTCCTGCACGCCAACAAGCGCTCGATCATCAACCAGCGCGAAGTCGGGCTGGACACCCGCACCTATGCGGCCGCACTGCGCGCGGTGGTGCGCGCCGCGCCGGACGTGATCCTGATCGGCGAGATCCGCGACCGCGAGAGCATGCAGGCGGCCATCAACCTGGCGGGCACGGGCCACCTGGTGCTCGCGACCCTGCACGCCAACAATTCCGCCGAGAGCCTGGATCGCATCATCAACATGTTTCCGCTGGATCAGTTCAAGCAGATCACGCTCGATCTGTCGCAGTACCTGCGTGCGATCCTGGCGCAGCGGCTGGTCATGGGCGTGGACAACAAGCGCGTCGCGGCCATCGAAGTCATGATGAATACGCCGCACATCGCCGAGCTGGTCAAGCGCGGCGACGTCATGAGCATCAAGGAATCGATCATGCAGAGCGCCGACAAGGACGTGCGCAGCTTCGATTCGAGCCTGCACAAGCTGTTCAAGCAGGGGCGCATCACGCTCGAGGAAGCGCTCACGTACGCCGACTCGCGCACCAACCTCGAAGCCAAGATCAACTTCGGCTGATCAGCCGGTCGGCGCGCGTCGAGAGCTCAGCCGAAGACCTGCCTGGCGTCGAAGACCGGCCCGTCGACGCACACGCGCTTCATCGCCGTACTGCCGTCCGTGCCGCGCACCGCGACCGCGCAGCCGGCGCAGCCGCCGACGGCGCAGGCCATGAACTCCTCGAGTGACACCTGGCAGGGCAGGCCGAATTCGGTTGCGAGGCGCGCACAGGCGGCGAGCATGGGCGTGGGACCGCAGGCGAATATCTCCACTTCGCCGAGCGCCGCGGCGTCGAGGCCCGCAAGCCAGCGGCGCGCAAGCTCGGTGACGTAGCCCTCGAAGCAACCGGGGAAGCCTGACAGGCTCGCGAGGCGGGAGGGCACGCCCCATTCATCCAGCAGCGGCATGCAGCCGATGGCCTCCCCGGGCATGCCGGGGGTCAGGATGGTCGAGGGGCGCGTGCGAAACGGAAAGGGCAGCTCCGAGCCCATGAGCACCAGCGGCTTCCAGGGTGCCCCGGCCTCCACCAGCCGCTCGGCGAGAAACACCATCGGCGGGATGCCGACCCCACCGCCCAGTGCGAGCACGCGCGGGCGCTCGGGGTGCGGAGCGAATCCCCTGCCGATGGGGCCGAGAAGACTCACCGATTCGCCCGGCTGCAGGCGCGCGAGGGCGCGCGAGCCGGTGCCAACGACCTTGTAGAGCAGGTCGATCCAGCCTTCGGCGACGCTGGCGCGCATGATCGACATCGGGCGGCGCATCGGCAGGTCCGGCGCACACTGCACGTGGGCAAAGCTGCCCGGCTCGGCGCGCGCCGCGCAGTGCGCTGCCGCGACGCGCAGGATGTGCTGCTCGCCGGCGAAGTGCGTGTGCGCGAGCACCTGGGTGTGCTCGAGAAAGATCGTGCCGCGATGGGGGCGGACCGCGCGCTGCTTCACGTCGGACGCGGACCGGGGCGCTGCGTCGGGCGTCATGCCACGAGCCGGCCGGCGATGGTTTCCAGTACGGCCATGCGAACGGCGACGCCGTTGCTGACCTGAGCGCGGATCACCGACTGTGGGCCGTCGGCAACTTCGGAGGCGATCTCGATGCCACGGTTCATGGGCTGGGGATGCATGACGATGGCGTCGGGGCGTGCGCGCGCGAGCCGCTCCGCAGTCAGCCCGTAGCGCGCGAAGTATTCAGCCCCGTCGGGCAGGTTTGCGTCGACGAAGCGCTCCTTCTGGATTCTCAGCATCATCACCACATCCACGCCGTGCAGCCCTTCATCGAGACTGTGCAGGCGCAGGCAACCGGGAAATTCTGCCGGATCGGGCATGAGCGCAGGGGGCGCGATCAGTCGCAGCTCGCGTGCCTCGAGGGCATGGAAGACCTGGTAGGCCGAGCGTGCCACACGCGAATGGCGAATGTCCCCCACGATCGCGATGCTCAGGCGCTCGATGCGGCCCTTGTGCTGACGTACGGTCAGGGCATCGAGCAGTCCCTGGGTCGGATGTGAAAGGTGCGCCTCGCCCGCAGACAGCACGCTGACCTCCGGCGCCACGTGAGCGGCGACGTGCGCGAGAACGCCTGGCTCGGCGTCGCGAATGACGAAGACGTCGAAGTGCAGCGCCTGCAGCGTGTGCACCGTGTCGAGCATGCTCTCGCCCTTGACGCGCGAGGAGAGCTGCACCTCGAGATTGACGACCTCGGCACCCAGACGGCGGCCGGCGAGCTCGAAGGACACGCGCGTGCGCGTCGAGGGTTCGGTGAACAGATTGGCGATCTGCACGCCGGCAAGCGCATCGCTGCGCAGCGGCCGCGCGCCCGGTGCGCGCACGAAGTGGCTCGCGCGCTGTAGCAGCGCCTCGATTTCCTCGCGGCGCAGGCCCTGCAGACTGATGAGGTGGCGCAGAGAGCCGTCCGCGCGTCGTTGCTCGATCATGTCGCTCCGTCCCCGCCGCCCGTGCCCTGCGCTGCCAGCCAGCGGCCGAGAATGATAGCGGCAGCAGCGGCATCGATGTCGGCACGCTGCACGCGGCGGCGACGTGCGCCGCTGGCCCGGGCGCCTCGCAGGGACGCAGCGGCCTCGATCGACGAGGCGAATTCATCCGCGCGCAGCACCCTGATGCCAGAGCGCTCGGCCAGCGCGTTGGCGAAGCGATCGGCGGCAAAGCTCAAGCGGCTTGCAGAGCCGTCGGCGTGGCAGGGCGCGCCGACGATGAGAACGTCGGGCCGGAAACGCCGCAGGAGCAGATCGATCGCCGGCCAGTCCGGGCCGGTCGGGCCCATGCGCACGGTCGCGCAGGGCGCCGCAGTGGCGCTGATGGTGTCGCCGGAGGCGATGCCGATGCGTTTGAGGCCGAAGTCGAAGCCCAGGGCGATACGGCCGCGCCCTTCAGGCATGGCCCGCCGTGAGGCTCACGCGCGAGCTGTCGATGCCGAGCAGCTGCCAGGCTGCCTGCCAGCGCTCCTCGAAGGGCAGGTCGAACACGATCTGCTCGTTCATTGGCATGGTCAGCCAGGCATTGTCGAGCATTTCACGCTCGAGCTGACCCGCCTCCCAGCCGGCATACCCCAGCGCCACGAAGGCGTCCTGTGGACCCTCGCCGCGCGCAATGGCTGCCAGCACGTCGCGCGATGTGGTGACCTGAACGTTGTCGGAAACCCGATGGGTCGAGTCCCAGGTACCACCGGGCCGGTGCAGCACGAAGCCACGATCGCGGTTCACGGGCCCACCCTGCAGGACCGGCTGCTCACCGATGCGGATGTCGGACGGCTCCAGCTTCATCTGCGCCATGACATCGCCGAGCTTCATGCCCAGGGGCTTGTTCAGCACGATGCCGAGCGCCGCCTGCTCACTGTGCTCGCAGATCAGCACCACGGTCTGCGCGAACAGGCCCTCGGTCAGCGAAGGCATGGCGATGAGCAGGTGGTTGGCCAGGGAGTTGAGGGTTCCAGGAGCACCGGCACGGACATCAGTGCCCAGGCTCACGGGACTCGACCGGGAGGTAGAAGTGCCCATGGAGAGCAGTATGGGGTCATGGCGGCACTGCCTCAAGGGCGCTGGCCCGTATCTGACACCCTGATCACACCGCCCCGCTCAGGGTCGTGCCGCGGCGCCCTGTGCGGCAGCGGACGGAACGGCCGGCGGCTCGGCCGGTGCGGCCACGGGGGCGGCACCGGGCGCCGCGGCGCTGCCGGAGGAGGATGGCGCCGCAGTTGCGACCGGAACGGTGGCGGAAGTCAGCGTTCCGGCCTCGAAATCCCACTGGTAGGCGAAACGCAGCCGGGAGTACTCGGCAGCCAGATCGGCAGGAAAGGGGTTGAACGGACTGGCCAGCCTGAGGATGGTCAGCGCTGCCTGATCGAGTGCACCGTAGCCGCTGCTGCGGCGCACCCTCGCATCGCGCAGGCGGCCATTGGCGGCGATCTCGACTTCGACGACCGGACTGCCGGACAGACCGGCGCGGCGGGCGGCGCTGGGGAAGTTCAGCGTGCCGACGCGCTCGACTTTGCGCTTCCATTCGGCCAGATACGGGGCGAGCACGGAGGCCTGGGTGTCGGGGCTGACCCAGTGCTGCGCGCTCGATTTGCCGCGTAGCAGCAACTGCACGGCATCTCCGCGCCCACTGCGCGGCGCACCGGGCAGCTCGCCGAGCATCTCGGGCAACGCCTGCGCGGAGGAGGTTTCGATCTCGCCGAAATAGCGGATGTCGGGGCTGGCACCGGTCGTGGCGAGCAGGCGCTCTTCGGCGCTGCGGCCGGAACCGGTGTGGGCAGACGGATCATCGCCGTCGAGCGGCTCATCGGCTGCGGCCTGTGCGCCGCGGCTCGCGGGGCTGCCCGGTTGCTGCGCATCGGTATCGCCGGCACCAATCTGCGTGCGCTGGGAAAGGTACGCCGCGGTGCGATTGCTGCGCGCCTCGGGCACATCGGTGGTGACCAGCATGACGTCGAGCTGGGGAACCTCGCCGCCGCTGCCGCGCGCGCTGCTGGAGAAGCCGACACCCAGAATGATGATGGCGTGCAGCAGGGCCATGAGGAACAACATGACCATGAGCCGCTCACGCACGGGCGCACGCCCCTCGCGCAGACGGGGAGCGGTGCTGCCGCGTGCGATGGAAGGCGCGCTCATCGGGGGTGGCTCACGGCGCGCAGTGTCTCATGCCGAGGCCACGCGCGCGGCGCGGCGCTGCAGCCGTTGCTCGACGGCATCGATGAACAGGGCGCCGATGTCGACCTGGAACTGGCTTTCCAGCTCGCGCAGGCCGGTGGGACTGGTGACGTTGATCTCGGTGACATAGCCGCCGATGACGTCCAGACCGACGAACAGCATGCCGGCTTCGCGCAGCGCCGGGCCGATCTGTCCCGCCAGCCAGCGGTCGCGCTCGGTCAGGGGCCGGCCCACACCCTTGGCGCCCGCGGCGAGGTTGCCGCGGTTGTCCGTGGCAGTGGGGATGCGCGCCAGCGCATAGGGCACGGGTTCACCATCGATCAGCAGCACGCGTGAGTCACCGCCCGTCACGATGTCGGGCAGGTATTTCTGTGCGATCGCAAAGCGCCGTCCTTCATCGGTCAGGGTTTCGAACACGACGCGCGCGTTCTTGTCGCCACGATCGAGTACAAAGATGGAATGCCCGCCCATGCCGTGCAGCGGTTTGACGACGACCTTGCCGTGCTCGGCGGCGAAGGCGGCCATCTCGGTCATGTCCCGGGTCACCAGCGTTGGGGCGCAGCACTGCGGGAACCAGGCGGTGTAGACCTTCTCATTCATGTCCCGCAGGCCCCGGGGCCGATTGACCACCAGGGCGCCGGCGGCTTCGGCGCGTTCGAGGATATAGGTCGTATAGATATATTCGGTGTCGAACGGCGGATCCTTGCGCATCAGGACGACATCGAAGTTGCCGAGGGCTTCCATCGCCGGCTCCCCGAGCGTGAACCACTGCTGCGGGTCGGCGCGCACGCTCAGTGCGCGCACGCGCCCTTGCGCCACTCCGTCGCGCAGGTGCAGGTCCTTCTGCTCCAGGTAATGCAACGACCAGCCGCGTGCCTGCGCCGCGAGCAGCAGGGCGAGGGTCGTGTCCTTGGCGTATTTGATCAGCCCGATCGGGTCCATGATCACGGCCAGTCGCACGGGGGCCGATCGCACCGATGTAGCCATTCCTCTTGCTCCTTGCGCGCAGACCGCGATACGGCCTCAACGCGGCCGAAGCCGGGCGCGTCGGTGAGATTATGTTCCACGTGCCCACCGCGGTCGCGAGGTGGCCGCCGCGGCCTTCAAAAACCGTGACGGAGGCGGCATAGCGGGGGGTGTGCCGATATGTTAAAACGCGCGGCACGCGGCGGCGAACTCGCTGCCCGCCGCGATTGTGCCGACGGGGCATGCGCCACGCAAACCGATTCGGCGCAAACCGATTTCAGAAGGCGGGACGTGGCACTGCGTCAGGGGCGTCCCGCCTGATTAGGGTATCGCCGCCGGAGCGAGTCAAGCCGAGGACAGAGGGCCGGCCGCCGGACCGGGCCGGAGGTAGTGGAGCATGGAATCGACGACGGACGAGCGTGGCGCAGCGGCCGAAGCCGGCGGTGCCTCGGGGGCAGCCGCCCACCTGACGGCGTCTGCCCGCGTACCGGCTTCCTCCCTTCGCGGCCTGAAGGTGCTGGTCATCGATGACAGCAAGACGATCCGCCGCACGGCCGAGACGCTGCTGAGCAAGGAAGGCTGCGAGGTGTTCACGGCCGTGGACGGCTTCGACGCGCTCGCCAAGATCGCGGATCATCAGCCGGACATCGTGTTTGTCGATATCATGATGCCGCGTCTGGACGGTTATCAGACCTGCGCGCTCATCAAGCACAACAAAGTGTTCCGCTCGATTCCGGTGATCATGCTCTCCTCCAAGGACGGGCTGTTCGATCGGGCGCGCGGTCGCATCGTGGGCTCGGAGCACTACCTGACCAAGCCTTTTACCAAGGATGAGCTGCTCGGTGCGATCGAATCGCACATCGGGCGATGATGTTGTGAAAATGACGCGGGATGACGCGGAGATGTCGCCATGGCGCTGATCCTCATCGTGGACGATTCGCCGACCGAGGTGCACGTGATGCAGAAGGCCCTCGAGCGCCATGGCTACCGCACGGCCACCGCGACCGATGGCGCCGAAGGCGTACGGCTCGCGCGCCAGATGCACCCGGATCTGATCTTCATGGATATCGTCATGCCCGGCGTGAATGGCTATCAGGCCACGCGCGCGCTGGTGAATGATCCGGATACCCGTTCGATTCCGATCGTCATGGTGACTTCGAAGGGACAGGAGGCCGATCGGGCCTGGGGCCTGCGCCAGGGCGCGATCGATTATCTGGTCAAACCGGTGTCACCGGACCAGCTGGTCGAGAAGGCCCAGGCGACGCTCGCAGCCTGACATGCAGGAGAGCACCTCGACGCTCAGAGCGCTGCGGGATCGGCCCTTCGAACTGCTGGCCGAGCTCGAGCGGCGTGGCCGGGCGGTCACCGCCAGCGCAGGCACGGAAGCGGCAGCCGCCGGGGATTGGGTCGGTGTGGCACTGAAGATGGCAGGCGAGCTCTATCTGGTGGCCCGGGAGGAAGCGCGCGAGGTACTGGGTGTACCCGCGCCACTGACGCGGGTGCCGGGTGCCAGGAGCTGGATTCTGGGGCTGGCGAACGTGCGCGGGGCGCTGCTGCCGATCATCGATCTGCGTGCCTACCTCGGGGGCGGGGAGACACCCGCCGCACGCACCGCACGCATCATCGTAGTCAATCACCGCGACATCCCCGCAGGCCTCGTCGTCGATGAGGTACTCGGCTTCCGACGGTTTGCCGATGCGGAGTTCAGCGCCGACGTGCCCCCCACCATCGTGAACTGTGCGCGCTACATCGCCGGCTCTTTCCGGCGCGGCCATGAGCAGTGGCCGGTGCTCGGACTGCGCACGCTGGTGGAAGACGCCGCGTTTCTGGAGGCGAGCGCATGAAGCGCGGCCCCCAGAAGCTGGCGATTGCAGCGATCGCGCTCACGCTCGCGGCCGCGGGGGCCGCGCTGGCTCTGGCGCTCGCGAGGCAGTCGGCCCTCTGGGCGGCGCTGCCCGCGCTGCTGGCGCTGGTGCCCCTGTGGATGCTCCTCACCTATCTGCAGCACGCGCAGGGCGTGGCCGAGAGCGCGCGCAAGGCCGCCGAGATGCAGCGCCTGGACACCGATCGCAACCAGCAGGCGATCATGCGGCTGCTCGATGAGATGTCGAGCCTCGCCGAGGGCGACCTCACGGTGCAGGCCACGGTCACCGAGGACATCACTGGGGCGATCGCCGATTCGGTCAATTACGCGGTGGAGGCGCTGCGCAAGCTGGTGGCGACCATCGCGCAGTCGGCGATTCAGCTGGACGCCGCCGCGCGCCAGACGCAGGCGCTGGCCTCGCACCTGACGCGCGCGACCAGCGCGCAGTCCAAGCAGATCGGCTCGGCGAGCGAGTCGATCGGCGCCATGGCTGCCTCCATCGAAGAGGTCTCGGGCAATGCGGAGCGCGCCGCGGATGTCGCACGCCACTCGGTGGATGTCGCACACAAGGGCGGAGACGCCGTGCGGCGCACCATCGACGGCATGAATGCGATCCGCGAGACCATCCAGGAGACCAGCAAGCGCATCAAGCGGCTGGGCGAGAGCTCGCAGGAGATCGGCAACATCGTCGAGCTGATCAGCGACATCGCCGAGCAGACCAACATCCTGGCGCTCAACGCCTCGATCCAGGCGTCCATGGCCGGCGAGGCCGGACGTGGCTTCGCGGTGGTGGCCGACGAGGTGCAGCGGCTTGCCGAGCGCGCCGCGAATGCCACCAAGCAGATCGAGGTGCTGGTGCGGACCATCCAGACCGATACCAACGAGGCCGTGGTGTCGATGGAGCGCAGCACCACCGATGTCGTGGGCGGGGCGCTGCTGGCCGAGAATGCGGGCGCGGCGCTGCTGGAGATCGACCAGGTCTCCAACCAGATCGCAAGCCTGGTGCAGAACATCTCCGCCAGCGCGCGCGGCCAGGCTTCCGCCGCGCAGGCGCTGGCGCGCAACATGCAAGTGCTGCGCGAGATCAGCACGCAATCGGCCGACTCCACCAGCGCCACCTCGCAGTCGATCATCAAGCTGGCGGATCTGGCCGCGGCGCTGCGCCGATCGATCGCCGGGTTCCGTCTGCCCGGCGGCACCGATACCTCCGGCATGCACCGCACACTCTCGCAAAGTGCCTCGCGCGAGCTGCCCGGAGCGCCCTCCGGTGGCACGCAGGCCTCGCTCCCCGGCACCTCCGGCAGCTCCAGCACCTCCTCCGCGACGCTGGTGCTCGGCAGCGCAGCGGCCGCCGCGGCGGCCCACGCCGGACCAGGGCCGGGCAATGGGTCACCGGGCGCTCCCGGGCCGGGCGGCGGCTATTCCAATCCCAAGATCAAGGTGCTCGGCGGCTCCTGACGGGGAGCACCGGGGAACCACAGCGATCATTCCTAGCGCTACGTCATGACCGACCTGGCCACGCAAACGCTGCACACGGTGGCGCGCGAGATCAGCGTCGCGCTCGCCGATGGGCGCAGTGCGCTCGAGACACACGTCGAACAGCCGCAGAACATGCTGCTGCTGGAGCGCTGCCGCGACGAGCTGCATCAGGTGCAGGGCGTGCTGCGCATGATGGAGATCTACGGGGCGGCGCTGCTGGCCGAGGAGATGGAGCAGGTCGCGCAGTACCTGATTGCCCTGGGCAGCGAGCGCAAGAATCAGGCCGAGGCGCTCGATGCGCTGATGCGCGCCATGGTGCAGCTGCCGGGGTATCTGGAGCGCGTGCTGGCCGGCGGGCGCGATCTGGCGCTGGTGCTGCTGCCGCTGCTGAATGACCTGCGGGCGGTGCGCGGCAGCGCGCTGCTGTCCGAAGGCACGCTGCTGCTGCTGAACCTGAAGTCCGACCGGCAGGCACAGCCGACGCCGGCCGCGCCCGGTGAGCCGCCGCTGACCGTCGCGCAGTGGGCGCGGCGGCTGCGCTCGCGCTATCAGACCGGTCTGATCGGCTGGATCCGCGGTGAGCGCGCCGAGCAAAACCTCGAGATCCTCTCATCCGTCGCCTCGCGGCTCGAGCAGGTGGCCACCGCGCAGCCCGTATTTCAGCTCTGGTGGGTCGTCGGGGGACTGCTGGAGGCGCTGCGCGAGAACGGCGTTGAAAGCAGTATCTCGGTCAAGCGCCTGCTGGGCCTGGCCGACAGGGAATTGAAGCGCCTCTACGAGCAGGGTGAGTCGCGCTATGCGCAGCACCCGCCGGTGGAGCTGCTGAACAACGTGCTGTATTACATCGCGCGCTCGAGCAGCGCCGGGCCGCGCGTCGCGGCCGTGCGCGCCTCGTTCCGGCTCAATGAGCTGCTGCCGGTGGACGAATCGGTGGAGCAGGAGCGCGAGAATCTCTCGGCGCCTTCGATCAAGCTCATGCACACGGTGGCGGCGGCGATCCGCGAGGACCTGTCGAAGGTCAAGGATGTGCTGGATATCTACGTGCGCCGCGGCGGGGAAGCAGCCGAGGAGCTCGCGCCGCAGGTCGCCCTGTTGCGCAAGATCGGTGACACGCTCGGAGTGCTCGGCCTCGGGGAGCTGCGTGCTGGAGTGCAGGAGGCCACGCAGCGGCTGGAGGCGATGGTCGCCGGACGCGAGCCCAGCGGTGAGGCCGAGCTGGTGCAGGTAGCCGCCGGACTCATTCAGGTCGAGGACCGGCTCGATGATCAGCTGGTCGGGTTGATCCTGCCGCGCAAGAAGGCACCCGAGGACGCCGAGGCGCAGGACCACGATTTCCAGCAGGTGCAGGGCGCGGTGCTGCGCGAATGCGTCGTGAACCTGGCGCGCGTGAAGGAGTACGTCGCACAGAACGTCAGCGGCACGCTCGACACGGCGGGCTTCGACAACTGGCCCGAGCTCATGCGTGGCATCAAGGCCGGGCTGCTGATGCTCGGCAAGACGCGCGCCGTGGAGATCATCGAGGGCATCACGCAGCAGCTCAAGCGCGTCATGCAGCCGGGTGGCGCGGCGCTGCCGCCGGAGAGCCTGGATCGGCTGGCCGATGCGATCGTCAGTCTCGAGTACTACATCGAAACGCTGCAGAGTGGTCGCAGCGACCCGTGGTACATGCTCGACAATGCGCGTGCCTGTCTGGATGCACTCTCACGAGCGCCCGAGCGTGTGGTGCCGACTGTCGTGCCGCTCTCTGCGCGCACGCACACGCGCACGGTGCTGCTGACGCCCGGCGCCGAAGACACCGCAGGTCCGCTGCCACGTGGTGCTCACGAGGAGCAGGGCGAAGCGGCCGACCACGCCGCAGGCACGGCGCTGCCCGCGGACGCGGCGGGACAGACCGCACGCATGGCCAGCCGCCCCGCGCAGATGATGGAACCGCCGGTGCTGGCCGCCGCCACGACCAGCGCCGCGCGCGAGGCGACGCTGCCGGATCCGGAGCTCACGCGCCTGTTCATCGAAGAGGCGAGCGAGGAGGTCGCAAAGATTCAGCAGCGCTTCCCGGTGTGGGACCTGAATCCGCTCGAGACCGAAGCGCTGCTCTCGGTACGGCGCTCCTTCCATACGCTCAAGGGCAGCGGGCGCATGGTCAACGCCCGCCATATCAGCGAGTTCGCCTGGGCGGTGGAGAATCTGCTCAACCGCCTCATCGACGGCACGCTGCAGCGCTCACCGCCGATACTGGAGGTGCTGCGCACGGCTGTCGGACTGATGCCGCAGCTGGTCGCCGAGCTTGCCTCGGATAGCCCGGGCGGCACCGACGTCTCACAACTCGTGGCGCGCGCACACGCCTATGCCAGCGGACGCGAGCAGCCGGCGGGCGCCCCGGCAATTACGCTTGCGGTGCCCGCGCCCACGCCCGCCTCATCGCCGCGCCCGCTACCCGCATCGACTCCGGCAGCCGCAGCGGCGGTAGCGTCCGCGGGCGTGTCCGGCGGCGCGGAAGTGGTTCCGGCAGCGCCCGTGCGCTCGTCGGCGCAGCCGACGGGGGCGGCGGTGGAAGGGGAGATCTCAGCGGAGGCGCCCACCGGCAGCCACGCGCTCGATGGCGACCAGGCGCTGCGTGACATCTATGTGCGCGAAACCAACGGCCACGTCACCACCGTGCGTGGCTGGATCGAGCGCGAAAGCCTCATGCCGGCGCCGCACGTGCTGCCCGAACCCGTGTTCCGCGCCTGTCACACGCTGGTAGGCAGCTCCACGATGGCCGAGGCGCGCCACGGGGTGCGACTGGCCGAGGCGCTCAATCGCTGGCTGCGCAAATCCTTCGACAGCGGTGTGGGATTGGACGATTCGGATCTGCAGCTGCTCGGCGACTGCATGACTGCCATGCAGAGCGTGGCGGGGCACCTGGACGAGGCCACGGGCTTCTTCGTCGTGCACGACACGCTGCGAGCGCGCATCGCGCGCGCCGAGCAGGCTCTGGAGCGACGCGTTGCCGAGAATGCGGAGCTCACCGCCCGCAGCAGTCTGAGCCTCGTGGCCCCGCCGCTGCACGTGCAGCCCGAGGAGCCGGAACTGCCCGCCGGCCGCGAGCGTGCCGAGCTCGATCCGGAGATCGCCGCCATCTTCGGCGAAGAGGCGGTGGAGCTGCTGGAAAGTGCCGAGTCGGCCCTCGCGGCGTGGAACGCCGCACCGCGGGACACCGAGCACGTCGGCGCCCTGCGGCGCGCACTGCATACGTTGAAGGGCGGGGCGCGCATGGCGGGATTGTCTGCCATGGGCGAGCTCGCCCATGAGCTCGAGAGCCTGGTGTCGCGCATCGAAAGCGGCGCGAGCAGTGCCGATGCGGACGCGCGCGAGGTCGCGCAGAAGGCCATCGACGAACTGGCGCGCATGCGCGAGGCCATTGCCGACGGGCGTCCCGCGCAGGAATCCCCCGAGCTCATCGCGCGGCTGCGCGCCATGAGCGGGGCGGGCCCACGGGCTGCGACGCGGCCGGTAGCGCGGGCAGCGCCAGCCCCTGCGGCAGCCCCGGACGCGGCTGCCGCGCTCAAGCCCGCTGCAGCGCTGCCCGCTGTTCCGGTTGCCTCGCGCGCGCCCGTGCCGTCGCCGATGCAGCAGCCTGCGAGCGCGGTGCCGGCGCCGGAAACACAGGGTCTGCCGCCCACACCGGCGGCGATGCCGGGGATGCCCGCCGCGGCGGCAGGTGTAACGGTACCGCCGCTGCCACCGGGACGAGAGCCAATGGTGGCCGCCGACCGCGTCGAGATGGCGCGCGTGAGCGCGGAGCTGCTCGATACGCTGCTCAACAGCGCCGGCGAGGTCAGCATCGCGCGCGCGCGCCTGGAGCAGCAGCTCGGGTCGATCGAATTCAATCTCGGCGAGCTGTCGCGAACGGTGACGCGTCTGAAGGAGCAGCTGCGCAAGCTCGAGATCGAGACCGAGGCGCAGATTCTGCACCGGCACGATGCCGAGACGGGCCATCGCGCCCAGTTCGACCCGCTCGAGCTCGATCGCTACTCGTCCATCCAGCAGTTCTCGCGCGCACTGGCGGAATCGGCCAGCGACGTCGCGAGCATCCAGGGGCTGCTCGAAAACCTCATCGGCGAAGCGCAGAACCTGCTGCAGCAGCAATCACGCACGGTGACCGAGCTGCAGAACGGCCTGATGCGCACGCGCATGGTGTCCTTCCAGCGCCACGTGCAGCGGCTCGGCCGCATCGTGCGTCAGGCGGCGGCCGACACCGGCAAGCGCGCCGAGCTCATCGTTGAAGGTGCGGCCGGAGAATTCGACCGTCAGGTTCTCGAGCGCATGCTGCCGCCCTTCGAGCACATGCTGCGCAATTCCGTCGTCCACGGCATCGAGACGCCTGAGAAGCGGCGCGTGGCCGGCAAGGATGAAACCGGTCGCATCACGCTGTCGCTCAAGCGCGAAGGCGCGGAATTCATCGTCGAGCTTGCCGACGATGGCGCCGGCATGGATCTGGCGGCCATTCGTGCCAAGGGACTCGCGCTCGGACTGATCCGCGCAGAGCAGACGCTCTCGGACGAGGACGTGATGCAGCTGGTGCTCGAGCCCGGCTTCTCCACGGCCAGCACGCTGACGCAGCAGGCCGGTCGTGGCGTGGGCATGGACGTCGTGGCGGTCGAAATCAAGAAGCTCGGCGGTGCGCTGCACATGGAGAGCACGCCCGGCGCCGGCACGCGCTTCACGATCCGCCTGCCCTTCACGCTTGCGATCAGCCATGCGCTGGTGGTGCGAACCGGCGATGAGTACTACGCGCTGCCGCTGCCGACGGTGGAGGGCGTGGTACGTCTGACGCGTGACGAGGTGGCAGCGCATCTGCGTGCCGACAGCGCGACTTTCAGCTACGGCAACCACAAGTATCGCCTGCAGCCGCTGGCGATCTATGTGGGCATGGAACCCTCGGCCCTGCCCGAGCAGGATGTCACGATCCCCGTGGTGCTGGTGCGCGCCGGTGAGCATTCCACGGGCCTGGTGGCCGATGAGCTCATCGGCAGCCGCGAGATCGTCGTCAAGCCCGTGGGGCCGCAGATCTCCGGCATCCGTGGCATCTCGGGGGCGACCATCCTCGGCGATGGACGCATCGTGATCATCCTGGATATCGGTGCGCTGGTGCGCGCCGAGTGGCGTGGTCGCGCCGCACCCACGGTGCCGCGCGACAAGGTCGATCGGCGCACCTTTGCGCTGGTCGTGGATGATTCGATCACCGTACGGCGCGTCACGCAGCGACTGCTCGAGCGCAACGGCATGCGCGTGCTCACCGCGCGCGACGGCATGGATGCCGTGGCCATGCTGGCCGAGCACATTCCGGACATCATCCTGCTGGACATCGAGATGCCGCGCATGGATGGGTACGAGGTCGCGGCGCACGTGCGCTCCGATCCGCGCCTCGCGGATATACCCATCATCATGATCACCTCGCGCGTGGGCGAGAAACATCGCGCACGCGCCATCGAGCTGGGCGTCGATGACTACCTGGGCAAGCCGTACCAGGAGAGCCAGCTGATCGATGCGATTGCGCCACTGGTGGCGCGCCGCGCCCAGACGCAGCGCGCGTCATCGGGCTGATCGAGCATGGCCGAACGCGTCGCCGAGGTTTACAGCCTGCTGATCCCGCTGGCTGATGCGCGCGTGCTGGTGCCGCGCGCCTGCGTCGCGGAGGTCATTGCCTATCAACCACCCACGCCCGTCGAGGCGGTGCCGCCCTGGTATCTGGGCATCGTCAACTGGAATGCACGCACGCTGCCGTTGGTGTCCTTCGAGGGCGCCTGCGGCATGGCAGTGCCCGCGCCGAGCAGTCGCTCGCGTATCGTGGTGTTTCACGCGCTGCTCGGACGTCTGGAGGCTGGCTACGTCGCGATCGTGTCGCAGGGCTTTCCCCAGCTGGTGCGCGTGGGCAGCGATGTCGTGCGCCCGGACAATTCGCGCAGCTTTTCCGAGCGCATGCCGGTGATCTGCCAGGTGCGGCTGCTGAACGAGACCCCCTGGGTCCCGGATCTCGAGCGACTCGAGGCCATGGTCGCCGAGGAGACCAGTGTCGTGACGGAGCGCGAGCTGCTGTAGCGGCCGCCGCCGCGGGGACTGGCCGTCAGCTAACGGCCATCCCTGCTCTGCTGACAGCCCGCCCGCTCGCGGGTCCGGGCGGCACGAAAGTCGGCCTCGTCCAGATAGAGACTGTCCGCCGCGCGCTGGTAGAACAGCAGCGTGCGCCGTCCATCGGCCAGCGGCGCCGACATCGCCAGGCAACGCTCGGTGCCGGGGGCAGCGCCGGCATGAGGACCCACGAGTGCTTCGGCCAGCACGCGGCCGTGAAGCATGCCCTGTGGCCGCCAGGGCAGGCCGAGCACGGCGAGCAGCGTCGGGGTGATATCCGCATTGCCGGCAGGGGCCTCATCACGCCAGCGAGTACGGAAGTCGGGGCCGGCCGCGGCCATGAAATTGAAGGTGTTGTCGCGGCCCAAGCTGCCGTGATTACCCTGTCCCTGCTGCAGCGCTGTATCGGATATCTGTACGCCGTTGAGCAGCGGATCGCGAATGCCCGTTTGTGCCGCGGGCAGCACGAAGTGGCGGAAGGCGACCACGATGGCCGGCGGGGGCAGGCGCGCAGTGCCGATGAGGCCGGCGCTGCTGAAGGGCAGCGCCCCCTCGATCGGGCCGAGCGCATCGTGTGTGAACAGCGCGCCGACGTAGTCCAGGCCGCTGAGAATCTGCACCACGCGGCGGGCGAGGAAGGCATCGGGGCGCGGCAGATAGATGAGGTCCGAGCCGCCATTGGCCGTCACCAGCACGTCCGCGTCGGTGCGCTCGAGCGCCGCGCCGCTGCCGCCGATGAGGCCGTTGCCCTGACGCGGGTGGTGACCGGGGAGAATGCGCCGCCAGGCGGGATTGCCGCGGGAATCCTTGACGGGAGCATCCGGGTCGTAGAGCGGCTCGTCGAGCGCCGCCGCGAGATCGAGGGCGAGGAAGCCAGGCGGCAGAAAGCCTGTCGGCACATCGGCGTAATGCGCCAGCGCCGCCGGACTGCGCGTCGGGGTGCCGGCGGCGTCGATGGGCTGTTTGCTGATCGTCGCGAAGCCGTGGTCGGAGGTGACGACTACGTCGGTATCGGCTGCCGTGCGCGGATCGGCCGCCAGGGCGTCGAGCAGCTGACGCAAGTCCTCATCCGCGTCCCGTACCGCCTCGTGCGAGGTACGGCCGTTGATGCCCGGCACCAGCCGGTTGAGGCTGTCGCCCTGGTTATGCTGGGTACCGTCCGGATCGCGCGACCAGTACAGCAGCACGAATGGGCGAGCGCGCGCCCGCAGCAGCGGCAGCACGGCACGTGTTGCCGCCTCGACGAAATAGACCTGCTGCGACCAATTGGCATTGACGGTACCGTGCACGCGTGCGTTGCCGGCCGGCTGCAGGCGCGCCGGCGCAGTCAGCGGCAGCTGCGCGGCTGCCAGGGCCGCGCTCACGTCGGGTGCGAGCGGAATGCCCGCGGCGCTCCCGGTCGAGTCGTCAATGAAAATGGTTTGCGGCACGCCGAAACCGCTGCCCTGAGGATCGAGCTGCGAGATGTCCTGAATGGCGGCCGGACCGAGCTTGCCAATCGCGGCGGTGCTGTAACCGGCAACGCGTGCGGCCGCCAGCAGGCTCGTGGCGCCGAGAAAATTGCCGCCATAGTGATCATCCAGATCGCCCAGCACCAGGTCGCTCTCGAGAAAGGGCGTATTGCCTTCGGGCCGCCGGGCGTAATTGCCGGCATTGAACAGCCGATAGCCGATATACAGCGAGTTGGAGAAGTCGCCGGTCTGCCCCGGGTATTCACCGGTCGCGATGGAGGCGGCATTGGGGGTCGTGAAGGTCGGGAAGACCGAATGGCTGTTCTGGAAGCGCACGCCACGCGCCGCCAGCGCGCTGAGGGTGGGCGCATCCACGGAATTGACCGAATCGGCGCGCAGGCCGTCGGCCACGAAGATGAGCAGATTGCGCGCGTGCGCCGCCTGCGGCCAGGCCGCCGCAGACAGCACCGCGACAGCCGCGAGCAGCAGGCCTGCTGCGCCCTCCCGCATGCGCACCGATGCTGCCTCAACCGGCGCGGCTGCGCCTGGCGCGAGCCATCTGCGCCTCGATCTGCTGCAGCAGCTTGTCGAAGGGCTGATTGAACTTGTCGATGCCCTCGTTCTCGAGCTTGCGGCATACCGCGTCGATGTCCACACCGAGGGCGGGCAGATTCTCGAAGATATCTCGCGCCGCGGTCAGCCCCTTGCCCAGGCGCAGCTGCGGTTTGCCATGATCGCGATAAGCCTCGAGTGTCTCCATCGGCATGGTGTCGATCGTGCGCGCAGCCAGCAGCGCCTCGACATATTTGACGTCGCTGTAGTTGGGATTCTTGGTGCTGGTGCTGGCCCACAGCAGCCGCTGCACGCGTGCACCGTGCGCCGCGAGGCGCTGATAGCGCTCGGTGGCGAAGGTCTGCTGATAGAGATTGTAGGCGAGCTCGCCGCAGGCGATGGCGACCTGTCCGAGCGCCTCCTGCGCTTCGGCATCTTTGCCGGCGCGCAGCCGCGCCTCGAGTACCGGGTCGACCATGGCGTCGATGCGGCTGATGAAGAAGCTTGCGACGGAACTGACCGTCCCGATCGAGCCGCCGGCGGCCAGTCGCTGCTCGAGCCCGGCAAGATAGGCGTCCATTACCTCCTGATAGCGCGGCAGTGAGAACAGCAGCGTCACATTGACGTTGATGCCCTCGCTGATCAGCGTGCGGATGGCACCGAGTCCCTCCTGTGTCGCCGGTACCTTTATATATGCGTTCGGCCGCTTGAGCGCCGCCCACAGCCGGCGCCCCTCGGCGATGGTGCCGGCCTGATCACGCGCCAGGTGCGGGTTGACCTCGAGGCTGACGTAGCCATCCTCGCCGCGTGTGGCATCGTAGACGCGACGCAGCTCATCGGCCGCGTGCTGCACGTCGCTCTGCGACACTGCCTCGTAGATCTCGTCGGCGTTCCTGCCCGCGCTCGCGAGCGCGCCGATCTGCTCGTCGTAGGCGTGGCCGGCACCGATGGCCTTCTCGAAGATCGCGGGGTTGGAGGTCATGCCGGTCAGGGCATCCTCATCGATCATGCGCCGCAGCCGCCCGTCACTGAACAGGTCGCGATGGATATAGTCGAGCCAGACGGACTGGCCGAGCGCGGCCAGCTGCTGAAGCGGATTAGCCATGGGGTGGGTCCTCCGAAGTTGCAGCTACCTTAAACCAATTGGCGCTCGAAAATCCCCCGCCAACGCCTGAATCGCGGCGAGCGCGGCCAGCGGCGCGGTCTCGGTGCGCAGCGTGCGTGGGCCCAGGGTGCAGGGGCTGAAGCCGGATCGGCGGGCAAGCTCGATCTCCTCATCGGCCAGGCCCCCCTCGGGCCCCACCAGCAGCGCAATCGAGAACTGCGTGCCGCCGCGCTGCGCGCGCGTGTGCTCGAGGCGCTGCGCCAGCGCCACGTCGGCATCGGGCGCAAGCAACAGCCGCAGTGTCGAGTTGTCCCCGGCGCAGGCGTCGGCCAGCTCGCGCAGCGGCTCGATGAGCGGCAGGCGGTTGCGACCGCATTGCTCGCAGGCGCCGATGGCGACTGAGCGCCAGTGGGTCAGTCGCCGCGCGGCGGCGCTCTGCTCGAGCTGCACGACGCTGTAGCGGCTGGTGACCGGCGCGATCACCGCAGCGCCAAGCTCGGTGGCCTTCTGCACGATCCAGTCCATGCGCTCACCGCGCGCCAGCCCCTGCAGCAGCGTCACCGGCAGGGGCGCTTCGCGTTCCACGACCCGATGCTCCCCGAGCTGCGCGCGCAGCGGCTCACCGCCGGCGAGCAGTGTGGCAGCAAATTCCCCGCCGCGGCCGTCGAATAACGTCAGCTCGGCTCCGGCGCGCAGCCGCAGCACGCGCCGGATATGCACGGCCGCCGCCTCGGGCAGCGTGATCACACTGCCGGCGGACAGCGGCGCGTCGATGAAGCAGCGGGTCAGTCGCATGAATCTGATGGCGGCGGCATTCAGGCGCAGGCGCGCTCGATGCCCTCGCCGGCGACCTGCACCATGAGATCGATCTCCGCGGCCGTGATCGCGTAGGGGGGCATGAAGTACACCACGCCGCCGAGCGGACGCAGCAGAACCCCGCGCGAGAGCGCGTAGCGATGCAGCCTCCAGCCGCGTCGCTCCTGCCAGGGCCAGGGCTCACGCGTGGCCCGATCGCGCACCAGCTCCACGGCGGCGATCATGCCGGTCTGACGCACCTCGGCGACGTGCGGGTGGGAGGCCAGGGGTGCCAGCCGGGTGGCCAGATGCGCGGCCAGAGCGCGGTTGTTCTCGATCACCGGTGTCGTGGCGAAGATCTCCAGCGTCGCATTGGCCGCGGCACAGGCCAGCGGATTGCCGGTGTAGCTGTGAGAGTGCAGAAATGCACGCTGCGCGTCGTAGTCAGCGTAAAACGCCTGGTACATCTCCTCACCGCAGAGCACGGCCGAGAGGGGCAGATAGCCTCCAGTCAGCCCCTTGGACAGGCACATGAGATCCGGACGGATGCCGGCCTGCTCGCAGGCGAACAGCGTGCCGGTACGCCCGAAGCCCACCGCGATCTCGTCGGCGATCAGGTGCACGCCGAAGTGGTCGCAGGCCTCGCGCAGCAGCGACAGGTAGATGGGGTCGTACATGCGCATGCCGCCGGCGCACTGCACCAGCGGCTCAACGATAACCGCGGCAATCTCCTCGGCGTGCTGCGCGAGCAGCGCCTGCATGGCGGCGAAGCGCGCGCGGCTGTGCTGCTGCCAGCTCTGCCCCGGCTCACGCTCGTAGCAGTCGGGGGAGGGAGCCGTCAGCACGTCCATCAGCAGCGGTTGATAAGTGCGTTTGTAGAGCTCGACGTTGCCGACCGCGAGCGCGCCGAGGGTTTCGCCGTGATAGCTGTTGGAGAGTGTCACGAAGCGGCGCTTCGCGCCGCGGCCCCGGTTCTGCCAGTAGTGGAAGCTCATCTTCAGCGCCACTTCCACCGCGGCCGAGCCATTGTCGGCCAGAAAGCAGCGCGACAGACCCGCCGGGGCGATGCCGGTGAGCCGCTCGGCCAGCGCGATCGCCGGCTCGTGCGTCATGCCAGCGAGCAGTACG
>DATJUN010000014.1:0-3208 GCA_035502275.1 Steroidobacteraceae bacterium
GGGATAGCAACGAGTCCGGCGGCGACTCCCAATGCCGGGACCAAGGCTAATGCTCCCATACCTTGCGCGATCAGTCCGCCGGCCTTGCTGAAGCCGGCGACCCAGCCGGTTGCGCGGCCCCTGAGCCTGAGCGGGTAACTCTCCGCCGCGTACGGCAGGAGAATTGAAATGACTCCGCTTGTGCCGACAATCAGCAGAGAGACCGGGATGACTGGATTAGAGAGAATCGGCCACGCGCCATTGTCACGCAGCAGTATCGCGACCAGGCCCAGTGTGGTAATTCCAATCGACAGGACCAGCACCCGCTTTGTGCTCCAAATACTGTAGAGGTAGGCCGCTACTACGATCGTAGGAGCTGCGATCAACGTGGAGCGCGTGATGAGGGCGCTCGCAACGCCCATGCTGCGACCTTCGGCGACCAGACTGCCGGGCAGCCACAACATCACGCCAAAGTTTACGAAGCCCCAGGCCAATGCGGCGAGCGTGAGCGCGATTGTCACACCGAGCAGATCGCGAACCTTAAGCAGCGTGGCAGGCGGACGATTCTGCGTCTGAACTTGTTCTACACGCTGCGTATCGATGGATATTCCGAAGCGCGCCAGCGTCTCGCGTGCTTCGCGCAGGCGCCCCATACTTTGCAGGAATCGGGCGGACTCCTGTAGCACAGGACTGACCACGATCAGGATCAGCGCAATGGGAAGGTTGATGAGCCACATGATCCGCCAACCAAAGACCGGCTGCAAAACTGCCGATAAGGCACTGGTGGCGAAATATCCTCCAACGGTGCCAATGCCGCCCACCAGCACCAGGCACCACCCGCGGTGCCTGGTTGGCATGATTTCGGCAAGCAGAGCATAAGCAACAGGCAGCATGCCGCCGGCGCCGACTCCCATGAGGAAGCACATGAATATGTTCCAGTTGAACGAAGGCATCGCTCCGCAAATGGAAGTCCCCATGAAGATCACGGCCGCCAGCAGAATTGTGGCCCTCCGGCCATAGAAATCTGCCAGGGCACCCCAGGCGAACGATCCGACGGTGGTGCCCAGGAGGCCCGCAAACGGCAACAGGGCCACGGTGGCGAAGCTAAGACCGTACTCGACCCGCATTCCGGGGGTGACGAAGCCGAGCGTGGCCGCTTTCATGATGTCGATGATGAGAGCGACAGCGAGTACGACTATCTGTACCCAGTGAGCAGTCGTGAGGGGCGCATTTTCCGGTGGCGCAATCTCCTCATAGGCAATCACCCCGGTCGGGCGACGCGGCATGAGCCCATAGGCGGTGGCAGCAAATCCTGCGACGATCAGCCCCATGCCGATCAACATGCCGTTGCCCATGGGCATGCCGGCCAGCCGATAGCCCGTACTGCGGCCCATGATGAACATGGGAATGTGCAGCAGGACGCCTACGGTTACCGCCGCTGAACCACTCCAGAATGCAAACGCGTGTCGCCAACTTGAGAACAGAGATGCTTTTTGCACCGTAATTGCGCTTTCTCCTGACCGCATGAACACACCAGGAACACGAATCCGCTCTGAGCCAGGAAATCAGGCAGTTTCCAGTTTGGCAGGAGCGCCCATCGCACCCCATGCCTATCCGCTTTGAACCAGGATGCAGGGAGCTTGCAATAAACCCCTGCCAGCATCTCTGAGAAGAAGCAGACCGTGCAACCACCAAACGATGGAGTTCGTCCTCCATCGTTTGGCGGACATGCTTAGCGCTGGCGGGCGAGGACGAGGGTGATGTCGTCGGGCTGCTCCTGGCCGCCGATCCAGGTGCGGAGGGCCTGCATGACCTGCTCGGAGATGGCGTCGAGGGGCAGGTGGCGGTGGCGGCGCACGACTTCGACCATGCGCTCCTCTCCGAACTCGCCGAATTCGTTTTCGGGCTCGGTAACGCCGTCGCTGTAGGCGATGAGGATGTCGCCCGGGTATAGCTGCTCGGTTCCCTGCTCGTAACTCATGTTGTCGATGAGGCCAACGACGGTGCCTCCACAGTCGAGGCGGGTGATGGTGTCGTCATGGCGCAACAGGAGCGGTGGAAGGTGGCCTCCTGTGGAGTAGACGAGGCGTTGCCGGGCGCCTTCGTAGTGGGCCAGGAAGAGGGTGGCGTACTTCTCGGGCTGGGTACTGCGGTAGAGGTGACGGTTGAGCAGCGCGAGGATCTTGCCAGGTTCCTCGAAGAGTTCGCCGCATTCGAGCTCCGTCTCGCCGATGCGCGGGTCGAGCGAGCCGGCGAGGGCGAGGTTGCCGGCGCTGATCAACTCCAATCCGGCGAAGCGATAGGCGCGGACGGCGGAGTGAAGGGTGGCCATGAGAAGCGCGGCGGAGATTCCCTTGCCGCTGATGTCTCCGAGGGCGAGACCGAGGCCGCTGTTTCCGAAGACGAGGAAGTCGTAGTAGTCGCCGCTGACGGTGCGCGCCGGGTAGCAGGCCCCGTGGAGCTCGAGCATGGGCAGCGAGACGTTGGACATGGGAAAGAGATTGGCCTGAACTTCCTGCGCGATTTCGAGCTCGTTCTGGAGGCGTTCTTTTTCGCGCTGTTCTTCGAGGAGACGCTCGAGAGAAGCCGCCATGCTGTTGAAGGATCGACTGAGGGCGGCGAGCTGGTCGTGGCGCGTGACCTCAATGCGGTGAGTGAGATCGCCCTTGTCGATGGCGGTGGTGGCTTCGTAAAGGTCGCGGATGGACTGCGTGATGGTGCGGTTGAGGCGCACAGCCATGATGAAGGCGACGAGCTCAAGTATCCCGAAGACAACGGCGATAGCGATGAGCATGTCCTGCACAACGGCAGCGATCTTGAGCGAGGTGATGAACAAGCGCTGGTAGAGCAGAGACGGCCGCGAGGTTACGTGGGTGAAGGTGGTATGCGGTTTGCCGGTGACCCAGTCGGTCGTCTCAAGAGGCGCGTAGAAGGTGATGGCAACGTCGTAGAAGTGCTGCGCGCCGGGCAGAATACCGCCGTGCACGGAGTGACGACGGGCCTCGGCTGCGGCGACGCTGTGGCCGTTGATTTTCACCGCGGAGTCGCTGGGCTTTGCCGAAATGGTGATCTGGTTATTTTTGGTCTGCTGGCCATCGGGCTCGTCCTCGATGTCCACGTCGGGAACGATGGTCACGGTGCCCAGGCCGCGGGCGATCTGGCCTACGTTTTCCTTGCCGAGGGGCAGGCTGGTGATGGTGGTAACAGTGTGTCCATCGCGGCTGTGACG
>DATJUN010000015.1:0-11325 GCA_035502275.1 Steroidobacteraceae bacterium
CAGACGCCCTACTTTCTCATTGAGCTGGACAATACACAGGACGGCGCCAACCACATCCATTCCGTATGGCGCGATTTCAACGGCGACTTCGGCGAGGATCTGCTGCATCGGCACTATCAGACCAGCGACCATTCGCCTGGAGCCGCATCCAAGGGGGCGGACGCATCGCCCAGCGGTTGAGTCGGCGACCACTTTGCGTGAGGCAACGCGGCGTCTGCCTGGGTTTCGCAGGTCACGATAGAATTGGGGCGCCCGCGGCCCCAGTCAGCGAGCCCGGGCGTCTGGGCCGCTTGGCAAACAGCGGGCTGGCCTTGGGTTCGCGGAACGCTAGTCGCGGTTGTCATTCCTAGCGTTAGCCACAATCACGGCTTCGTAAACAGTGTCGCGAGCTGCTCCCGCTGTCAAAAAGCAACTGCACTAACCCAACACCTGTGGATTGAGCTGCCACACAGAATAGTTCAGCACACACGCGAAACTTACCCACAGAAGATAGGGAATGAGCAACGCGCCTGGTAGTGGCCTGATACGCCAGAACGCAATGAGCGTTGCAACAATTAGCACCCACAACGCAAGTATGTCTGCGAGAGCCAGTGCGCCGCGGTGCCAGCCGAAGAACAACCAACTCCACAGCGCGTTGAGCGCGAGCTGCGCGAGAAACAAGGAAAGGGCGTATCGGGCGGTGCGAACGCCACCAGATCGCCAAATCCACCAGGCTGCAATGCCCATCAACACATACAGTATCCCCCAAACCGGTCCGAATATTGAGGGCGGCGGCGCCCAACCAGGGCGGTCAAGTCGAGTATAGAACGGACCTGCATCAACCGATGCAGCGGCACCAAACCCTGCGGCGATGAAGACAACAATCAGCCATGCGCCGAGACCGGCAATCTGCTTTTGCTTTGTAAGCGAGGTCATTCGAAGCTCCCGCGTTCACATATTGCTATCCGCAGACCTGGACGTGCCGCGTGAGAGGTCTCAACTCGAGCAAGCTTCGAATCGACGCAGCGGCCATATGCGAGCATTACTATCGTTGGCGCTGCCGTGTTCTCTCCCCGACAAAAAGCTAAGCTGAGCCCCGCGAGCCGCGCGCGAACGGCACGACTTTGTCCTGTTCGGCGGGATCGTTCCTGGCAACGACCGCACGGGCCGGTTGTGTAGTACTTAGATTGATTGCCTCATGAGGAACTCCGGGCGGAACAAAGAGAAACTCTCCGGCGTTGCTGACGACCTCGTGCTCCAGCGATGGACCCCAACGTGTGAGGACTGTGCCTTCCAGTATGTAGAGACCCGTTTCGTAGCCGACATGCATGTGTGGTTCTGACCGTGCGCCGGGCGGAATGACGACGAGATGCATCGACAGCCCGGCGGAATTGACCGTCTGCCCCGAGATGCCAATGAAGTAAGGTAGATGCTGAAGCGTGGAGATCTCGCTGCCAGGCTGAACGCTCTGGACCTTTGACTCAGTTTCAATCATGGCGTTGGCCTCCTGCGCTGTACACATGAGTGGGCGACGCCGCCGCGGGTGTGGTGCCTGGCCCCTGAGGAACGGGAGCGCGAGAGGGCGCTGCAGTCGCCGCATGGGCACGCAATCGGTGACGCTTGGCGGCTAAGCACACTCGCGGCTGCGTCGCAGCGGCGGCTGACATTTGGTCGCTCACCGGAGTTAAGGTTCGGATTCCGCATCGTCATCGCGGGGACCTACACGCTTGCCCAACTTGGCTTCACGACGCGCGCGGTCATTTAGGATGGCATGGCGCCGATAGTCCGTGAGTTTCTCCCACGTTCTCGCTTCCTCCAGTGTTCTGGCGCAACCCAGGCAATAGCCGGTACGACTATCGAATTCACAGAGATCGATGCAGGGCGATCTGGCGGCCATGAATTACGTAGTGTATCAGGGCAACGCAGATACCTGGCCGTCGCAACCGCGACGCGCTCCTGCCTGCTTCGGGCACCTGGCGATCGGTCCCTCGCGGCCGACCAGGAAGATCACAGGCCCTGACTGGACTTATCCAGACGAGGAAGGTCGAAAGAGCCAACCTCACAGACTTCGCCTTAGTGTTTTCCGGCAATATCTTATAGAATAGCAACGTTACTGTTTGAGACGATTGCGTGGCGTCAGCGCCAGTGCAGAAATCATCACGGTGAGCGGGACTAATCGCGCGTTGCACGGCGTGAGGCCACTATGACTGGCCGCGGAGGTCGAAGTCACCCATGAAATATCTTCCTCTTGTTCTGGCCGCGCTGTGGCGCAAGCCCATGCAGATGATTTTCACCGCCCTGTCCATCGTCGTTGCCTTCATCCTGTTCGGCATCCTGTCGGGGATTGATGCCGGCTTCGCGCATCAGGTGGACATATCGCGGCTCGACCGCATGTACGTTACTTCTCGATTTGCCGACGACTTACCCTATGCCTATGCAGACAAGATCGCATCCTTGCCGGGCGTGCTGGTGGTTTCACCCCAGACCGGGTTGGCCGGCTATTACCAGCAGCGCAACAATCGGCTGGGCGTGACGGCGACGGACGCCCGCTATTTCACGGCCCGGCCGGAACTGGCTGTCACACCTCAGCAGATCGCCGCCCTGGCAGGCGATCGGGCCGGTATCCTGGTGGGCGTCAAGAGCGCAAAAACGTATGGCTGGAAGATCGGCGATAAGATCGCCATCAACACCTCAACGCCTCAGCAAAACGGCAGCCTGGTTTGGACCTTCGACATGCTCGGGTCGGTGGAGAATACCGACTTACCGGGCGAAGCTGACGTATTGATCGGGAACTACAAATACATTGACGAAGCCCGGGCTACGGACAAGGGCACAGTGGGATTTTTCTTAGTACGCGTCAAGGATCCCGAGCAGGCCGCCGCTGTTGGAAAAGCGATTGACGCACTGTTCGCCAATTCCTCCGCACCAACGCGTACCACTCTGGAGAAGGCCGGTACGACAGCCGGCTTGCAGTCTCTCGGCGATGTCGAGACCCTGACTCGCGGGATCGGGGGGGCAGTCCTGTTCATGCTGCTCTTTCTGACGGGCAACACCATGATGCAGTCGGTGCGCGAACGCATCCCTGAATTCGGGATGCTGAAGACACTGGGCTTCTCCGACACGGGCGTGCTGACGCTCGTGCTGAGCGAGTCCCTGCTGTTGTGCGCACTGGCTGCCGGGATGGGACTGGCCATCGTCAAGCTAGGCTTTCCGCTGATTAAAAGTGCTGCCCCGCAGGTCTCAGCCCTGCTATTGCTGCCTTGGTCCGCGTTGGCCATTGGTTTCGGCTGTGCGCTGCTGGTGGCATTGGTCAGCGGCTTGATACCGGCCTGGCGCGTCAAACGACTGAATGTCGTTGACGCCCTTGCGGGTCGCTAGAACGGGACAGAGCCATGGATATGATCCGGCAGATCGGCGCTGTCACGCAGTCAAGCCTTTCGACCATCCCCAGCCGGCTAGGCGCGTCTCTGGTGGTGGTGGTCGGTATGGCCTGCGCGGTGGGGGCGCTGGTATCGGTTCTGTCCATATCCACCGGCTTTATGCAGGCGGAGACCAGCAATGCGCGACCTGATCGGGCGATTGTGCTGAGCCAGGGCGCGCTGTTTGAGGGCGGCAGCACGATCACGCGCGATGAAGCCACCACCATCAACAGCGCGCCCGGCATCAGGCGCGCCGCCGACGGCAAGCCGATAATCTCGGCAGAAATATTTACCAACTTTCTCACGACGAAGAAAAACGGTGGACTCGATGCCTATGTCCAGGTGCGTGGCATCGGACCGGAAGGGCTGGCACTGCGCCCGGAAATCCATCTGATCAGCGGGCGCATGTTTCGGCCCGGCAAATACGAAGTGATCGTCGGCAAGTCGGGCCCGCCCCTGTTCGACGGACTCAGCGAGGGCAGCACGGTCGCCCTGCCGCAAGGCGACTGGAAGGTGGTCGGCACCTTTGAAAGCAAGGGCGACATGCTGGAGTCGGCCATTCTGACCGATGAGGCCACGCTGGCCTCGGCCATGCGGACCTCGAGCTACAAGAGCGTCATGGTAATGCTGAGCTCGCCCGAGGCTTACGCCGCGTTCAAGAAATATCTCACCACCAATCCGAGCCTGTCGGTCGAACCCATGCGCGAGACCGACTATGTGGAATTGCAGGCCAGGCAGTTGAACCTCATCCTTCGGTTCGTCGCCTTTTTGGTGGGTGGGATCATGGGACTGGGCGCCATGTTCGGCGCCCTGAACACCATGTATTCAGCGGTCAGCACGCGCGCGGTGGAAATCGCCACTTTGCGCGCCATCGGCTTTGGCGGTTTGGTGGTGGTGAGTTCGGTCATTGTCGAGGCACTCTTGCTGACCAGCGTGGGCGCCGCGATCGGCGCCGGCCTGGCCTGGGTCGCTTTCAACGGCAACCTGCATGCAATGGGTGGCGCCACCATAAGGCTCGCGGTGACTCCTGGGCTCGTGGCAGGCGGCATCGTTTTCGCAGCTATGCTTGGTCTGGTGGGAGGACTGTTTCCCGCCATCCGCGCTGCGCGCCTGCCAGTTGCGACCGCTTTGCGGGCGATCTGAGGTAGGTCTTATTTCAGGCGAACCTGCATGTCCGGAGCGATCTGCTGACAGTCACATAGATGGCCGAACCACGGTCGTTGACTTCGGTAGGACAGGAGCCTCGATTCCATCAACTTGACGTTCCATCCATTGTGGCGCGCCCAGCCAATTGCCGTGAGTTCTGCCTGAACCGCCGCGGGGAATTTCCCGTTAGCTGCCCGCGCCGCGGCGAGCAACTCGAGGTAATCGGGATCGTATTCATATCCAGCGTCGCGCTTGTCGTTCAATGCGACCGCGACCTTGAGTGCCGTTGCTGGATCACGCAGCCCAGGCTCTGTCGCCAGCACGCCGGCAGCCCATAGCCGATAAAATGGTTCAGCGCCATCGGCAACGGCATGCAGCAAGTCCCTGGTCTTATCAGTTTGACTTGCCTCGCTGCCGCGCGCCAGCGCTCTGGCCCAGGTGATCTGCGCCAATGTCATCTGCGCCTGTATGGAGCCGGTCTTGGCATCTGCAGAAACCCACGGCTCGACAATCGCCTCCTGCGAGCACGGAGACAGCGCGCCATAGAGCTGCATGCGTGCGAAGTCTGCGCCGTGCAGGGCGCTGTCTACGACTAACGACATCTCCGCATTCCTGCTCAAGCCGGTCTCACCGCTGACCATTTCGGCGACATACCCCGAGTCGACTATGGACTGCACGTCTCCCGCGTTTGCCTTGTCGAGCATCGCTAGCCACGCATCCTGCCTCAGTAACGACCCCATGGGGCCGCCCACGCCCTGCAAGATGAACTTTACGGGCATACCGGTCCAATAAGGAATTGGCTCCCCGTTCAGCGAAGCAGGAGTCACCACGTAGGCCCGGGCTAGTTGTATGGCAGCTGCGATGAGCGCCGGGTCCGGATTTACCGGGAAAGACTGCTTCACATGGATAAATCGTATGTTTCCAAGTGAATCATCGAGAAAGGAAAGCGTTATTACGGCTTGTTCGCCCCGCATCCGCGCTTCCGTTGGGTAGAACTCGCCTGGATTTTTCGCACGCTTTTTGATTTTGGGCGCAACGAAATCAGCATTTCGCTCCGTGCGATCACAGCCGACAAGTGTGGACATGATTTCCTGCTTAATCCGGTCGTAGTTCGCCCCGGTGGCCCCGGTAGCAGAAAATCCGCGATACTGCGGCTGAGATTCGCTCGCTCGAGCATCTCCCCATGAGACGGCGATGACGGCCAGAAGCGCCAACATCGTACGTAACAGAGTGACGTAAGAACCCAGAGGCGGAGGATTCTCGGGCGCGGACTGGCCTCGGGTGATTGCGATGCTCATGTATTCATCCCGCCAAACTCGATTGGATCGCTTTTTTTTTGCAGGCCCCGGAGCCGCCGGACGGGTGCAACTCATGTGAGCGGCCCCGCCCCGGCTGTTCAAAACAGGCTGACATTCAGATGCTCTCCGCTGCACGATGAATGGCCTCGAGGCTCTGATCTACGTCGTTATCCGTCGTGGCCCAGTTGCTCACGCTGATGCGCATGGCCGTGCGGCCCTGCCAGACCGTCGGACCACACCAGCAGGTCCCTTCTTTCTGTACGGCGGCGATGACGGCGCGCGTGCGCGGCGCGTCCCCAAACGAAATCAGCACCTGATTCAGCACGACTTCGTTCAGCACTTCGTGGCCACTGCCCCGTAGGCCTTCGGCGAATCGTCTGGCATGTCTGCAGTTGCGCTCAACGAGCCCCGCGAGGCCGGCTCTACCGAGCGAGCGGAGGGCCGCCCACACCTCAACACCGCGCGCGCGACGCGAAAGCTCCGGCGCATAGTCGGAAGGATTGCGGTGCGGACTTTCGCTCGGGAGATATTCGGCCGTTATCGCCATCGACGCGCGCATCGCATCAGTATCGCGCGAGAAGGCCAGGCCGCTGTCATATGGCACGTTGAGCCACTTGTGGGCGTCTGTTGCCCAGGAGTCGGCCAGCTCGAGTCCCTCCGTCAGATATCTAAGAGACGGCGCGGCCTTCGCCCAGAGACCAAATGCTCCATCGACGTGCACCCATGCACCCGCCGCGTGCGCTGCCTCGATCAGGGGCTCGAATGGATCGAATGCACCTGTGTTTACGTTTCCAGCCTGCAGACACACGATCGTGGGGCCTTCCAGCTTCGGGAGCGCATCCGCCTGCATACGTCCCTGCTCATCCACTGGCACGCGCACTACACGATTGCGACCCAATCCCAGCATGCCGAGGGACTTCAGCAGTGTCGGATGCGCCTCATTTCCGATGATCACCGTCACCATTGGCGCCCCGAATAACCCGTTGGCTTCCACGTTCCAGCCCGCCTGCCAAAGCACTGTGTGTCGCGCGGCCGCAAGGGCCGTGAAATTAGCCATCGTGGCGCCGGTGACGAATCCAGTCGAGCTCGCGGCCGGCAGGTCGAACAGTTCAATAAGCCACCGGGATGCGACCTCCTCGAGGTGCGCGACTCCGGGAGTGGATTCGTACAGACCAGCGTTTTGATCCCACGCGCCCGCGAGCCAGTTCGCACCCAACGCGACCGGTAGCGCGCCTCCAATCACGAAGCCGAAAAAGCGCGGGCCGGCCATGGCCATGGTGGCGGGCGATACCGCCTGGTCCAGCAGCGCGAGCGTTTCGCCAGGGTCACTGCTTGCCGCTGGGAACGGCTCATCCAGCTTACTGAGTGCCTTGACGGCCCCGGCGTCAGGCACAACGGCTCGGGTGTTGAGCGACTCCAGGTATCTCTGTGAGGCCCGCGCCGCCTCATTAAGTATGCTGTACATGGCCGCCTCGCAATTTGCCGCTGGACATATAAGCGGATGGCCCCATGCGGCGCAATCGCTGACAGCCGGCCAGCCCGATCGCACCCTCATCCCGAATATGCACGTCCAAAGCCTTCCGACTTGCCAAATTCCCACCTGGAGGACCACACTTTGGGTGGTCGGCGATCATCGCTTGCGGCGCCAGTCGCTTCCTTGATCGGGGGAGGTCGTTCATGTTACGTAGCGCATTCGTCGTGTACCTCGCGGCCAGCGCCGCACTCACTGCGACTTGCGTTGCAGTCGCCGCAAGCCCCTACTTCGCCTCTGAGCCGCCATCGATTGTCGGTGCGCCCTTTTCTGCGGTCGTGACAACGCAATCAACCACAACGTTCGCTGATGGTAATCGCATCGTCAGGACCAATACGGTTCGCTACTTTCGCGACGGTGAGGGACGCACCCGCACTGAACGCAGTGCGCGGGCAAGCGATGGTAGTGCTGTTGGAGCGATCTTGATCACCATCAACGATCCGGTCAATGGCCGGCGCTACATCCTATATCCGCAGCGGAAAGTCGCGGTGGGCCTGCCGATTCGTGCGGGATCGACGAGCTCGGACGCGACAGATGCCTCAGACGAGCTGAGCACACCGTTTGGCCTGCTGGGCTTTGGCATGGGCGTCGGAGCCAGGCCGCTGACGGAAGCTTCCGTGGCTGAAACTTCCCTCGGCAAACAGGTAATACAGGGCGTGAGTGCCGTCGGGACGCGCATCGTGAGAACCATTCCCGCCGGCGTGCTCGGTAACGAGAGTCCGATCACCAGCACTCGCGATACCTGGTTCAGTGCCGATCTGGGCGTGCCGGTACAGATCACGCAGAAGAGCTCGATCGGCGGCGTGGTCACGCTCACCCTCGAGCAGCTCGCCCGAGCCGAGCCGGACCCGACGCTGTTCACCCCGCCGGCCGATTACAAGCTGCGCACGATACGCCTGCCGGCCCCCTCCAACGCGGCCGCATCGGCAAACCCTGCGTCCGTCGGGGATCCATGAAGGGCGTCGACCTCGCGACGCCATAGGCGTATCGCAATTTGGCGGACGTTCATATGCAGAGAGGCATGGCCGCAGCGATGCGAGCCTTCAACGCAGACCCATCCGTACTCGAGCGGGGCATTAAACCGGGCACTCTGCGGCGCGCGCTTCAGATCGCAGCGCCGTACACCGGGTGGCTGCTGCTACTGGCAGGGGTGGTCATTGCCGATGCAGTCATCAGCGTCACCTACCCGCTGATCTACCGGCGCATTATCAATGAGGGCATCCTGCGCGCCGACACGGCACTGATCGTGCGCCTGGCAGTGCTCATCGCGGTGCTCGGCGTGCTGGATGCAGTGCTCGGCCTCGGCCAGACATACCTGGGCACTCGCATCGGCGCGGACGTGGTGGTGACCCTGCGTGCCCGGCTGTTTGATCACATTCAGAGCATGCCGCTGGCGTTCTTTGCGCGCACTCAGACCGGAGCGCTGGTCAACCGGCTCTTCTCCGATACCATGGGCGCGCGCAGCGCCTTCACTGACATACTGTCGACCGTTGCGGGCAATGTCGTGACCGTAGTGCTGATCGTTGGCACGATGTTCGCGTTGTCCTGGCGCATCACGGTCGTCGTGCTGATTTTCCTGCCGCTGTTCGTGCTGCCTGCACGCTACTGGACCCGGCGCATCCAGGCCATCACACGCGAAATCATGAACGCTGGCTCCCGGGTCAGCAGCATGATGGTGGAGCGCTTCAACGTGGCCGGCGCGATACTCGCCAAGCTCTTCGGACGCCCCGATGCGGACGGGGTTGCCTTCGAAGCCAAGGCGCGGGAACTGTCGGGGCTCTCGATCCGCGCCGCAGTGTACGGGCGACTGCTTGCCACGGGGTTGTTGCTCATGGCGAGCCTGGCCACGGCACTTGCCTATGGCTGGGGAGGTGTGCTGGCAGCCCACCACGCGCTGGACCTGGGTACCGTAGTCGCATTGACCTCCCTGCTGGTACGTCTGTACGCGCCAGTCATGGGCCTGTCCAACCTGCAGGTCACGGTGGTCACCGCGCTGGTCTCCTTTGAACGCGTTTTCGAGGTTCTGGAACTCGAGCCGATGGTGCGCGATAAGCCGCGGGCCGTGGATGTGCCGGCAGGGCCCATCGGCGTGGAATTCGAGCATGTGGCCTTTCGCTATCCGTCGGCCGCCGAGGTGTCCCTGGCGTCCCTCGAATCCATCGCGGTACCAGAGCGGCGCCCCCCGCAGACCGTGCTTCACGACATAGACTGCAGCATTGCGCCTGGGACACTGGTGGCGCTGGTGGGTCCGTCGGGAGCGGGCAAGACCACCATCACTCACCTCATACCCCGTCTGTACGATGCGACGGCCGGAGCCGTCCGTGTCAACGGTGTCGATGTGCGCGATGTTCGGCTCGCCTCGCTGCAGCATCGCATTGGCATAGTCACGCAGGAGGCACACCTGTTTCACGACACCCTGCGCGCCAACCTGCTGTATGCCCGGCCTCAGGCGAGCGACGAGGAGATCCGCGACGCACTGCGCGAAGCGCAGATTCTCGACGTGGTCGAAGGCCTGTCCGAGGGGCTCGATACCGTCGTGGGGGAGCGGGGGTACCGCTTCTCGGGCGGGGAGAAGCAGCGGCTGGCGATCGCCCGACTGCTGCTGAAGGCTCCGGACCTGGTGGTATTGGATGAGGCCACCGCGCACCTGGATTCTCGCGCCGAAGCGGCAGTGCAGCGGGCACTCGAACGGGTCCTGGCAGGACGCACCGCCATCGTCATCGCCCACCGGCTCTCCACCGTGCTCAAGGCCGACCAGATCCTGGTGGTGCAGGAGGGCAGGATCGTCCAGCGCGGTACGCATGCGCAGCTGGCGGCGGCCCCAGGGTTGTACGAGCAGCTATACCGAACGCAGTTCGCCGATCAGAGGGAGCTGGCAGCGGCGCACTCGTAGGAGACCCGCATTTCTGTGCAGAACCGACCTGCGCCTTGCGCCTCTATCAAAAAAGCTTCACGGCATTCTGGACGGTCTTATATACCCCCCAAAGCAATGGCACCCCCACAATGAGCCACATGATCAGCAGGCGCAATTTCATGACTGTCACTCCTGGCCCGAACGATGCCCACCGGTGGGTACACTGGTCGCATCGCTGCCGCCGCGATAATGATAGCGGTCCTTGACCGGACGCATGAGCTGGTTGCAGAGGAAACCAATGAATAGCAGTAGGCACATGATGTACATCGTGACCGAGTACGCCTGCGCCTTGGGCACACCATGATCGATCTGGTACTGCCGAATATAGTTCACCAGCACCGGGCCGAGTACGCCCGCAACCGACCACGCCGTGAGCAGCCGACCATGAATCGCCCCGACGTGCATGGTGCCGAACACATCGCGCAAATAAGCCGGGATGGTGGCGAAGCCCCCGCCATACATCGACAGAATGACGACGAAAGCAATGACGAACCCCAGGATCGTACCCAGCCGTCCGAGCGTTGGCACCAGGGCATACAGTACGATGCCCAGCAGGAAGAACACCCTGTATGTCGGCTTGCGGCCGATGTAGTCAGAGGTCGACGCCCAGAAAAGGCGCCCCAGCATGTTGAACAGGCTCAACAGCCCCACGAACCCGGCCGCAGCGGCAGCCGAGACACGGCCGCTGAACATCTCCTGAATCATTGGCGATGCCTGACCGAGAACTCCGATACCGGCGGTCACGTTCAGGCAGAGCACAGCCCAGAGCAGCCAGAACTGAGGTGTAGCGAACGCGGTGTTGACGTCTATGTTCGCACGAGTCACGAGCGGCTTCGAATGCGTGGGGGCTACCCAGCCGTCGGGACTCCACCCTTGCGGCGGCACCCTGACCGTCAGCGCACCGATCAGCATGAAGCAAAGATAGGCGATCCCCATGACCACAAAGGTACCGAGCACGCCGTTCGATGTCGCGGACTTGAAGTGGTCCATGAGCTGTACCGACAGCGGTGCCCCGATCAGCGCGCCGCCGCCAAAACC
>DATJUN010000016.1:0-71013 GCA_035502275.1 Steroidobacteraceae bacterium
CATCCCCCAGCGCCTGCCACCAGGCCTCGGGCGCCGGTGCAAACGTGGGACCCGTCAGCCCCAGCTGTCGGGTCGACAGCGGCGTGGGCGCCGAGGTTGGATGCGGCGGCAGTGCCGCACAGGCCGACAGCAGCAGCGCGCCGAGAGCCCCACCCGCGGCAGCGCCCAGCGCGGTGCGCGCGCCTGGCCGCATCCTCTTCATGACCGGCTCCCTGCCGCGGGTACCACCTGCGATTGCTCTGCGGCATCGCCGTCGTGCGCCCCCGCGCCCTGATTCGCACCCAGCCCCTCGAGCATGCCGGTGAGCTTGGTGAGCAGGCGCGTGAGCGCCTCCAGTTCGGAAGCCGAGAAGCCCCCGAGCGCATGGTTCAATCGCTCGACCACGGCCGGAATGGCCGCCTCGACGGTGGCCTGCCCGGCCGCCGTCAGCTGCAGCTGTACTTCGCGCCGATCCCTGCGGCTGCGCTCACGACGCACCAGATCCCGCGCCTCGAGCTGGTCGATGACGCGCGTCAGTGCGCCGCTGTCGTGCCGCAGCTGCGTGCAAAGCACGCGCGCATTGAGCGCCAGACCATCGCGCAGGTGCATGAGGACGACCCACTGCGTGAAGGTGAAGCCGCGCGCCTCGAGCGCCGGCTCGAGCTGATCCGCCAGCTGGGAATGGGCGCGCTTGAGCAGGTAGCCGATGCTGTTGCGCGCCAAATAAGTTTCGGGTCGATAATGCTGCGTAGGCATTTACTGTCTCGACAGTGTCTGCTTCGGCAGCAATTTGGCTACAAACGACTGCCCATGTCAAGCATGAGCTCATGCCTGCCGTCGGCACGCGTTTTTGTGTCGGGAAGGCGCCTTCTGTGCTGCAGCAAACACGGCGCGGCGGCGAGGCGATGGCCTCGGGCGACCGGCGATCCGTCCTTACAGCGTTGCCACCATGGCCACCACGGTAGCGGCCATGACTCCGGTGGCCGTCCAGCCCAGGCGGCGCAAGCGCGGACGGACAACGAAGCTCCCCATGACGTCGGCCCGCGCCGCCAGCAGCATCATGACGGCCATGATCGGCACGGCGATGATGCCGTTGATCTCCGCGCTCCAGAGCAGCGCGCGGATGGGATCCAGGTGGGTGAAGTTCAGCAGCACCCCGCCGAGCGTTGCCAAAGCGATCAGCGCGTAGAAGCCGCGCGCCTCTTGCAGGCGCATGTCCAGTCCTGAACGCAATTCGAAGCTCTCAGCCACCGCATAGGCGGCCGAGCCGGCCAGCACCGGTACGGCCAGCATGCCGGTACCGATAATGCCGAGACTGAAGAGCAGGAAAGTCAGCAGCCCACCGAGCGGTCGCAGCGCCTCGGCGGCCTGGGAGGCGGTCTGAATGTTGGTGACACCGGCTTCGTGCAGCGTCACCGCCGTGCTCAGCATGATGCAGAAGGCAATTACATTGGAAAAGCCCATGCCCAGATAGGTGTCCCAGCGGATGCGGCGCAGATGTCGCCGCACGGTAGTCGGGTCCTCCGGCGCCAGGCCGGCATTGCCCTGGCGCGCGTCGCCCGCTCGCCGATCCTCCACTTCCTGAGCCGCCTGCCAGAAAAACATGTAGGGGCTGATGGTCGTCCCAAACACGGCAACGACCATGGTAATGGCACTGTTATCCAGCCACAGATGCGGAAACAGCGACTCGCTGGCCACCCGCGCCCACGGCGCATGCACCATGAACACCACGGCCACATAGGACAGCAGCGCGAGCGTCAGCCACTTCAGATAGCGCACATAGGTCTGGTAGCGCAGGTACACCTGCAGCACCAGGCACAGGGCTCCGAAGCCGATGGAGTACAGGCGCGCCGAGCCGCCGGCAAGCAGCCGCAGCGCCTCGCCCATGGCGGCGATGTCGGCCGCGATGTTGATCGTGTTCGCCACCAGCAGCAGCCCGACCAGGCCATAGAGCACCGGCCGGGGGAACACCGCCTTGACGTTGGCAGCCAGCCCCCGGCCCGTGATGCAGCCCAGGCGCGCGCTGATCATCTGAATGCCGACCATCAGCGGATAGGTCAGCAGCACCGTCCAGAGCATGCTGTAGCCGAACTGCGCGCCGGCCTGCGAATAGGTGGCGATACCACTCGGATCATCGTCGGCCGCGCCCGTGATGAGGCCGGGACCGAGCTGTTTGACCCGCGAATCCTCGGCGACTCTGACAACTTTTGTGAGAAGTTTGACCATCGCGTTACCGCTGCACAGAAGTTACCGGGCGCTGCGACAGGCAGCGGCTCGCGAGCGCGGCCGCAAGATAGCCGCGTGACTCTGGGGTGTAAAGGATCACCTCGACAGTTTCAGCGACCAGGATGATCGCGCGATGAATGGATGAACGCTTGCGAGAGCTGGGCGGCAATGGCGTCGGCGATGACCGACGCATGGTGGATCAGCGAATGCGCTTTGCTGCGGAAACCGCGGGCCAGCGCAGCTGCGTCGCCAGGCGGTGGACGCGCAGCACGACGCGCCAGGAGACGCCTGAGCGGTCGCTCCACTGCACCGTGCCCTGCTGTTCCGGCATGACCCACGTCGATGGCGCCGGCGCCGGCCACAGATCCAACCCGTCGGCCCTCTGCCCGCTCGCCTGCTTCAGGCGCAGCTGCAGGGCGATGGCCCCGGCGCGCGCTGCATGCGCCGTGACTGCCAGACGCACGCCGTGCCTCATTTCACTCACAGCAGGAATACCCAGATCGGCGTCGATGGCGCCGCCGGCCAGCGGCTCGGCCTCGCCACCGCGGAAGACACTCGCCATGATCACCAGATCGCTGCGCCGTAGCCCAGCCACCTGGCCCGGCCGCGTGATGGGCGAGTCCGCCCCGAGCCATTCGAAACCCAGCATGACCGGTCGGCCGGCGGGCCCACGAAATTCGTAGGCATAGCCGCCGTCGGTCGTGATGCCTCGGAACAGAGCCTGAAGGATCGCCGCATGATCTTCCCGGTGTCCTGCGCCCGCCCCGGTCGCGAATACCCGCCCCTGGCGATCGAGCAGGAACCAGAGATATTGCTCGGAAGAGACCGCCCCGGCGCGCCAGACATCCGGAAAGTAGCGTTTGACCAGTGCGGGGTCGATCGTATGGGCGTCCCGATCATCGTTCCACGGCGAGCGCGGGTCTCCGATGATCGCCTTCGCAATGTCGAAGGACGCCACGTCGGGTGGATCATCCGGATGGCGGGGCCACGCATAGCGGACGTGGTATTGCGCGGCCTGCAGGCGACGCGGGTCTTGCATGCGGTCCCACCACAGGCTCTGCATCACGCCGCGATGGGCCAGCGCGCTCGGATCGTACCCCATGCGGCGGAGGCACTCGCCCAGCGGCTGCACGGTCCGATCGAAGCGCACGCGGTCGAGCGTGCCGTCATCGTGCATGACTGCCGTGATGATGCCGCCGTCGATGGAGCGGCCCGCAGCCGCCGCAGCCAGCGGCTGCATGAGCTGCGGATAGCGGGCCAAGAGCGCCGCGCGCACGCGCTCGGCCGAGCGCGCCGGGTCGTGCGGCCACTTCATCACGTCGTAACTCAGGTAGAGCTTGTCGGCGTTCTGCGGGCCGTGCCAATTCTCGAGGTGCCTGTCGACCGCCTCCATTACATCCTGCGACTCATAGCCGTGCGCCCGCGCCCAGCTGTTGCCGAACCAGAAGGGCTGCATGAGATGCATCGGCACAGACGGTGGCGGCAGCGCATGCTGCTCGATGCCCAGCACCTGGCCGTGCCGATCGAGGCCGACGGTGATTTCGACGCTGCCGTTGAAATGTCCCTGGAACAGCTCGGGGAAGCGCCGGCGCGCCGCCGCCTGCGCGAGCGCAAAATGCGGCGGCCGATAATCGTTCTCGGTCGGATACGGCAGCTTGCGAAGCAGCAGCTGCTGCAGGATGACGGGTGACTGCAGCACCGCTGCGCCCGCGATGCAGCTCGTGCCGAGGGCTGCCGCGGCCAGCGTCAGCGTTATCGCGGGCCGCTGCACCGGCGCGGTGAAGATCCGTATGCGCTGCCGGAGCTGCGAAGCAGCCTCCGTGAGCGCAACACCCGGAAACGGGCCCGATGCACCACGCCGTTCGGCCACCTGCAGCAGCGTTTCTGCATAGAGTCGCGCCTGCCCATGACGCGCCAGCACGCGGGCATCGCAGTCCACCTCGATCGCAAGGCGCAGGCGCCGCAGCTGCCACCAGAGCGGCAAATTCCAGGGCAGTGCCATGAGAACCAGGACGCCGAGGAACAGCAGCCTGGCATCGCCCGCGTCCAGATGCGCCTGCTCATGCGCGACAATCAAGACTCGTGAGCGGTCCGGGCCCTCCACCACCCACCGAGGCAGCAGGATTCTGGGGCGAAGCAGTCCGCAGACGGCCGGCCCGAGGCTGTCGGTCAGCCAGACACGCTGTCCCTCCAGCCGGACGCACCGGCTTTGACCTGCCATCCTGAACAACCGCAGGGACAGCAGCGCATACCCGACCAGCATCATTCCGGACGCGACGAGCCACGCCGGCAGCAGCGCGCGCTGCAAAGCCTGCGTCAGCGATGCCAAAGACTCCGATGCGGAAGGCCTCCGAGCATCCGGCTCACGCTGCAGGGGGGCCGACGCGGACGGCGCCGTGACTGCAGGGCCCGACTGGATCTGCATCAACTCCGGCACCGGCAGCAGCGCGACACCCGGCAGCTGGGCCAGCTGCGCAGGCATCAGCGCTCGTCCCATAGGAATCAGCAGCGAGAGAAGCAAGGCCAGCGCCCAGATGCCACGGCGCGGCAGGCGCGAACGCGCCGCGCCGTACTCGAGGACAGATCCGGCCACACCGGTCAGTGCAGCCACCAACAGCGCGTATAACATGAATCCGCCAGTCATGATTTGCGCGCCGGGCCCTTGTCGCCACAGCGCTCATCCAGGAGCTCGCGGATACGGACGATCTCGGCTTGCGTCAGCTTGCGGTCGGCGACGGCACTGGTCAACAGCAGCGCCACCGAGCCATTGAACAGCTTGCCCGCCAGATGCCGCAGCGCGCTGCGTCGGGCGTCCTCGGGCGCGAGGCGCGCTACGTACCGGAAGGCACGCCCCTGCTGCTCGTGGCCCACGTAGCCCTTGGCCTCCAGCGTGCGCAGGATCGACAGCACGGTGTTGTATGCCAGACGTACCTTGAGTCGGCTGCGAACCTCGGCCACCGTCGATGCACCGTGCGCCCACAGCACCGCCATCAGGTCCGCCTCGCGATCCGCCAGGACGATGCGCATGCAGGCTCCGCGGCTCAAACCAGCAGCCTGGTTGTACAGCGGCCGCTGCCTGGCTGTCAACTAGTCCACTAGTTGCCAGGCAGGCCCGGCTGGCGACTGCGTGGCCGGGCGGCCTTTACGCGGCATCGTGGAAAATGATGCCGAGCGTATGTCGCCGACCCCACCGCAGGGCGCTCACGCCGTGCCGCAGCTTCACCTGATAATCCCCGCGCGTGCCGCGCACCGGACGGCGATTGACGGCAAACAGCACGGCGTCGCCCTGCGCGAGCGGCACCACGTGGGCGCGTGACTGCATGCGCGGGCGCTGTTCGGTGATCACGAACTCGCCGCCCTCGAAATCGCGTCCGGGTGCGGACAGCAGGACGGTCAGCTGCAGCGGAAAGACATGCTCGCCGTACAGGTCCTGATGCAGGCAGTTGTAATCGCCCGCCTGATACTGCAGCAGCAGCGGCGTCGGCAGGCACTGCCCCGCCGCGTGGCATCGGGCGAGAAACTGCGCGTGGGTCGACGGAAAGCGCACCGGATCCGCCATGCGCTCATACCAGTGGTTCGCGATTGGAGCGAGGTGCGGGTAGAGCGCGGTGCGCAGCGCTTCGACCCCGGGCGGGAGTGGATAGGCAAAGTAACGATACTCGCCGCGGCCAAAGCCATGGCGGGACATGACTACGCGGCTGCGAAATCCCTCATTGGATTGGTAGAGCGCCGCCAGGGGCGCACAGTGCGCCTCGGGCAGCAGTGCCGGCATGACGCTCCAGCCCTGGGCGTCCAGCTGCTCGCGCCTCTCCTGCCAGTCGACCATTGTGACACTCCGGATCGTGTACTGCCGCTGTCACCATCAGCGCCCGGTACCGCGCCCACAGATGCTATTCTCATCCGCGCGACCGATGGCTCAAACCCTGCAAGAGACTCCCCTGGCTTCCCATCGCGTGCTGGTCTGGGAGCTGCCCGTGCGGCTCTTTCACTGGACGATTTTCCTGCTGGTCGCGTGCGCGTACCTGACCTGGCGCCTGAACTGGATGGACTGGCACGTCTGGATCGGCTATGCCGCGCTGACAGCCGTCCTGTTTCGCATCCTGTGGGGATTTTTCGGCGGAGACTGTGCGCGTTTTGCGCGGTTTCTGACCGGCCCGCGCGCAGCGGCTGCGCATCTGCGCCATGCATTGCGCCGCGAGCCGGATCGACAGGTCGGTCACAACGCCGCGGGCGGCTGGATGGTGATGCTGCTGCTGGCGCTCCTGCTCGCCGAAACGCTCAGCGGGCTGCTGATCTACAACGATATTGCCGATGAGGGGCCGCTGACCGAGCTGATGCCCGCGCAGCTGGGCAGTGCAATCATGGCCACGCACGCCATCGGCTGGGATCTGCTCGCCGGCGCGGTCAGCGTGCACGTCGCGGCGATCCTGCTCTACGCGACCGCGAAGCGACAGAATCTCGTGAGGCCGATGATCACCGGTCACAAAACGCTGCCGGCCGAGGTCACAGCGCCCCGACGTGGCGGGGCGCTGCGAGCCATCGTGCTGCTGGCCATCAGCGCCATCGCCGTGGCCGCGCTCTCGCGCTATCTATAGCCACAGCGACGTCGCCAGGCCCGCTCGCCCGGCGGCCGATGACCCCGCCCCGCTCAGCTCTTCGGCGGTACGACCTGCCCGCGCACCTCTCCGCCCTTATGGTCGGTGGTGTGCACGTTGATGTACCAGTCGCCGGCGAGGAACTGGTGGGCCTGAGCGGCCGTCAGCTTCGCCTGCCCGGTAATCGGGCTCGACACGGGACTGCCCTGCTTGGTCAGCCACAGCACCGGCTTGCCGTTCTTGCCCTCGGCGCCGTCGTGAAAGTGCGCCATCGTCACCGGGCTCGACAGTCCGCTGTAGCTCACCGACCAGCTGAGCATGCGCGTCGCCGGATCGTAGGTGAGATCGGCCGTGGCCGTGCCGTCGGTCTGCACCGCCGGCACCTGCTGCGCCCCGGTCAGCTGCACCTGAAAGCTCTCCGGCGCGGCCAGAGCTGCGGCCGACCAGAGTGCGATGCCGGCCACCCCGGCCGAGATCAGTAATCGACGTGACAGTTTGGTAATCATTGGTTCTCCCCTCGTGGATCAACGGCTCATGGAGCCAAGGCGGCGGGCCTGTCCCGCCGGATGCCGCACAGTATTCGCTCAAAATTGCTGCGCTCGCAATCGGCGCAAGTATCCTGTTTCTACCCCCCGGACGCGCGCCAGCTGTTGTTGCTGCGATCGGCGTCGGGCAGCAGATGATCGGGGTCGATGACCACGGCGGTCACGCGCTGATGGGTACGCAGCTGCAAGGTGGCCGTGCCCTGCTGTATCCAGGTCTCCGCCGGCAGCTGCAGCTGGCGAGTGCTGCCATCCGCCAGCGTGATACGCAGCAGCGCAGGCAGCACCAGCGGCTGCAGGTTGGCCACGGTGATGACTGCGCCCTGCTGCCAGTCCCCGTCCAGCGGCTTCACGTCGCGTACGGCCAGATCGAGCCGCCAGTTATGGAAGTACCAGCCGCGCCAGAACCAGGACAGGTCCTCCCCGCCGGCACTATCCATCGCGCGGAAGAAGTCCGAAGGCGTCGGGTGCCGGTACGACCAGTCGCGGATGAACTTGCGGAAGGCCCAGTCGAAGCGCTCGGGCCCGAGGATCTGCTCACGCAGCAGGACCAGGCCGAAGGCCGACTTGAAGTAATTGAGCGGATGACTGTACTTCTGCGGCACCTGATCGGCGAGCGTCATCATCACCGGCAGCTTCGGATCGCGCAGCAGCGTTGCGATCTGATCGGCCGGCGGGGCGCTTCCCGGCGCGAATTCCTGGTCGCGCTTGGGGGCGAACTCGCCGTGATTGAAATCCTCCGACTCGTAGACGTCGATGAAACTGTTGAACCCCTCGTCCATCCACTGATGGCGCCGCTCGTTGAAGCCCACCACCATCGGAAACCAGGTATGCCCGATCTCGTGCGCAGTGATCCAGAAGAGCGTCTTGTCGCGGTCCTTGTAGTCATCGAAGACGATGCCCGGATATTCCATACCCCCAACTGAGCCGGCCACGGCGATCGCGGCCGGATAGGGATACACCGACCAGCGCCGGGAGAAGTTCTGTACCGCATCCTTCAGGTACTCGACGGTGCGCCCCCAGCCGCCGGGTCCCGCGCTCTCCAGCGGATAGAACGCCATCGCCAGCGAATGCCCGCCACCCGGCAGATCGATACGAGCGGCATCCCAGATGAAGGCACGCGAGGCGGCGAATGACACGTCGCGCGTCTGCTTCATGCGAAAGTGCCAGGTGCGCATGCCCGGCTGCGCGGCCTGATGAGCCGACACGGCGGCCTCCCCGGCGCTGCGGATCGTGACGGTGTGCTCGCTGCTGCGCGCATGCGCCAGGCGCGAGCGCTGCTGGCTGGACAACACCTCATCGGGATTCTGCAGCTCCCCGGAACCGGCGACGACCATGTCGCGCGGTACGGTGACGTAATAGTCGAAGTCGCCGTACTCCAGATAGAACTCGTTGCCCAGGTACGGCAGCGTGTCCCAGCCACGCACATCGTCGTACACGGCCATGCGCGGATACCACTGGGCCATGTCGTAGATGGGACCGTTGGTGCTGGGCATGTAGCCGTTGCGACCGCCGAAGCCACCGTCCGGCACCGTGTAGTGATAGCGAATGTCGATGGTGAGCTTGCCACCGTAGGCCTTCATGGCCTCAGGCAGGCGGATCTGCATGCGCGTATCGGAGACGACGTAGTCTCCACGCGAGCGATGCCCGCCCTGCTCGATCTCGACCGAATCCAGTGCGTATCCGGGCGTGGTCGGTGCAGCGAGCCGATCGTGCACGAAGCGCGTGCGCGCATCGGGCCGATAGAGATTCTGATCGAGCTGGATCCAGAGGCTATCGAGCGCTCGCGGGCTGTTGTTGGTGTAGTGGATGGCCTCCGCACCCGTGAGCAGCTGCTGCTGCGGATCGAGCGTTGCGTGGATGACGTAGTCGGCACGGTTCTGCCAGTAGGCGCCACCGGGAGAGCCATCGCCGGAGCGAAACGCATTGACCGGGTCGGGCAGCACCAGCGGCGCGAAGGTGCGCTGCGGATCGTAATGCGTGTCCGCGGGCGCGGCGCGGACCGGGGCGCTGCTGCCGGCAGGCGCGCCGGGGGCAGCCTGGGCAGCAGGTGCAGTCGCAGTCGCAGGCGCAGTCGCAGGCGCAGGCGACTGTGCCGCGTTGCCGGAGCCCTCGCCGCCCAGGGCCGCGCAGCCTGTGAGCGCGAGAGCCGTCGTCGCCGCCAGTGCCCTCGCGCTGGCAGCCACCCCTCGCCGGCCGGGCATACGCACCGCCCTCATGCAGATCTCCAGACTCCCCTCAGCAGCAACTATCGCATATTCGTGCTGCGCTCACGTTCACAGATCCACCAGCTCGACCTCGGCCGGCGCGATTGGACGGCCGAGGAAGCGGGTTCCGACCAGCGCGAAGCGCTCGACCCCATCGGTGGCCAGCAGCTGCACGCGTGCCCCCGTGGGTGCCGCAGGGGCGAGCAATCCCTGCGCCTGCAGCAGTCCCTGCGTGGCCTCTGCCGTCGTGGCCGCCGAGTCGACCAGGCACACGTGCTCTCCAATGACCTCGCGGATCGTGGCACGCAGCATCGGGAAGTGCGTGCAGCCGAGCACCAGCGTGTCGGCGACAAACCCCGACGTGCCCGAGGTATCGCACAGTCCTGAGAGGTAGCGCTCGGCGCTGGCGCGCGCGACGGGGCCGTCGATCCAGCCTTCTTCGGCCAGCGCGACGAACAGCTGACAGGCCACGGCACGAATCTGCGCATCGGGCCGGCGCCGACATATGGCACGCTGGTAGGCTCCGCCGCGCACCGTGGCCTCGGTGCCGATCACGGCAATCTGGCCGCTGCGCGTGGCCGCGGCCGCGGCCGCGGCGCCCGGCTCCACCACCCCCAACAGCGGCAGGGGGCCATAGCGCTCGGCCATGGCGGGCAGCGCGACCGCCGAGGCGGTGTTGCAGGCGATCACCAGGGCCTTGACGCCCCGGCGTACCAGCGCATCGGCGGCCTGCAGCGCATAGCGCACGACGGTATCGGGACTCTTGGTGCCATAGGGCAGCCGCGCGGTGTCGCCCAGATAGACGAAGCGCTCGCGCGGCAGCCGCGCACACAGCGCGGCCAGCACCGTCAGCCCCCCGACCCCCGAGTCGAACACGCCGATCGGCGAGCGCGCATCGATGCCCGCCTCATTCGGCACGCAGATGCGGAAACAGCAGTACGTCCCGGATCGATGCGGCATTGACCAGGAACATCACCAGCCGGTCCACGCCCAATCCCAGACCGGCGGTAGGGGGCATACCGTACTCGAGCGCCCGGACGTAGTCGGCGTCGTAGTGCATGGCCTCCTCATCGCCCGCTTCCTTGCGCTGCACCTGGGCGCGAAAGCGCGCCGCCTGATCCTCCGGATCGTTGAGCTCGGAGAAGCCGTTGGCGAGCTCACGACCGGCGACGAAGAACTCGAACCGGTCGGTCAGGAACGGGTCGGCATCATTGGCACGCGACAGCGGGGAGACTTCCGCCGGATACGCATAGATGAAAGTCGGCGCCAGCAACGTCGACTCGACGGTCTTCTCGAAGATCTCGATCTGCAGCTTCCCCGCGCCGTCGCGCTCCTGGTACGGGATGCCGAGCCGCTCGCAGGCGGCACGCAGATACGGCACGTCGCGCAGGTGTCCCTGCTCGAGCACCGGGTTGGCCGCCAGGATCGCCTGCTCGACGCTGATGCGCTCGAACGGGGCATCCAGATCGTACTCGCGGTCCTGGTAGGTGACGCGATGCGTACCCAGGAGCGAGGCGGCGATGCCGCGCATGATCTGCTCGATGAGCTCCATCAGCCGGTGATAATCGGTGTAGGCCCAGTACAGCTCGAGCATCGTGAACTCGGGGTTGTGGCGCGTGGAGAGCCCCTCGTTACGGAAATTGCGGTTGATCTCATACACGCGCTCGAAGCCGCCGACCACCAGGCGCTTCAGATACAGCTCCGGGGCGATGCGCAGATACATCGTCTGGTCGAGCGCGTTGTGACGGGTCACGAAGGGACGTGCACTCGCCCCGCCCGCCAGCGGCTGCATCATCGGGGTCTCGACTTCCATGAATCCGAGCGCATCCAGATAGTCACGCAGGTAGCGCAGGATGCGCGTGCGCAGACGAAAGATCTCGCGGCTGCGCTCGTTGACGATGAGATCGACGTAGCGGCGCCGATAGCGCAGCTCCGTGTCCGAGAGCCCATGCCACTTGTCGGGCAGCGGCCGCAGCGACTTCGCCAGCAGCGTCAGGCGCACCACGCGCACGGAGAGCTCGTCGGTTTTGGTGCGAAACAGATCGCCCTCGGCCCCGAGGATGTCGCCGACGTCGTAGCCTTTGAAGGCCTCGTAAGCCTCGCCGAGGGTGTTGGCCTGCAGGAACAGCTGCAGCTGGCCGCTGACGTCGGCGATCTTCGCAAAGCTAGCCTTGCCCATGACACGCTTGAAGAGCATGCGCCCGGCCACGTGCACGCGCACCGGGTTGGCCTGCAGCCAGGCCGCATCGCGCAGCGCGTAGGCCGAGTGGATCTGCTCGGCGAGCGCATCGCGCCGGAAGTCGTTCGGATAGGCGATGCCGCGCGAGCGTAGCTCAGCGAGCTTGGCGCGCCGCTCGGCGATCAGGTGGTTCTCGTCCTCGTCCTCGCTCACAGGCCGGCCTTGAGGCTCGCTTCCATGAACTGGTCCAGATCGCCATCGAGCACCGCGGTGGTGTTGCCCACTTCCACGCCGGTGCGCAGATCCTTGATGCGCGACTGATCGAGAACGTAGGAGCGGATCTGGTTACCCCAGCTCACATCGGACTTGGATTCCTCGAGCACTCGAGCGGCGGCGTTGCGCTTGTTGACCTCGAGCTCATAGAGCTTGGCCTTCAGCATCTTCATGGCCGTGGAGCGATTCTTGTGCTGGCTGCGCTCGTTCTGACAGGCCACAACGATGCCGCTGGGCAGGTGCCGGATGCGCACGGCCGATTCGGTTTTGTTGACGTGCTGGCCGCCTGCGCCGCTGGAGCGATACACGTCCATTTCCAGATCCGCCGGGTTGATCTCGATGGCAATGTCGTCGTCCACCTCCGGTGAGACGAACACCGAGGCGAAGGAGGTGTGACGCCGGTTCCCCGAGTCGAACGGGGACTTGCGCACCAGGCGGTGCACGCCGGTCTCGGTGCGCAGCCAGCCATAGGCATAGTCACCCGTGAACTGCACCGTCGCGCTCTTGATGCCCGCGACCTCGCCCGGACTCTGATCGATGACCTCGCAGCCGAAGCCGTGCGCCATGCCCCACTTCATATACATGCGCAGCAGCATCTGCGCCCAGTCCTGCGCCTCGGTACCGCCCGCGCCGGCCTGGATGTCCATGTAGGCGTTGTGCGCATCCATCTCCCCGCCAAACATGCGCGCGAATTCGAGCTTGCGTACCTCGGCTTCCAGCCGACCGGTATCGCGCTCGATCTCCCGAGCGGTCGATTCATCGCTCTCGAGCTCGGCGAGCTCGAGCAGCTGCGCGGCATCGCTCAGCCCGCGGCTCGTGCGATCGAGCTCCTCGAGCTGCGCGGCCAGACGCGCGCGCTCGCGCCCGAGCTCCTGGGCACGCTCGGGGTTGCTCCAGATGGCCGCATCCTCCAGCTCGCGATTGACCTCTTCGAGGCGTTCCTTCTTGCGGTCGTACTCAAAGAAACCCCCTCAAGGAGATCGCACGCTCCTCGAGATCTTTCAGAGTACGCTTGAGCTGGGTGACTTCCATCATGAGGATTCTATCAGCATGAGCGCTCAGGCGCCGAGCAGGTGCTCGACGACGATCTGCAGACGTCGCTCGCCGAGATACTCACTGCTGTCGAGCCGATAGACGAGGCGCACGGCGCCGCTCGGCAGTGCCGCAGCCTCACGCTCATCGTCCAGGTAGTTGAAGGCGATCGCGGAGAATTCCCCGCGGCCCTCCGGCGCGGCCAGCCCCAGCCGCAGATGGCGCTCCCCGACCAGGCGCGCCGAGCTGATCTGGAACAGCCCATCGAACAGCGGCTCGGGAAAGCCCGGCCCCCAGGGTCCCCCGGCGCGCAGCGCCTCGGCGGTGGGCAACGCGATCTCCTCGCGCGCAAGCTCCCCGTCGGTCTCGATGACGTCGGGCGAGCCGCGCGCTGCCAGCGCACTGGCGCACTGCGCGTCGAACGCCTGCGCAAAGGCATCGAGCCGCGTCAGCTCGAGCGTCACCCCCGCGGCCATCGCATGGCCGCCGAACTTCTGTATGAGCTCGGGCTCGCGCGTGGCCAGCGCATCGAGCACGTCGCGTATGTGCACGCCGGGAACCGAACGTGCCGATCCGCGCAGCAGCCGCTCATCGGCACGTGCGAAGGCGATGACCGGACGGCGCAGCCGCTCCTTGACGCGGCTCGCCACCAGGCCGACGACACCCTGGTGCCAGGCCTGGTCGAACAGGCATACGCCCGAGCGCGACACACCGCTGGTAGGGTCACGCAGCACGCGCACCGCGGCGAGCGCCTCGCTCTGCATCTTCGCCTCGATCTGCCGCCGCTCGACGTTGAGCTGATCGAGCTCCTGCGCCAGCGCGCGTGCTTCGGCGGCGTCGTCGGCGAGCAGACAGCGGATGCCGATTGACATGTCCGTGAGCCGTCCGGCCGCATTCAGTCGCGGTGCTACCGCAAAGCCCAGGTCCGAGGCGACGATCTGCGAGGGCTCGCGCCGCGCGACGGCCAGCAGCGCACTGATGCCCGGGACACAGCGACCGGCGCGGATGCGGCGCAGGCCCTGTGCGACCAGGATGCGATTGTTGACGTCGAAGGGCACGACATCGGCAACCGTGCCGAGTGCCACCAGATCCAGCAGCTCGGCTGCGCCCGGGGCCGAGTCGGCCAGCACGCCACGCTGCTCGAGCAGCCGCCGCAGCGCCGCGGCGACATAGAAAGCCACGCCGACGCCTGCCAGGCAGCCGCTGGCAAAGCCGCAGCCGGGCAGATTCGGATTGACGATCACCTCGGCCGGCGGCAGCGTCGCGGCCGGCAGATGATGATCGGTGACCAGCACCTCGATGCCCGCGGCGCGCGCCGCGATCACGCCGGCGTGACTGGCGATGCCATTGTCGACCGTCACGATGAGCGAGGGATGGCGGCGCGTGGCCAGCTCGACGATCTCGGGCGTCAAGCCATAACCGAATTCGAAGCGATTGGGCACCAGGAAATCGACGCTGGCAAACCCCCAGCTGCGCAGCGCCCGCACCAGCAGCGCAGTGCTGGTGGCGCCATCGGCATCGAAATCGCCGATGATCATCACCGAGCCTTCGAGCCGATGGCGACACAGCAGCTCCGCGGCGGCCTGGGTGCCGCGCAGCGTCGTGACCGGCAGCAGATCGCGCAGCCCGAGTGCAAGCTCGGCGGCGCTGCGCACCCCGCGCGCAGCGTAGATCCGCTGCAGCACCGGGTGTACATCGCCCGTAAGGCCCGCGCCATCGCTCGGCACGGCGCGGCGTACGACCTCGATCCTCACAGCAGCTCCCACCAGGGCCGGCGGGCTCGCCAGAAGCGCGCCAGTGCCCACCACGGCAGCGCATGCACGTGGGTACCGGTCAGCAGGTACAGCGCCGAGAGTCGACGCGCGGCAAGCGCCGCGCGCAGCGCAGAGCCCCAGCGGCGCTCCAGATGCTCAAGCGTCGCCGGCAGCCCGGGCGGCTCGCACGCCCGCATCAGCATGACCGCTCCGCGCGGCTCGCTCAACGCCGCCGCCGGCGTGAGCGCGACGGCAGGCTCAGGCGTCGCCTGCTCAGGCGCACCGCACAGTTGCCAGAGCGCCTGCGCATAGGTGTCCTCGCCGGCAAGTCGTGGCAGCGAGCTGTGGGTGCGGTGTGTGCCGTGTGTGCCGTGTGGACCGGGCGCTGCGCCAGCCGGCGCGCCGCCGGACGCACTGCCCCACAGCCACAGTGTGGTGACCGGCAGCTCGCCCTGGCGCACTCGCTCAAGGTTCAGTGGGTGCTCGTGCAGCCACAGCTCGATCTCCGAGCCGAGTCGCTTCAACGTCGCAGCCCCGGCACCCTGGGGCAGCCCCGCCGACGGATCCGTACCAAGCAGCCTCGCCGGATCGGCGCCACTGGCGGTGAGCACAGGTCCAACCAGCAGCAGCTCGCGCCGGTCGCGCGCGAGCAGCCGCCAGGGCGAATCGGCGAAGACCGCGGCAAATTCATTCACCAGCCGCTGCTGCTCGGCGTCGCTCAATCGCAGCAGCCCCTGCGGATGCAGCCGCACGCTGTCCAGACCTGCAAACAGATGCACGGGCGTGGCGAGCCAGTACTGGCGCGCAGCATCCACGGGCAGTCCCCACGCCGCCGCGACCGTCGCCGCGGGAGACAGGGCCGGACCGGCCACGCGCTCGCGCAGCCAGGCGCGCCAGTCCGGCAGGGCGGCGCGCGTGGCGCGCGCGAGCAGCCCCTCCAGCTGAGGCAGACGCGGCAGCACCACGGCACCCGCTGCGGCGGCGCTGCGCGCATCGCTCGAGATGGAAAAAAAATCCGGCAGAATGACGACCAGCTCCCTCACCCTGGCGTATCGTACCGGTCATGCGCCTCGCGCTCGACTCCGATCCGCGCATACATCTGGTACGAAGCTACGGCGACGGCAGCGTCGTCATCGACGAGCAACGTCTCACGCGTCCGCTGCTGGTGAGTCCGCAGCAGCTGCTGACGGACTGGGCCGTGCCATCCTTCCAGGCGCTCTGCGATTCCGTGCAGCTGGAGGCGCAGCTCGCGCCGCTGCTGCAGTTCGGCGCCGCCATCGTGCTGCTGGGCGCCGGGCAGACGCAGCCGCAGAGCAGCGCGCGGCTGCGTGCAGCGTTTCGCACCCGCCAGATCGCACTCGAATGCATGACGCTCGGCGCGGCCTGCCGCACCTACAACGTGCTCGCGTCCGAGCAGCGCTCCGTGGTCGCGGGATTGTTTCCCGGGGATTGAGAATCGTGAGAGAAGGAAGGGCGGCAGAGACGCTCGCGAAGAAGACACAGAGGAGAGAAGATCGTTTGTACCCCCAACTGCCCGAAGCTGACAAATTCGGAGAGTTGTTTCCGCTTCGTTGTTGTTTTTCGCGATTTTTCTTCTTCTCGAAACCAGGTCTTCCCCTATCGCCTCTGTGTCTTCTTCGCGAACGCCCCCACCTGAATCTCGCTGTCGGCGTATGCCGACAGCGGCTAGATACTACGCGCGCCCATAAGTATTTGACAAGCGCGGATAGAATCGCTTTTAAATCATATAAATAGGCAGAATTATTAAGATATAGCCTTAGCAGGACGAACGCCCCTGCAGGGGCCGCTCCTCAGAAGTCCCGCTAGGACACACCGCCGAGCAGCGGCACGAAGGCCACGGCGCCGAGCACGCGACGCTCGATGCCCTGCTCGCGCCGGGTCAGACGCACGAGCTGCTGCGCACCTTCGGGGCCGACCGGCATCACGAGGCGTCCACCCACAGCCAGCTGCTCGATGAGCGTTTCGGGAATCGCCAGCGGCGCTGCCGCCACCAGTATTCCGTCGAAGGGCGACTGCGCTTTCCATCCCTGCGCACCATCGCCATGCCGAAAACGCACGTTGCGGATCGAGAGCTCGCGCAGCCGATCCTTGGCGCGCTGCTGCAGTCCTTCGATGCGCTCGATGGTAAACACCCGTCCCACCAGCGGCGCAAGCACCGCGGTCTGATAGCCACAGCCGGTGCCGATCTCCAGCACCTTGTCGGGCGCACCGCCCTCGAGCAGCGCCTCGGTCATGCGCGCGACGATGTAGGGTTGGGAGATCGTCTGCCCGAAACCGATCGGCAACGCGGTGTCCTCATAGGCACGACTGGCGATCGCCTCGTCCACGAAGATGTGGCGCGGCACGTTGCGGATGCGATCGAGCACGGACAGGTTCGTGATGCCCTGCTCGCGCAGGCGCTGCACCAGCCGCTCGCGTGTGCGCGCTGAGGTCATGCCGATACCGGAGAAGCGTGGATCGTTCATGGCATGCTCACATCGCCGCCAGCCAGCCCGAAAGCATGGGGAGCGCCGCGTGGCGCGTCAGATCGATCGACAGCGGCGTCACGGAGACCAGCCGCTGGGCCACGGCGTGAAAATCCGTGCCGGCTCCGGTATCGGCGCCGGCGCCTGCCGGACCGATCCAGTACACGGGATGGCCGCGCGGATCGGCGGCGGCGATGACCGGATCGGATCGGTGACGAAATCCCAGCCGCGTGCTGGCAAAGCCGCCGAGCTCGGCGTACGGAACGTCCGGCACGTTGACGTTCAGGATCAGCGGCGAATCGAGCGGCCGCGCCAGCAGTCCCGCCACCAGCCGCTGCGCGACGCGCGCGGCGGTGGTGAAGTGCCGTCCGCTGCCGGGAAACGTACACAGCGAGACGGCCACGGTCGGCAGTCCCAGAAAGCGCCCTTCGATCGCCGCCGCCACCGTGCCCGAATACAGCACGTCATCACCGAGGTTGGCGCCATCGTTGATGCCCGAGGCGACCATGTCGAACTCGAAATCGAACACGCCCGAGATCGCCAGGTGCACGCAATCGGTCGGGGTGCCGGCCACGTAGTAGATGCCCGGCTCGCTCTCGAGCAGGCGCAGCGGCACGTCCAGCGTCAGCGAATTCCCCGCGCCACTGCGATTGCGATCGGGGGCGACGACGGTGATCTGGCCGAGGTCCGCGAGCGCCCCGCACAGCTGCGTGATACCTTCCGAGCGGTAGCCGTCATCGTTACTGACGAGTATTTTCACGCAGCTGACTGCCGGCAATCCGTTGGGACGGTCATGAAGGGCGCGCCAATATACTTCAATGCCTCGCCGGGACGCAGCGACCGTGCCCGGTAAGGGGGACGATGAGCCGGAGGATGCGCCGGACGACGCCGCGCTGTTCCGCGACGCCATGCGCGATGTGCGTCCGCTCAAGCCTGGCGGTCAGGCAAGCCCGCCGCGTCGGCGCATGGCGAGCCGCGCGCGCAGTGCGCGCGCCGAGCGCACGGCGATGCTGCGCGAGAGCGCACAGCGCGCCACCGTGGCCGCAGTCGGCACGGGAACCGATCTGTACGAGCTGCAGCCCGGAGACGAGCTCGCCTTCCGGCGCAACGGCGTCTCCGAGCTCGTGCTGCGACGGCTGCGCCGCGGCCGGTACCGCATCGACGGTGAGCTCGATCTGCATGGCTGCACGCTCGCGCAGGCGCTGCCGCAGCTGCAGGCCTTTCTCGATGACGCGCGCTCGCGGGGTTTCATGTGCGTGCGCATCATCCACGGGAAGGGCCTGCGCTCGGGCAACCGCGGCCCGGTGCTGAAGAACTGGGTCAATGCCCAGCTTCGCGCCTCCGAGGCGGTGCTGGCGTTTGCCTCGGCGCGTCCGCCGGCAGGCGGGACTGGGGCGACGCTGGTTTTGCTGGCGCGCGTCTGAGGCCGGGCGGCTCACGGAGTCGCCGCGTCCCCATCGATGAGCACCGTGGCCATCGCCGCGAGCCCCTCGGCGCGGCCGATGAAGCCCAGATGCTCGGTGGTCGTGGCCTTCAGGTTCACGTCCGACTCGGAAATGCCGAGCTTCAGGGCAATGCTGCTGCGGATCTGATCGCGCCACACCGAGATGCGCGGGCTCTGCGCGAGCAGCGTCAGATCGACGTTCACGACGCGCTGACCGCGCCGCGCCAGCATCTGTACGGCCGCGACCAGAAAGCGCGAGCTGTCCGCTCCGCGCCACTGCGGATCGCTGTCGGGGAAATGCTGGCCGATGTCACCCAGAGCCGCCGCGCCGAGCATGGCATCCACCAGGGCGTGCAGCAGCACGTCGCCGTCCGAATGTGCCACCACGCCGCGGTTGTGCGGCACTCGCACTCCACCGAGCACCACCGAGTCGCCGGGACCAAACGCGTGAACATCGAATCCTGACCCTACGCGCACTGCCCTCTCCGTGCCGCCAGGATTGCCTCGGCCAGGGCCAGATCCGCGGTGTTGGTGATCTTCAGATTGCTGTCGCGCGCCTGCACCAGACGCGCCGGACACCCCTGCCACTCCATCGCCTGCGCCTCGTCGGTCGGCGTGCGCTGCGCATCGATGGCCGCCTCGAGCGCTGCGCGCAGCGCCCCGAGCCGGAACATCTGCGGGGTCTGCGCAAGCCAGAGCGTCTCACGCGAGAGCGTCGCCTCGACCTGCGGTGCGCCGGCGCTGGCCCCGGCACGCTTGACCGTATCGGCAACCGGCACCGCCAGCAGCGCGCCGAACTGCCCGGGGCCCGCATGCTCGAGCAGGCGCGACAGATCCGCCGCGCTCAGACATGGCCGCGCCGCATCGTGCACCAGCACCCAGTCGGCCGGATCGGCACGCCCGCCGAGCGCGAGCAGGCCATTGTGCACCGAGTGCACGCGCTCGGCCCCGCCGCAGACGACGCCGATGCGCGGTGCCAGGCGCGTGGCGAGGGACTCGCGGTGCGGGTCATCCTGCGCCAGCACCAGCGCGCCGCCGGCGCAGCGCGCATCGGCGAGAAACACCTGCAGCGCCATCTCGAGCACGCTCGTGCCGGCGAGCGGCGCGTATTGCTTCATGCTGCCGAAACGGCGACCGGCACCGGCCGCCGGCATGACCAGCCAGTAGCGCATCAGGGCCGGGCCGCGGCGGCGGCGCGCAGCGCCGGCGCGGCGCTCGCAGCGGGCGCGGGTGGCTGTGCGGAGGAGCTGCGCGACGCGCTGGATAGCGGGGAGCGCGGCACCACCTGGTAGAAGGTCTCATTGCCGGCGGTCATCCCCAGATCCGAGCGGGCGCGCTCCTCGATGGCCGCGTATCCCTGTTTCAGATCGCGTACCTCGCCGGCGAGCTCGCGATTGCGCTCGGCGAGCGTGGCATTCTGCTGCAGCTGGGAGCTCACCTCGGCGCGCAGGCGCAGCACCTCGCGCACGCCATTGCCGGACAGCCACAGCCGATACTGCAGCAGCAGCAGCGCTGCGAGCAGGGCTGCGGCGAACCATCTCACAGCAGACTCTCCTCGAGCGGCCGCGCCTTGACCACGGCGTCCAGCTGCTGCAGCGTGGCCAGCAACGCGCGCATGCGCGCGAGCGGCCAGGCGTTGGGGCCGTCCGAGAGCGCGCTTTCCGGACGCGGATGCGTCTCCATGAACAGCCCCGCGACGCCAGCGGCCACGGCGGCGCGTGCCAGCACCGGGATGTATTCCCTCTGGCCGCCCGAGGCGTGTCCGGCCGCGCCTGGCAGCTGCACCGAGTGGGTGGCATCGAACACGACCGGGCAGCCCGTGGCACGCATCGCGGCCAGAGAGCGCATGTCGGCGACCAGATTGTTGTAGCCGAAGCTCACGCCGCGCTCACAGACCAGAATGTGCTCGTTGCCGGTCGCGCGCGCCTTGTCGACGACGTTCTGCATTTCCCACGGGGACAGAAACTGCCCCTTCTTGATGTTCACCGGCCGGCCCGCCGCCGCCACGCGGTGGATGAAATTGGTCTGACGACACAGGAAGGCGGGTGTCTGCAGCACGTCGACCACGGCGGCGACCTCGCCGATCGGGGTGTCCTCGTGCACATCGGTGAGTACCGGCAGATGAAACAGCTTCTGCACCGACTGCAGCGCCGCAAGGCCCGCCGCGAGCCCCGGACCGCGAAAACTCGCGCCCGAGGAGCGATTGGCCTTATCGAAGGAGGCTTTGAAGATCAGCGGCATGCCGAGCGCTGCGGTGATCTCGGCCAGCGTGCCGGCCACCTCCTGTACCAGCGTCTCGGACTCGACGACGCAGGGACCGGCGATCAGGAACAGCGGTCGGTCGAGACCGACCTCGAAGCCCGTCAGCTTCACGCACCTGCCGCCGCGGGAAGCTGCGAGGCGCGATAGGCGCGCGCCGCGCGTACGAAGCCGGTGAACAGCGGATGGCCGTCGCGTGGGGTGGAGGTGAACTCGGGATGAAACTGCGTCGCGAGGAACCAGGGGTGGCTCGCGATCTCGACGATCTCCACCAGCCCATCGGCCGACAGACCCGAAAAGCTCATGCCAGCGGCCTCAAAGCTCCCCATGTAGTTGTTGTTGAACTCGTAGCGATGACGGTGGCGCTCGACGATGTGGTCGCGCCCGTAGAGCTCGCGGGCTCGAGCGCCGCTGCGCAGGCGCACGTCCTGGGCCCCCAGGCGCATGCTGCCGCCGATTTGCGAGCGCTCGTCCCGCGTCTGCGTGCCCAGCGCGCGGTCCTGCCATTCCGTGATCAACGCGATCACCGGATGGGCCGTCGCGCGGTTGAACTCGGTGGAGTGCGCCCCCGGCAGTGCGAGCACGTTGCGGGCAAATTCGATGATGGCGATCTGCATGCCGAGGCAGATGCCGAGGTACGGCACCCCATGCTCGCGTGCGTACCTCACGGCCTGGATCTTGCCTTCGATGCCGCGCTCACCGAAGCCGCCGGGCACCAGGATCGCGTCCATGCCGGCGAGGCAGCCCGTGCCCTCCTTCTCGATGTCCGTGGACTCGATGTAGTGCAGCTTCACACGCGTGCGGGTCTTCAGTCCCCCGTGCATCAGCGCCTCGTTCAACGAGATATAGGAATCGCGGATCTGCACGTACTTGCCGACCATGGCGATGTCGACCTGGCCGTCCGGATTCATCTTGGCATTGACGACCTGGCGCCAGGCCGACAGGTCCGCCGGTGGGGCCTCCAGGCGCAGCTTGTCCACCACGATCTCATCGAGTCGCTGCTCGGAGAGCAGCAGCGGGATGCGGTAGATGTCGTCGGCGTCGATGGCCGAGATGACCGCGCGCTCCTCGACGTTGGTGAACAGCGCGATCTTGCGGCGCTGCTCGTCGGGCAGCATCTCGCGGCAGCGGCACAGCAGCACGTCCGGCTGGATGCCGATGCCGCGCAGCTCCTTCACCGAATGCTGCGTGGGCTTGGTCTTGATCTCCCCCGAGCCGCCCACGACGGGCACCAGTGTCAGGTGCATGTAGAGGGTATGGCTGCGGCCGAGCTCCACGCCGAGCTGACGGATCGCCTCCAGGAACGGCAGGGACTCGATGTCGCCGACGGTGCCGCCGATCTCGACCATGCACACATCCGCATCGCCCGCGCCGAGCATGATGCTGCGCTTGATCTCATCGGTGATGTGCGGGATCACCTGCACGGTGGCGCCGAGGTAGTCGCCGCGTCGCTCCTTGGCGATCACGCGCTCGTAGATGCGACCGGTGGTGAAATTGCTGTTGCGCCCCGTGGTGGTGCGCACGAAGCGCTCGTAGTGGCCCAGATCCAGGTCCGTCTCGGTGCCATCGGCGGTGACGAACACCTCGCCGTGCTGGAAGGGGCTCATGGTGCCTGGATCCACATTGATGTAGGGATCGAGCTTGACCATGGCGACCTTGAGGCCCCGCCCCTCCAGAATCGCCGCGAGCGAGGCGGCGGCGATGCCCTTTCCCAACGAGGAAACGACGCCGCCGGTGACGAATACGAAGCGAGTCATCGAGGAGTACCGCCGCCTGAAAGATCGTGCCAGTGACGACGGGCGATCAGCCTAGCAAATCGGCCTTGCCGCCTCAATGCGCCCGCCTCATCCGGCCGGCACGCGCCAGCGCAGGCGGGCGCGCTCGCCTGCGTGCGCCGCGCCCGCGGCGACACCGTTCGGGGCGCGGAACGCCGGATCCACCCACAGGTCGGCGATGGCGATGAGTCGCTCGCCATCGCACAGCAGCGGTACCGTGGCGCGCTGCCAGGGCGGCAGACCCTGGGCCTGCAGCAGGTCCTTGAGTGCCACGCGCCCCACGGCCGCACGCAGGCGCTCGCCGCCGCGGCGGTAGCCCACGGTCAGTCGCGCCGGCAACGCGCTCAGCAGCACATCGCCATGCGGGTCACGCACCAGGCCGAGACGCGCACCATCGGCAAGGGTGAGCCAGGGATGCAGGCGCCAGTCCCAGCTCTGCGGGCGGGCCGACCCGGGCATCGGCGGCGCCGCGACCAGCACCAGCCGGTCCGCATGACGGCGCAGCTCCCCGCCGCGCCAGCGCACGCTCGGCGATGCATCCTCTCTCGCGCTGAGCATGCGCGTCGCCGCCTCGCGCAGCCGCCGATGATCGGGCGGGGTGAGTCCGCGCTCGCCGATCCACTGGCGCAGCGCATTGCGCCGCCGGACTTCGGGCAGCCACCGAAGCGCGCTCACGCGCAGCGCGCTGCCGTCGCGCGCAGCACCCAGGTCACAGAGCGCCTGGCGCTCGAGCAGCTCGCGCGCCTCCCAGAGCAGCGCCGCGCTGCGACTGACGGTTGCGGCCGCGGAGGGCCAGCGCTCGCGTACCAGGGGCAGCACGCGCCGGCGCAGGTAATTGCGATCGAAGCGCTCATCGGCGTTGGTTGGATCCTCGAGGAAGGCCAGCGCATGCGCGCGCGCGTAGTGCTCGAGCGCGCGACGCGACACCCCCAGCAGCGGCCGCAGCAGCAGCGTGCCCTGCCAGGAGCTTGCCGGACGCATGGCCGCCAGGCCGCGCACCCCGCTTCCGCGCAGCAGCGCCAGCATCACCGTCTCGAACTGATCTTCCTGGTGATGGGCCGTCAGCAGCCGCTCCCCACTGGCCAGCTCCGCGGCGAGCGCGGCATAGCGTGTGGTGCGCGCCGCCGCCTCCAGCGACTCACCGGGCCGCGCGCGCACCGGCGCATCGAGCACCCGGCAGCGTACGCGCCAGCGCCGCGCCGCGCGCGCTGCCGCCGCCGCCTGCGCCTCGGCCTGTCCGTGCAGATGATGATTGACATGCACGGCGCGCAGTTGCATGCGCTCGCGCCGCGCGATGCTCGCCAGCGCGTGCAGCAGCACGCTCGAGTCCAGCCCTCCCGAATAGGCGACGCACAGGCGCTGGCCCGAGAGCGCACCAAGCCGCGCACTGAGCTCGAGTGTCAGGCTGTCGCTCGAGAAGGCGTCGGGCGGGAGGGCATCGGGCGCGGTGGCCGGGGCTACCGCGGCGCGTGCCTTCCCGCGGGGGCTCACGCCGAGGTCTCGGTATAGACGCCGAAGGCGTCGATGCGCGCGGTGCGCTGCGCGATCAGGGTCTTCAGATCGCGTGCCTGCAGCTCGCGCAGGTTCTTCAGCAGACTCTCCTGCAGCGTGCGCGCCATGGTCACCGGGTCGCGATGCGCCCCGCCGAGCGGCTCGGGCAGTACCTCATCGACGAGCCCCAGCCCAAGCAGTCCCTCGGCGGTCAGATTCAGCGCCTCGGCGGCGGCTTCTTTTTTTTCCGCGCTCTTCCAGAGGATCGAGGCGCAGCCTTCGGGGGAGATGACCGAATAGGTGGAGAACTGCAGCATCAGCAGCCGGTCGCACACGCCGATCGCGAGTGCCCCACCCGAGCCACCCTCGCCGATCACCACGCTGATCACCGGCGTCTGCAACGCGGACATCTCGTAAAGGTTGCGGGCGATCGCCTCGCTCTGGTTGCGCTGCTCGGCCCCGACACCCGGATAGGCTCCCTGCGTGTCGATGAAGGTGATCAGCGGCAAACCAAAGCGCTCGGCCAGCTTCATCAGCCGCAGCGCCTTGCGATAGCCCTCCGGCTTGGGCATGCCGTAGTTGCGCCGGACACGCTCCTTGGTATCCCGCCCCTTCTGATGGCCGATGACGACCACCGGCTGGCCGGCCAGGCGGGCGAGGCCCCCGACGATGGCCGCGTCGTCGGCATACATGCGGTCCCCATGCAGCTCGTGGAAGTCGGTGAAGATCGCCGCGATGTAGTCGAGGGTGTAGGGACGCTGGGGGTGACGCGCCAGCTGCGTGATCTGCCACGGCGTCAGATTCGAAAAGATCGACTTGGTCAGCCGCGCAACCGTGGCATGCAGGCGCGCGATCTCCTCTTCAATGTTGACCTCGGAGTCGGAGGTCACATGGCCAAGCTCTTCGATCTTGGCCTCAAGTTCGGCGATTGGCTGTTCAAAATCCAGGAAGCTGACGGCCATCTGGCGGCGACTCTTGGAGTATTTGTAGCCCGGAAGGGTACGGGCTGCCGGCCCCTGGCGCAAGGCAGCGCACCGGTCCGCCAGCGCCACCCAACGCCGGCGCGGCGCCCCTCTTCGGCGTGCGATGGGTTCAGCGTGCGATTTGCCTGAAACTCACTGCGCGAGGGCGGCGGCCGGGGCGGCCAGGGCATAACCGAGGCGCACGGCGCCGGCGCCCAGCAGCTCCTCGAGCTGCTCGATCAGCTCGGCGCTGGCGCGAACCTTCCACTCCTCGGCACAGCTGAGCGTGCCGCAGGCGCTGGCGCCCCGATAGCGCAGCATCACGGCGCACTGCCCGCCACGCTGGGCACGCAGCAGCTCCTCGAGCCGCTCGAGCAGCTTCGCATCCGCAGTCGCCGGCCAGGTGAGCAGCAGCGAGCGCGCCAGCCTCTCGCGAACGGCCGGGAGCGATGCGATCTGCTTGGCAGACAGGCGCCAGGCATCGCTGAATTCATCGAAGCGCAGGCCACCCTCCACCTGCAGCAGCGCATCCTTGACGACCAGGCCCCGGTGGCGCTGGTAGACCTCCTCGAACATCGAAACCTCGATGCGCCCGCTGCGATCATCCAGCATGAAGCTCACACGCGGGCCGCGCCGGCGCACCTCGAGCACCAGGCCCGCGAGCGTAGCGGTGCGCATATCCGAATAGGGATTGCGACCCTCGGGCACGGCAGCGGGGCGATCACCGAGGAATTCAGCGATGCGCCCGGAGGCAAAATGCCGCAGATCCGCCTCATAGGGGGCGATCGGATGGCCGGTCAGATACAGGCCCAGCGTCTCGCGCTCGCCAGCCAGGCGCTGTGAGACGCTCCATTCGGCGAGCAGCGGTGGTTCGGGGGCAGCGGCGCTGACAGGGCTCGCCGTCGCCGCGGCACCGACACCGAACAGATCCACCTGCCCGGCCTCCTGCGTGCGCGCCGCCTGCTCCGCGCCCTGCATCGCCCCGGCCAGCCCGCCCATGAGAGTCGCGCGGTTGGCGCCGAGCGAATCGAGACTGCCCGAGCGGATCAGCGCCTCGAGCGCACGTCGATTGACGCGTGCCAGATCGAGCCGCCGGCACAGCTCATTCAGGCTGGCGAAGGGACCGCGCGCGCTGCGCTCCTCGACGATGGCATCCACCGCGGAGCGGCCGACGCCCTTCACCGCTCCCAGCCCGTAGCGGATGGTGCGCTCGTCGGCCACTGCGAAGGCGTAGCGCGAGGCATTCACGTCCGGGGGCTGCACCGTCAGGCCCATGGCGGTGCATTCATCGATCAGCGTGACGATCTTGTCGGTGTGATCCATATCGGCCGAGAGCACCGCGGCCATGAAGGCCGCCGGATAGTGCGCCTTGAAATAGGCCGTCTGGAAGGAGAGCAGCGCATAGGCGGCCGAGTGCGACTTGTTGAAGCCGTAGCCGGCGAACTTCTCCATCAGATCGAAGATATGTGAGGCGCGCGCCTCCTCGACGCCACGCGCGCGAGCGCCCTCGATGAACACCGAGCGCTGCTTGGCCATCTCCTCGGGCTTCTTCTTGCCCATCGCCCGGCGCAGCAGGTCCGCGCCCCCGAGCGTGTAGCGCGCGAGCACCTGCGCGATCTGCATGACCTGCTCCTGGTACAGGATCACCCCGTAGGTCGGAGCCAGCACAGGCGAAAGGTCCGGATGCAGATAATCGATCTGCCCGCCGCGCCCGTGCTTTCGGCTGATGAAATCATCCACCATGCCCGACTGCAGCGGACCGGGTCGAAACAGCGCGTTGATCGCGACGATGTCCTCGAAGCAGTCGGGCTGCAGGCGCCGGATCAGATCCTTCATGCCGCGCGACTCGAGCTGGAACACCGCCGTGGTGCGACCGGACTTCAGCAGCGCATAGGCGGCCGCATCGTCCATCGGCAGCGCATCGAGCCGCAGCGCCGGCTCGCCGCCCGCGGCACGCCCTGCATTGATGGTCTGCAGCGCCCAGTCGAGGATGGTCAGGGTGCGCAGGCCGAGGAAGTCGAACTTCACCAGCCCCGCGGCCTCCACATCGTCCTTGTCGAACTGCGTGATGGCGTTGCTGCCGCCCGGCTCGCAGTAGAGCGGCGTGAAATCGGTCAGCACGGATGGGGCAATGACGACGCCGCCGGCGTGCTTGCCGGCGTTACGCGTCAGGCCCTCGAGCGAGCGTGCCAGATCGAGCAGATTCTTCACCTCCTCGTCCTCGGCATAGAGGCGCTTGAGCTCGGGCTCCTTCTCGATCGCCGCATCGAGCGTGATGCCCAGCTCGAAGGGCACGAGCTTGGCGATGCGATCAACGAAGCCATAGGGATGACCGAGCACGCGGCCGACGTCGCGAACCACGGCCTTGGCAGCCATGCTGCCGTAGGTGATGATCTGCGAGACGCGCTCGTGGCCGTACTTCTCGGCCACGTAGTCGATCACGCGATCGCGACCCTCCATGCAGAAATCGATGTCGAAGTCCGGCATCGACACGCGCTCGGGATTCAGGAAGCGCTCGAACAGCAGGTCGTAGCGCAGCGGATCGATATCGGTGATGCCGAGCGCATAGGCCACGAGCGAGCCGGCGCCCGAGCCGCGGCCGGGACCGACGGGTACCGCGTGCTCACGCGCCCAGCGGATGAAATCCGCGACGATGAGGTAGTAGCCGGCGAAGCCCATCGGGCAGATGACCTCGAGCTCGGTGGCGAGGCGTGCGCGATAGCGCGCGGCGGTATCCTCGCTCGCCTGCATGGCCGCCAGGCGCGCGGCGAGCCCCTGCTCGCCCTGCTGGCGCAGAAACTCATTGGGCGTGCTGCCCGCCGGTACCGGGTAGTCGGGCAGGCGCGGCTGACCGAGCTTGAGCGTCAGGCTGCAGCGACGCGCGATCTGCACCGTGTTGTCCAGCGCCTCGGGCACATCCTCAAACAGCGCGCGCATCTCCTCGGCGCCGCGCAGGTACTGCTGCGGGCTGTAGCGGCGCTGACGCGCGGGATCCGCGAGCAGCGAGCCCTCGTGAATGCACACCCGCGCCTCATGCGACTCGAAGTGCTCGCGCTTGAGGAAGCGCACGTCGTTGGTGGCGACCAGCGGCACGCCACGACGCGCCGCGAGCTCGAGCGCCGCGGGCAGGTAGGCACGCTCCTCGGGCCGGCCGAGCCGCTGCAGCTCGATGTAATAGCGATCCTCGAACAGCGCAAGCCACTGCGCCAGCGCTGCCTCGGCCTGGGCCGGCCGCTCGCGCAGCAGTGCTCGTCCGACGTCCCCTTCCATCGCGCCTGAGAGCGCAATCAATCCACTGCAGGTCTCGCGTGTGAGCCAGCTGCGCTCTACCAGGGTGACGCCGGAGGGTGTCTGCCCGGTCAGATAGGCCTGGCTGATCAGCCGCGCGAGGCTTCGGTAACCCTCGAGCGTCTGGCACAGCAGCGTCAGGCGCGAGGGACGCGCGGGCTCCTCGGGTTCCCGCAGCAGAAGATCGACCCCGACGATGGGCTGCACGCCGCGCTCGAGCGCCGCGCGGTAGAACTTGATCATCGCAAAGAGATTGACCTGATCGGTCAGCGCCACGGCCGGCATGCCCGCCTGCGCCACGGCCTCGATCAGCTCGGGTACGCGCACCACGCTGTCGACCAGCGAGTACTCGGTGTGGACCCGAAGGTGGACGAAGGCAGCCGGTGCGCCCCCCGGCGGCCCGTCAGCTCTCTCTGCGCTCATGCGCAGGCCTCTGCCGGACCGAGGTCCTGGAGCGCCGCCTCGTCGGCCTCGGAGCTGCACAGCGACGCCTCGGCCGGCAGCACTCCGAAGGGCAGCGCACCGGAGAGCCAGCTGCGCAGCGGATTGAAGCTGGTGCGATGAATCGGCGAGGGCCCGAGCCGCACCAGCGCCGAGAGGTGCACGCGCGTGGCATAGCCGAAGTGCCGGCCGAGACCATAGCCCGGATGATCGGCATCGAGCCGCGCCATCAGCGCATCGCGATGGGTCTTGGCGAGGATCGAGGCGGCACTGATACAGGCGAACAACGCATCGCCGCCCACCACCGTCTGCACCTCGCAGTCGGCGAAGCAGTCCGAGAGGCGCGGCGCGCGGTTGCCATCGATGAGAATGCGCACCGGGCGCACCGGCAGATCGATCAGCGCGCGCTTCATCGCCAGCAGCGTCGCCTGCAGAATGTTGAGCAGGTCGATCTCGGCGTGGTCCGCTTCGGCGATCGCGAAGCCCAGGGCCCGCTCACGAATGCGCTGCGCCAGCACGCAGCGCCGCTCGGCCGTGAGCTGCTTGGAATCGCGCAGGCCGCGGATGACGCGCTGCGGATCCAGGATCACGGCCGCTGCCACCACGGGGCCGGCGAGCGGTCCGCGCCCCGCCTCATCCACTCCGGCCGTCAGCACCTGCACCTGCGCCTTCATCGCCCCTGCCCGCTGCACACTCATCGATCCGCCGCGCTCCCCAGCAGCGCGAGCACCGCCTGCGCCGCACGCATCGCACCGTCGGCCCGCAGCAGCTCGTGCACTGCACGAAATCGATTCCGGAGATAGTCACGCCGCGCGGTGTCGGTCAGCAACCGATCGGCCGCGCGGCAGAGATTATCCGCGTTCGCCGCTTCCTGGAACAACTCCGGCACCAGTGCCTCCCCGGCGAGCAGATTGGGCAGCGAGAAACGCGCCAGACGCACCAGCCGCAGCGTGCGCACCAGCGTGGCCGTGAGCGCACTGACGCGGTAGGCCACCACCATCGGGCAGCGGCACAGCAGCGCCTCGAGCGAGGCGGTCCCCGAGGCCACGATCGCCACATCCGCGGCCGTCAGCAGCGTGCGCGCCTGGCCATCGAGGATGCGCAGCTGAGACAGAGCCGTCAGTCGCCCCTGCGCGCTGAGCTCGGCGCGAATACGCTCGAACTCGCCGCGCACCGCGCGGTTGGCCATCGCCGCGGCCACCTGCAGCCCTGGATGCGCCCGGGCCAGTGCATCGGCCGCGAGCAGGAAGGGCGCCGAGAGCCGCTGCACCTCGGCCAGGCGGCTGCCCGGCAGCAGCGCGAGCACGGGCTGCGCCGCCAGCGCGAGGGCGGTGCGCGCCGCGGGGGCATCGGGCTCGAGCGGCACCTGGTCGGCGAGTGGATGACCGACGAACTCTGCATGCACCGCATAGTGCGCGTAGAAGTCCGGCTCGAAGGGCAGCAGACAGAGCACCAGGTCGCAGCGGCGCGCAATCTTTCGCGCCCGCCCCTGCCGCCATGCCCAGATCTGCGGGCTGACGTATTGAACGGTGCGGATGCCGCGGGCGCGAAAACGCCCCGCCAGCGTCAGATTGAAGGCCGGCGCATCCACGCCGATGAACACGTGGGGACGGAAGGCCAGGAGCTGCGACAGCAGCCGCGAGCGCAGCGCCAGCAGGCGTGGCAGATGCCGCAGCGGCTCGATGAGCCCCATGACGGCGAGCTCGTGCGCATCGGCGAGGCCCTGGCAGCCCGCCGCGCGCATCGCGGGCCCGGCGACACCGCGCACCTCGAGCGCGCGGCCGGCGAGGCTGCTGCGCAGGGCATTGATCAGCGCCGCCCCGAGCGCGTCGCCCGAATGCTCTCCGGCGACGATCGCCACACGCAGCGCTTCCATGGGCTTGGCAACCATGGGCGGGACGGTCCGCGGCTCAGCGGATCAGACCGCGGCCCTCGCCCACCGAGATGAATTCGACCAACGGCTGCAGCTCGGGCTGGCTCGCGGCCAGCTCGGCCAGCTGCTCGATCGCGGCGGTGAGCGGCAGATCGCTGCGATAGAGGATGCGATAGGCGTTGCGCAGGTTGCGGATCTGCTCGGGGGTGAAGCCGCGACGCTTGAGTCCCTCGCTGTTGATCGAATGCGGCTCGGCCGGATTGCCGATGGCCATGACGTAGGGCGGCACGTCGCGCGTGACGCCGCAGTTGTTGGCGATGAAGGCGTGCGCGCCGATGCGGCAGAACTGATGCACCGCCACGTAGCCGCTGAGTATGACCCAGTCCCCGAGCGTGACGTGACCGGCGATGTTCGACAGATTCACCATGATGACGTTGTCGCCGAGCACGCAGTCGTGCGCGACATGCGTGTAGGCCATCAGCAGGCAGTCATCGCCGATGCTTGTGACGCCCCGGTCCTGTACGGTGCCGCGGCTGATGGTGCAGTACTCGCGGATGACGTTGCGGTTGCCGATGACCAGACGCGTCGGCTCCCCGGCGTACTTCCTGTCCTGCGGCGCCTCGCCGATCGAGGCGAACTGAAAGATCTTGTTGCCCTCACCGATGCTCGTGTGGCCGTTGATCACCACGTGCGGCCCGATCCAGGTGCCTGCCCCGATCGCGACGTCCGCACCGATGACACTGTAGGGGCCGACCATCACATCCTCGGCCAGTCGTGCGCCGGGGGCTACGATCGCCCGCGGATCGATCATGGCAGCTCGGTCCCCGGGGCGGCGGTGGCTTCCTTGAGATTCGGGGCGACCATGATCTGTGCGTGCGCCACTTCCTCGCCGTCGACCAGGGCGGCGGTCGCGAGCTGCCAGATGCCGCGCAGACTTCGCTCGAAGCGCGCCGTCAGGATGAGCTGATCGCCCGGTACGACCGGACGGCGAAAGCGCGCCTTGTCGATGCCGACGAAGTACACGCTGGCGTTGGGATTGGCGATGACGTCGGCACTGATGTAGGCCAGAAGCCCTGCCACCTGCGCGAGCGCCTCGATGATGAGCACGCCGGGCATCACCGGGCGACCGGGGAAGTGACCGCCGAAGTACGGCTCGTTGAAGCTGACGTTCTTCAGCGCGCGGATGCTCTGGCCGCGCACGCACTCGAGCACCCGATCCACCAGCAGGAACGGATAGCGGTGCGGCAGGCGCTGCATGACACCGCTGATGTCGAGCTTGACCGGTTCCGACTTGTCCGGCTCTGATTCACTCATCGTCGCTTTCCTGTGCATCCGGAAGGGTGGGTTCGCGCGCACCTTCGCGCTGCGCCAGCAGCTTCAATCGCGCGACGATGCGCTTCCAGCGTCGCAGCGGCTCGGCCGACCAGAGGCTGGCATAGGCGCCGGGCTGGCGGATCGAGCCCGACACCGTGGTGCGGCCCGCGATGATCACATCATCGCAGATCTCGATATGCCCGTTGATGCCCACACCGCCGCCGATCATGCAGCGTGCGCCGATGTGTGTGCTGCCGGCAACGCCCGTGCAGCCGGCAATGGCCGTGTGCGCGCCGATCTGCACGTTGTGTCCGATCTGAACCAGGTTGTCGAGCTTGACGCCATCGCCGATGAGCGTGTCCTGCATGGCGCCGCGGTCCACCGTGGTGTTGGCGCCGATCTCCACGTCATCGCCGATGAGCACCGCGCCGATCTGCGGCACCTTCAGCCAACGCCCCTGCTCGCGCGCAAATCCGAAGCCATCCGCGCCGATGACCGCGCCCGGATGGATCAGCACGCGGCGGCCGATGCGCACATCGTGCTCCAGCGTGATGTGTCCGGCCAGCCGCGTGCCCTCACCGATCTGCACACCTGCCCCGAGGATGCAGCCCGGTCCGACCTGACAGTGCGGGCCGATGCGGGTGTGCGCTCCCACCACGCAGTACGCGCCGATCTCGGCACTGGGGTGCACCTGGGCCGTGGCGTCCACGATTGCGCTGGCGTGGACCCCGGGCACCGGCGGGGGCGCCGGATGCAGCAGCTGCGCGATGCGTGCAAACAGCGGATGCGGCTCGGGGCTGATCAACGCCGGCACCGGGCACTGCTCGGCGCTGGCGGGCGCGAGCACCACCGCGCCGGCCCGCGTCGTGGACAGCTGCGCGGACAGACGCGCGTTGGCCAGAAAGCTCAGCGCCGTCGGATCGGCCGCGCTCAACGGGGCGACGTGGTCGACACGGCGGTCGGGATCGCCGCGCAGCGCGCAGCCGAACCGCACTGCCAGCTCCCCGAGGGTCAAGCTCATCGCGGGTCCGTCACGACGCGCGAGCACCGCGGGCGCATGCTCTGCCGGCCGGCCGCTCACGCGCGAGCGCGCCGCGGCTCAGTGGCTGCGCGTGCTGCTGCGTGTGCTGCTGCGCGGAGTGGTGGCACCTGCACCGCGCGCCTGCAGCGATGCGAGCACCGGCTGGGTGATGTCGATCGCCGGATTGGCAAAGATCACCCCATCGGCCAGCACCAGATCGAAGCGCTGCGCCTGGGCATATTGCTGCACCGCCTCCACCAGCATGCGCTGCAGCTTGGAGAGCTCCTGGTTCTGCCGCGCATTCATGTCGTCCTGGTACTCGTTCTGCTTCTCGGACAGCTCGCGCTGCCCGTCGCGCAGGGACTGCTCGGCGGCACTGCGCTGATCCACGCTCATGGTGCCGCCGTCACGATCCAGGGCCGCCTGCTTGGTCTTGAGTGCCTGCTGCTCGCTGCTGAGCTCGCGCTGCTTCGCGGCGAACTCCGTGCGCAGGGTGTCCTGCACGGCCTTGCCCTGCGGCGATTCCTGCATCAGGCGCTGATAATTGACAAAGCCGATCTTCAGATCGGCCCAGGCCGGCGCCGAGAGCACCAGCAACGACAGAGCGCCCCCCAGGGCGATGCGACCCGTCCGGCGGGTCATCGTGTTGATCCATCCTCGCATATCGAAGCCCCTACCTAGGAAGTCCCTACTTAGAAAGATTGGCCCACCGTGAACTGGAATTCCTCGGTGCGGTCCTCGAAGTGAACCAGGTCCCCGTTGTACGAGTTCAGCGGAATACCCACGCTGAAACGGAACAATCCGACCACGGGCGCCAGCCATTGCACCGAGACACCGACCGATTGCTTGAGCTCATGATAGCTGAATTTATAGCTTACGGGGGTCACCAGGTCCTTGCCGAGATAGGTGGTTCCGTCCGTGGAAAAGACGTTGCCGATGTCGAAAAACAGGCTGGCGCGTGCGCTGGTCTCCCACTTGGCGGGTGTCGGCACGATCAGCTCGGTCTGTGCCACGGTCAGCAGGTTCCCACCGTAGGGGTTGCCGTTGGTGTCGACCGGCCCGAGGGTATCCTCCAGGTAGCCGCGTACCGTGTCAGGACCGCCGGCGAAATAGCGCTTGTAGGGCGGCAGCGCCGTGGTGGAGCCCAGAGGCCGCGCATAGGAGATCTGGGCATTCTCCGAGAGCACCCAGCCTGCGGCGATGGGCAGATAGCCCGAGAACTTGTAGCTGCCGATCATGTAGCGCACGTCCAGCCCCGGGGGCACATAGACCAGCGACAGCAGGTGACGCACGCCCCGGTTGGCGAACAGCCCGCGGTTCAATGACGTGTAGACATAGTTGAGCGACAGCTCCGCGGTGTCATAACGCGAGCCCAGCAGCGAAGTGCTGGTGGCCACGGTGGTGCCGTCGGGCTCGATGAAGCTCGAGACCTCCTCGCCGTAATACGGGTGCCCGTTGCTTTGGACCCAATCGATGGCCTGGCGCGCGCTGCCCTCCTCGAAGGTGAGCAGGTCCACCGACTGCAGCGACACCCCGGCGCTCACGAACTGATATTCGGTCAGCGGATAGCCGAGCGTCAGCCCGAGGGTGATGTTCTTGGAGCCGAAGGCCGAGGACTGCGCGTAGAGCTGCGTGGAGTCCGAGTAGCTCAGTGCGACGGTGCGCGACAGGCCGTCCACCGTGACGAACGGATTGGTCTCGCTGACGCTGTAGACCTTGTTGTAGATGCCCGCGTCCAGATTGAGCGATATCTGATCGCCGCTGCCGAGAAAGTTGGTGTCCGAGAGGCTGCCGTTGAGCACGAACTTTTCATAGGCTGAGTAGCCGATGCCGCCGCTGACGCTCGAGGCGGCGCGCTCCTTGATCGCAAAGTTGACATCGACCTGGTCCGGTGAACCCGGCACCGGCTCGGTGCTCGTATCGACACTCTCGACATAGGGGCGCTGCTCCAGGCGCTGCTTGGAGCGGTCCAGGGCCAGATTCGACAGCCATGCCGCCTCCAGCTGGCGCATCTCGCGCCGGAAGGTCTCGTCGTTGGTGCGCGTGGTGCCGGTGAAGTTGATATGGCGCACGTACACGCGATCACCCGGATCGACGAACAGCGTCATGGCCACGGTCTTGTTCGCGTCATCGAGCGTCGGCACCGGCTCGACCTTGGCGAAGTAGAAACCCTCTGCGCCCAGGCGGTTCTTGATGGCATCCTCGGTCGCGCTGATGAGGTGCTGCGAGTACACCTGCCCGGGGTGCACCAGCAGCAGCCGCTGCAGCTCTGCCTCCGGCACGACGGTATTGCCGGCGAGCTTCACCGTCGAGAGGTGGTAGAGATCCCCCTGGGTGAGGTTGACGGTGATGAAGATGTCCTTCTTGTCCGGGCTGATGGTCACCTGTACCGAGTCGATGTGCGCATTCGCATAGCCCCGGTCCTGGAAGTAGCCCTGGATCTTTTCCAGATCGCCCTGCAGCGTTTCGCGCGCGTAGCGGTCCTTGCTGGTGAACATGTTCAGCAGCGTGGGCGTCTGCAGCGACAGCGTGGAGAGGATCGCCTTGTCCTTGAAGGTCATATTGCCCACGATATCGATCTGCCGGATCTTGGCGCGGGCACCCTCGGTAATGTTGATGCTTATGCGCACGCGGTTGTCGGGCAGTGGCACGACCTTGGCATCGATCTGCACGTCGTACTTGCCGCGGCTGTAGTACTGATCGGTCAGGTACTGCGTGACGTCATCGAGCGTCGAGCGATCGAAGGTCTTGCCGGCCGACAGCCCGACGTTGCGCAGGGCCTTGTTCAGATCTTCGGTCTTGATGTCCTTGTTGCCCTTGAAGTCGATGCTCTCGATCGAGGGGCGCTCCGTGACCACGACCAGCAGCGTATTGCCCTGACGCCGCAGCTCCACATCGCTGAAGAAGCCGGTGGCATAGAGCGCGCGCAGCGCCTCGCGCACGCGCTGCGGATTCAGGCGATCGCCGATATTGACCGGCAGGTAATTGAAGACCGTGCCCTCGGAGATGCGCTGCAGACCCTGCACGTGGATGTCACGCACGACGAAATCCGAGGGTGAGGTGGCCGTCCCGACATCGGCCGCCTCCGCGCCGATATCCGGCGCCGCCGCGGGCGCCGGTGCGGCGGCGGCTGCGGGGGCGGGTGCCGGTGCGGGCGCCGGTGCGGGTGCGGCGGCCGGTGGGGCGGCGGTGGGCGCTGCGGCTGCGGGCGCGGGTCCAGCTTGAGGTGTGGGTGCCGGTGCCGGTGCCGGTGTGGGTGCCGGTGCCGGTGCGGCTGCGGCGGCAGGTGCGGGTGCCGGTGCGGCTGCGGGGGCAGGCGCCGGCGCTGGCGGCACGGCAGGGCCCGAAGCCGGGGCACCGGCCTCGGCCAGCAGACACTCCCGGCGCAGCGCTCGCAGGGTGGGCTGCTCGGCGGCCGGGGCACGCTCGATGGCCCTGCTCAGAGCATCGGCGGCCATCTCATATTGTTTGAGGGCCAGCAGCGCCCGGCCGGACAGCGCATAGCCGTCCCATCGATCCGGGGCGATGCGAACCGCGGCATCCCCGGCCGACAATGCCGCCTCGGCTCGACCGCTCTGCAGTGCTGCGTTTCCCTGGCTGATCTGCCCATCGAAGTCGTCGTTGGACTGCGCCGGGCTCCCCGCGGTGGACGGACCGGGTGGCGAGGTCGCAGACGCCTGCGTGCGTGCGCTACCGCAGAGCGGGACCACAGCCAAGATGAGCGCGGTAAGGGGTGCGCGCTGCGCAGCGCGGCAATTGCCTGTGGTCAAGGAAGCGTCAACCGATCTGACTGATGTCGTTGAACAGCGCGACGCCCATGAGCAGGAACAGCAGGGCGAAGCCGATTTGCTGACTGACCAGCTGGAAGCGCTCGGACAGCGGACTGCCCTTTAGCCATTCAATGGCCTGAAACACGATCTGCCCCCCGTCCAGGATCGGAATCGGCAGCAGGTTCATGAAGCCGAGTGCCAGGCTCAGCAGCACCAGAAATTGCAGGAACGAGCTGACGCCCTCGGAGGCAGCATCACCGGCATACTCGGCAATGCTCAGCGGCCCGGAGAGATTCTTCACCGAGACATGGTCGGTGATCATGCGCCAGATCATGCGCCCCTGCAGCGCCGTGACGTCCCAGGCCTCGACGTTGGCGCGCACGAAGGCGGCCGGCAGCGACAGGGAAATATGCTTCATCATGCCCGGCGGATACGGCGCCGTGTTCGCCTGGCTGACGACGATGCCGATCCCGACGTAGTGCTGCCCCTGCGAGTTCTGCATCGTTGGGGTGACGCGCGCGTCGTACGGGTGACCGGCGCGCACATAGCGCAGGCTGATGCTCTGGTCCGCATGCGACTTCACGGCCTTCTGCAGCGCCGTCAGGTCCTCCACCGCCTGCCCGTCAATGGCGACGATCCGATCGCCCGCCACCAGTCCCGCGTGCGCCGCCGGTCCGTTCGGCATCACGCTTGCGATCACGGCTGGCAGAGGCGGCTGGTAGAGATTCAGGCCCAGGCCCTGCCCCATGAGCGCCGGCTCTGTCAGTCGCAGCCGCTCGGCCGCGTTGGGAATGTGCAGCTGCACCTGACGTGCCGTGCCGCTGGGTGAGCGCACAGCGATCGTGATCGGGCCACTGCCGCTGATGGCATCGAGCATGTCAATGTCGACGTCGCGCTGCCCGGCCACCGGATGATCGTTGATCGAGGTGATCTCATCGCCAGCGACAAGGCCCGCCTGTCCGGCGATCGAGGTCGGATCGATCTTGCCCAGCACCGGGCGTATCTCGGGAATGCCGCTCGCATAGAGCAGACCGGTCAGCACCAGAACGGCGAACAGCAGATTGAAGCCGGGACCCGCCAGCAGCACGAGAATGCGCTGCCAGTGCGGGCGGCGCGTGAAAGAGCGGTGCAGCTCCTGCGCTGGTACCGGACCCTCGCGCTCATCGAGCATCTTGACGTAGCCGCCGATCGGCAGCGCCGAGATCCAGTACTCGTGCCCCTCGGGGTGTCTCCACTTCCACAGCGGCTTGCCGAAGCCGACCGAGAAGCGCAGCACCTTGAAACCCAGGCGCCGCGCGACCCAGAAGTGGCCGTACTCGTGGACGGTGACGAGCAGGCAGAAGGCAAGGAGGAAGGCCAGCAGGTACAGCAGGGTATGGATCATGCGTAGACGCTCTGGCCGGCGGCTCGGCGCGCAACGGCCTCGGCGGCCAGTGCCCGCGCCTCCCCATCGGCTGCCATCACCGCATCCAGTCCGGCCATCTCTCCCCCTTGTACGCGCGCCATGACCATCTCAATGACCGCGGAAATCTCACCAAAGTTCAGTCGCTGCTCGAGAAAGGCCTGAACAGCGACCTCGTCAGCAGCATTCAGGCTGACGCAGGAGAGGCCACCGAGGCGCGCCGCCTCCTGGGCATGGCGCAGGCACGGAAAACGCCCCGGGTCCGGCGCCATGAAATCCAGCCGGCCCGCCCGGGTCAATTCCAGCAATTCTACACCAGCCTCCATGCGCTCGGGCCAGGCCAGGGCGCAGGCAATGGGAACGCGCATATCCGGTCCCGCCAGCTGCGCCAGCACCGAGCCGTCCACGTACTCCACCAGCGAATGCACGATGCTCTGCGGATGCACGACCACGTCGACCTCGCGATGCGTCATCCCAAACAGCACACTCGCCTCGATGAGCTCGAGGCCCTTGTTCATCAGCGTTGCGGAATCCACCGAGATCTTACGACCCATGCTCCAGCGCGGATGCTTGCACGCCTGTGCCGGCGTCGCATTCGCCATGGCCTCGGCGGTCCATGTGAGGAACGGACCGCCCGAGGCGGTCAACAGCAGCCGGCGCACGCCCGCGGCACGCTGGCCGGCGATGAAGCCAGCGGGCAGGCACTGAAAGATGGCGTTGTGCTCGCTGTCGATCGGAATGAGCTCACCGCCCCCGGCGCGCACGGCGGCCAGCAGCAGCTCCCCCGCCATGACGGCCGATTCCTTGTTGGCCAGCATCAGGCGCTTGCCGGCCGCGGCCGCAGCCAGCGTGGAGCGCAGTCCCGCCGCCCCGCTGATGGCCGCCATCACGTAGTCCACCGACTCCTCGGCCGCGAGCTGCGCGATCGCATCGGCGCCGGCGAGTACGCGCGTGCCGCTGCGCTCGTGCACAAGGCGCTGCTCGAGCGCACGCGCCGCCTCGGGCGATTCCAGCGCGACCCACTCCGGGCGGAAGCGGCGCACCTGTTCGGCGAGGCGCTCGCCATTGCTGCGCGCGGCGAGGCCTACGACACGATAGCGCTCGGGATGCAGCGCCAGTACCTCGAGCGTGTTGCATCCGACCGAGCCGGTCGAGCCCAGCACGGCAACGCCGATCATGGCCACTGTCTCATGGTTGTCGTCACATCTCCCTCATCGCGTGGACCTCAATGCCGGCGCGGCCGGCGGCGCGGCTGGCGGCCCGGCTTCAACCGCCGGCCCCCAGCCAGATCAATCCCAGTGCCAGCAACGGCGCCGCTGCCGTCACGCTGTCGATTCGATCGAGCACACCGCCGTGGCCGGGAAACAACCGCCCGCTGTCCTTCAAATGCACATGACGCTTGAGCATACTTTCTGTCAAGTCGCCGATCACAGAAAACGCCGCCGCAGCCAGACACAGCGGCAGAAAGGCCTGCCAGGGCAGCCGGAACCAGGCGTTGGCGACCACCGTCACCACCAACGCCAGCACCATGCCACCGAGCACCCCCTCCCAGGTCTTGTTCGGGGACACACGCGGCGCGAGCCGCAGCCGCCCGAAACGCCGCCCGGCGAAGAAGGCCCCGGTATCGGCCGCGAAGGCCAGCCCCAGTACAAACAGCGTCCACTGCGGCCCGTGGGTCCAGCGAGCATCGATACGCACCAGTGCAAGCCATGCGGGAACCAGCACCAGGGCGCCTGCCAACGCCGCCACCGGACGGGATACATACGCGGGAGCGAGCAGAATCCACAGCAGCGCAACCAGCCACCAGGCCACCGCCAGCTCCATCAGCGGCACGAAGGCAGCCGTGGCCGCGGTGTAGTGATACGCCAGCCCACCCAGCAGCGCCAAAGCCGATACATAGAGCAGCCGCCCGCCGCCGCGCAGCGCGAGGAACGCCGACCATTCCCAGCCCCCTACCAGCAGCGCCGCTGCCAGCAGCGCCGCCATGAACAGAGGCGGCGCGTAGAGCAGCACGACCAGGGTGAACAGTGCGAGTCCAAAGGCGGTCAGCAGTCGCGAGCGCATGCGAGTCAGCCGTCGGCGGCCGATTGCACCTGCTCCCCGGTCAATCCGAAGCGGCGCTGTCGCACGGCGAAGTGCCGCAGCGCGGCCTGGAAGGCGGACGCATCGAAGTCCGGCCAGAGCGTCTCGGTGAAGTACAGCTCGGTGTAAGCCAGGTTCCACAGCAGAAAATTGCTGATGCGCTGCTCCCCGCCGGTGCGGATGAAAAGATCCGGATCGGGCAGACCCCCGAGCGCCAGCGCTGCTGCAAAGGTGGCCTCGTCTATCTGGGCGGCGGAGAGCTGGTGGCGCTCGACCTGCAGAGCCAGTCGATGCACGGCGGCGAGGATGTCGGCGCGGCCGCCGTAGCTGAGCGCCACCTGCAGGGCCAGGCGCTCATTGGCGGCAGTGGTCTGCTCCGAGCTCGCCATGGAAGCCTGCAGCTGGACATCCAGCCCGCTGCGCTCGCCGATGAAGCGCAGGCGCACGCCCTGACGGTGCAGCTCGGGAATCTCCCCCTCCAGCGACTCGACGAACAGGGACATCAGCCCCATGACCTCATCGTGGGGGCGACCCCAGTTCTCGCTGCTGAAGGCGAACAGCGTGAGCGCACCGATCTGCTCGCGCACGCACTCCTCGATGACGGTGCGCACCGGACCGACTCCGGCGCGGTGACCCTCGCCGCGCAGGCCGCCGCGCGCGCGCGCCCAGCGGCCATTGCCATCCATGACGATCGCGATGTGACGCGGCTTCGGCGCGGCGCTCACGGGCGCGGCATCCATCGGCGGCGCTGAGGCGGGCGGGCTCAAACCTGCAGGATTTCCTTTTCCTTGCTGGCGAGCACTGTGTCGATCTCGCCGACGAAGCGGTCGGTGAGCTTCTGGATCTCCTCCTCGCCGCGACGCTCGTCGTCCTGGGAGATCATCTTCTCCTTGAGCATCTCCTTCATGTCCGCGATGGCATCGCGGCGCACGCTGCGCACGCTGACACGGGCAGCCTCGGCGTCCTGGCGCACGATCTTCATGATGTCGCGCCGTCGCTCCTCGGTCAGCGGCGGCAGCGGCAGGCGGATGACGGTGCCAGCCGTGTTGGGCGTGAGGCCAAGGTCCGATTTGTGGATCGCCTTCTCGATGGCCGTCACCATGTTCTTCTCCCAGGGGGAGACCACCAGCGTGCGCGCATCCTCGATGCTGATGTTGGCCACCTGCTGCAGCGGCACGTCCGAGCCGTAATAGTCGACCTTCAGATGCTCGATCAGGCTCGGATGAGCGCGCCCGGTGCGCAGCTTCTTCAGGTCGCCCTGAAAGGCCTGGATGCACTTCTGCATGCGCGCGGTGGCGTCCTTCTTCAGATCGTCCAGCATGGGTGTCCTCGTCGGCTTTGCGCCAGGGCTCTAGTCCTGCGTGACCAGGGTTCCGATGTCTTCACCGCGCACGATGCGAAGCAGATGCCCGGGACTGCCGAGATTGAACACGCGGACCGGCAGATGGTATTCGCGGCACATCACGATCGCGGTGGCATCCATGACATTGAGCCGCTCATCGAGCACGCGGTCGTAGGTCAGGCGCGTATAGCGCTGCGCGGCCGGATTGACCACCGGATCTTCGGAGTAGATGCCGTTCACCTTGGTGGCCTTCAGCAGCAGCTGCGCCTCGATCTCGATCGCGCGCAGGCTCGCCGCCGTATCGGTGGTGAAGAATGGATTGCCGGTACCGGCCGCAAACACCACCACGCGTCCCTTCTCCAGGTGGCGGATGGCGCGGCGGCGGATGAAGTCCTCGCAGACCTGGTTGATGCGCACGGCGGACATGACGCGCACCGCAAAACCGCGCTGCTCGAGCGCATCCTGCAGCGCCAGGCCGTTCATGACGGTGGCCAGCATGCCCATCTGGTCGGCGGTGACGCGATCCATGCCGGCGCGCGCAAGGCCCGCGCCGCGAAACAGATTGCCCCCACCCACCACGATGCCGATCTGCACGCCGAGCGACTGCACATCGCCGATCTCCTCGGCGACACGCTTGAGCACCACGGGATCGATGCCGTAGTCGGCGTCTCCCAGCAGCGCCTCGCCCGAGAGCTTGACGAGCACGCGGCGATAAGGTCCGTTCGGGCTGTCGTTCATCGGCTTGCTCCCAGGGCAGTCTGCCACAAACAACTGTGCGCGGCGCGACTGCCGCGGCGCGCCGCCGCCCGGCTGCGCCCTGCGATCAGTGCTTTTTGGGCGAGCCGGTGGTGCCCGAGTCAGCGGAGCCGGCGGGCGCATCGGACTCGGCAGGCCTCGTCGCCGCGCTCACCTGCGCCATGACATCGGCGACGAAGTTGTCCTGCTTCTTGTCCATGCCGGCGCCGACCTCGTAGCGCTCGAAGCGCGTTACACGCGCACCGGCAGCCTTCAGCAGCTTCTCGACGGTCTGCTCGGGATCCTTCACGAAGGGCTGGCCGAGCAGCACGATCTCGTTGAGTGCCTTGCGCAGCCGTCCCTCGACCATCTTGGCGACGACCTCGGGGCTCTTGCCCTCTTTCTGCGCCTGCTGCTGTGCCTGCTCGGAGAGGATCTCGCGCTCCTTGGCCACGACGTCGGCGGGCACGTCGGTGCTGGCAATGAAGCGCGGGTTGCTGGCGGCGATATGCATCGCAATGTCATGCGCCAGGGTATCGAGCGAGCCCTCGGTCTTGGCGCCCGGGGCGCTCTCGAGCGCGACCAGCACCCCGATGCGCGTGCCGTGCACGTAGGCGCCGAGGGTGGCACCGGCGCCCGCGCCGCGCTCGAGCGCCGTGCAGCGGCGCACGCTGATGTTCTCGCCGATCTTGGCGACCAGCGCACGCCGGCGCTGATCCACGCTCTCGCCCGCGGCAAGCTCGGCGCCGAGCAGCGCCTCGAGATTGATGGGCCGATGCTCGAGGGTGAGGCGCGCCACGTCGGCAGCGAAGCGGCTGAAGTCCTGCTCGCGGGCGACGAAATCGGTCTCGCAGTTGATCTCGGCCATCGCCGCGGCACGGGCGTCGGGAGCACGCGCGATGACGATGACGCCCTCGGCGGCCACACGAGCGGCCTTCTTGTCGGCCTTGGCCAGACCCTGCTTGCGCATGAGCTCGGCGGCGGCATCCAGATCCCCGCCGGTCTCCACCAGCGCGCGCTTGCATTCCATCATGCCGGCGCCCGTGCGCTCTCGCAGCGCTCGCACCGTGTCTGCAGTCACGTTCATGGCAGTTCCTCTCGAATTGAAGGGCCGGCACTGCGGCGCCGGCGCGGCGGTTGCGTTGGCGGTACGGCTGCCGCGCGTCCTCGCGCGGCAGCCGATGGGTCAGCCGGCGCCGCTGCGCGGACGGCGTGTGGCACCCGCCGGCGGCCGACGCTTCAGACCCATGGGTGCCGTGGGGGGGGTGCTGCCACCGGCTGCGCCAAGATCCTGGTCGGCGGTGTCGTCGAGGTCGGCGTCAATCGCCGCGGCCGAGGCAGCGGCAGCGTCCTCGCCCCCGGCGGGTGGGGCCGCAGCGGCGGCGGCCGGCGCCACCGACGGACGGCGGCGCGGCGGGGCCTTGCGGCGCACGGCGGCAGCGGGCCGGGCGCGTGAGGGCTTGCCGCCCCGCCGGCGCGGATTGCCTTCTTCGTCGAGCTCGATGAACTCATCCTCGCCCACCGCCACCTGCGGCACGGCGGATTTGCCCTCGAGCACGGCATCGGCAATGGCCGCGGCATACAGCTGGATGGCGCGCATGGCGTCGTCATTGCCGGGGATGACATGGTCGATGCCCTCGGGCGAGCAATTGGTATCCACGACCGCCACCACCGGGATGCCGAGCTTCCTGGCTTCGTGGATGGCGATGTGCTCGTGGCCCACGTCGATCACGAACAGCGCATCGGGCAACGACTCCATGCTCTGGATGCCCCCGAGGCTGCGCTCGAGCTTCACCATCTCGCGTCGCAGCTGCGTCGCTTCCTTCTTGCCGCGCTTGTCCAGCGCGCCGGAGGCAGTCATCTCATTGAGGTCGCCCAGGCGCTTGATCGAGGCACGGATGGTCTTGAAATTGGTCAGCATGCCGCCGAGCCAGCGCTGGTTCACATACGGCATGGCGCAGCGCGTGGCCTCCTTCTGCACGGCATCGCGCGCCGAGCGCTTGGTGCCGGCGAACAGCACGGTGCCCCCGTCGGCTACGACCTGGCGGATGAAGGCGGTCGCATCCGCGAACAGCGGCTGCGTCTTCTCCAGGTTGATGATGTGGATCTTGTTGCGCTCGCCGAAGATAAAGGGCTCCATCTTCGGGTTCCAGAAGCGGGTCTGATGTCCGAAATGAACCCCCGCCTCCAACATCTGTCGCATCGACACGGTCGGCATGACTGCACTCCTCGCGGGTTATAAGCTTGCGCGCATCCCCGAGGACGATCCCGTTGTGGCAGTGAACTGCCGGCTCGGAACACCCGGTCTCGGGTTCGTGATACGCGTGCGGATTGCGTCGCTGCCGTGCCGGCTTCGCAAAAAGGCGCCTGCCGGGGGCATGTGACGTTGCCAAAAAAGGCCGCGCTTTATACCATGAACTTCCAGCCCGAACAACGGTTTGAGCATCGCCGCGCACCATGCTACGTACCACCCAGATCACCCTGAAGAGTCCCGAGGAGCAGCAGAAGCTGCGCATCGCGGGAGCCCTTGCCGCCGACGTGCTCGACATGATCGGCGAGCATGTCGTGCCGGGCATCAGCACCGATGAGCTCGACCGCATCTGCCACGACTACATCGTCAACGTGCAGGGCGCCATCCCGGCCAATGTCGGCTACCGCGGCTTCCCCAAGACCGTCTGCACCTCGGTCAACCACGTGGTGTGCCATGGCATTCCGAACGAGCGGCGCCTGAAGGCCGGAGACATCGTCAACATCGACGTCGCCGTCATCAAGGATGGCTATCACGGGGATACCAGCCGCATGTACTTCGCCGGTCAGCCGCCGGTCGCGGCGCGCCGGATCGCCGAGATCTGCAAGCAGGCGATGTGGCGCGGCATCGACGTGACGCGACCCGGGGCGCATCTGGGCGACGTCGGCCATGCCATCCAGAGCTTCGCGGAGGCGGAAGGCTTCTCGGTGGTGCGCGAGTACTGCGGTCACGGCATCGGACGCATCTACCATGAGGATCCCCAGGTACTGCACTACGGGGAGCCCGACACGGGGCTCGAGCTGGTGCCGGGCATGGTGTTCACCATCGAGCCGATGATCAATGCCGGTCGCCGCCACGTGCGCGTGCTGCCCGACGGCTGGACGGTGGTCACCAAGGATCACACGCTCTCGGCGCAGTGGGAGCACATGGTGCTGATCACCTCCACCGGGCACGAGGTGCTCACACTGGGCCACCACGATTCGCATTGAGTGGCTGGAGCGGGGCAGCCGGGCGGCCGGCGGCCGAGCGGGGGGACCGGGATTCAGGACCGGACCGGCGCGCCCTGCCATACTAGCGCTGGCCCCGGCGACAGCCGCCTGACGGCATAGGCAGCGATGGCCCTATCGGAATCCTCCGCGCTCGACGAGGCGCCCTTCACACAGCCCACAGCGCTGCACTGGCCGCTGCTCGAGCAGCTGCCCGGGCGGCTCGCGACCTGCAGCAGCCGCGAGGCGTGTCGGGAACTTAGCCGCGAGCTGCTGCAGCAGGCGCAGCGCGAGCTGGCCGCACGCTTCACCGAGGGCGAGCCGGTCGAGAGGCTGGTACACGGACGCGCACGCTTCATCGATGTGCTGCTCTGTGAGCTCTGGCGAGAGCAGCTGGATGCACAGCTCGCCGCGGGGCTGTGCCTGGTGGCGGTGGGCGGCTACGGACGCGGCGAGCTGCACCCCTGCTCGGACGTCGACATCCTGGTGCTGGTCCCCTCGCCCCTGTCCGAGACGGCGCGCGCGAGCGTGGAGCGGCTGGTGGCCTTCCTCTGGGACATCGGCCTGGAGGTCGGACACAGCGTGCGCACCATTGCCGAGTGCGCCGAGGAGAGCGCGGCGGACGTCGGGGTCATGACGACGCTGATGGAATCGCGCCGCCTGGCAGGCTCGGCGCAGCTGCTGGCCGAGATGCGCTCGGCGCTGGCGCCCGAGCACGTGTGGCCGGTGCGCGAATTCTTCGAGGCGAAGGTACGCGAGCAGCAGGAGCGGCGGCTCAAGGCCAACGACACAGCCTACAACCTCGAGCCCAACGTCAAAACCGGTCCCGGCGGCCTGCGCGACATCCAGACCATCGGCTGGGTCGCCAAACGCCACTTCGGCGCCGAATCGCTCGATGAGCTGGTCACGCACGGTTTTCTGACGCCCTCGGAGCTGCGGCGGCTGCAGCAGGCGCAGTCCTTTCTCTGGAAGGTGCGCTTCGGGCTGCACACCCTCACCGGGCGGCACGAGGACCGGCTGCTGTTTGATTATCAGATCAAGCTGGCGCAGGGCTTCGGCTACGAGGATGCGACCTACACGCTTGCGGTCGAGCAGCTCATGCAGCGCTACTACCGCACCATCATCGATGTGACGCTGCTGAACGAGCTGCTGCTGCAGCTGTTTCGCGAGGCCATCCTCTCGAGCGACGAGCCACCCAAGCCGCTCAATCCGCGCTTCCAGGTACGCAACGACTACCTCGAGACCGTCAACGACGAGGTGTTCCCGCGCCAGCCTTCCGCGCTGCTGGAACTGTTCGTGCTGCTGCAGCAGAACCCGCAGATCCGCGGCGTGCGCGCCAACACGATCCGCTCCGTGGTGCGCAACCTCTGGCTCATCGATGAGGAGTTTCGTCAGAATCCGCGCAATCACCGCCTGTTCCTCGAGATCCTGCGCGCCCCGCGCGGGGTGACGCATGAGCTGCGGCGTATGAACGACTACGGCGTGCTCGGCCGCTATATCCCGGCCTTCGGACGCGTCGTGGGCCGCATGCAGTACGACCTGTTCCACGCCTATACGGTCGATGCGCACACACTGTTCGTGCTGAGCAATCTGCGGCGCCTGGCCATGAAGGAGTTCGACCACGAGCTGCCGCTGGTCTCGGCCATCATGCAGCAGCTGCCCAAGCCGGAAGTCGGCTATCTCGGCGCGCTGTTCCATGACATCGCCAAGGGTCGCGGCGGCGATCACTCCGAGCTCGGCAGCGTCGATGCCGAGGCGTTCTGCCTCGAGCAGGGCATGTCACGCTATGACGCACGCCTGGTGGCGTGGCTGGTCAAAAATCACCTGCTGCTGTCCACCAGCGCCCAGAAGCAGGACATCGGCGACCCGCAGGTCATCAATGCATTCGCGCGCCTGGTCGGGGACGAGACGCACCTGGACTACCTGTACGTGCTCACCTGCGCCGATGTGCGTGCGACCAATCCGAAGCTGTGGAATTCGTGGAAGGCATCGCTGTTCAGCGAGTTCTACGAGCGCGTCAAGCGTGCCCTGCGACGCGGGCTCGAGACCCCGATCGATCAGGAGGAGCTGATCCGCGAAAACCAGGTTGCCGCCCGCGCTCTGCTGCGCGCCCGGGGCGTCTCCGGTGAGTCGATCTCGCACACCTGGCAGCGTCTGCCGGCGGCCTACTTCCTGCGACATTCGCCCGAGGAGATCGCCCGGCACACGGGCGTACTGGCCGAGGGAGAGGCCGGTGCGGATGAGGCGCTGGTGTCGGTGGAGCCCGTGAGCGAGCGCGGCACGACCGCCGTGATGATCTATGCCCCGCATCGCCGTCACGGCTTTGCGCGTGCTACCGCAGTGCTCGATCAGCTCGGGCTGAACATCCTGGACGCGAGCATCACGCCGGTGGGCAATGGCTTCTCGCTCGATTCCTACCATGTGCTCGAGGAGGACGGCAGCGCCATCGCCGACGTCGAGCGGCGCGGGGAGATCGAGCACGCACTATGGGGCTCGCTGCAGCGGCCCGAGGAGGCGCCGCTGGCAGTGTCCCGGCGCGCGCCGCGCCAGATGCGCGTCTTCAAGACCCCAACGCGCATTGCGATCTCCGTGGATGAGCGCAATGCCCGCTCGGTGCTCGAGCTCACCGCGGGGGATCGGCCGGGACTGCTGTGCGATGTGGGCAAGGTGCTCTGGGAAGAGCGCGTGGACCTGCTGGCGGCGAAGATCAGCACCTTCGGGGAGCGCGCCGAAGACGTATTCTACGTGTGCGACCGCGCGCGCCGACCCCTGGATGAGGCCAGCGCCGAGCGGCTGGAGCACAAGCTCGTCGAGACGCTCGATCAGCGCAGCGGCTAGCGCGTCACCGGGGCAATTCGAACACCCAGATCGATGCGCTCGGTGTTGCCGGGTATTTGATCTCCGGCAGCATCACCGGGAAGGTCGATTCGCCCGGGCCGCCAAAACCGACGATGACTGCGATGTACTGATGGCCGTCGGCCATGAAGCTGATCGGCGCTGCGTTCGGCACGTCATCGAGGCTGGTGTGCCACAGCTGCGCGCCCGTGGCATCGTCATAGGCTGAAAACGACCGGTCGAGCGAGCCGGCAAACACCACGCCGCCCGCGGTGTCCAGCGCCCCGGTGGTGAAGGGTGCGCGCTGGCGCGTCTTCCACAGGGTCTGCCGTGTCTGCAGATTGACCGCCTGCACGCGTCCATAGCGACCGTCGCTGTCGGCGCGCGGCTTGAGGCTCCAGCTCACCCCCGAGCTCAGCGAGGCCGGCCTGCCCTTCGGCGTCGGCGTGAGCTCCATGCAGAACTCGTTCAGCGGCAGATACACCGTGTGGCTCTGCGGATTGTACGAGCCGGGGGTCCACTCACGGCCGCCGCCCGGATGCGGGCACACGGTGATCGGATGGTCCTTGTCCGGGTATTTGCTCATGTCGATCGTCTTGGCGCCGGTGCGCGGATTGATCGACTTGATGAAGTTCTGAATGCCCAGATCGTAGGCGAACTCGAACTTGCCGGTATCGGCGTCGACGGCCTCGTAGATCGAGATCTTGCCGGCGGTCACGACCAGCGTGCGCGACTGACCATTGATCGTGAGCGGGATGATCTGGCGCTCGAAGGCATAATCAAAATCCCACTGATCATCGGGCAGATACTGGTGAAACCACACCAGCCGGCCTGTCTTTGGATCCACGGCGAGCGTGGAATCCAGATACAGCCCCGCATTCGAGACTCCGGGCTTCTTCACCGGGTGCAGCAGCGGCGCGGTGTCGTAGGTGTTGCCGGTGCCGAAGAACGCGAGCTTGAGCTGCGGATCGTAGCTGCCGGCGGTCCAGATCGAGCCGCCGTTGCGCTTGGGTAGCGGCGTGTCGTTCCAGGTGCGGCCATTGGGGTCACCTTCCTGCGCGATGTCGTGCAAGGTCCAGAGGCGCTGGCCGGTCTGCGCATCGAAACCGGCGATGTAGTCACCGCCGGGCCCGTTGCCGGCCACCCCTTCCATGACGACATTCTCCGCGACCAGCGGGCCACCGCTGACGCGCCAGCGCGGTCCATCGAGGAGCGGCTGATCCCAGGCGACACGCCCGTTGGTCGCGTACAGCGCCACCACGTGCCCATCGTCGGTGCCGAAATAGAGCTTGTCCCCATAGAGCGCGATGTTGCGCACGTTGGCAGGGAACGCACCTTTGGGCAGCGCGCGGTGGTATCTCCACAGCTCCGCGCCCGTGGCCGCGTTGAGCGCCAGAATGAGGTTGCTCGGTCCATACACGAACATCACCCCATCGTGCTCGAGGGGCGTGGCCTCATCGTTGCCGGGCGGCAGCGACAGTGACCAGGCCAGGCGCAGGTTCGCCACATTGCCGCGCGTGATCTGCGTCAGCGGGCTGAAGCCGCTGTCGGCATAGTCGCGTCGCCAGGTCAGCCAGTCCCCAGGCGCCGGATGCTGCAGCATGGTCTCGGTGACGGGCGTGAAGGTATCGAGCGGATTGGGCGCCACCGGCCAGGGCGGCAGCGTGGCATCGGCGGCGAGCCGCCCGCCGGGGCCCACCGGCACCGCTGCGACGCCCGGAAAGCGTACGCTGCGCAGCGCGGCGCCGTCGGCCGGCAGGTTGCTGGCGCCGGCGGCCACACCGTTCTGTGCCAGCAGATAGGCGATGAGCTGCCCATAGGCCTCATCGCTGAGCGAGCCAGGCTTGCCTGGCGGCATCGCGCCTTTCAGAAAGTCGAACAGCTCGCCCAGCGAACGGCCGGACCAGTGGCCGGCAAAGTCCTCGCCGCGCAGCGGCGGCCCAAAGCGGCCATCGGTGAGCTGCGCGCCATGGCAGCTGGCGCAGCTCTGCGCATAGAGACCTTCACCTGCCGAGGACTGGGCGCTGGTGAAGGACACGCCAGGGGCCAGCGCTGGTGCGGGCGGCGGTGCGTGTGCCACAGCCCCCCCCTCCTGTGCCAGGGAGAGATTTCCCACACCGAAGCCGAAGCCCGTCGCTGCGATCAGTGCGAGCCAAAGCGGGCGACGTGATGCTGTCATCTGTGCTCCTGCGGGTGGGATGGCCGGATCCGGTCACGCCCTAGCGTGACCGTAAATTGCAGCACACCGATCGCCGGCTGTCACCCTTTGCACAGGCGCTTGCCTGGTAGGCGCGGTCGCGTGGTACGCGCACGGCCGCACGATCGCCCCGCTGGCGAGGCGCCACGGGATTTTTGCGCGCGGGAGGGGTGCGCGCGAGTGTGCCCGGCCGTGAGCCCTAGGCGCGATGCGGCCGGTGATCGTGCCAGCGGTGACGCAGCATCGCCCACTGCGAGGGCTGCAGCAGACTGTAGGTCTCCCCGAGCACCGCGCCGTAGATCCAGTTCAGGAACAGCGTGACCGTCGGCGTCCCAAGCGCCAGCTTGGACCCAAACAGTCCCTGACCGGCCGCGGGCATCACCAGCAGCATGACTCCGAGCCAGACGACGCTCGAGAAGTACAGCCCGTTGATCCAGTGCGGGAAGCGCGAATATCGATCGAACAAGGGAAACAGAGTCCCCCAGGCAAGCACTCCAATCACGTAGTGCGCAGTCCAGCCACTGGCGGCATCGCGATAACCGAGCGCATACGCCAGATCCATGACGAGATTGACATGCGGCATGAAGCCCAGCGCCTGCTTGAGCAGCATGAACAGCGAGACGACCGTCGTGGCCACCAGACCCGCCAGCAATCCGCGGCGGAAGAAACCGGATTGTCCGCGCATAGGGCCTCCAGAGCCATTTGGCTCGCAGCTGAAGCACGCCCGGACCATGAAGCGATCGGCCACGCAAAACTGATAGGTGCTGGGAGCCGATCGCCGTTGTGGGAATGCGCCGAGTGGCCTCGCAGGGGTCTGATTTGCCTCAGGGATTGATTCCGGCTGTGCGAAACGGATCCGCGACGTCGGCGCGCAGGGCCGTGGCCGCGTGAAGATCAGCCTCTCCGGCCTCGCTGCGCCCCTGACGCATCTCGGCGATGCCCCGGCCGTAGAGTGAGGTGGCCCGATCGGCCGCGATGGCCAGCGCCTCATCGTAATCGCGGATGGCGCCGGCGAAGTCTCCCAGGCGCAGGCGTACCAGGCCCCGGCTGTCCAGAACCATGCCGCGGGCGCCCCGGGTCGGGCTCGCGCGAAGGGCCGCGTTGCAGTCCTCCAGGGCGGCGCGTAGCTCGGAACCCGCAAGACCCCGCGCCCAACAGCGATCGTTGCGGACCCTCGCGGCGTTGATATCCTGCGGGTGAGAGTCGAGCCAGAAACTGAGGTCGCGGATCGCCGCATCGTACTGTTCGAGCCGCAGGTAGATCTCGCCGAGGCGCAGTCGCGCCTCCGCTTCCCTGGGCACACTCCGATCGGCGGCCGCTGCGTCCTGCGCTGCGCCAAGCTTGTCGCCAGCCACGGCGCGCAGCTGCGCGCGCACCAGCAATGCTGACACATCATCGGGCTGCAATTGCAGCGCGCGGTCCAGATCCGCTGTAGCCTGCGTGCGATCCTTCGCATGCAGCTCATAGACGCCGCGCTGGCCGAAATACCCCGGGTTGGTGGGATCGAGCGCCAGGGCGCGCGTCAGCGCGGCGATCGCCGCGGGGTATTGCCCACGGGCATCGAGTGCAGCCCCCTGCCTGGCAAGATCAGCTGCGTTGTCTGGATTCTGGGCGGTGGCGGCGCCGGGCGCCGGCGCCTGTGGGGCGCCCAGCGCCTGCGCCGTCTGCGGTGACGACGGTTGCTGCGACGCCGGGGCGCGCGAGCCCGAGGCTTCATCGGGCGAGCGCTGATAGGCCGTCAGATTGAAGACCGGGCCGCCGTTGTAGGTGAAATAGAGCCGGTGCTGACTGTTGGCCACGTAGATGTGATGCGCCAGGAAAAAATCCGCGCCGATGAACATGTCGATGTCGCCGGAGCCCACATCCGCGACGCGCAGGCGGGTATTTCGGATCTCTTCCTCACCGATCCTGAAGCTGTCGAAGTGAGCAATCCAGGTCGGCAGGACAGCACGGCCGAGGCCGGCGGTCAGGCCACCGGGGATGACACCTGGAGCATCCGTCCTGAAGCCGGCACGCCTGGCGGCACGCAGCGACAGCAGTGACAGGGGACTGCCGGTGTCAAACAGCACGCGGATCTTTTTGCCGTTGAGGTAGGCGATGCTGTGAGCGCCCGCCAGCGCCGGCTCGGCCTCCATCTCGACCATCGAATAGGGCTTGTCGTGATCCCAATAGGCCAGATTCGCCTTCCCGCACCCCTTCTCACGCATGAGGCGGATGACCCCATTGGCAAGATCGTATTCGACGTCCTCGCCCTCCAGCAGGTTCTGGCCAAGCAGCCCCTGTGCCCCGCCGCCCATCACATTGCCACCGACGATGACATCCACGCGGCGCAGATCCACGGGCCCGAGCCCGAAGTGGGCCACGGTGCCAACCCGGTAGGCGATGGGGCCGCCGATGCCGCTGATCTGCAGGCGGTCAGGGCCCGCGCGCAGCGGCAGCTGGAACTGCTCGGCTGCCGCCGGTGTCATCATGCTGAAGAACGAGCCGCTGTCGACCATAAAGGTGGCCTCGGCTCCATTGATCCGGATGGGAATCGTCGGCCGCAGGCCCACCATGGTGACCGGCAGCTGTGCAAGCTGTCCGAGCTGGCAGGCTGCCAGCGCACGGCCGCCGCCGAGCGCTGCTGGCAGCGTCAGCGCCATCGCGACTAAGCGTCTCACGGCTGCCGATATACCAGAATTGCGCGGGGGCGGAATGCGCCGGGTGAGCCTTCCTCGCTTACCCCACTCAGGCGGCGGCGATCTCCTGCAGCCAGCGGCGCAGCTGATCGGGATCGGCGAGCTGGCAGGTCGCGGCGGTGCGTACCGGCTCGCCAACCCGCACACTGATGCCACCCAGACGATTGACGACCTCGAAGGCATCTTCATCGCTGATGTCGTCGCCGGCGAAGATCGGCGTGCGGCCGCGAAACGGCGGCGTCTCCATCAGCCGCTGCAGCGCCGTCCCCTTGGTCAGATGGCGCGGCCGGATCTCCACGACGCACTTGCCCACCAGGACGGCGAAATCCCCGCCCATGCCTGCCAGTGCGAGCTCGGCGATCTTGAGAACCTCGCGTCCAAAGTCAGGCGCATTGCGGTAGTGCAGAGCGAAGGCGCTGCGCTTGTCCTCCAGCAGCACCCCCCGCAGCGGCTGGATGGAGCGTGCCAGGAAGGGCTTGGCGGCCGCCAGCTCGCCGCAGAACTCATCGTTGTGGGTGACGTGGCCGCCGGGCACGCGAATCTCGCCGCCATGCACTCCGATCGCCGGCAGCTTCAGCGGCGCAAACAGCCGGTCGATATCGGCAATGGTACGTCCGCTGACGAAGGCTACGGCGCCCTCGAGTCGCTCGTGCAGCTGTTGCAGCAGCGGCACCATCCACGGCGGTACCTCGACGGCGTCGGGTGTGGGCGCAAGATCCAGGATGGTCCCGTCCACGTCGAGGCAGAGGGCGTGACCCGAGAGGGCCGCTAGTGCGGTTCTGGAGGACATGACGGCGCTCTGGCGAGACATCTCCGCAGGCAGCGATCGGAAAGCCTCAGCACTGTAACGGCCCGTACGGGCACACGCTAGCGGAGCGCTCCTACGCTGGACGGCCCCGGGCCTCGCAGGCACCATGCCGACCCCATATGAGTACCTCCACAGAGCCGGCCAACCCCGAGGCCACAGCCGCCTCCTCGGCCCCTTCCCTGTCCGCGCTGCAGCCGCTGATCGAGGCGGCCTTCGAGCGCCGCCAGTCCCTCTCCAGCAGCAGCGTGGATGTCGAGACACGCACGGCCGTGGAAGCGGTAATCGGCGCGCTGGACCGCGGCGAGGTACGCGTCGCGCAGCGACAGGACGGTCGCTGGCGGGTCAACGAGTGGCTCAAGAAGGCGGTGCTGCTGTACTTTCGCACGCATGACAACGCTGTCGTGCAGGCCGGCTACACGCGCTTCTACGACAAGGTGCCCCTGAAATACAGCGACACCGAGCCCGCGCAGTTCGCGGCCGGCGGCGTACGCGTGGTGCCGCACGCCATCGTGCGCCGCGGCGCCTATGTCGGTCCCAATGCCGTGCTGATGCCCTGCTATGTGAACATCGGTGCCTACGTCGGCGCCGGCACGATGGTCGATACCTGGGTCACGGTGGGCTCCTGTGCGCAGATCGGGCGCAATGTGCATCTGTCCGGTGGCGTGGGCATCGGCGGGGTGCTCGAGCCGCTGCAGGCTGCCCCGACGATCATCGAGGACGACTGCTTCATCGGCGCACGCTCGGAGATCGCCGAGGGTGTCATCGTCGGCGAGGGCTCGGTGATCGCCATGGGCACCTTCCTCAGCGCGAGCACGCGCATCTACGACCGCGCCAGTGGCGTGACGCTGCACGGCCAGGTGCCCCCCGGCTCGGTCGTCGTGCCCGGCGCCATGCCCTCGGCCGACGCCAGCCACAGCCTCTACTGCGCGGTGATCGTCAAGCGCGTGGATGCGAAGACCCGCGCGAAGACCTCCATCAACGAGCTGTTGCGTGAAGCGGGTGCCAGCGTCTGAGTCCACTGCCCGGCCGGATCGGGCGCTCGCGTTCGCGCTCAGCCGTAGCGGCCGGTGATGTAGTCTTCGGTCGCCTTCTTGCCGGGATTGGTGAAGATCTTGGAAGTCTCGTCGAACTCGATCAGCTCGCCGAGGTACATGAAGCCGGTGTAATCGGAGACGCGCGCGGCCTGCTGCATGTTGTGGGTCACGATCAGCACCGTGACCTGCTCGCGCAGCGAAGCGATCAGCTCCTCGATACGCGCGGTGGCGATGGGGTCGAGCGCCGAGGTCGGCTCATCGAACAGCAGGATCTCGGGGCTCGTGGCGAGCGCGCGCGCGATGCACAGTCGCTGCTGCTGGCCGCCGGAGAGTGACAGCGCCGAGCTGTCGAGCCGGTCCTTGGCCTCATCCCACAGCGCCGCGCCGCGCAGCGCTTTCTCCACTTCTTCCTGGATACGAATGCGCGAGCGCATGCCGCGGATGCGCAGCCCGTAGGCGATGTTCTCGAAGATCGACTTGGGAAAGGGATTGGGCTTCTGGAACACCATGCCGATGCGCATGCGCACTTCGATCGGATCCACAGCCTGCGACACCAGGTCGATCTCTTCGGGCTGCAGCACGATGCGGCCCTCGTAGCGCGAGCCGGGCGTCAGATCGTGCATGCGATTGAAGCAGCGCAGGAAGGTGCTCTTGCCGCAGCCCGAGGGGCCGATGAGTGCGGTGACCTGCTTGTCGCGGATCTCCATCGACAGGCTCTTGAGCGCCTTGTACTGACCGTAATAGAAGCTGAGATCCTCGGCGCGCGCCTTCACTGGCGCATTGAGCGCGGCGCTGCGCCGCGTCTCATCGACCGACACCTGCACGCCGCGCCCGCTGGGGCGAATCGGCACGATGGCGCTGTCATCGATGCCGGGCACCTGGACCCCACCGTGCGTATGCGCTCCCGGCACGGAATGCACCGGTTCGTTGGCGCCGTCGAGCGCCTCCAGGCGCGGCTCGGCGCGGGCCGGCGCAGTGCGCGGGATGAAATCCATCGGATTGGACATGCGTCAGGGACTCACTCCCCCGTCGACGGCACGGGAGTCAGCGGGGGTGGGCACGGCGACCAGAGCGGGATTTGCCAGCGGCGCCGAGGCGGCCGGACCGGCGATGCGCGCCGCTTCGGCTTTGCTGGACAGCTCGCGCTCGATCTCCTCGATACGGGTGTGGCGCACATCGCGGCCGTGCACCATATAGATGAGATGCTCGCAGATGTTCTTGGCGTGATCCCCAATGCGCTCGAGCGATCGCACGACCCACATGACATCGAGCGCGCGGCGGATCGCGCGCGGGTCTTCCATCATGAAGGTGATGCTCTGGCGGTGGATGCCCTCGTACTCCTCGTCCACCGTACGGTCGCGCCGCAGGACCTCGAGCGCCAGATGGGTGTCGTGGCGTGCAAAGGCATCGAGGGTGTCGTGCACCATGCCGATCACGACCTCTCCCAGATTGCGCAGCTCCCGGTAGCGGTTGCGCGGCCGCTCCCGCATCGCCAGGCGCGAGGCGATCGCGGCGATCTTCTCGCCCTCATCGCCGATGCGCTCCAGATCCGTGATGGCTTTCAGAATGGTGATGATCAGGCGAAGATCCGACGCCGTGGGACTGCGGGTGGCGAGGATGCGGCTGCAGTCCTCGTCGATGTCGCGCTCGAGTCGATTGACCTGCACCTCATCCTGCGCGACGCGCGTGATCACCTCCTCGTCAGGCTCGGTGATACCGCCGATGGCCTGCACCAGCTGGCGTTCCACCAGCCCGCCCATGCCGAGCACGTTGCTCAGCAGGCGTTGCAGGTCCTCGTTGTAGCGGCTGGAAATGTGGTGAGTGAGGCCGTCCACGCTCATCTTCCGATGGTAGCCGGTCCTGCATGACAGTTTCGTGTCAGGACCGAAAGCGCGGGCTCTTGCCGAGGGGGCCCCCGCACCGTATAAGGCGCGCAGCTTAACAGGATCTTCACAGACCCACCCGGAGCCCCCCGCTGCCGATGTCCGCGACCCTTGCCCTGACCCAGGAGCTCATGGCCCGCCCCTCGGTGACGCCGGCCGATGAGGGTTGTCAGCAGATTCTCGCAAACCGCTTGAGCGCGCTCGGCTTTCAGGTCGAACGGCTGCGCTACGGCAGTGTCGAAAACCTGTGGGCGCGCCGCGGCGCGGGCGCGCCGGTGCTGTGCTTTGCCGGCCATACCGACGTGGTGCCGACCGGTCCGCTGGAAGAATGGCGCTCGGATCCCTTTCAGCCCACCATCCGCGATGGGCGGTTGTACGGCCGCGGCGCCGCTGACATGAAGAGCGGCCTGGCCGCCATGCTCACGGCCACGGAAGCATTCGTCAGCGAGCGGCCCGCACACAGCGGCAGCCTCGTGTTCCTGATCACCAGCGACGAGGAAGGCCCCTCCGTCGATGGCACCCGGCGCGTGGTGGAGACGCTGCGCGAGCGCGGCGAGCGCATCGACTGGTGTGTGGTCGGGGAACCCTCGAGCGAGGAGCAGATCGGCGACACCATCAAGATCGGCCGCCGCGGCTCACTGTCCGGCCGGCTGACCGTGCATGGCGTGCAGGGCCACATTGCCTACCCGCAGTTCGCGGCCAACCCCGTGCACCGCTTTGCCCCTGCCCTGGCCGAGCTGGTCGGCCGCGTCTGGGACCAGGGCAACGAGCACTTCCAGCCCACGAGCTTTCAGGTGTCCAATCTCAACGCCGGCACCGGCGCGCCGAACGTGATCCCCGGGGAGTTGCGCGCGCGCTTCAACCTGCGCTACTCGCCGGTGCAGAGCCTCGAGGAGCTCAAGGGTACGGTCGAGGGAATCCTCAAACGGCACGGGGTCAACTACTCGCTGGAGTGGTACGTATCCGGCGAGCCCTTCTTCACGCCACCCGGGCCACTCTCGGAGGCCGTGGGCGCGGCCATCCGCAGCGTCACCGGTCTCACCCCCCGCCTCTCGACCGGTGGAGGCACTTCCGACGGCCGCTTCATCGCACCGCTGGGGGCCCAGGTGGTCGAGATCGGCGTGGTCAACGCCAGCATTCACAAGGTCAACGAGAGCGTGCAGCTCGGGGACATCGACGCGCTGCACGCCATCTACCTGCAGACGCTCCGGAACCTGCTGCCCTGAATGCTGCGGTTGCCTGACGCTGCGGTTGCCTGAATGCTGCGGTTACGCGGGTGTCAGGCTCGGCGGCCGGCAGCACGTGCGCCGAAGTTGGCGAGCATGGCGAGGATGCCGAGGCAGGCTGCCGCGATGAGCACCCAGGCGGGCATGGTCAGGCCCAGAAAGCGCCAGGTGACGCGCGCGCACTCGCCCGAGCCGGTGAGCACTTTGCGGATCACGGTGCCGACCGGGAAGATCTGCACCATGTAGCCCAGGGAGGCGCCGCAGCTGGCGACCGTGCCTGGCGGCTGGCTCTGGATCCAGACGTGACGCGCGGCAACTCCGATCGTGGCGAGGACTGCCAGCAGCAGCAGCACTCCATAGACCCGGCCTCCCCAGCGGCGGGGGTTGTGTACCGCTGCCAGCAGGAACAGCACCCCGATCAGCGCGATGCCGATGCGCTGGAAGATGCACAGCGGACAGGGCTCCAGGCCCAGCACGCCCTGCGCATACCAAATGGCATAGACCAGCAGGCCGGTGCAGACCAGCACGCCCAGGAAGTTCAGGCCGCGCGACATGGAACACCCCTCTCGGTCTTGGGTGGGGTCGCAGTGTAGCGGCTGAGCGTGCGCCGGGGGCAGCCGCCCGCGTCAGCGGCGAGCGGCGCGCTGGGCCAGCTCGAGCTCGACGCTGTCCAGCGAGGTATGGCGCACGTCCTTGCCGTGCACCATGTAGATGATGTACTCGCAGATGTTCTTGGCGTGATCGCCGATGCGCTCGAGCGAGCGCACGACCCACATGATGTCCAGCGCACGGCGGATGCTGTGCGGGTCTTCCATCATGAAGGTGATGCACTGGCGCTGGATCGCCTCGTACTCCTCGTCGACCTGGCGGTCCTCCCGGCAGGTGCGCAGCGCCGCCTCGGCATCGAGCCGCGCGAAGGCATCCAGGGTGTCACGCACCATGGTCTGGACAATGCGCCCGATATGACGCACCTCGCGGTAGCGATCGGACGGGCGGTCGACGCTCGCCAGTCGCGCGGCGATCTGGCCGATTTTCTCGCACTCATCGCCCACACGCTCGAGATCGGTGATGGTCTTGATGGTCGCCACGATCATGCGCAGGTCGCCTGCCGCAGGCGCGCGGGTCGCGAGGATGCGCCAGCACTCCTCGTCGATCGACACTTCCATGCCGTTGACCTTGGAATCATCCCGCGCGACCGACTGGCCGAGCTGGCTGTCCCCCTCGGCCAGCGCCGTGAGACTGCGGCGCAGCTGCTCTTCGACGAAACCGCCCATGGCCAGCACCCGACTGCGTACCCGCTCGAGCTCCGCGTTGAAACGCGTCGAGGTGTGGTGGGAAAGATCAGCTGCTTCCATGTCCGGCTGTGACTCCGTGGCGCCGATGCCGCACTCAATCAACTATAGCGTATAGCGCAGCCGTGTCACACACAGCGCGAACTACTTCGCAAGCGTGCAAAATTCCTCTTCGACTGTCCCCGTCAGTCCGTGGTCTGAGCCTCCGCGGACACGGCGGCCGGCAGTGCAGCCGCAGCAGACGTTAGCTCTGTGGCCGGCAGCCGCTCCTGCGGCTCCAGAGGGCGCGCGGGCCCGCCCGGATCCGCTGCCCAGCTCAGCCGCTCGGGTGGGAAATGACAGATGAAACGGCTGCCGCGGCCCTCTACGCTCTCGATCGCGAGCCAGGCGCCATGGCGTTGCAGGACATGCTTGACGATGGCAAGGCCAAGCCCGGACCCGCCGGTGCTGCGGCTGCGGCCCGCATCCACGCGATAGAAGCGCTCGGTGAGCCGGGGCAGATGCTCGCGTGGAATGCCGATACCCGTATCCGAGACCGCGAAGTGCCCGCCATCCTGGTCGGTCCACCAGCGGATGTGGACCGAGCCATCCGGTGGGGTGTACTTGGCGGCATTGTCGACCAGGTTGGCGAACGCGGAGTGAATCTGCAGCTCCTCCCCCAGCAGCAGCGCGCGCGAATCGGCGTCGACGGCGATGGATGGGTGCAGCGAGCGGGCGAGCACGTCCTGGCGCAGCTGCGCCATCAGTGCGACGACATCGATTGGCCGCGAGGGGGCCTCGCGATCGGAGGACTCCAGACGTGAGAGCTCGAGCAGATCCTGCACGATGCGGCTCATGCGCTGCGCCTGGCGCTGCATCTCCTGCAGTGGCCCGGCGATGAGCGGATCCACCCCCGGATCCTGCGCCAGCGTCTCCAGATAGCCGGCAATGACGGTCAGCGGCGAGCGCAGCTCATGCGAGGCGTTGGCCACGAAGTCCCGCCGCATCGCTTCCAGGCGCGCCTCACGGGTGACGTCGCGCACCAGCAGCAGTCGCTGGCCGGCGCCGTAGGGGACGATCTGCAGGGACAGATGCTGCTCGACGTCGGCGGCAGAGCGCACCGTGACCGGCAGCGCGTACTGCGCGCCGCGCAGGTACTGCCCGAACTCGGGCTGGCGCACCAGGTTGTCGATGCGCAGACCCACATCCCCCTTGCCGCGCAGGCCGAGCAGCCGCGACGCCGTGCGATTGAACCAGAGGATCTCGGTCTGAGGATTGAGCACGACCACGCCGTCGGGCATCGCGGCGGTCGAGCGGCGCAGCTCGCGCAGCAGGCGCAGCAGACGCTGCTTGTGGAATTGCTTGCGACGGTAGAGCCGCGCCACGCGCGACACCAGCAGCTCCCAGGGGTCAGGCAGGTCTGGCGGCTCGTCCTGCCGCTCGCCCTGCAGCCAGCGCATCAGGCGCATGAGATGGCGCAGCTGCAGCACCAGCGCCGTCGCGAGCACGATGGCTATCCCGGCCCAGAACGAGCCGAAGAGCTCTCCGACGCCAGCCCCGATCAGCAGCGCGAAGAGCAGCCGCCCGCCGAGCTGCCACCAGCTCGCGGATTTCGTCATGCAGGATCCTGCGGTGGCTCGATCAACTCACCGCTCTGCCGGAGAAGCGGTAGCCAGCGCCCCGTACAGTCTGCACCCACTGGTCATACCCATGATCCTCGAGTGCCCGGCGCAGGCGACGGATGTGCACATCGATCGTGCGCTCCTCCACGTAGACATTGCCGCCCCAGACACGATCGAGCAGCTGCTCACGACTGTACACCCGCTCCGGGTGGGTCATGAAAAACTCGAGCAGGCGGTACTCGGTGGGCCCCATGGCGACCGAGTGCTCTCCGACCATGACCCGATGGCCGGCCCGGTCCAGTGTCAGCTGGTCAAAGCGCACCGTCTCACCCTCATCAGCCGCACCGCCCCGGCGCAGCACCGCATGCACGCGCGCGATCAGCTCGCGCGGTGAGAAGGGCTTGGTGATGTAGTCGTCGGCGCCGCCGTCGAGTCCTGCGACCTTATCGGCCTCCTCGGCCCGCGCAGTCAGCATGATGACCGGCAGGTCGCGGGTGCTGCGCTCGCGCTTGAGGGCGCGCGTGAGCTCCAGGCCGCTCTGATCCGGCAGCATCCAGTCCACCAGCAGCAGATCGGGCCGATGATCGGTCAGCGATGCCCTGGCACTGCGGCAGTCTTCGGCCTCACTGACCTCGAAACCGGCCCGTCGCAAAGCGAAGGCGAGCATCTCCCGGATCGAACGCTCATCCTCGACGATCAGAATCTGCTTTGCGCTCATGTCCTTGAATTCATGGACCTCGGCCACGGCCCGCTGCCTGCTGGCGAGCACCATAGGGGCGACACATTGCAGTTGTATGACTCAATGGCGAGAGTTTGTCAGTTTCATGAATTGCGCCGATGGCCACGGCGCATCACGGTGTGGTGGGGCCATGCGGCGTTCCAGGCAGCGCCGGCGTCGCGGTCACTCGGTCGCGCAGGTACACCGGCAGGGCATCTTCGGCGCCGATGGCCGCCGCCATGCCGTCCTGGGCGGCAAGCCATGCGATCTCGCGGGCACGTGGCTGCAGGTGCGGCAATGTAAGGCTGAGTCCGTCCGGCAGACGCCGCGACAGTTCCGGATAGGTCCGAAAACCCGAGCCCGCCCCCACCACGTTGACCCGGCTGGCCCACTGCGCCGGCAGCGCGACCCGGGCAACGGGCGCCACGGCCTCGGGGCCGACGGGGATCGCTGCACAATCGCGCGCCACGCCGCGCTCGAAGCAGCCCCAATAGACCTCTTCCATGCGCGCGTCCTGGCAGACGAGCACCCCGTCAGCATCGGGGGCCTGCTGCAGTGCCTGGGCTGCCGTGGCGCGCAGGTCGGAGATCGCGATCAGTGGCCGGCAGGCTGCGAAGCCAAGGCCCTGGGCCACCGCAGCGGCCAGGCGCACGCCGGTGAACGCGCCCGGACCGCGCCCGAAGGCGATGGCATCGAGCGCGGCGAGCGCCAGGCCCGCCTCCGCGAGCAGGGCGTCGATCATCGGCAGGATCAGCGCGGCGTGCGCACGCGGGGCGAGGCTCTCACGCTCGCGCAGCTCACCATCCAGCCACAGCGCGGCCGAGCAGAGCTCCGAGGCGGTGTCGAGTGCCAGCAGTTTCATCAGGCCACCTGCGCCGGGCGCTGCGCAGCCAGCCGTTCACAGGCGCATGCCAGGTCGTGGGTGATCGGCATTGGCGGCAGACTCGCAAGAAACAGCCGGCCGTAGGCACGCGAGAGCAGCCGCGGATCGCCGATCATGACGACGCCGCAGTCGCTCTCGCTGCGGATCAGGCGGCCGACGCCCTGCTTGAGCGCGAGCACTGCCTCGGGCAGCTGGTAGTCGCGGAACGGGTTCTCGCCCTGCTCCTGCAGATATTGGACGCGCGCGCGCACCACGGGGTCCTCGGGCGAGGCGAATGGCAGCTTATCGATGATGACCAGCCGCAGCGCCTCGCCCTGCACATCGACACCTTCCCAGAAACTGGCGCTGCCCAGCAGCACCGCATTGGCGCTGGCGCGAAATCGCCGCAGCAGCAGCTCGCGCGGAGCATCACCCTGCACCAGCAGCGGCAGCCGTTGAGCCAGGGTGCCGGCGAGCCAGGCAGCCGCCTGACGCAGCGCGCGGTGACTCGTGAACAACAGGAAGGCGCCGCCACCGGCGGCTTCGATCAGAGGCAGGCAGGCCTGCATCAGCGCCTCGATGTAGCCGGGCTGGGCAGGCTCGGGCAGCCCACGAGGCAAGTACAGCAGTCCTTGACGCGCATAATCGAACGGACTTGCCAGACACAGCGTCTGGCAGTCGGAGAGTCCCAGACGCCCGGCAAAGTGCGAGAAGTTCCCGCCCACCGCGAGGGTGGCCGAGGTAAAGATCCAGGCGGCCGGCGTCTGGCGGCGATAACTGCAAAAGCGCTCGGCAATATCGTAGGGCAGAAGTCGCAGCGCGACGCCACGGGCGTCGGCCGAGGCGCTGCGCGCGCCGGCAATCTCCGGCTCCAGAATCTGGCGCAGGGCGCCCGCGTGAGCCGCCGTGCGCGGCACGAGCGACTCGATCGCCGGATCTGCTCCCTGCAGCTCGCCCAGCGCACCCTGCAGGGCATCGAGCGCAGCCTGCAGTGCCTGCAGCGATGTCTCGGCTTGCGGCGGCAGCTCCTCCCAGGCCACGTGCCGCTCGCTGTCTCGCCCGGCGCCGAGCACTGCACGCGCAGCCTGCAGCGCCAGCTGCAGCTCCGTCGGCAGCTCGCGCGCCAGCCGCACCAGTGCCGGGCTGTGCGCACTGCCAAGCCGCAGCGCCTGCTTCAGATCCGTCAGCAGCAGCTCGAGCGCGCGGGTACTGACGCTGACGCCGAAGAACTCACTGGCAAGGTCCGGCAGCTGATGCGCCTCATCGAAGATCACCGCATCGGCGCTGGGCAGCAGATCGCCGAAGCCGTCTTCCTTCAGCGCCATATCCGCGAGCAGCAGGTGGTGATTGACGACCACGATGTCCGCATCCAGGGCGGCGCGGCGGGCTGCGAACACGTGGCAACGCGCGTATTCGTCGCAGCGATTGCCCGCGCAGCTCTCGCGCGTGGAGGTGAGACGTGCCCGCCAGGGATGCTCATCGCCGAGCTCGGGCATCTGCGCAAGGTCCCCATCGCGGCTGGCCTGTGCCCACTCGAGCAGCGAGGTCGGAGGCATTTGACGCGAGTCGGCTGACACGGGCACCAGCTCGGCCTGACGTCCGACGTCGGCGAGCCGCGCCAGACACAGATAATTGGAGCGGCCCTTGAGGAGAGCAACGCGCGCTGGGCGGCCGATCGCGGCTGCGAGCAGCGGCAGATCCCGATGAAACAATTGGTCTTGCAGCGTGCGCGTGCCGGTGGAGATGAGCACACGCAGACCCGACAGCAGCGCCGGTATGAGGTAGGCGTAGGTTTTGCCGGTGCCGGTCCCGGCCTCCACCAGCAGCGTCGCTCGGCTTTGCAGGGCCGCCTGCACGTGCGCAGCCATCCGCTCCTGTACCGGACGGGGACGGTAGCCTGGCAGCGCCTGCGCCAGCGGTCCCTCGGGCCCAAAGACAGCTTCGATTTCAGCCATTTACAATATTATGGTCGGTACCGGGCGAGCTGGTTGCGCCCGCGGGGCACGGCGCGCTGACGAATTCACCCAAAAAACACGCAAGCCGCGGACCCGTCGGTATAATTCGCCCTCCCCGGCTCCATCGGCCCTCCACGAGGATACGCTATGGCGACTGCTCCCCACACCCTGGCTCCACTGTCGCAAATTGCCAGAAACGTCGCCGATTGGGTGGATCAGGTTCGGGAGCTGACTCAGCCGGATCGGGTGTATTGGTGTGATGGATCACGCGCGGAGTTCCAGCGCCTGCGCCGCGAGCTCACCACCAAGGGCGAGCTGAAAGAGCTCAATCAGCAGACCTTCCCCGGTTGCTATCTGGCGCGCTCGGCTCCGAGTGACGTCGCGCGCGTGGAGCATCTGACCTTCGTCTGCACGAGCAAGCAGGAAGATGCCGGTCCGAACAACCACTGGATGGCGCCGGCCGAGGCCAAGGCAAAGATGCAGGCGCTGTTCAAGGGCTGCATGCGCGGGCGCACGCTGTATGTGGTGCCCTACTGCATGGGGCCGCTCGAATCACCCTATTCACGCTGCGGCGTGGAGATCACCGACAGCGCCTACGTGGTGCTGAACATGGCCATCATGACGCGCATGGGCCGCGACGCTCTCGAGCGCATCGCCACCGATGGCATCTTCGTGCGGGGTCTGCATTCCACGGGCGAGCTGGATCCTGAGCGCCGCTTCATCATGCACTTCCCGGAGAACCTGGAGATCCAGAGCTATGGCTCCGGCTATGGCGGCAATGCGCTGCTGGGCAAGAAATGCCACGCGCTGCGCATCGCCAGCTGGCAGGCTCGCGATGAGGGCTGGCTCGCCGAACACATGCTGCTGGTCGGGCTGACCAGCCCGCGTGGCGAGACTCATTACATCGCGGCGGCATTTCCGTCCGCCTGCGGCAAGACCAACCTCTCGATGCTCATCCCACCGGACTCGATGCCCGGCTGGAAGGTGCACACCATTGGCGATGACATCGCCTGGCTGCATGTGGGCAAGGACGGACGGCTCTATGCGATCAATCCCGAAGCCGGCTACTTCGGCGTGGCCCCCGGCACCAATACCAAGACCAATCGCAATGCCTACGAGACGATCCGGCACGACACGATCTTCACCAACGTTGCATTGACGGCCGACAACGAGCCCTGGTGGGAAGGCCGCGATGGCAAGCCGGTCATCGATTGGCAGGGTCGTCCCTACGATCCGGCCAATGGCCCGGCGGCCCATCCCAATGCCCGCTTCACCGTGGCTGCCTCGCAGAATCCGAATTACGCCAAAGTCGCCGATGCGCCCCAGGGCGTCCCGATCTCCGCGATCGTTTTCGGCGGCCGCCGTCGCTCGCTCGCCCCGCTGGTCTACGAGGCCCGCAGCTGGCAGCACGGCGTGCTGGTGGGCGCGTCGGTCGCTTCGGAGACCACGGCCGCTGCGACCGGACAGGTCGGCGTCGTGCGACGCGACCCGATGGCGATGAAGCCTTTCTGTGGCTACAACTTTGGCGACTACTGGTCGCATTGGCTGCGCATGGGCGCAAAGCTCCAGCATCCCCCGCGCATCTTTCACGTGAACTGGTTCCGGCAGAACGCCGCCGGCAAGTTCCTCTGGCCCGGCTTTGGCGAAAATCTGCGCGTGCTGGCCTGGATAATCGAGCGCTGCGAGGGGCGCCTTCCCGCCGTGGATACCCCGATCGGCTATATGCCGCGTGCGCAAGATATCGACATGCGTGGCATGGATCTGCCCCCCGGCACCTTCGAAGAACTCACCGCCGTGCCGGCGGACCAGTGGCGCAAGGAGGTCGGCGAGTTTCGTCAGTATCTGCAGGGATACGGCGCGCGTCTGCCCGCGGCACTGCTGCGTGAAGTGGACGAGGTGGAGAAGCGCTTCAGCAACGAAGGCTGAGGGATCAGCGGAAAGCTCCCCACGGAGTTCCCACGGAGGTCCCCCGCAGGTCCGTCGCGAGGTCAGTCTTCCTCGCAGATGAAGCGCAGCGTCAGGGGTGAGTCGCGATCGGGCACTCGCCCGAGGCCGATGAGGCCAGCCCCCTTGATGGACATGCTGTCGCGGCGAAGGAAGGACTCCTCCTCGCCGTTGATCTGCACGAAAGTACCGTTGGTGCTCTGATCGGTGATCGTAAAGCGGTTGCGGCTGAACTCGATGCGCGCATGCAGGCGCGAGATGAGGTTTCCGCGCACCACCACATCGTTGTCGTCGGCCCGGCCAATGGCCACCAGCGGACGTGCCTCGTCGAGCACGAATTCCTGTTCTTCCAGCGTCAGCCGCAGGCGGCGCGCGCGCCGCGGCTCGCGGCCCGTCAGCGCGATCGAGGGCAGCATGCTGGTGACGTCCTCGGTCTGCCAGAGCACCTCGTACAGCGCGATTTCCCCGCCCTGCCCGCGAATCGTCGCGACGTCGATCTGACGCACGGAGGCGCGCCACTCGGGCGAGAGCCGCTCCACGACGGCGGCGGTGGTAATGACCTGGCCGGCCTTGGCCTGGCTGGTCATGCGATTGGCCGTATGAACGCTCGCTCCGAAGACATCGCGCGCCTCGAGCACGACGGGACCGAAATGGCAGCCGATGCGGATCGCCACCGGCATGCCCTCGACCTTCAGCTCCGTATGGGCGGCGATCTGGCGCTGCATCTGCCCCGCCGCATTGAGCGCATCGTCCGCCGTGGGAAAGGTCGACATGACCTCATCGCCGATGGTCTTGATCACCGTGCCGTTGTGTTGCTCGGTGGCCTCCCGCATCACGTCGATGCAGGTGGCGATCATGTCCCGGGCCCGCAGGTCCCCCATGGCCTCGAAAAGACGCGTCGAGCCGACAACGTCGGCAAACAGAATCGCAAGCTCGATATCTTTGCCCATGCTTTCCTGAGCTTAGCGCGAGACCCTTGAGCGCATTAGCGCGAAATCCATCCAACTGGGCGTTCCAGCTAGATTATACCCATCGCGCCGCTGGCGTCTAAGCCGTGGAGCACGAGAACCGGTCCGCGGGATGAGCTGACAGGCTATCAGCCGGTGGCCAGCCCCCCGGCGACAAGCGCCTCGGCGGCCTGGCGCAGCGGGAAGCGCGCCGGTGGCTGAGCGAGCAGCTGTCGAAAGCGCCGCGCCCCCGGACGGCCACTCGCAAGCCCGAGCATATGGCGCGTGATGGCCCGCAGGGGCGTGCCGAGCGCGCTCTCGCGGGCGGCATAGGCGGCCATGCGCTCGAGCAGCGCCGGCAGCTGCGGCACGCGCCAGCCGTCCGGGTAGAGCTCGGCATGCAGCTCCCCGAGCACCTGCGGGCGGTGGTAGGCCTCGCGACCGAGCATGATGCCATCGGCCCAGTCGAGCGCTGCCCGGCACTGCCCGATATCGCGCAGGCCGCCGTTCACGGCGATCCACAGTGACGGGAATTCCTGCTTCAGGCGACGCACAACGTCGTAGCGCAGCGGCGGAATTTCCCGATTCTCACGCGGCGAAAGCCCCCCAAGCACGGCCTGGCGGGCATGCACGATGAAGTGCCGGCAGCCGGCGCCCTGCACGGCGCGCACGAAGTGCTGCAGGTTTTCGTAGTCGGCATCCTCATAGCGATCCACCGCCGAGCGCTGAACCGCATCGAGCACGCCAATGCGCATCTTCACCGTCACGGGGATATGCGCCGGCACCGCCGTTCGCATGGCGGCCACGCAATCGGCGACGCGCGCGGGCTCACGCATGAGACAGGCGCCGAAAGCGCCGGCGTGAACTCGATCGCTGGGGCAACCACAGTTGAGGTTGATCTCCACGTAGCCGCTGTCGGCGCCGATGCGCGCCGCGACGGCGAGCTGCCCAGCGTCGCTGCCACCGAGCTGCAGCGCCAACGGTTGCTCCTCGGGCGAGTGGCGCAGCAGCCGCTCGCGATCCCCGCGCACGATCGCCGCAGCCGTCACCATCTCCGTGTAGAGCAGCATGCGCGGGGAGAAGCCGCGCAGAAAATAGCGGCAGTGACGGTCGGTCCAGTCCATCATGGGAGCGACTGACACTTTTCGGTCGAAGTTTTCCCGAGAAAAACCCTCTGAAATGCCTATTTCCATAGGCTTTTACGACCGACGCGTTTTTGCTTGATTTCTGCGCATTTCTGGGCGTTTAGCGTTTGTAGAGGTGTCATATAGGGGTCAAGATAGCGTGACACCTCAAAACACCTCATGGCAACTATCCGACAACGCAGGCAGGCCAACGGCGCGATCCGCTATACGGCGATCGTGCGGCTGCGCAAAGGGCGGGTGCTGCTGCATCAGGAGTACAAGACCTTCAAGCACCTGGCCGCCGCCCAGTCCTGGGCGAGACGGCGCGAGGTGGAGCTCGAGAGCCCCGCGACGCTGCTGCGCAGGCAGCACGCCGCGGTCACCCTGGGCGAGCTCATCCGCTGGTATATCGACTCGTTCCAATCCATCTCGAAGTGGCAGCGCTCCAAGCAGACGCACCTGCAGTACCTGGAGCGCCACGAGATCGCAAAGGTCAACGCGCTGAATCTGACCACGTCCGCGCTGATCGACCATGTGCGCAACCGGCGAGCGGACGGGACAGGTCCGGCCACGGTGCTCAACGATCTGGTGTGGATCGGTGTCGTTTTGCGCGCGGCCCGGAGTGTCCGGGAAGTCCCCATCAATCCCGACATCGTACGCGAGGCGCGCAATGCCTGCCGGGAGCTGCGGCTCATCAGCCGGGCGCGCAAGCGCAGCCGCCGGCCGAGCGCCGACGAGCTCCAGCGCTTGCGGGAATTCTTCAAGAGCCGAGATGGGCGGGCACGCATCCCCATGGTCCCCATCATGGAGTTTGCGATCGCCTCCGCACGCCGGGAGGCCGAAATCTGCCGGCTGGAATGGGCGGACAACGATGACGCCGCACGTACCGGACTGGTGCGCGATGCCAAGCATCCCACCGCCCGGGAAGGCAATCACCGCCGCTTCCGCTATACGCGGGAAGCCTGGGCCATCGTGCGGGCTCAGCCGCGCAAAGGGGAGTACATCTTCCCCTACGATCCCAAGAGCGTCGGAGCCGCGTTCACGCGCGCCTGCAAAGTACTCGGCATCGCCGATCTGCGCTTCCATGATCTGCGCCACGAGGCAACGAGTCGGCTGTTCGAGCGCGGCTACCAGATCCATGAGGTAGCCCAGTTCACCCTGCACGACTCGTGGAACGAGCTGAAGCGTTACACCAACCTGAAGCCAGAGAATCTGCGCGATCTGGGGCCCACCGCGGCACATCGCGAATTCGATGAGCGCAGCCCCGAGGACATCATCGTGCGTCGGAGGCCCGCTCGCGACGCACATCGATCAGGGCTGCCAGATCGGTCGCACTGACCAGCCAGGGCGACTTCTGCCCGCCCAGCCGGAACGCCGGGCAAGGCAGATTCTTGGTCGGTGCGCGCCGTCGCGCCTCGGGATAGGACAGACCGAAATATTTCGGCGCCACCCGCTCCAGCGGGATATTGGCTTCGCCAAATTCCGCCAGTAATCCAAAGTAGGTGCTGTTCACGGCATTTCCTCTGCGCTTTTCTTTCGGGGTGTTGACCTCAGCGCGTCCGCGGAGGCTCCTTGGGGGCCTGACGGGTGCGCGTCAGCTTAAGAATGTGCTCGGCCAATTGTTCATCCGTCGTTTTCGGCGTCGGCATCTGCGCGACAAATCGGCGGACCTCGGTGGCGAGCGCGCCCTGCCCCGCCGCCGCCAGTGCCTCAGCCGTCGCGCTCCAGCCCTCCACGACCGCACGGCGGGTCTCCATGAGCCTCGCCTTGCCGACGCCAGGCGTAAACCCGCCACTCTGCAGCTGACCGGAAACTCTCCTCAGGCGCGCAAGCAGATGCGTGGAGGCATGCCGTCTTGCTGCGCGATAGATCGCATCCTTTAACGGCGCGCGGCTCTGGCCGCGCTCGGCTCGCGGCGTTGCATTGGCGGCGACGCCACGCGCACGCAATTGCTCCGCAAATGCAGAGCGCCACTGCCGGAGCGTGGCCTTGCGAATGTTCAATCGTCGGCCGCTTTCGCTAACGACCTTAACCGCCAGATGCACGTGAGGATGATCCTGGTCCGTATGAAGCACCAACTGCGCATTCCGGTGATGGTGACCGGCGATTCCGATTTATCGTGACCGGTCTGGAGCGCGGTGAAGTGCTCGATGAAGATGATAACTCAGTCGGTCACGATGGGTTGCTTGTCGGCACGTGGTTT
>DATJUN010000017.1:0-73984 GCA_035502275.1 Steroidobacteraceae bacterium
GGAGAAAACCCTGAGCCATGAGCGCGATCTGGTCGCCAACATGGATCGGGTCATGCGTGTCTGCGCCACTCTGGACCCCCGCGCGCAAAAGGCAATCGGCCGCTGCGTGGAGATCATGTGCGTGGGTATGCATCACTTCCAGCGCAGCGCCAGCACGCAGGGCCTGCCGCGCCTGTCCGACCTGGACAGCTACTGCTATCACGTCGCGGGCGTCGTTGGCGAGATGCTCACCGACCTGTTCTGCGCCTACTCCCCCGAAATTGCCGAGCACGGGGCGACGCTGCGACGTCTGGCCCCCTCCTTCGGGCAGGGGCTGCAGATGACCAACATCCTGAAGGATCAGTGGGAGGATCGCAGCCGCGGGGCCTGCTGGCTGCCGCAGGACGTGTTCGCCCGGCGCGGCTTTGATCTCGATCTGCTGCGTGCCCGGGACGAGGAGGGGTTTCGCGACAGCCTTCAGGAGCTCATCGGCATCGCTCACGGGCACCTGCGCCATGCGCTATCCTTCACCCTGCTGATCCCCACCCATGAGACCGGAATCCGGCGCTTCTGCGCCTGGTCGATCGGTCTGGCTCTGCTGACGCTGCGTTCCATCAAGGACAATCCGCGCTTTACCGCCGGTGCGCAGGTGAAGATTTCCCGCCGGGAGGTAATGCTGGTGACGGCCTGTTCCAATCTGACGGTACGCAGCAACCGCATGCTGACGCGTCTGTTCGAGTTTGCGGCGAGGGACCTGCCCCTGATCACGCAGTCGAACACGCCTGGCGGTGACGAGCTGCATGCTCCCATCCGCCAGCAGTGGGAGCGGGAGCGCGAGGCGAGCCTGCGCTCGGCGCCGAGCGGCTGAGTTCCCATGGCAGTTGAACGGGCACTGGAGTCGGCGATCCCCGGCGGCGTCGGCGCGTCCGAGCTGGACCGCGCCGTGCAGCGGGCACGGGATGCGCTGCTGAAGCAGCAGCACGCGGATGGGCATTGGTCCTTCGAGCTCGAGGCCGACTGCACCATCCCGGCCGAGTACATCCTGATGATGCACTTTCTGGCCGAAATCGATGCGCCGCTGCAGGCAAAGCTGGCGGTGTACCTGCGCGAGCGGCAGGCCGAGCATGGGGGCTGGCCGCTCTATCATGGCGGTGCCTTCGACATGAGCTGCAGTGTCAAGGCCTACTACGCGCTGAAGATTGCGGGTGACAGCCCGAAGGCGCTCCACATGCAGAAGGCACGCGCCGCCATCCTCGCGCACGGAGGCGCCGCGCGCACCAACGTCTTTACGCGCATTCTGCTGGCGATGTTCGGCCAGGTCCCCTGGCGCGCAGCGCCCTACATCCCCGTGGAAATCATGCTGCTGCCGCGCTGGTTTCCGTTCCACCTGGACAAGGTGTCCTACTGGTCGCGCACGGTCATGGTGCCGCTGCTGGTGCTCTGTACGATGCGCGCGCGCGCCATCAATCCAGACGGCGTCGGCATCGCCGAGCTGTTCGTCGTGCCGGCCGAGCGCGAGCGACATTACTTTCGTCGCGGCGGGGCCATCAACCGTCTGTTCCTGCTGCTGGATCGGGTGGGCCGTATCGCCGACGCCTGGGTGCCGCCGCGCATCCGCGCGCGAGCCATTGCGCGCGCCGAACAATGGGTCATCGCACGGCTCAATGGCGAGGACGGTCTGGGAGCGATTTTTCCGGCGATGGTCAATGCGCTGGAAGTCATGGTGCTGCTGGGCTATCCGCGCGACAACCCGCACCGGCAGATCGCCGAGCGGGCGCTGCGCAAACTGCTCATCGTCGAGGAGCGGCGTGCCTACTGCCAACCCTGTCTGTCACCGGTCTGGGACACGGCCCTGGCATCCCTGGCGCTGCAGGAGGAGGAGAGCGAGGCCTCGCTCAAAGCCGCCTCGCGCGGGCTGGCCTGGCTGCGACCGCTGCAGCTCAATGCGCATCCGGGGGACTGGCGCGTGCGCCGTCCGAAGCTGGCGGGCGGCGGCTGGGCCTTTCAGTACCGCAATGACTACTACCCCGATCTCGACGACACCGCCGTCGTGGTCTGGTCGATGCAGAACGAGCGGCAGGCCGAGGGTGCCGAGGCCTCCATCGTCCAGGCGCTGGACTGGCTGGCGGGCATGCAGAGCAAGGGCGGCGGCTTCGCCGCCTTCGATGTCGACAATACCTACTATTATCTGAATCACATCCCCTTCGCCGATCACGGCGCGCTGCTCGATCCGCCCACCGCCGACGTCACCGGGCGTGTCGTCACCGCACTGGCGCGCGAGGGCCGGGCAGCGGATCGTGCCGCGCTCGAGCAGGCGCTCTCCTATCTGCGCGCCGAGCAGGAGGACAACGGCGCCTGGTTCGGACGTTGGGGTACCAACTACATCTACGGCACCTGGTCGGTGCTGATGGCGCTCGCCGCCGCCGGCCTCACGGCTGAAGATCCCAGTGTGGCGCGCGCCGTGCGCTGGCTGCTGTCGCGGCAGAACGCCGACGGCGGCTGGGGCGAGAGCAATGACAGCTATGCAGATCCGGCGCTGGCTGGTGCGGGCCTTGCCAGCACGCCCTATCAGAGTGCCTGGGCGCTCATCGCCCTGCTGGCGGTGGGCTGCCCGGATGACAGGCCGATCGCCCGCGGTATCGAGTACCTGCTTCGCACACAGAAGCCCGACGGCGCCTGGGATCATGCCAGCTACACCGCTCCGGGTTTTCCCCGGGTCTTCTACCTCAAGTATCACGGCTACTGCGTCTACTTCCCCCTCTGGGCGCTCGCCAGCTATCGCCGCAGGCAGCGGTCGTTCCCAGCCCCGCCCTGAGGGCGACGCGTGCCCGGTGCCGATGTACAGGTCACGGGAATCGTGGCCGCTCTGCGCTCGGAGGCACGCTGCCTGCCGCAACGCGGCTCTGGGTTGCGCTCCGCTGCGGCCGGCATGCACCTGTCGGTGCTCGCAAGCGGCATGGGCTGCCTGCGCGCGGCGCGCGCCGCGCAGCGTCTGGTGCGCGAGGGGGCCGGCGCCCTGCTGTGCTTCGGGGTTGCCGGGGCGCTCGATCCCTCGCTGCGCTGTGGCGACATCGTGCTTGCCAGCGAGGTCATCTGCGCCCAGCCGCTGGCACTGCAGCTGCCCGGCATGCGTCCGACCGCATTGCCTGCACAGGCGCGCCTGCGCACTGCGGAGCTGTGGCGCGCGCGGCTGGCTGCGGCGCTGATGCGCCAGGCACCGGTGATCGAAGCTCCCATGCTGACCAGCACCGAGCTCATCTGCGAGGCGCGCGAGAAGAAGCTCCTGTTCCGGCAGACCGGTGCGGTCGCGGTCGATATGGAGAGCGCCGCGGTGGGCGTGGTAGCCAACCTGCATAATCTACCTTTCATGGTGCTGCGGGTGATCGCCGACACGGCCGAGGACGCGCTGCCCTCGGTGCTGCGCTCCATCGTCGGCACCGATGCGGGCGCAGCCTCCTGGGTATCGTGGCTCACGATGCTGGGTGCACCGGCCGCCTGGCCGGGACTGATGCGCATGGGACGGCGCTATCAGCGCGCCCGCGGCACACTGAGCCAGTGTGCACGCCTGGCAGGCGCGGCGCGCGCGCTGGAGGCCACGTCGTGAGGGCCCTCGTGACCGGGGCCAGCGGCTTTGTCGGGGCCGCCGTTGCCCGCAATCTGCTGCAGGCGGGCTGGCAGGTGCGCGCGCTCCTGCGGGCAAGCTCGGATCGGCGCAATCTGCAGGGACTCGCCGTGGAGAGCGTCGAGGGGGACCTGTGCCAGCCCGCCTCGCTGCGAGAGGCCCTGCGCGGGTGCGAGGCGCTGTTTCACGTGGCAGCGGAGTACCGGCTCTGGACGCGTGAGCCGGACAGCCTGTATCGCAGCAACGTGCAGGGCACGCGGGATCTGCTGACGGCCGCTGCGGAGAGCGGCATCGCGCGGATCGTCTATACCAGCAGTGTCGCGACGCTGCGGTTGCGCGCGGACGGCAGCCCCGCGGATGAGAGCGACGTCGCGCAGCTGTCCGATATGATCGGGCATTACAAACGCTCGAAATTTCTGGCCGAGCAGTGGGTGCAGCAGGCAGCCCGCGACGGACTGCCGGTGGTGATCGTCAATCCGTCCACGCCCGTTGGCCCGGGGGACATCAAGCCCACGCCCACGGGGCGTCTGGTGCTCGATGCGGCCACGGGCCGCATGCCGGCCTATGTCGACACGGGCCTCAACATCGTGCACGTCGATGACGTCGCACAGGGGCATCGGCTCGCCTGGCAGCGCGGCCGCATCGGTGAGCGCTACATCCTCGGCGGCACGGATCTGACGCTGCAGCAGATTCTGCAGATGATTGCGCAGCTCGTCGGCCGGCCCGCGCCGCGCATCCGGCTGCCGCACGCCCTGGTATTGCCGCTGGCCTATGTTGCCGAGGCGTTCGCGCGGCTGACAGGAGGCGAGACGCGCATCAGCGTGGATGGCGTGCGCATGGCGCGTCATCACATGTTTTTCTCCAGCAGCAAGGCAGCAGGCGAGCTCGGCTACCAGGCGCGTGCCCCCGAGCTGGCGTTCCGCGACGCGATCGAGTGGTTTCGCGCCAGCGGAGCCATACAGCGCGGTGCCGCCTGAGCGCAGCTCAGCTTTTTATCTGCAGCACGAGCTTGCCGATGTGCTCGCCGCGCTCCATCAGCTCATGGGCTCGACGTGCCTCATCCATCGGAAAGGTGGCATGCACGTGCGAGCGCACGCGCCCCGCCTCGAGCGCCGGCCAGATACGCTGGCGCAGGGCGTCGCGGATCGCGGTTTTTTCGGCGATGGAGCGCGGCCGCATGGCCGAGCCGGTCAGACGCAGGCGCCGCGCCAGGATCTCGCGCAGATCCAGTTCGCCACGGCTTCCCTGTTGAAAGGCGATGAATACCAGACGGCCATCCCGCCTGAGCACGCTCACGTTGCGCGCCAGATATGCAGCGCCAATCATGTCGAGCACCACATCCAGTCCCTCGCCACCGTACAGCTGCCCGACCACCGCGACGAAATCCTCGCGACGATAGTCGATGGCCGCACGCGCGCCGAAGCCGAGGCAGAAGCGCGCCTTTTCCGGCGAACCCACCGTCACCACGACCTCGGCCCCCAGCTCGCGTGCCAGCTGTATCGCAGCCAGGCCGATACCGCTCGAGCCGCCATGCACCAGCAGTCGTTCTCCCGCCGTGAGGGCGGCGAGGCCGACCAGATTGGCCCAGACCGTGAACCACACTTCCGGTAGTGCCCCCGCCTGCGCCATGTCCAGGCCGGAAGGTATCGGCAGCACCTGACCAGCCGGTGTCACGCAGTACTCGGCGTAGCCGCCGCCCGGGACGAGCGCGCAGACCGGCTGGCCCAGCTGCCACCCGCTCACGCCCTCGCCCAGCGCCGTGATGATACCGGCCACCTCCAGCCCGAGGATGGGTGAGGCGCCCGGCGGTGGCGGGTAGCGACCCTGACGCTGCATGATGTCCGGGCGGTTCACGCCGGCGCAGTGCACTTCGATGAGTACCTCGCCGCTCGCCGGCGTCGGCGCAGGCGCCTGCTCGATGTGCAGCGAGGCGGCACTGCCATCGCCGCCGTAGGCAATGTAGCGCATGGGCCCTGCTAGGCTGCGAAGCGCTGGTTGCGCAATCTCACCAGATCGCCATAGCCGCCGCACACGGTGCGCGCCTGGGAGAGCGCAGCGCGAATGCGCGGACTGCGCAGCGCCGCGAGCTCATCGGCATGGCGGTACTCGCTCATGGAACGGGCGATGGTTGCGCCCGACTCGGTCGCCGGGTGCAGATAGATTTCGGTGACGCCACGCGGCAGGCGCTTGAGAGACTCGAGCAGCGTCGCCTCGCTCATCGCCCCGCTGTGATGGATGCCGAGCAGATGATCGTTCGAGAGCACGCCCGCGCGCTCGAGCCGGCGCTGCATGAGTCGCAGCCAGGGAGTCATGCTCCAGCCGGAGATCGAGGCCAGGAGCGAGGGCGGCTGAACCAGCTGCGCGGGCTCGTAGGGCAGGCGCACCGCGCGAACGTCGAAGTCGCGCCCCACGCGCAGCAACAGCCCGAGGACGGTCGGGTGGATGTGAAAGTGCTTGTGGGCGTTGACGTGATCGAGCGGCAGGCCGGTGGCGGCAAATGCCCTGAACTGTGCGCGGATCTCCGCCTCGAGCTGACGACGCGCGCGCGGGGAGAGGAAGTAGCGCGCCGCATCGCTGACCAGGCGGCTGCGAAAGCGGCCGTGGGAGTCCACCAGTGCCTTGATCTCCACCGCCGGCAAGGTCGGCATGCCGTCGGTGAGCACCAGGTGCAGGCCGACCCGCAGTCCCGGCAGCTCGCGGGCACGGCGTACCGCATCCTCGCTCGCGGCGGCGCCGACCATCAGGCTCGCCGCGCACAGTGTGCCGGCACGGTAGGCGAGCTCGACGGCCTCGTTGACCGCCTCGTGCAGGCCGAAGTCATCGGCCGTGACTATCAGGAAGCGTTCAGGCCTCATGCGCACGCAGGAAGCGGAAGAACTCGGCACCCTCGCGCAGACGTCGCTTGGTCATGTCCCAGCTGCCCATCATCTCTGCGAGCATCTCGCCGATTTTGCGCGGACGGAAATAGAAGCGCCGATAGAATGTCTCCACGCCGTGGAAGATCTGCTCGGCCGACAGGTGCGGATAGCTGATCGGCGAGAGCTGAATGCCGCGGTCGTTGACGAGGTTGGCCGCCGTGTTCTCCGAGAGCCAGCCGTTGGCCACCGCCTGGGCGTACAGCTCGGTGCCGGGATAGGGAGCGGCCAGCGACACCTGGATGGTGTTGGGATTGATCTCCATCGCAAAGCGCATCGTCTCGCGCATGGTCTCCTCGGTCTCGCCGGGCAGGCCGAGGATGAAGGTGCCATGAACCATGACGCCGAGCTTGCGGCAATCGCGCGTGAAGCGTCGTGCGATGTCGGCCCGCATGCCCTTGCGGATGTTGTGCAGGATCTGATCATTGCCGGATTCGTAGCCCACCAGTAGCAGCCGCAGGCCGTTGTCCTTCATGATCTTGAGTGTCTCGTAGGGCACGTTGGCCTTGGCATTGCACGACCAGGTGACCCCGAGACGTCCCAACCCGCGCGCAATCTCCTCGGCGCGCGGACGGAAGTCCGTGAACGTGTCGTCGTCGAAGAAGATCTCCTTGACCTGCGGCATGTTGTCGCGGATCCATTGCACTTCTTCAAGCACGTTCTGCACGCTGCGTACGCGATAGCGATGGCCCCCGACGGTCTGTGGCCAGAGGCAGAAGGTGCATTTGGAGCGGCAGCCGCGTCCGGTGTAGAGCGACACGTAGGGGTGCTGCAGGTAACCGATGTAGTAGTTCTCGATCGTCAGATCGCGCTTGTAGACCGGCGCCACCCACGGCAGCTCGTCCATATCGGTGAGCGGCACGCGCGGCGGATTGTGGTGGATCGTGCGATCGGCATCCTGATAGGAAAGGCCGGCAATCTCGCCGAGGGGCCGGCCCGCGGCCACGTCCCTGCAGGTGTAGTCGAATTCCTCGCGCGCCACGAAATCGATGGCGGGGGAGGCGGCGAGCGAGCCGGCGGCGTCCACGGCCACCTTGGCACCGACCATGCCGATCAGCAGCTGCGGATTGTGCTGCTTGAGCAGCTCGGCCGTCTTTGCATCGGTCGGAAACGAGGGGGAGCTGGTATGCAGGATGACCAGCTCATATTGCCTGGCCAGCGGCAGCACCTGCTCGATCGAGAGCCCATCGGCGGGCGCATCGACCAGCCGGCTGCCCTCGATCAGTGCCGCGGGCTGCGCCAGCCAGGTGGGATACCAGAAGGAGCGGATTTCGCGTTTGGCCTGATAGCGTGAGCCAGCCCCGCCATCGAAGCCATCGAATGATGGTGGATGCAGAAACAGGGTCTTCATCATTGACACCGACTATCCTCCGGGCATGCCGTGCGTCGCTCATCCGACGCGGTACAGGGATCCATCCTGGCCTATTTCATAGCGCTGTTCCCGCCACACGATCTCGCGCCGGCGGAAACTCCAGGCCCATAACGCCACCAGCAGTGCCTCGCGCAGCGGCAGCAGCACGAGCTGCCGGGTTCGCTGCCATGACCCACCGCTGGTTACAAAATAATGTAGCACGATACGGGCAAGCGCAGTGATGCCCAAAAGCCACAACGTCACCGGCTGTGCATGTGAGATCGGCACGGCGAGCAGCGCCAGCGCCAGCGAGAAGCTTGGAAAGCAGCACGCATAGCCGAGGGGCTGTGAGGATTGGATCGTGCGCAGCCAGCGCAGTTCATGACGACATAGCGAGGCGAGGCCGGCCTCGGAAGTCGTCGTCTCGACGGCCAGCTCTGAGAGGTGCACGGTCAGTCCGTGCCGTCGCACGAGCTCTCCGAGCCGATAGTCGTCGGCCAGCAGATCCGCGAGGCGGGGCAGTCCGCCGATGGCCGCGAGCACCTCGGCGCGCATGGCAATGGTTGCGCCGGAGACGAAGTTGCGAGCGCCAAACGCCGCCGCCAGCAGCACCGAGGGCATGAACCACTCATTGATGAACTGAGCGCCCAGCTGCGAGGCCAGGCGCGCGGTTCGCGGCAGCGGGGAGTGGCCAGCCTCCGTGAGCCGGGCCTGCGGCTCGAGCGCGACTGACGGGGCAGCCGGACGGCCAAAGTAGGGGCAGGTGACCAGTCCTACACGAGCAATCGCCAGCGGGGCGGTCACACGTCGCAGATAGTCCGGCGGTACGCTGATATCGCTGTCCGCCATGACCAGCCAGCCGTGGCGTGCATGCGGCAGCATATTGATGAGATTGCTGATCTTGTTGTTGCAGCCGTGCAGCGTGGCATCGACCACCACCGCCATGTCGAGGGCCGGAAATTCCGTTTGCAGCCGTCGCACGATGGGCAGCGCCGCATCGTCGGCATCGCGCACACCGAACACCAGCTGAAAGCTTGGGTAATTTTGGCGACAAAAGGAGCGTAGCTGTTGGTAGAGACCGGGCTCGGCACCACAAAGTGCCTTGAGCACGCTGACGGGCGGGCTGCCCGCCGCAGGCCCCGAAAAGGCCGGCCGGGCATGGCGGTGCAAAGCCATGATGGCCAGGGTGAGCAGGGCATAGAGAGCCGCCACGCTTGCCAGCAAAACCCCTACAATGGCCGATACTTCGTGCACCGCGATCGATAGAACTGGCTAAGTTATGGTGACTGTGTATTATCTGTGCGTCTGCACCGTTCTGGTAGGCGGACGCGCTGCGCGCAAGCTTGCATCGGATCGCTGACGTCGGCCACTAATACGAACGGAGAAAAATGCTTGACGGAGTTGCGCAATACTGTAGGGAAAAAGCCGCATTTAGTCGATTCGATCGCCGCAGAATCACTCATTCTGGTCGACGATGCGGACCGCGAAGTCGGGCAGATGGGCAAGGCCGAGTGTCATGCCGGCCGCGGCGTACTGCACCGGGCCTTTTCCCTGTTCATCTTCAACTCGCGCGACGAGCTGCTGCTGCAGCAGCGCTCGGATCACAAGCGTCTGTGGCCGAACTTCTGGTCCAACAGCTGCTGCAGCCATCCGCGTTCGGGCGAGAGCATGACGACGGCGATCCACCGACGGCTGATGGAGGAATTGGGGCTGCGCTGTACGCTCGAGTTCCTATTCAAGTTCAAATACCAGGCTCAGTACGATGAGCACGGCGCCGAACATGAGCTGTGTTCGGTGTTCTTTGGTCGCAGCACCACCGCCGTGCACGCGAACCATGAGGAGATTGCAGACTGGCGCTGGATCGCATTGCCGGAGCTGCAGCGTCAGTTGACCGACGAAGCCGACCGCTTCACGCCGTGGTTCAAGCTCGAATGGGAGCAGATCCGCCGCGATCATCTCGAGGACATCCTGTCACCCGGAGGCATGCGCGCATGGGTATACCGCTGATCCAGAAATATCGTGTGGGCCAGTACATCCTGGCACGCAAGCTGCAAGGAGACGCGCGTTATCCGCTCGTGTTGATGCTCGAACCGCTGTTCCAGTGCAACCTCGCCTGCGCGGGCTGCGGCAAGATCACCTATCCGAAGGAAATCCTGCAGAAGCGCATGAGCGTCACGGACGCGCTGCGCGCGGTGGACGAGTGCGGCGCGCCGATCGTGTCCATTCCCGGCGGCGAGCCGCTGATCCACAAGGAGATGCCACAGCTCGTCCAGGGTATCGTGGATCGCAAGAAGTTCGTGTATCTGTGCACCAATGCGATCCTGCTGAAGAAGCACATCGATGAGTACAAGCCTTCGCCGTACCTGACCTTCTCGATTCATCTGGACGGCAATCGCGAGCGCCACGACGAATCCGTCTGTGAGGAGGGTGTGTTCGACAAGGCCGTGGCGGCCATCAAGCTGCTGCGCGAACGCGGCTTTCGCGTCACGATCAACTGCACGCTCTTCTCCAAGGAGAACCCGGACGAAGTCGCCGAGTTCTTCGACTTCGCCACCTCCCTGGGTGTCGAGGGCATCATGATCTCGCCGGGATATCATTACGAACGCGCGCATCGGCATGACGTGTTCCTGGGGCGCACCGAGAGCAAGCAGCTGTTCCGCGAGATCTTCGCGCGCGGTCGCGAGCGCAAGCAGCGCTGGGTCTTCAACCAATCCGGCCTGTTCCTGGATTTCCTTGCCGGTAACCAGACCTATCACTGCACACCCTGGAGCAACCCGACCTACACCATCTTCGGCTGGCAGAAGCCCTGCTATCTGCGTGCCGACGAGGGCTATGTCGCGACCTACCGTGAGCTCATGCAGACCACGGAGTGGAAGCGCTACGGCGTGGGCGTGGATCCCAAGTGCGACAACTGCATGGCCCACTGTGGCTTTGAGGGCACGGCCGTCGAGGACACGATGCGTCATCCGCTCAAGGCGCTGGCGGTGCGGCTGCGCGGCCCGACGGTCGAGGGCCCCATGGCCCCAGAGGTGCCCTTCGTCTACGACGAGCGCATGCATCACGAGGCCGCCCCGGCAGTGCGCGAGACGACTGTGCCGGTGCAGTCACTCAAGCGCGCCTCGCGCAGCGACGCCACGGTCGGCAGCGAGCCGTAGACCTCGTGGCAGTCGTCCCGGGACGCGACGGGCGGGTCGAAGCGCGGGTCGAAGTGCAGCCCGCGGCGCCCGGCGGCTTTGCCGCGCAGCTGGCGGCCTGGCAGGCACGCATCGAAAGCGCGCTCGCGGCGCGGCTGCCTCCGGAGTCGGCAATGCCGGAGCGGCTGCACGCCGCCATGCGCTACGCCGTGCTCGGCGGAGGCAAGCGCGTGCGGCCCGTGCTGCTGTTTGCGACCGCCCGTAGCATCGGGCTCTCCGAGGAGGTGGTCGAGGGCGCGGCCTGCGCCGTGGAACTGATCCACGCCTACTCCCTCGTGCACGACGATCTGCCGGCGATGGATAACGACGACCTGCGGCGTGGCAAGCCCACCTGCCATCGCGCCTACGATGAGGCCACCGCAATGCTGGTCGGTGACGCCCTGCAGCCGCTCGCCTTCGAGCTGCTGGCGCGCGATGCGGCTCTGCCAGCCTCAGCGCCAGTGCGTCTGCGCCTCATCGAGCTGCTGGCCGTGGCCAGCGGCAGCCTCGGCATGGCGGGCGGACAGGCCATCGATCTGGCCGCCAAGGGCCGGCGTCTCGGGCCCTCCGAGGTCGAGCTCATGCACCAGCGCAAGACCGGTGCACTCATCCGCGCCAGCGTGCTGATGGCCGCGCTCTGCCAGCCGGAGCTGCCAGCAGAGCAGTGGGCCTCGCTCGAGCGCTACGCGCAGGCCGTCGGGCTGGCCTTTCAGATCAAGGACGACGTGCTCGATGCCACCGGTGATACGGTCACGCTCGGCAAGGCGGCCGGCGCGGATGCGCGCCAGCAGCGACCGACCTATGCCGTGGTGTCCGGTGTCAGCGCCGCACGCGAGCGCATGCGGGCTCTGCACGTGCAGGCCTGCGAGGCGCTCGCGCCTTTCGGAGCAGCGGCTGATCCGCTGCGTCATGTCTCGGACTGGTTAGTGGCCCGTCGCAACTGACACCAGGAGCGAGCCATGCAAGCCATGGAAGCCTACCCGCTGCTGAGCGCAATCGACTCGCCCGAGGATCTGCGCCGTCTGTCCGAGGCCGAGCTGCTGCCACTGGCGGAGGAGCTGCGTCGCTATCTGATCGATGCCGTCAGTCAGAAGGGCGGGCATTTCGCCGCTGGTCTGGGCGTGGTCGAGCTGAGCGTCGCGCTGCATTACATCTATCAAACCCCGCATGATCGGCTCGTCTGGGATGTGGGTCACCAAGCCTATCCGCACAAGGTGCTCACCGGACGGCGCGCGCGTCTGCCGACCATCAAGCACAAAGGGGGCCTCGCCCCGTTCCCGGCTCGGCACGAGAGTCCCTATGACGCCTTCGGGGCCGGTCATTCCAGTACGTCGCTGAGCGCGGCGCTGGGCATGGCCATCGCCGCGGCCCGTACCGCGACGCCTCGCCGCGTCGTCGCAGTCATCGGGGATGGGGCGATGAGCGCGGGCATGGCGTTTGAGGCACTCAATCACATCGGCGCGCTCGATCTGGACATGCTGGTCGTGCTCAACGACAACGACATGTCGATCTCCGAGGCGATCGGCGCCTTTTCCAACTATCTGGCGAGGCTGCTGTCCAGCAAGCGCTATGTGGATCTGCGCGCGCGGGGCAAGCGGCTGCTGCGGCAGTTGCCGCCGGCACTGGCGCTGGCGCGCGGCTCGCAGGCGTTCGTACGCGGCATCATGCGGCCCGAGACGATCTTCGATGACATGGGCCTGAACTACGTCGGACCCATCGACGGTCACGATCTGCCCGCGCTGCTCAGCACGCTGCGCAATCTGCGCCAATGCCGCGGTCCGCAGCTGCTGCACGTCGTGACCACCAAGGGCAAGGGCTATGCGCCGGCCGAGGCCGATCCCATCACCTGGCACGGACCGGGTCCCTTCGATCCGCGCACCGGGGTCGTCTACAAGGAAAAGAGCAGCGGGCCGACCTATTCGCAGGTCTTCGGCCAGTGGCTCATCGATATCGCCTCGGTCGATGAGCGCGTGGTGGCCATCACGCCGGCGATGCGCGAGGGCTCCGGCCTGGTCGAGTATTCGCGCCGCTTCCCCGAACGCTACTTCGACGTCGGCATCGCCGAGCAGCATGCCGTCACCGTGGCCGCGGGCATGGCCTGTGACGGGCTCAAGCCGGTCGTGGCCATTTATTCGACCTTTCTGCAGCGGGCCTACGACCAGCTCATCCACGACGTGGCGTTGCAGAATCTGCCGGTCGTCTTCGCGCTCGATCGCGCCGGTCTGGTCGGCAGCGACGGTGCAACCCATCAGGGCAGCTTCGATCTGAGCTTTCAGCGTTGCGTGCCCAATATGCTGATCATGGCGCCGGCGGACGAGAACGAGTGCCGGCAGATGCTCTACACCGCGCTCGTTTGCGGGCAGCCCGCGGCGGTGCGCTACCCGCGCGGCAGTGGACCCGGTGCCAACATCGAAACGCAGATGACGGCCTATCCCATCGGCAAGGCCGAGGTGCGCCGCGTGGGACAGGGCGTGGCGATCCTGGCGGTGGGGCCGATGGTCGGCGCCTGCCAGGCGCTCGCGGAGGCGCAGGACTGGACGCTGGTGAATCTGCGCTTCGTCAAGCCGCTCGATACCGAGACCATTCTGCTGCTGGCGGCCGAGCACGAGGCCGTGGTCACGGTCGAGGAGAACGTCGTGGCCGGCGGCGCGGGCAGCGCGATCAACGAGGCGCTGATGGACGCGGACGTGCGCCTGCCGGTGCTCAATATCGGCATTCCCGATCGCTTCATCGAACACGGTTCGCGGCAGGACTGCCTGGTCAGCGCGGGACTTGACCGCGCCAGCATCGAGCAGCGCATCCTCGACTGGTGGCAGGCTCAGTTCCCGGCGGCCGCCATGCGTGCGCGCCTGCGTCAGCGCTTCAGCGCACTCGGCCTGCGCGTGCGCCGCGGCTATCGCAGCGACAGCGGCCGATCGTAGCCGGTCAGCTCGAGATAGCCGCGTCCCACGGGCGCGGCGGGCTGCCCCTGGCCAGTTCGCGGCCCGAGGATCGGCTCTGGCGCGGGGAGGCTGACCGTCACAGCCCCCTCCCAATAATAGGCCCCACTGCTCATGCGCGCGTCGAACTCCTGATCGTCCATCAGCGGCTGGACGATGAACTGGCGCTGCCCGGCGCGCACGCGCTCGGCGACGGGGTAGCTGACACCGGAACGCGGTGAGCGCCAGCGCCTCAGGGGTGTGAATTGCACCTGCGAGGCGGAGAGGATCTGCACCTGTCCCTGGGCATCTCGCAGCGTGCCGCCGCCCCAGTAGTCGTGACCCTGTCGATCGCGGATCTCGAAGGCCATCAGCGAGGCGCCGTTCCCGAGATTCAGGCCGACCCAGTCCCACCCTTCTGCACGGGGGTCCAGATATTCGCTCGCCCACTCGTGATCGAGCCACGCTTCCCCGGTGACGCTGTCGCGACGGCTGCCCAGCACGAGGCTGCCCCGCACCTGCAGGTGCGGCTCGCTGTAGTAGTAGCTCGCCGAGCGCAGCGCGGGGCCCTTCTGGCTGAAGCCGTGCACGCCATTCAGCAGCGGCGCGCGCTCATCCGTCAGTGTCAACTGCAGCGCAAAGTCCTCGGCCGCCACGCTCGCCTGGTAGATGGACTGCGCGCCGCGACTGTGCCGCTGCAGGCTCCAATCGTCCATGACGACGCTGGTGTCGCCCACGGCTGCCTGCACCAGTCCGAGTCCGGCGCGGCGCACGCGCTGTTGCTGCCAGAGCCGCCCACGCCGCGGATCACTGATGGCCACATGCGCGATGAGAATCTGGTCGGGCGCGAAGGCGCTGGGGTTGGGTGCATCCAGCGGGCGGTGTACGCGGAAGAAGGTGACCTGAAAGCCGAAGGGCTGCCCGCGCGCATCGCGCAGCCAGCCGGTGATGTACCACCATTCGATGCCGAACTGCGGATGACTGCCGTAGTCGCGCGGGAATTGCAGCGTCGCACCCGGCAGCACGGCCGCGCCTGCGGTGGCGGGTGTGTCCTCCGTGGAAGCGGTGCCCGCCGCCAGGCACGGTGACGCTGCCAGCGCTGAGAGCATTGCCAGCATCAGCGGGGCCGCAAGCGCTGAGGCGCGCCTGTGCACCTGCGGCATACCTACCAGTCCTCGCGCACGGCGCGGATCACATCCTCGCCGAGCGCGGCGCGGCCACTCAGCCAGGCCGTCAGCGCTGCAGTGGCGATCAGTGCCAGGCCCAGCGCGGCGAGCTCTGCCCACGGGATCGCCAGGTCGATGCTCCAATGAAAGGACTCGCGATTGATGACGTACACGAGGATGACGCTCAGCAGCGCGCCGAGCGCCAGTCCGGTCACCACGGCCAGCGCACTCTGCAGCACCCCTTCGCAGGCGATCATGCCCAGTACCTGCCGGCGCAGCATGCCCAGGTGCCGCAGCATGCCGAATTGTGCCCGGCGCGCGAGCGTCGCGGCGCTGCTGGCCATGCTGATGCCGGCCAGTCCGATCAGGACGGCGACCGCCTCCAATGCATAGGTCACGAGGAATGCACGGTCGAAGATCTGCAGCGAGCGCTCGCGCAGCTCCGGCGTTGCGAACATCTGCAGCGCGCCGACCTGCGGCAGCAGCGCGCGGATGCTCGCCTCGGTGCTTTTGCTATCGCTGCCGGCGCGCTGCCAGAGGGCCGCTTCGCTGGCGGTGCGATCGGCGGTGAGGGCGATGTAGTCGGAGCGGCGCACGACTACCGCACCGCCTGGGCGCACGTAGTCGCGCCACACGCCGGCGACGAAGAAGCGTTCGCGGCGGCCGGCCAGTGGCAGCTCGAGCCACTGCCCGGGATGGATGCCGTAGAGATCCTGCAGCGGCTCGGAGATCCAGGCAGGACGCGCACCCGCCGGCGGGACTGCCGTGCGCAGGAGCGGCAGCACATCCGCGGCATCGGCGGGCGAGAGCGAGCGCGCAATCAGCGTGACCGCGGCGCGGTCGGGTCTCAGGTACAGGGGCGTCAGACGCATGAATTCAGCCCGTTGAATGTCGGGCAATGCTGCCAGCCGCGCCTGATCCGATGCACTCAATGCCGCAGTGTCCGCCACCGGATCGGCGCGCAGGGTCAGGTCCGCCGGCAATAGCGTGACCAGCCAGCGTTCGAACGAGTTCCGGAACGAATGAACCATGATGGCCATGGCCACCATCAGGCTGAAGCTGACGATGACGCCGGCCAGGCTGATGGTGGCGGCGCCGGCGCTGCCGCGCAGGTGCGCGACCGAGGCATCCAGCACGACGCCGCCGCGGACCGGCAGGCGTGCAAACGCCACCCGCACCAGCAGGGGTACCAGCAGCACCGCACCCAGCAGCAGACAACCCACTGCGGCGTAGCCGCCCACCGGCACGGAGGCCACAGGCGGCAGCCAGGCGAGGGCGCCGCCGATGAGCAGCAGCGACAGGCCCGGTCCCAGGCGCGGCAGACGCGCCAGGACCGGCTCGACATCGGCGGGCTTCAACGCTGCCGCGGGCGCGCGCTGCGCGGCTTCGCGCGCCGGCACCCAGGCCCCCAGGCCCGCGGCGAGCGTACCGAGCAGCGCAAAGGCCAGCAGGCCGAGCGGATGCAGGGCAAAGCTCGCGCCGATGGCGGCGAGCTGTCGATTGCCGAGGTCGGCGCCGAGCCAATCGAGCACGGCGCCCGCAAACAGCGCCCCCATCAGCAGTCCCAGCAGCGACCCGGCGACTCCGATGATGAGGCCCTCGGCGAGCAGCGCGCGCAGCAGCTCACCGCGAGTGACTCCCAGCGCACGCAGCAGCCCGAGAATCACGCGCCGGCGCAGCACCGCCAGGGACTGCGTGGTGAAGACCAGAAAGGCCCCCGTCAGCAGCGCAACCAGGGCCAGCATATTCAGATTGACGCGATAGGCGCGCGTGGCGCTGCGGGCGCGTGCATTCTCCAGGGCGGGCGTGGTCACGACGACCCCGGCGGGCAACTGCGAGCGTAGCGAGCGTGCAAACTGCTGCGCGTCGATGCCGCTGCGAAGGCGCAGATCGACGCGGTCGAGACGTCCGAGTCGTCCCAGCATCCACTGCGCCGCGGCAATGTCCATGACGGCGAGCGGCTCCGGATCGGCGTTGTCCGGTAACACGTCGATGACGCGCAGTGTCCGCTCTCGATTACCGACCAGGATCGGCAGCACACTGCCGCGCGAGAGGCCGAGCTGTCTGGCCGCCGCCTGCGTCAACACCACGGCATCGTGATCGAACAATCCCGTGATGTCGCCGGACAGCGCACCGACCAGCGTGGTCTGCATCGTGGCGGCACGGAACGGATCGAGCGCCAGCAGCGGCAGCGCAGGTCCCGCGAGCGCATCGCGCAGCCGCGCACTGGCCGGCAGCGCGAGCTGCAGCTGCAGCAGCGGGCTCGCCTGCGCCACGGCGGGATTGCGAGCCAGGCGCACGAACAGCTGCTCGTCGAAACCCGCGGCCGGCGCGCGCACGATGAGATCGGCAGCGCCGGTGATGCGCCGGGTGGCCTGATTGAACTGATCGAGTGCGGCGGCGTTGATCAGATAGACGGCGCTGCCCAGCGCCACGCCCAGCGCCACCGCCAGCAGCGCGATCAGGGCTCGCAGCGGCTGCTCATGCCACTGCAGACGGCAGAGCATCCGCCACGCGACCGCACTGGCATCGCCTGGCGTGCTCACAGTCCCTGCGCCGCGGACATCTGCGGGCGCGCCGTCAGCCGACCGCCCGTCAGGCGCAGCGTGCGATCGGCGCTGGCAGCGGCGGTGGCCGAATGAGTGATCAGGATCGCCCCGGCGCCGGTCTCGCGCAGCTGCTCGCGCAGCAGCTGCAGTATCTGGGCGGCGGCGCGGGCGTCGAGGTTGCCCGTCGGCTCATCCGCCAGCAGCAGCCGTGGCCGGTGCACCAGCGCACGCGCGATGGCGATGCGTTGCAGTTCCCCGCCGGAGAGCTCGCGCGGATAACGCGCCTGCAGTGCGCCGATACCACAGCGTTCCAGACATTCGCGGGCCAGCTTGACGCCGCGCTCCGCCGGCACGTGCAGCAGCTGCAGCGGCAGCAGCACATTCTGCAGCGCGGTCAGATAGGGCAGCACATGGAAGGCCTGAAAGATGAAGCCCATGGCGCGGCGCCGCAGGCGCGTGCGCTCATCGTCCGTCAGCGAGCCCAGATCGACCCCTTCGAGCTGCACGCTGCCCTGGTCGGAGCGATCCAGACCGGCGATCAGGTTCAGCAGCGTCGATTTACCGCTGCCCGACTCCCCCATGATCGAGACGAATTCCGCGTCCTGCAGCGTCAGGTCGACCTGTTCCAGGACCGCCGTGCGCTCCCCGTATCCCTTGCGTAGCCCCTGGATCTGCAGCAGGGGGGCCGGACGGGTCGCGCTGGGCGTCATGGCTGCCTGGGCGGCGCCCCCGCGGGCGGCGGTGTCCCCGCGGGCGGCGGTGTCCCTGCAGGCGGCGGCGCTGGGCTCGACTCGGGGCCGCCGGAGTCGGGAGAGAGGTCCTCGGGGGTCTCGGGCTTCTCGGATGGACTGCTGCCGTGCACCTTGAACTGTCGATTCTGCAGGTAGGCATCGCGCACGAAGCTATAGGAATCGTAGGCGCTGTCGATCAGACGATCCTGGTCGAGCAGACCCGCGCGCTTGTCGACCTCGTCGACCAGAAACAGGCTCCAGCGGGCGTAGGTATCCTGGATATAGGCGCGGGGGGTCAGATATTCATCGGCTGCCAAGCCGAATGCATCGCGCACATCCGAGGGGCCGAGGAAGGGCAGGACAAGATAGGGGCCGCGTCGCAGGCCCCAGATACCGAGTGTCTGCCCGACATCGGTGTCATGCCGGTCCAGGTTCATGTGCGAGGCGGGATCAAACAGTCCGCCGATTCCCACGACGGTGTTGACGATCAGGCGCGCGATGTCGTTGCCGCCGTCGTTGAACTTGCCCTGCAGGAAATCGTTGATGATCGTGTCCGAGTACGTCAGGTTGGTCATGAAGTTGTTGATGCTCTGACGCACGGGGGACGGGGTCACGCGCACATAGCCGCGCGCGACCGGCCGCAGCACTGCATGATCCAGCGCGTTATCGAACGTCCAGATCGAGCGGTTCATGCGCTCCCAGGGGTCCCCTGGGGTGTGCTTGCCATTGGGAAGAGTCGCGCAGCCGGTGAGGGCGGCGGACAGCGCGAGCGCGGCCGTCAGGAGGATGCGATGCATGGCCGCTAGTGTAGCAGCCCATGCAAACTGGCCGGCTCAGCCGCCGTGGCGCGCCTGCTGCTGCTCGCGCATCCAGTCGCGCACCTGCAGCAGCTGCGCACGAAAGCGCTCGCGCTGCACGGTGGAGAGCTGCGGGGTGGCCAATGCCAGCTCAAGTTCCTGATTGGCCAGGCCGAGCTCACCGTTGGCCAGGTTGTACTGCGCCATGTAGTAGTAGGCGTCGCCGGTGTCTCCGGCGGCGCTGGCAGCCTGCGCCGTGAGCTGAATCTGCGGCGGGGTCGGATCGACATTGTTGAACAGGTCCAGCAGCAGCGCATGCGCCTGGTCGGGCTGGCCATCCTTGATCAGCATCTCGGCATAGTGCACGGTCAGCGGCACATTGCGCGGGAAGAGTCGCTCGGCCTCGGCGAACTGCGCGCGCGCCTCGCGCTCCTGCCCGGCGCTCGCGTATGCCTGGCCGAGCGCCGTGTAGAGCATGATGAGCTCAGGATACTCTGCCTGCAGCGCATGCAGCGTCGGCACGGCGATGGCGCCGCGACCATCGCGGATCTGGGTGAGCGCTTCCCCGTAGCGCTCGGCCGGCGTCAGGGGCCGGTTGACGCGCAGATTCGCGTAGTACTGGTCGATGCGCTGGTCGGGGGTTGCCGCCAGCACGCGGATGCGCTCCTTGATGAACGCGTAATCTTCCGACTCGCCATAGTGAGCCAGGCGCGGAAATTGCGCGGCGCGCTCGCGCGCAGCCGCCAGACGCTCGGGTGTCACGGGGTGGTTCTGCAGAATAGCCGGGATTTCGTTGCCCTCCAGACCCTCGGACTGCGCCAGCGTCTCGAACATGTTGGCCATCTCCTGCGGATCAAAGCCCGCGGCGGCCAGCAGCTGGATGCCGACATAGTCGGCTTCGATCTCCTCGCTGCGCGTAAAGTTGATGCTCTTCTGGAACGCGGTGGCCTGCGCCATGGCCATGGCGCCTTCCATCGCCTCCCCGCTGCCCGGGTTGCCATGGCCCGCCACGCCGATCAGCACGGCGGCCAGCATCGCCGCTGTCGAGGCGAGCGACAGATGGCTTTCGGCCTCCACGGCGCGCGCCATGTGCCGTTGCACGACGTGGCCGGTCTCGTGCGCCATGACCGCGGCGAGTTCCCCCTCGCTGCGCGTGCGCAGGATCAACCCCGTGAACATGAAGACATTGCCGCCAAAAGTCGCGAACGAGTTGATTTCGTCGTCGTTCATGCAGCGATAATGAAAGCTCTGCTTTTCATCGTGCGCCTGGGAGGCCAGGCGCATGCCGAGCTGCTGCAGGTAGTCGTCGACCTCGGGGTCCTCCAGCAGCAGATGTGCGCCGCGGATCTGCGCGACGATCATCTGCCCGATCTGATCCTCATCCGAGCGCGTGATCATGGCGTAAGCGGGGCCGCCCAGGTCGGGCAGGGTGCCGAACAGCCCGGTATCGGACGTTACCGTCTGGGGCACGCTGCCGGACAGCGCCGGACTGCCGATGGCCGCGGCCGCGGGATCTGGCGGGGCCGTATCAGGCTGCGGCGGGTGCTGAGCCGGGGCGGAGTGCGCGGGCTGATCCCCATAAGGGCCGTAAGGCCCATAGGGGCCTGGCGCGGCGGCGGCAAAGCTCAGGGAGCTGCTGAGGGTCAGCAGGCTTCCGGCGCAGGCGGCGAGGGTGCGGCGCATAGGCTCCTACAATAACGCGGCAGCTCGACCTTGGACTGACCGGCACTGCGCGAGTTTCAGGGCTACGCACCCTGCCGCGCCTGTGTGCACTCCGACCGACTATAACGCCTCGGAGGCAAAGTCCGCGAGCCGGGATCGCTCACCGCGCACCAGCGTGACGTGCCCGGCATGCAGCCAGCCGCGAAAGCGATTCACGACATAAGTGAGGCCGCAGGTCGTCTCGGTCAGGTACGGCGTATCGATCTGCGCGATGTTGCCGAGGCAGATCAGCTTGCTGCCCGGCCCGGCGCGCGTGACCAGGGCCTTCATCTGCTTGGGCGTGAGGTTCTGAGCCTCATCCAGGATGATGAAACGGTTCAAGAATGTACGGCCGCGCATGAAGTTCAGCGAGCGGATCTTGATGCGGTTGCGCAGCAGATCGTTGGTGGCGGCACGCCCCCAGCTGCCGCCCTCCTCGGAGTGGGTGAGGACCTCGAGGTTGTCCATGAGCGCCCCCATCCAGGGCTCCATCTTCTCTTCCTCGGTTCCAGGCAGAAAGCCGATGTCCTCGCCCAGCGGCACGGTCACGCGGGTCATGATGATCTCGACGAAGCGGTTGCGCTCCAGCGTGAGCGTCAGCCCGGCGGCCAGCGCCAGCAGCGTCTTGCCGCTGCCGGCCGGTCCCAGCAGGGTGACGAAGTCGATATCCGGATCGAGCAGCAGGTTCAGCGCGAAGTTCTGCTCGCGATTGCGCGCAGTGATGCCCCAGACGCCGTGGCGCTCACTCCTGAAATCGCGTGCCAGCTCCAGCCGCGCCGACTGTCCCTCGACGCTGCGCACGATGGCCTCGATGCCCTGCGCGTCCGGCTCGTGCACGAACAGGTTGGGCCACCAGCCTTCCGCCAGCGGACCGTTGACCTGATACCAGGTGCGATCGCCTTCCTTCCAGGAGCGCATGTCCTTGTCGTGGCGTTCCCAGAAATCCCCCGGCAGCATTTCGACGCCGGTGTAGAGCACGTCCGCATCTTCGATGGTGCGATCGCTGTAGTAGTCCTCGGCATGCACGCCGACGATCGCCGCCTTGATGCGCAGGTTGATGTCCTTCGAGACCAGCGTGACGCGTGTGCGCGTCTCCTCACGCTGCAGCGCCAGGGTCTGGCCGAGGATCAGATTGTCGGCGCCGCCGCCGGGTAACCCTTCCGGCAAGCCACCCGACAGGGCGCGGGTCTGAAAGTAGAGTCGTCCGGTTGGCTGCTTCTTGCCGTGATTGCCGCTGTGGGCGCCCGGAATCGTCAACCCCGCATCGATGTGCTCCTTGTCGACGTCGCGCATCATGTCGTCGAGGAAGCGGCTGACCTGCCGCGCATTGCGCGAGGCCTCCGAGAGGCCCTTCTTGTTCGCGTCGAGCTCCTCGAGCACCACCATCGGCAGGTAGACGTCGTGCTCCTCGAACCGGAAGATGGCCGTCGGGTCGTGCATCAGGACGTTCGTGTCGAGCACGAACAGCCGGCGGGCGGCGGCTTTCACAGCGACTTGGCCGCTTCGAGCACTTCAGCGGCATGCCCGGCGACGCGCACCTTGCGCCACTCGCGCCGCAGTACCCCCTGTGCATCGAGCAGGAAGGTACTTCTCTCAACGCCGAGGGAGGAGCGGCCGTAGAGCGTTTTCATGCGGATCACGTCAAACAGGCGACACACGTGTTCATCCTCATCCGACAACAACGGGAACGGGTAGCCCATCTTGTCGCGAAATTTCTCGTGCGAGGCCAGGCTGTCGCGCGAAATGCCGGCGATCTGCGTGCCCGCCGTCCTGAAACGAGCGGCCAGGGCAGCGAACTCCGAGCCCTCCTGCGTGCATCCCGGCGTGTTGTCGCGCGGGTAGAAATACAGTACGAGCTTGCTGCCGCGGACATCATGCAGTCGCCATGGATGCCCGCCTGTGGCCGGGAGGGCGAAATCAGCGACTGGCCTGCCGACCGCGACCGTGGCGGCTGTGCGGCCGGGAGCCGTGCGGGCGGGGGCCGTGGCCGCACGCTCGCCGGACCTGCGCGCGCTGCTCATGACTTCACCGGTTCGAGGATGGCATCCAGGTTCAGCGAATCGCAGAAATCCATGAACTCCTCGCGAAGCTGCGCAATGTGCAGCCGCGTGGGCACCTGCACGATCATCTGGGTCGCAAACATCGGCGCGCCGGTATGCGCCGCCGCGTAGGCGCGCGTCGAGACGTCACTGATATCGATGCCGCGTGAAGCAAAGAAGCCGGACAGACCGGCGACGATACCGCTCTGATCCAGACTGACGATGTCGACCGAGTAGGGAAGCATGTCCGTGCGTGGCGTGCGCGGCTCGGTCCGCTTCAGGTGCACCGAGAGTCCACTGCCTTCCGACAGACGCGCGAGCTCCGACTCGATGCGCGCGAGCGCATGCCAGTTGCCGCTGACCAGCAGCAGCATCGCGAACTCGGCGCCCAGCGCCGTCATGCGGCTCTCGGCGACGCTGCCGCCGCACTCGCTGACGATGCGCGTGAGTTCGTGGACCATGCCGGTGCGGTCGCTGCCGATGGCGGAGACGGCGAGGTGTTGTTTCATCGGGTCGGACATTGGAGTGCTGCCGGCAGTGTACCGGGACTTGCCCGGCTTGCGAACGGAGGGCCCGGTGGCGCCGATGCTGGCCGCAGCGCTTGCGTACCGCGCGGCGGCAACCGTAACATCCCGCGCCCCCAACGGCATTCCGTGCTATTAATCCAACCCTATGTTCTCCGGCAGCCTGGTAGCGATCGTCACGCCGATGCATCCGGACGGCAGTATCGACTGGCCGGCCTGGGACCGGCTGCTGCGCATGCACCTGGTGGCCGGGACATCGGGCATCATCATCGGCGGAACCACCGGGGAATCCGCCACGTTGCTGGAATCCGAGTTGCTGCAGCTGATTGCGCGCGCTCGGGCGCTGCTGCAGGGACGCATCACGATCATCGCCGGCGCCGGGGAGAGCAGCACCGCTGCCACCGTCGAGCGCGCGCAGCACCTGTCGGCGAGCGGGGTCGATGGCCTGCTCGTGGTCACACCGGCCTATAACCGGCCCACGCAGGAGGGACTGTACCGCCACTTCGAAGCCGTGGCCGCCGCCTCCGCGGTGCCACTGGTGTTGTACAACGTGCCAACGCGCACCGCCGTGGATCTGCTGCCGGCGACCGTGGCCCGTCTGGCAAGGCTGCCGCGTATCGTGGCGATCAAGGAAGCCATCTCCGTGGGGCCGGTCGAGCGGGTACGCGAGCTGCTGGCCGCGACCGAAGGTCGCTTGACGGTGCTCTCCGGGGATGATGCCAGCTGCGGCGAGGCCATGCTGAATGGGGCGCGCGGTGTCATCTCGGTGACGGCGAACGTCATGCCTGCGGCGATGGCGCAGCTGTGCAGCGCGGCGATGCGTGCAGAGCGCGCGCTCGCCGAGCAGATCGACGGCAGCCTGGCCGGCCTGCATCAGGCGCTGTTCGTGGAGACCAGTCCCATCCCTGTGAAATGGGCGCTGGCCGATCTCGGCTGGATTGAACAGGGCATCCGCCTGCCGCTCACGCCTCTCTCGGCGGGCTGCCATGCTCGCGTGCGCGCCGCTCTGGAGCGCGCCCAGGCGGCGCGGGCGCCCGAGTCGCGCCGCAGTGCCTCGGAGGCGAGTGTCGCGTGATTCGACTGCTGCGAGCTCGGCGCGCCCTCGCCGGTGCGTATATGGCCTGTCTGACGTTGCTCCTGCTCAGCGGCTGCGCGCATCACCGTGGCAACGATGTGGGGTGCCGTCGGCCCGAGTTCACCGGCGTGGCCCAGAACCTGCCGCCGCTGCATGCACCCGCCGGCCTGACCAGTCCCAACACCGCCGGTGGCGTGCACATCCCCGCGCTCAATCAGCCCGCCTCCGCGCGTGCGCGCAGCGCCCCGTGCCTGGACTGGCCACCGACATACGTCAGCGAGCCGCCGATTCCGCCCACGCGACGGGCAACGCAGCAGCCATCGGGATAGGCGCAGCGGATAGAATGTCAGCCGCAGGTATGCGACGGCGCGCGCCGAGCTTCATAAGATTGATTAGAGCTTAGTCGCGCAAGTTATTGATAGGAGAGGTGGCCGAGCGGTCGAAGGCGCTGGACTGGAATTCCAGTAACATCTTCACGGGTGTTCGTGGGTTCGAATCCCACCCTCTCCGCCACCAGCAGTCGCGACTCGTGTACGCAGACGTCTTTCAGCGATATGGTGATGCCCGCCGCTGCCCGCCCACGGCAGTCGCGCGCACGCACCAGTGCGGGCGATTTGCCGCGGCATGCCGGCGCTCTATGTCACTCACCGCCCACTTAGTATCTGGCCTGGTGCGAGCCGCTCGAGGAGCTCATACCAGGGAGCTTCCCGGGCCGACGTTTTCGTTAGGAGTCCGGTGACTCGCTGGAGCAGCTCGGCTGCTTCGAGAAGTTCAGTCCTGGATTCCAAGCCGGCGACCGTTGCATACGCGATGCCACCCAGGAGGTCCTGCAGGGGCCCGAGTGCGTTGGCCACGCGATCGTAGGCTTCCTGTGCTGCCTTGTCGGCAACCAGGCAGCAAAGGTCTTGATTATCCTGCGCCGGCAAAATGGAGCGCCGCTTCATCGGCACGCTCCAAACCAAATCTCTTGGCGATGCATTACGAGCCCACCCTCAATTCCCCGCTCGCCGTGAGTTTACGCATCTGAACGTCCAGCCGCCCGGCGCATCGAATGTACGTCTTATGCAGAGCTCACGCTCCGAGGTCCGCTCTACGGTCGTGCGGTTCCTCACTCGCCTGGACTCACCCTGCTCAGTTTGGGCCACGGCGATACCGCCCACCGATACGGCGCAGCGATAAACATCCGGCTGTGCAGTGTCGCGGCCGCCAACAAAGGCCACTCCCGACGTTCGTCCCCGATTTACTGACGGATCTTGACGACGAGATAACGAAAAGCTTTGGTGCCGGGCTTCAGGATGATCTGATGCCACTCACCTGCCGGCATTTCGAAATAGTCACCCGGATTCAAATCCCGGCTCGCGCCACCGGAGATCGTACCGCCCCGCGATTCGCCGTTGCCGATGTCCCGCGAGCCAGTATCCGTTCCACCGTAGAGCAGACTGCCGTGGCCCTCCTGCACGACGGCGTAATCGATCCAGTGTGCGTGAAACTCCGGTTCGCCCGTCTGCGTACGGCCAACCACTTCGACAAAATAATTCTCGTGGTCAGACAGCACGCCCAGCGAGGCACCTGCGACCCCGGGCCTGATCGCGACATCCTCGAGATCCTTATTGGATTTGAAGGTGAATGAGTCAGCCGCCAGGTGCGGGCTCGTGGGGGCGGCGCTGTCGGCGGACGGAACTGCAACAGCACCCACTGCGAGTGCACCCACGGTCGCAAGCATTATTCTCAGGCGCATGATCCCCCCTGCTGTGGGTCCCGTTCCAGGCCCATTCAACGCTGCAATTCCGCGACTTCTTTGGCCTCAATTACTGACCGTCTCAGGTACTCACTGGGCGTCAGCTGACCCAGCGCGCCGTGTGGCCGGTGGTGGTTGTAATCCCTCCGCCACGCTTCGATCTTGCTCCTGGCATCGTCGATCGACAAGAACTGGTTGGCATTCAGACACTCGTCGCGCAGCTCGATGTTGAACGACTCGATGGACCCATTTTCCGTGGACGAAATCGATGGAATGATCGCCTTGCTGCGACCCGCTCTCGATGCTCGTGAGCATGACCAGTCGTTTCGACTCCGATCGATCGGTGCGATTGGTCCTTGTCAGGCGAGGTGACGGCAGCAGGGAAATTCGGTAACAGCATCTCCCGCAAAGCGACACCGGACGGGTCGGCTCGAGTCGGAGATCAGGTCTTCGCGTCCCAATAGGCTTCCATCTGCCGGCGCTCTGCGGCGTTCGGCAATATGCCGTGGCCGGCAAGCTGATCGTCCGCAAGATGCTCGACCTTCGTGGCCCCGGGAATCGCGCAGGTCACGGCCGGGTGGGATATGACGTACTTGAGAAGGTACTGGCCCCAGGAGCGGATGCCCAGCTCCGGCGCCCACGGTGGCAGACGCCGATGCTCGATCTGCCCCAGCAGCGACGTGAAGAGGCCCCCGAGCGGCATGTCCACCACGATCGCGATCTTACGCGCGACAGCGACCGGAAATACCGTCGTGGCCGCATCGCGGTTGGCGATCGAATAGTCGACCTGCACGAAATCGATGGGATGCTTCTGCATTGCCGCGATGAGCTGAGGATGCTCGCGGACGGAGGCGGTGGTGATGCCGATATAGCGGGCCTTGCCCTGTTGCTTGAGCTGAATCATCAGCGACATCAGCGGCTCCCAGCTGCCGATGAAGTGCGCATAGATCAGGTCCACGTGATCGGTCTGCAGGCGCATCAACGAGCGCTCGAAGCTCGCCCTTCCGTAGAGCCGTTCGCTCCCAGGAGGGGGTCCAAATCCCACGGGCGGTCCGAAGCCGCGCGGTGGACGGGATCCCGGCGGGCCGAAGTGTTCCCCGCTCGCGGCGTTGAATTTCGTCGCGAGAAACATCTGGTCCCGGATGCGGAGCTCGGTCAGAGCGCGACCGATCAGCATCTCGCTGTCCCCATAGCTTGCGGCGGTGTCGATCATGTTCCCGCCCGTCGCGTGCAGGCGGTCGAGCACCGCACGCACCCGATCATAGCCGGCTCGGCCGAAGTCATTGGTGCCGAGGCCCATGACTGCGACACGCTGGCCGCTCGAGGGAATGCGCCGCTCGATCGCGGCACCGATGCGGGGATCTTCTGCGCTGTCGGCGGTCCGGAGCGCGCCGGGAAGCAGCGTCGCAACTGCGGCGGCGAGCCCTCCCTGCAGCACTGACCGACGGGAGCAGCGTGGCAGCAAGTCCGTCATAGGTCACCTCGACCCGGCGCGTGGCGCCCGCATCTTCTGCACAGTCCACACCGGCTTGCGTGGCACACGCACAGCCGTGCAATCCTCAGCGAGAATAGCGCACATCTCACCGTCGGCGACAACTACGATCATCGGCATAGGGTCGCTCGCAGAAGCGCGTCTGCAATGTCTACATCCCCGAGTCGAGGGATACGGTCGCATCCTTGCCGCTTTTCAGCGGTCGTGGCACCTCATCGATACTGCAGCCGGCACCACCGCGCGCCATCCGCGCCCTCCACTCAGCGTACAAGGCAGGGCTTCAGCCCCCAGATCTGCTCGGCGTACTCCGTGATCGTACGGTCGCTCGAGAACTTGCCGCTGCACGCGACATTGATGATGGCCTTGCGGGTCCAGGCGCTCGGATCCTGATAGAGCGCGGTGAGCTCACGGTGCGCGCGCGCGTAATCGGTCAGATCGGCCAGATGCCGGAATCGATCGCCCTGTTTCAGCAGGGCATCACGGATCGGGTCGAAGACCCCCGGCTCCCCGGGGCTGAAGTGATCTGAAAAGATGAGATCCAGCGCAGCACGCGTTTCCGGCTCGTTGGCGTAGTGCCAGTTCGGATCGTACCATCCGGCGCTGTCCGCCACTTCCTGGGCGCGCATTCCAAACAGGAAGAGATTCTCCGCACCGGCCTCTTCGGCCATCTCGATCGTGGCGCCGTCCCAGGTGCCGATCGTCAGGGCGCCGTTCATCATGAACTTCATGTTGCTGGTGCCGCTCGCCTCGAAGCCGGCCGTGGAAATCTGCTGGGAGATGTCGCATGCCGGAATGAGCCGTTCGGCCATGCTGACGTTGTATTCCGGCAGAAATATCACCTGCAGGCGGTCGCGGCTCAGCGGATCGGCGGCGAGGGTCGCCGCGATGTTGTTGATGAGCTTGATGATGAGCTTGGCAAGGTGGTAGGCGGGGGCCGCCTTGCCGGCGAACAGGAACACGTGCGGGGTCATTGGCTGCTCGGGGCGCTCTCTCAGGCGGTTGTAGAGCACGACGATGTGCAGGGCGTTCAGCAGCTGACGCTTGTACTCGTGTATGCGCTTGACCTGTCCGTCCAGGATCGCCTCGGGGTTCAGCACATACCCGCTGCTCGCTTTGAGCCAGCTCGCGAACGCGTGCTTGGCGGCGCGCTTGGCCTGACGAAACTCCTCGTGAAATGGCGCCTCGTCGATGAAATGCAGCAGGTCGCGCAGCGCCGACAGATCCGACATCCACGTGGGCCCGATCGTGCGGGTAATCAATTCGGACAGGAAGGGATTTGCCTGCTGTAGCCAGCGACGCGGAGTCACGCCATTGGTCTTATTGCTGAATCGGCCCGGGAAGGCCTCGTTGAAGTCCGGCAGGACCCGGGACTTGAGCAGCTCCGAGTGAATCGCCGCGACCCCGTTGGTGCTGTGGGAGCCCACCACTGCCAGATGTGCCATACGGACCCGGCGGACCTGATCCTCCGCGATCAGGCTCATCCGTTGGACGCGGGCGTCGTCCTCTGGGAAGCGACGCCGGATGCCCTCGAGGAAGCGATGATTGATCTCATAGATGATCTGCAGGTGCCGCGGGATCAGTACCTCGAACATCTCCACCGGCCAGCACTCCAGCGCCTCGGGCAGCAAGGTGTGGTTGGTGTAGGCGAGGCACCGAACGGTGAGGTCCCACGCCTTGTCCCACGGTAGCCGTGCGTCGTCGAGCAGCACACGCATGAGCTCCGCCACCGAGAGCGCCGGGTGCGTGTCGTTCAGTTGAATGGCCACGCGCTCCGGTAGCATCGACCACTCCACCCGTTCCTCGCGGAAGCGGGTGATGATGTCCTGGATCGAGCAGCTCACGAGAAAGTACTGCTGCAGGAAGCGCAGCGCCCGGCCGGCGAGCGTGGAGTCGTCGGGATAGAGCACGCGTGTCACCGACTCGGCGGCGACGTTTTGCAGCACCGCGCCGGCGAAATCCCCCTGGGAGAATTCGGCGAAGTCCAGTGAGTTCGGCGCCGCCGCCGCCCACAGGCGCAGCGTATTGACGCAATGGCCACCGTAGCCGACGACGGGGCGGTCGTACGCGATACCGAGCAGGCTCGACGGTCGATTGCGTTGCAGGGTGATGCCGGCGCCCTGCAGCTCGAAGGAGCTGTTCAGCGGTACCACGTAGGTGCGATGCGCTCGCTTGACCTCCCACGGATCCACATGAGAGAGCCAGTCATCGGGGCGCTCGCTCTGCCAGCCGTCCTGGATCGACTGGCGGAAGATGCCGTACTGGTAGCGCAGCCCGTAGCCGATCGCCGGGTATTCCAGCGTGGCGAGGGAGTCCAGAAAGCATGCGGCCAGGCGCCCGAGGCCGCCATTGCCCAGCCCGGCGTCGGGCTCTTCTTCCATGAGCGCGTCCAGACTCCACCCCTGTTCCTGCATGGCCACGCGCACTACCGGCTCGGCGGCGAGGTTCATCATGTTGTTGCGCAACGTGCGACCCAGCAGATACTCCATCGACAGGTAGTACACGCGTTTGGCTTTGGCTGCGGCGCGCGCATCGCGAGTGCGGGCCCAGCGATGTGCCACGAGATCACGCACGAAGCGCGCCGTCGCTTCAAACTTCACACGCGGCTGTGCGTCCTGCGGATGGACCAGGTGCCCGCACAGAACGTAGCGGTCTATCCAGGAATCCTCCCGTCCTTCCAATCCCAGCCGCTGCAAGCGCCGATGCAGAGCCGTATCGCCCATCGGCAGCGGATCGGATTCAGCCGGCATCGTCAGGTACCTCGCGCGCGAAAGGCCCTCGGGGGGCCCTCAAAAGATGTCAGGCAAGCCTAGCGGTAGCGGCACGCTTGCCAAGCGAATGGGTCAAACAATCCGCTGCCGCCTTGAGAGTTGCGTCACCCTCTGGAGGGGGCCGGACTGGTACAGGAGGGCTGGATCTTCCGCCCGAGAGGGATACCGCTCAGTTCACGCTCAGATCGACATTGGTCGCGCTGCCGCCCTGCAAATTGACGACACCACTGCCTTCTACACGATGCAGGGTCAGCAGCGGATGGGCGCTGTTCCACACATACGCCTGCAGGTAGTACGTGCCGGCCGCGAAAGTCTGCATGCTCGAGCCTCCCGGGATATTCGCAAGCGTGTACGCGCCTCCGTTTCCTCCGTTGAGCGCCAGCACCGCCGCGACGGACATCGTTGCGACGATATAGCCTTGGTGACTGACGATCAGGTATCCGGAATCGTAGCCGCCGGCGGTCCCCTGAGTCAGCGTGCCGCTGATGCTGTCAGCCGTCGCAGGAGCGGTGATCGCGAGCGCTCCAATCGTAAAGCTCGCGGTGCCGCCGCTGGGGGGGATGAGCGTGCCGGTCGTCGCCGCGGTGCGCGTGAAGTAAGGCGCATCGCCAAAGGGCAGATAGCCGCCCAGCCCCTCGTTGGGGGTCAGGGGCGCAAGCACAGGATCGGCGCCTGCTGCATATTGGCCTACCTGCGGAGCGCCGAGGGAGAGCGGCTCGTCGGAGCCGAACACACCCGTGAACGGATCGACGGCACGGTAGCGCACTTCATAGGAAGCGGAGGTTCCGGGCAGGGTTTGATAGAACTGCACATCGCCACCGGTCGGCGACAGGGGTGCGTTTACCGGCATGTTGGCGGTGTATTCGGCGCTCTGGGTGAGCGGCAGCGGATCGGCGCTCAGTGCGGTTCCCGTGGCCGCAGTGGTGCCGGCCTGCACCGGCACGCCTTGTACAATGATGGTGCTCATAGCGCGACCCCTGATCACCACGTCGTAGCTCGCGGAGCTCGCGCCTGGGGGGATGTCGAGCGGAAAGAGCGTAAAGGTGCAGCTGTTGGAGTTCAGATTCAGCCGTAGCCCGGTTTCGCGGTCCACCGTATGGTATGTGCCATTGGCATCGGGCATTTCCGCCTTCACGACGAGGCCGTAGGCAAAGCCACTGCCGCCCGCCGCAAGCAGATCGGCGCAGTCGACGCTGCCATGAATGCCGCCGGTATGCGTCAGATCGAAGTACGCAAGGCGCGGCTTGAGAATGAAGTCCTCCTGTGTGCCCAGAAACACCGGAATAATGTCCCGGTCCACATTGAAGTCGAGTGCCAGATTCAAGGCCGCAGTCGACGTGACCGCGAAAGTGCCGACGAGATCGATCCCCTTGCTCGGGTTGATGATCTCCAGCGGCGCGACCTGCTCGGTATTGTTGGCGTCCTGGTAGTTGACCTGATCGTTATAGGTCAGCTGCTGCGCGCTCGCCGAGCCGGTCAGGGTTGCACCAGGACCGTCGGCAAACAGCAGAATCTGCCGGTAGGTGCCCTGCGGTAGCGTCAGATTGCTGAATGCCTGCGAAAGACCACCATTCTGCAGGGTGAGCAGATCGACGGTCACAGGCGTGCTCAAGGAGTATTTGATCCAACCGCCGTCATCGGGGCTGGCCGTGTCGCTGGTATGAAACCATACCGCCGTCACGGTTATCCAAACATTATCGAAGTCGCCGGGAGCATCGGTCAGGCTGATATTGACGCTGCCTTGCGGCGCTGCGCTGGTAGAGCCGGTATCGCTGCCGCCGCCGCAGCCACTCATCGAGAGGGCCAGTGCCATGGCGGCCGACACCGCCACCATCGTCTTGATGATCCGACTGTTCATAGGATCTCCCTTGAGCCAATCCTTGAGCCCGCCAATTGGCTGCAAAACGGCGCAGCCTCGGCAGGGTTGACGTGCGAGCGTGTCGGACACACACAGTCGACCGCTCTGTCGGCAGCAGAAGACAGGACGGCTCAGCTCAGCGCTGACGCAATGGGGGAGGGCGGCAAATATGTTCAGTGCTGCAAGCACTCGAAGTCTCCGCGCTCGTGTTGACGTAGCGGTTTTGGTGAACAAAGCCGGCATTACCGGCTTCGAAAGCGACAGTGAGCCCGCACAGCGCGAAGACTCTTTCATGGCTTCATCAGTGTCGCCCGGGTCACAGTCCCCGTGCCGGGATCCGGCAGCAGCGATGTAAGGTTCTGTAAGTTTCCCCGACGACTGATGCTGCTCGCGGACGCGAGCGCATCTCGCGAGTCTGCCCTTCTCCTGCGTCAACCATGCGCTGCCTGCTGCGTTATGCTCAGGTCGTGCGGGCTCTGCCCGTCAACCGCCTTGACGGGTTTGTTATGCGCACTTTTCTTAAGTGGATGCTCATCGGACTAGCCGCGGCATTGTCGGGATGCGGCGGCAGCAGTTCCAAGACGACCACCATCACCGTTCCACTGACCTATAGCATCGGCGGCACGATCGCTGGCCTGTCGGGAACGGTCGTGCTGCAGAATAACGGTGCCGACAACCTGTCCCTGTCGAACGACGGCGCATTCGTTTTCAGCGTGACGGAGCAACCCAACGCGCCGTACGACATCACCATCGCCGTGCAGCCGGCCAACCAGGTCTGCTCGGTGGGCAATGCCAGCGGTACCGCGACGAGCGCGGTTACGAATGTTGCGGTCACGTGCACGCTGAGTTCGAGCGCCACCAATGTATGGACGTGGGTTTCCGGCGCAAATTACGTCAACGCACTCGGGGTCTATGGAACAGAGGGCACGGCGGCGGCCGGCAATACGCCCGGCGCGCGCCGCGGGGCCACGGCATGGACCGATGCCACGGGGAATCTTTGGCTGTTTGGCGGTGGCAGCATCGGCAGCGCTGGCATGTTCGATGATCTGTGGGAATTCATTCCTTCCGCGGCAGAGTGGGTGTGGCAGGGCGGCTCCAACGTGCTGGGGACCGCGGGCTCATATGGCTCGCAGGGAATTGCAGCCACCGGTAACAATCCCGGAGCGCGCGAGGGGGCTGCCAGCTGGAACGACACCGCTGGCAATCTTTGGCTCTTCGGCGGTGACAGCCTCGTCGATCAGAGCTGGCAGCAGCTGAACGATCTGTGGCGCTACAACCCCGTCAGCGGGCAGTGGACCTGGGTCGACGGCGCAAACACGTCAGGTAACGCAGGCAGCTACGGCACACAAGGCGTCGCGGCCGCGGGCAATTTGCCGCCAGCGCGCACCAATGCGATCAGCTGGGTGGACAGTGCCGGCGTCTTCTGGCTGTTCGGCGGTGCGCAACTCAATTCGAATGGCAGCTACCTTGCGGTCTTCAATGACCTCTGGAGTTTCAACCCGACCACTGGCCTGTGGACCTGGGTCAGCGGCGCCAGCACGCCCGATGCCGCCGGCGTTTTCGGCACGCAAGGCGTCGCGGCCAGCGGCAACGTACCGGGCGCTCGCATGGGTGGCAACGCCTGGGTGGATCACAACGGCAAATTCTGGCTATTCGGTGGTCTCGGCCTGAGCTCGAGTGCTCTCGCGCAGGAGTACAACGACCTGTGGGAGTACGACCCCGCCAGCGGGGAGTGGACCTGGGTCGACGGGTCCGAGATGCCGAATGCCGCCGGTGTCTACGGCACGCTGCGCGCTGCAGCGGCGGGCGATGAGCCGGGGGCGCGCGTGTCGGCGGTGTCATGGACGGATCAGGCCGGGAATTTCTGGCTTTTTGGTGGCAAGGGATTCGATCAGAGCGATGAGTCTGGAAGCCTGAACGATCTGTGGGAGTACAGCGTGGGCACGGGCGTCTGGACCTGGATCGGGGGCGCCTCGTCGGTCGACGCAGCGGGCGTCTCGGGCTCTCTGGGGATCGCCGCCGCCAGCAACACGCCCGGTGCGCGCGAGCGGGCGGCCGGATGGGTCGATCTCAGCGGTAACTTCTGGCTCTTCGGCGGCCTGGGGTTCGATTCATCCGGCGTACAGGGGAATCTGAATGACCTCTGGAGCTTCACGCAGGGGCACTGAGAGTAGAGATTAGGCATGAAACTACGGGCCATTTGCCTGATGACGGTCGTGCTGGCGCTTGCAGCCTGCGGCGGCTCGAACAAGAGCAACAGCTATACCGTGGGCGGCACCATCAGTGGGCTGACCACCGGCAGCGTCGTGCTGGCCTATAACGGCGGGACCACGGTCACGGTTTCGGCCGGCGCAACCACCTGGGTATTTCCGGGCGCCTTTCCCGCGGGCAGCAGCTACACCGTGACGGTACAGACACAACCTGTCGGAGAGTTGTGCGGCGTGTACGGTGACGGCAACGAGGCGACACTCGCTGCCGACGTGACGGATGTGGGCGTGGTGTGCAGCCCGTTCGGGCAATGGACCTGGGTGAGCGGTGGCAGCGGAGAGAATGCCAGCGGAGCCTACGGCACGCTGGGGGCGGCTTCCGCGAGCAACATACCGGGAGCGCGCTACGGCTCGAGTGCCTGGACGGACAGTGCCGGCAATCTATGGGTGTTCGGCGGGCAGGGATACGACGCGAGCGGTGCGCTGGGTAGCCTGAACGATCTGTGGCAGTTCAGTCCAAGCACCGGCCTGTGGACGTGGATGAGCGGCGCGAGCGGCAACAATGTCCACGGCGTTTATGGCACGCAGGGTGTCGCGTCGAGCGGCAATGTGCCTGGATCACGCTATAGCGCCAGCGCTTGGACCGACGCCTCGGGGAATCTATGGCTGTTCGGTGGCTTTGGCTATGGTGCCACCGGCAGCGAGGGCAAACTCAACGATTTGTGGAAATACACCCCAGGCAGCGGACAGTGGACCTGGGTCAGCGGCGGTACTGGCAGCGATGCCGGTGGCGTGTACGGCGTGCTTGGCGCGACGTCCTCCGGCACTACCCCCGGAGCGCGCTATGCCGCCAGCGCCTGGATCGACGCCTCCGGCAGTCTGTGGTTGTTTGGCGGTTATGGCGTTGACTCGAACGGCCACGTCGGTGAGCTTGACGATCTTTGGAAATTCAGTCCGGTCAGTGGCGATTGGACCTGGGTTGGTGGCGGCGATGCCGGGAATGCCAGCGGCGTCTACGGCACTCAAGGCGCGCCCGCTGCGAGCAATACGCCGGGCGCGCGTCAGGCGAGCAGCGCCTGGACCGATGCCGCTGGCAATCTGTGGTTGTTCGGTGGCTATGGCTACGATTCAAACGGCAATGTCGGCGAGCTCAATGATCTGTGGCAATACAATCAGGCCAGCGGCCAGTGGATGTGGGTCAGTGGCGTACAGGCGTTCGGTGCCAGTGGACTCTATGGCGCGCAGGGCACCGCTGCGGTGGGTAATGTGCCCGGCGCGCGCCAGGCCGCCAGCACCTGGAGCGATTCCGCCGGCAATCTGTGGCTGTTCGGCGGCTATGGATACGACGCGGCCGGCGAGCTGGGCACGCTGAACGACCTGTGGCAATACAGCTCAGCGAGCGGGCAGTGGACCTGGGTCAGTGGCGCCAGCAAGTTCAATGCTGATGGCCTCTATGGCAGTCAGGGGATTGCCTCGGTGAGCACCGTGCCGGGGGCCCGTCAGGCCGCCAGCGCCTGGACTGAGGCTTCCTCCGGTAATCTATGGCTGTTCGGCGGAGTGGGCTATGGCTCAACCGGCAATGGCTATCTCAATGACCTCTGGCAGTTCGTGCGGCCGGAGTGAGCACAAGCCGGAGTCACCTCATGCGTCCAGGAGCAAGTCGCTCGCCTTTCATTCTCAGCGCGGCAATGCCAGGCGTTGTTCTGGGAGTCGCCCTGACCCTGACGGCGTGCGGCGGCGGCAGCACGACGTACACGTTGACCACCGCCACGGCTGCCATCACCAACTACACGGTCGGTGGCACCATCAGCGGTCTGACGTCCGGCAGCGTCGTGCTGGCCAACGGCAGTGCCACCGTGACGGTGGCTGCGGACGCGAGCAGCTGGGAGTTTCCAACCTCTTTCTCGCCGGGAAGCAGCTATTCGGTGACGGTGCAGACGCAGCCCGCCGAAGAGCAGTGCGCCGTCACCAGTGGCGCCAGCGGAATGGACACCGGCAATGTGGCAAACGTTGCGGTGACGTGCGGCTACGGCCAATGGACGTGGAAAGCAGGGTTGAGCAGCGCCAACGGCAGCGGGGTGTATGGCAGCGAGGGCACTGCTTCGGCAGCCAGTGCGCCGGGTGCGCGCTATGGAGCTATCACCTGGACCGATGCGTCCGGCAACTTCTGGCTCTTCGGTGGAGTCGGATATGACTCGACCGGCACGGCGGGGTACCTGAACGATCTATGGCAGTACAGCCCGAGCACCGGCCTGTGGACCTGGGTCAGCGGCGGTGATGGGAACGATGTCGGTGGACTCTATGGAACGCAGGGCACCGCGTCGGCCACCGGCGTACCTGGCGGTCGTCAGGCAGCAAGCTCGTGGACCGACGCGTCCGGTAACCTGTGGATGTTTGGGGGCGTGGGTTACGCCGCGAGCGGTGGTGTTGCCAGCCTGAACGATCTGTGGCGATACAGTCCGAGCAGCGGACAATGGACCTGGGTCAGCGGCAGCGAGACGCAGAATGCGGCTGCGGTGTACGGCACCGAGGGCACGGCGTCGAGCAGCAATGTGCCCGGCGCACGTTATTCGGCCAGCAGCTGGATCGACGCCTCGGGCAACCTGTGGCTGTTCGGCGGGTATGGTCTCGACGCGCGTGGCGGCGTGGGCGAGCTTGCCGATTTGTGGAAATACACGCCGGCCAGTGGCCAGTGGACCTGGGTTGCAGGCGCCAACACACGCGACAGCAGCGGCGTCTACGGAACTGAGGGTACCGCGGCGAGCAGCAACGTGCCCGGCGCGCGCTATTCGGCCAGCACCTGGATCGACGCCTCGGGCAGCCTATGGCTGTTTGGTGGCTATGGTTACGACTCTGCCGGCAGCCTGGGCAAGCTGGACGATTTGTGGGAGTACAACGCCGGCAGCGCAGAATGGACCTGGGTCAGCGGCGAAGACACGGTCAATGCGCTTGGGGTCTACGGCACCCTCGGCGCCGGATCGACCGGCAGTGTACCCGGCGCACGGCAGGCCGCGATCAGCTGGATCGATGGCTCCGGCAATTTCTGGCTGTTCGGAGGCATTGGCTATGGCGCTGTCGGCGGTGGCACCGGCAGTCTGAATGATCTCTGGCAATACAGCCCGAGCACGAAGGAGTGGTCCTGGGTGAGTGGCAGCGCTACGAACGACGCCGCCGGCCTCTATGGCACCGAAGACACCGGCGTCCCCGGGGATGTACCGGGAGCGCGCAATGCCGCGAGCGCCTGGATCGATGCCTCCGGAAAACTCTGGCTGTTTGGCGGATCCGGCTACGATTCCGTCGGCGCGGGCGGCTATCTCAATGACCTGTGGCAATACACTGCGGGCAGTTGATCCTCGCCTCGCGCTTGGTCCTGGCACCGGTAAAGCGCATGGCATCCGCCAAGGTCTTCTCTGGAATATCCACAGTGGTTTTCGAGGACATTGACGACGTTCTCAAGCGTCGCTCCTGGTGCAAGGAGCGCCCGGGGACTCGAGAGTCACGTCGCGCGCAGCGCCACCGTGACTGGCACACGGGCGGCCCGCACGGCCGGCAGCAGTCCACCGATCAGGCCCATGCACAACGCCCAAGTGACGCCGAGCAATGTCAGGGATGACGTAACCACGAGGTGAAACTGGAATCCAAAGGGGTTGGCTGCGCGACCATTGAAGAACAGCCAGGCGAGCCCGGCGCCAATCAGCGCACCGGGAAGCGCCAGGATAATCGCCTCGCTCAGGATCGAGACCACGATTGGCAGGCCACTGAAGCCGACGGCGCGCAGCGTGGCGAGCTCGCGACGACGGCTGTCCACGACGGCATACAGCGAATTGGCCGCTCCGATGGTGGCCGCCAGTGCGAGGATCGCGCCGATGAAGTAGCTGACGAAGTTCAGGATGCCGTCTACCTGCTGCATGTTCTGCGCCACCAGGTCAGCCTCGTGCCTGGCTTCGACACGAAGCACCGGGTTTGCCTTGATCGCATCGACCAGTTGGTTAAACGTCGCGGGGGACTGCAGCATGACATTGATCTGGTTGTAGCTGTCGCGGCCGAAGGCAGACAGGACGGTGTCGACATCGGCGTACACGACGCAGGTCCCGCCGGTGTGCCCGAGATCGAAGTTTCCGACGACGCGCCAGTTGCGGCCCTGAATCGTGCGCGTATCTCCCACGCCAAATTGCTGGTACTGCCGCGCACAGTAGTTGCTGGCGATCAGCTCGGGCAGCCCGGGGCGAAACATGCGTCCGCCAGTCAGCACCAGTTCCGGCGTGTAGTCGATGAGCCGCATACCCGAGCCGAAGATCGGGAAGCCGACCGGTGTGCCGGAGAGCTTTCTGCGAGCCGTCATGAATACCGACGCCTGCGGCACCACGATCGGATCGCCCTTCGCATTGCGTCGTATGCCCGGAAGGTCCGGAATCAGCACAGCCATATTCTTGGGGATGCTGCTCTGGGCAGGGCCCAGAGCTCCCACACTGAGCAGCGTCACGCGATCAGGCCGCACGTTTCCCATTGCCTGCTGACGGGCACCGACGCCCATCGCCAGCATGGAGACCAGTACGCCTACGGCGCAGGTCACACCGATGACGGTGGTGCATACCAGACCCATGCGCTGCGGTAAGCCCAGCAGGTTCATGCGCAGCAGGACACTCAATTGCCTCAGGAAGTTCAAGGGTTGCTACCGTCCTGCCAACGCGTCGATGACGTTGAGGCGCGCTGCGCGCAGGGCCGGCAGAGTCACGCTGAGCAGTGCTACGAACACGGCTCCGACGACACCGAGCATGACGACCTGTACCGGCATCGATAGCCCGGGCACATACTTGCCCGCCAGAGGGAAGGCGATCCAGGCCAGGGCGAGTCCGAGGAGCGAGGCGACGATGCATACCAGCAGCGCCTCGGTCGCCACGAGCAGGAACACCGCCCGATTGCCGAAGCCAACGGTCTTCAATACGGCCAATTCGGGCGCGCGTTCGCGAACCGTCTGCATCGTCATCGTGGCCGTGGCGAACACGATCGCCAGCAAGACGGCACTGACGATCGAACGGATCGCGAAATTCAGATCGCCGATCGATTGTACCGCCTGTTCTGCATTCTCGTGCAGAGAGAAGGTACGCGTACTGCTGGAAGAATTCACGAAAGTGCGATCGATGGTGTCGGCCATCGCTGCTGCCTGTTTGGGGTCCGACACGACCACGTAGAAATTTCGAACCGTGCCCTTATCGAGGGCGCGCGCTGCATCCAGATAGGCGTAGCTGGTCACGATGAGTCCGGACTCGCCGGGCTCGTGATCCGTGACCATGCCGACGATGTCGAAGTACCAGGTGCCGGAGCCGTTGCTCTGCAGGGTAGACGTGGTCAGGGCAATTCGATCGCCGACATGCCAACCGTATTTCTTGCCGATATCTGCGGTGATCAGGGCGCCGGTGCGGGTCTTGCGCAGGGCTTTGAGGTCCTCGGCAGATACCGTAAAAATCTCCGGGACGAGTGTTAACCAGGCATCGCTCGGCTCAATGGCCAGCACGCCCACGACCTGCGTCGGCTTTTGGTAGGTCCCCGCCAGGCCTCCGGCGTACGTTACCTCCTTCACGCCGCGGATCGCTCGCAGCTGTTGCAGGTCGGCTAGTGGCAGAGGAGTTCCGCCAACGGCGCTCGGTACCACGAGCAGTAAATCCGCTCTGACCTTGGCAACGGCCTCGTCCATGCCCGTCTTCATGCCCTGCAGGACCCCGAACAGGCCGAAGGCCACTGCAACCTGAAGGAGGATCAGAATCGTGCGCCCGGGCTTGCGCCAGAGCCCGGACCAGATAAGCGGGAGAAATTTCATGGCCTCATCCGTTCGATGGGGAGGGCCACAATCAGGCCAGCACAAACCCGCCATTCATCAATGGGCGGAAACGGCACGGCGTTCCCCCGATTTCCCGACACCGCGTAAAAGTCTATGAGTCGCTTCCGACTGGTTATAAGTCACCGGGCTCACATAGTCCAGCGTCGAGTGATGACACCGAGGATCACAAAACGCCGTCGGCGTGTATTGGCGGTTTCATTGGTTCAACGCAACCGCCGGCTCAGTGCGATTCGATCGTCATCTGTCCATTCACGACATGGAAGCGATTGTTCTCCGAGCAGTCGGTAGGGATCAGCCGGTCAAGACCCTTCGCGCGCTGAAATTTCAGGGCCACCGTCCAGGGATGGACGAGACGCTCGGGGTCCTCGATCGTCATGTCATCCTGCAAGCTATCGGGGCCTGTCATGTGCAGCCGCTCCGTGAAGCGAGCCTTATCGCTGAGATCCGGTGAGAGAACGAAAGGAACCCTCAGAAACGGCCCCGGCCGACGCTGAATGGTGTCGATGATCAGAGTGTCGCCCTGCCAGCGTCCGACGGAATTACCCAAGTCGCTTGGCCAGAGATCTTCAGGCTTGGGATGGGGTCGATCGGTGTAGAGGTGGCGTGCCTGCCCATTGGCGAATAGCAATAACGTCTCCTCCGGTGTCACAAAGATTTGAAACAGCGTGTCGAAAGGATTGTCCATGATCTCTGGAAAATCCCAGGTGCAGGCCATGATGCTGCCGGGATTGACCACTGAGGCCGATGTCATCTGGATCTTGCGCCTAAATTCCTCGTACCGCCGGTGCCACTGCGGGGTATAGGGGGGCTCCTGCATGAGTTGTGAACGGCTGATCATGAACGTCTCCGCGGGCGCCAACACCCCGGGCGGTGCCACGGTCGGGATGTTCTCAGGATGGGCAAGCGCCTGCTGAATTTGTCGATCGAAGGCATCCGATCGTGTATCGGCGGCCGCTTCGCCTTCCCATAGCCCGCTCCATGCCGGCAAGGCGGCGAATCTTCGGACGCGATCAGGCGCGCTCTGCTGAGCGGCGAGCGGCGCGCAGCAGAGCAGGGCCGCCAGGGCCAGCAGAGTTTTGGCGCTCATCGGATACCCTCCCATGCACTAACCCGACGACAGCTTCTTGCCGTCCGGTCCGACTCCGGAAATGAACCGGCCGCTGTTGCGCCCGGCCCTGGCAGGGTTGATCAGGACGGTGACCTGATCGCCCGGTTTGAGGGATCTGGGGCGCCAGCCATTGCGATACAGGTCCAGCGGCGCATTCATCTGCAGACTCCACTCCTGCACGGCGCCGTCCCTGGTGACGAGTAGTTGAAGGAAGCAGTGTGGGTTGGTCCACTGGAGCTCTTTCACCGTGCCCCGCAGTTCCAGTTTCCTCGTCCCGTCGAACATCGCGAAGGTATGGTGGGCGACAGCGGGCAGAGCCCCCATCGTAAGAAGAGCCGACGCGAATACCAATCGGCCTGACGAAATCCATTTCGATGCCATGGTTGTCCCCTCCAGAGGGAGGACAGGCGAAAAGCTCCCTGCCGCTGCGTATACTACGCTTCCAGGTGGAAGACGAGGCTGGTGCGTGCGTGCTGCTCGTCACGGCGCCGCACGCAGGCAGCTTGCCGCAACGGGAGGGCGGTTATACGTCCTATCGCCGTATCAGCGCTGTTGCGCATCCGGCGATTTCTGAGGCACGGCCGGGCGCACGACTCCGATGATGGAGTTGCTCGTGAGCACAACGCCACTGGCAGTAGTCACTCTTTTGAGCGAGCCACCGTGGGCGCCGTTACGCAGCGGCTCGAGCTCGACCACCACCTTGTCGCCGGGTTGCAGGGAATGCCGGGTCCATCCCTGGCGTATCACATTGGCGGGGCTGCTGAGTTCCAGACTCCAGAGCTGCAGCGCTGCACCGGATGGCGCTGCGTAAACCCAAAGGATGATATGCGGGTTCGACCATTCGAAGGACTTCACCGTGCCCTGCAGCGTGACGATCCTGGTGCTGTCATACATGGCAAACGAATGGTGCGCGTGCGCCGGCACCGGCTGCACACACACCAGCAGGAAGGCCAGGAACGATAAAGCGCGATCGACCACGCAGCCCGACGGGTTCCAGTCTTTCATACGCCTCCTCAACAGTTCGGACGCTAGGGTATTGGGACACCTTCGGCCGTGAACTTCAGGGGCGCCCACACGGCGTCCCCATTCTTGTCAGTATCTTCGCGGTAGCGACCCTGCAGGCATTCGCCCTCGTGAATCTCGGACTCGCGCGCGCGGTCCCGATGAAAGACCCGTGCCGTCATCCACGGCCTGGTCAGCACGTGCGGCGCGGTGATGGTGAGCTCGTCCTGCATCAGATCACCCGGCACCAGATGGATGCGCTCCGACACGTGCAGGTCACCGTCATTTGGCACGCCGGCCGCTTCGCTGATGGGAATCAGCGCCTCGGGATAAATGCCGACGGTATCGACGACCAGGGTGTCGCCTTCCCAGTGGCCGATCGAGTCGCCGTGAAAACTGGGGTCGGGATCCACGGCATGAGCGCGTCCGTCGGTGTAGATGCGCCGCAGCCGATTTCCATCCGATTCGCCCAAAACCGTGACGCGTCCGGGCGTGAACAGAAACTCCAGTGCGTTGTGCGTAATCAGCATCAGCCCGGGCATGCCATAGGGCAGACAGTTGGTGAAGATGCCGTGGGGATGACCGGCCGCCTCATCCTTCAACATTGTGGAGATCCGCGTCGCCGCGCGCGTGTTCCAGGGTGGTTGGTTGGTTTTTGCCTGCCAGAACTGGTCGCCTATGTCTGGTGTCCACACACCGCTCCAGTCCGGCAGTCTGGCGAGAGCCGCCCACTGCTGAGGCGTCGATGGAGGAATCAGGTCGCCGGGCGACTTGGGTGCAGATCCGGCTGCGCCTGGCAGCAGACAAGACAGGACCAGGAGCGCCACTCTCGTCGGCACCCGGCGCCGCATTGGACGCAGGCAGCGCTCACCGGCGAGCGACAAGCCAGTGTGTGCCGCTTTGCGAGCTCTGAGAAATCCCATCGACACTCCCTGTCGCGATCTGGAAAGTACGTCGCCGCGAAGGGCCCAGGCAAGTATCTTTGCATTGATGGCGTCGATGGGCGCACTGATCAGCGGGTGCTGCTGGCCTACCGCGGCGACTGGTTCGCTGGCAGGTCGCATCGTGGTAGAAATGGGCGCGCGATTTCGTAGCACCCTCTCCGCCAGTTCAACGCTTATGTGTCCCGGCGTACAGTTCGATCCATGACACATTGCTGCAGCCGTCGAAGCCATGACCCCCGCCGGGCATCAGGTCCACGAACCCGATCTCCTGCACGCGGCTCAGATCCGGATGCAACACCTCGCGAGTGGTGACCACGCGCACCGGGTCGAGCGTGAACCAGCGTTGCGCGTCGAAGGTGACCTCGGATACCACGAATTCGCCCGGGCCGCCCAGGGTCTGCGGGCTCGAGACAGCCTGACTGCCGGCCAGCAATGTGCCATCCGCCAGCTTTACCACCGGATGCAGCACGTGCAGATTCTCGGTGCGCGTCATCCAGCGCAGCCGCGCGCGTCCCGTCAGATCGATATAGGCGTTCTTTTCCTCGAGCGTTACCGCCACGGGTGACTTCGTCAGTCCGGTCCACAGATCGCGCCTTCCCTCATGCGTCCACACCTCCACCGCGCCGGCATCTTCTCCATACAGATGCAGGCGCAGATCTGGATTGCTCACGGCCGCCTGTGTGATGCGCCGGGCGCGATCGTCGAGCGTGCCCACATACGGTGGTTGCTGCCAGGCTTCGTGGAATAGCAGCGGCTGGCGCTGCTCCGACTCATCGCGCAGGTCCGCAGCGCTCGGCCCGCGCGGCTGAGCGATCGCAGTGCTGTAACCGCCTGCTAGCGCAACGGCAATGACGATGGCGCTGCGTACCTCAGTCACATTGAAACCGGTTCCCCGCGCCCAACGCCGAAGCCTTGAGCAGACGCCGCACCGTGTACCTGCCGAGCCGTCGACTGCCGGTGTCATCATCTTCCGTCCCCCAGGTGAAATGACAGCATTCCTCGATGGTGCGCTCGGCCTGATGAGCCGGCAACCCGATCGGTCGCCGAACGCTCTCAACGGGACTCTCGCCGCCTCGGGGTAAGATGTTGCCGAAACAGTGCAGTCCCGCCGTCTCTGCGCCGATGCGGGCGGCGGGCATGAAGCGGGTCAGGGATCGCGGCAGGGGGGGATCAACATGAGCAAGCGGGTCAGGGTTATGCGTACCATCGGCTGCGCGCTGGGCGTTGTGCTGGCGCTGCAGGGGAGTGTTTCGCTGGCGCGGTCAGCGGCCCGGGGCGCGCTGCCGCCCGATGTTGGCACCGGCGACTGCGATCGCGCCTGTCTGCAGGGCCTTGCCGAGCAGTTCATAGCCGCGCTGGTGGCGCACGACCCCGGCCGGTTGCCGCTCGCGAAGGGTGTGCGATACTCCGAGAACAGCGTCCCGCTGCCCATCCCGGACGGCTTCTGGAAGAACGCAACGGGAGTGCGTCCCTATCGCCTCTATATTGCCGATCCGGAGTGGGGCACGATCGGTTTCTATGCGCGCATGTATCAGAACGGCGCTCCGGTGATCGTCAGCACGCGCCTGAAGGTCTATGGACATCAGATCACGGAGATCGAAACCATCGTCGTGCCCGAGCGCACGCGGGCGGATACGAGCACTGCCAGCCAGCCGGATTATCTGGGTGACAGGCCACGCCCCGAATTCACACGCGTGGTACCGCCCTCGCAGCGCCGCTCGCGCGAGGAGCTGATGCGCATCGTCAACACCTACTTCACCGGTATCGAGAACAACACCGGGGATCGGCCGCCGCTGTTCTCACCGCACTGCCAGCGCCTGGAAGACGGGCGCCCGACGTCGAACGTGCCCCTCGCGTCCGGACATGAGCGCAGTGGCATCAACATGAGCTGCGCCGAGGATCTGGCGAGCGGTTATCACCACAATGACAACCGCATTCGCAGCCGACGCGTAATGGCCGTGGACCTCGAGCACCAGGTGGTGATGACGAGCGTGTATTTCGATCATGAGAATGACGCCTCCGTGCGGCAGTACACCCTCAAGAACGGCAAGACCGTCACCGTCACGGACACGGCGCCCTCGACCTTGCAGGCGCATGAAACCTTTTCCATCGATGCGCAGGGGATCAGTCAGGTGGAGGCGCTGTTCACCAGCGTGACCTATGGCACGCGGCCGTACTTCAGCACCGGATTTCACATGGATAGCGAGCAGGCGGTAAAGGACGGTTTCGATGAGTACGAGCGCTGACGCCGCGGCGGCCAGGGGCGCGCGGCCTATGCTAGGATGTGGCCGTTGACCACAGGAGTTCGAGGCAAGAGTTTTGAGTCTTTTCCGTGGGATGCGGCACACAGCTGCACTGATTTCTAGATTTCTCCCCCACGTGTTCCTTTGCCGCTCGCTGTCCGCAGGTTCTACGGTGATCCGTACCGGTACCTTCGCGACGACCTACCGTGAACCCCGTCAGGCCCGGAAGGGAGCAGCGGTAACGGATCGGTCGGGTGCCGAAGCTCGCACTGGTGCGGATCACCTCCCGCCCCGACAATGATGAGGCCATGAGCTCCTATACCGCACTGGCGCGCACCTGGCGCCCACGCCGCTTCAGCGAGATGACGGGGCAGGAGCACGTCCTGCGTGCCCTCGCCAATGCGCTCGAGAGTGGTCGCGTGCACCACGCCTTCCTGTTCGCCGGAACACGCGGGGTGGGCAAGACGACGGTGGCGCGCATCCTGGCCAAGTGCCTCAATTGCGAGCGCGGCGTGAGCGCCACACCCTGCGGTGAATGCGCCAGCTGCCGCGAGATCGATGCCGGTCGCAGTGTCGACCTGATCGAGGTGGATGCTGCTTCGCGCACGCGGGTGGATGACACCCGTGAGCTGCTGGACAACGTGCAGTACGCGCCGACGCATAGTCGCTACAAGATCTACCTCATCGATGAGGTGCACATGCTCTCGGCGCATTCCTTCAATGCGCTGCTCAAGACCCTGGAGGAGCCGCCGCCACACGTGAAGTTCCTGCTGGCGACGACCGATCCGCACAAGCTGCCGGTCACGGTGCTGTCGCGCTGCCTGCAGTTCAATCTCAAGCCGCTGCCACAGGCACTGATCAGCGCAAGACTCACGCAAATCCTCTCCGCGGAAGCGATCGAGTTCGAGCCGGCCGCCCTCACGCTGATCGCGCAGGCCGGGCAGGGCAGTCTGCGCGATGCGCTCTCTCTGCTCGATCAGCTGCTGGCCTATGGTAACGGTCGGGCCCTGGAAGTGGACGCGCGCGCCATGCTCGGCACGGTCGAGCGCGAGCATGTGGTGCGCGTCGCGGAGCTGCTGGCCCGTGCCGACGGCGCAGCCCTGATGGACTACCTGCGCAGTCTCGAGGAGCGCTCCCCTGATTATGCCGAGCTGCTGCAGCAGCTGGCTGCGCTGTTCGAGCGCATCGCGCTCAAGCAGCTGGTTGCGGCATACGAGGGCGATGAGCTGCACCCGCCGGAGCTGCTGGCACGTCTGGCGGCCGAGATCCCGGCAGAGGACGTGCAGCTGTATTATCAGACGGCGATACTCGGGCGGCGCGACCTGGGACTTGCACCCGATGCGCCGACGGGATTTCGCATGAGTCTGATCCGCATGCTCGCCTTCCGCCCGCCTGGCGCACCCGGCGGTGCGGCCGAAGCGCTGCCCGTCCCGCCACGATCGACGCGCTCGGCGCTACCGGCGGCCACACCGAGGGCCACGCCGACGGCCACGCCGGCCGGCACGCTGGCGGCCAGCCCGACGATGCGGGCGCCAGGCGACAATACGTCCCCCGCACCCCCTGCCACGGGTGCGGTAGCGGGCGTCACAGGCGGCGCTGTCGGCGCGGCTGCGATCCCCTCCCAGGAGGAATGGACGACGATCGTGGCATCGCTGGATCAGGGATTGCCACGACAGTTGGCAGCCAACTGCGTGATGCTCGGCCGCGAGGGCGTCACACTGCGACTCGGACTGGATGCGCGGCGCGCCTCGCTGCGTACGCCCTCGGCAGAGGACAAGCTCGCACAGGTGCTGACACGCGCGCTCGGCAGCGCCGTACGCGTGCAGATCGAAGTGGTGGAAGGACAGCCGCCGACGCTGGCCCGCGCCAACGAGCAGACTGCGGCCGCCCGCCAGAGCGAGGCACGCGCCGCGTTCGATGCCGATCCGATGGTGGGCGCATTCAAGCGGCGCTTCGGCGCGAGCGTGGTACCCGAATCGGTACGTCCCGGCGAACCGAACGATTGAGGTGAGAGAGGACAGTTATGGCCAACATGAACCAGATCATGCGACAGGCGCAGGCGATGCAGGCCAATCTGCAGAAGGCGCAGGCGGAGGTGGCCGCGCTCGAGGTCATCGGCGAGGCGGGCGGCGGCATGATCAAAGTCACGATGAGCGGCCGTCACGAAGTCAAGCGCGTGCAGATCGAGCCGAGCGTCATCGGCGAGGACCGTGAGATGCTCGAGGATCTGATCGCCGCGGCGATCAACGATGCCGTGCACCGCGTCGAGAGCGCCACGCAGGCGAAGATGTCGGCCGTCATGGGCGGCATGTCGCTGCCGCCGGGCGTGAAGATGCCGTTCTGAGGGCAGCTTGCCGCGACCGACGTGAAGCACTCCGCCGCACTCACCGCATTGATCGACGCTCTGCGCACATTGCCCGGCGTCGGACCGAAAGGCGCTCAGCGCATGGCGTTTCATCTGCTGCAGGAAGGCCGCCCGGCCGCGCGTGGGCTGTCACAGGCGCTCACACAGGCGCTCGAGCGGGTCGGACGCTGCAGCCGCTGCCGCATGCTGACCGAAGGCGCGTTGTGCGCCATCTGTGCGCAGCCCGCGCGGGATGTCGCGACGCTGTGCATCGTTGAGTCGCCCGCGGATGTCGTGGCAATCGAGCAATCGGGCGGCTATCGCGGGCGCTACTTCGTGCTGATGGGACACCTCTCACCGCTCGATGGCATCGGCCCCGAGGAGCTCGGCATCCAGCAGCTCGATGCGCAGCTGCAGGAGGGCAGTGTGCGCGAGGTCATCCTCGCCACCAATCCCACGGTGGAAGGGGAGGCGACGGCGCACTTTCTGTCCGAGCTCGTGCGCGCGCATGGTATCGCCGCGAGCCGTATTGCCCACGGCGTGCCGGTGGGTGGGGAACTCGAATACGTCGACGGCGGTACGCTCGCGCATGCATTGGCGGGGCGGCAGACGCTGAGCTAGCCCTGCGCCAGGGCGCTCGATAATCTCTGATAGAGACGTCGCAGCCGTCGATAGCTCTCGTAGCGACGTGCGGCGAGCTGCGTGCCGAGTGCCGCACGCACGGCGCAGTCCGGCTCCTGCATATGCAGGCAATCGGCGAAGCGACAGGCAGGCGCGAGTGCCTCGATTTCCACGAATCCCAGCGTATCGCGCGGCAGCCGTTCGATGGCGGGGGCGAAGTCGCGCACACCCGGTGAATCGAGCAGCTGCGCGTCGCGCGGCAGCGCGTACAGACGCGTTGCCGTGGTGGTATGCCTGCCGGTCTGATCGCGGGCCAGGGGCCCGACGGTGGTATCGGCACCGGGAAGCAGAGCACGCAGCAGCGATGACTTGCCAGTGCCGGATTGGCCCACCAGCATCGCGGTCTGTCCTACGAGGCCCTCGCGCAGCGTTTGCGTGCCGATGCCGGCGTGTGAGGACACTTCGAGGCAGCGGTATCCGGCCGCCGCGAACACCGCCAGTTCGGCGCGCAGGCTCTCATCGGCCAGCTCACATTTGTTGAGCAGGACCTGCGCATCGATGCCGGCGCTGCGTGCGGCGCACAGATAGCGATCGACGACGAACAGGTCGGGCTGCGGCAGGGGAGCGAAAACCACCAGCAGCAGCGACAGATTGGCGGCGATGAGCTCGCCGCCGCCGCGCGCGTTGCTGCGATAGAGCGTGCCGCTGCGCGGCTCCACCGCCAGCACGCGCACCTCCGCATGCTGGCGGTCGTAGGCCACGCGCACCCAGTCCCCACAGACGATACGCAGCCGGCGCTGGGCCGGCCGCGCCGCCATCTCCTCGCCCTGCAGCGTGCGCACCCGCAGGTGCCGCCCGTGGGTGACCGAGACACGGGCCCGCTGCCCCGGCGCGCTCATCGGCCCTGTCGGCGCGGCGGGCGAGCCGCGTAGGAACGTGCCGATTGCTGGAGCGGAAAATGCGCCGACATTCCTTGCTATGATGCCTGAATTCTCGAGAGCCCCCGCAGCGAGCATGGTCAATCACGAGCATCTCATCTGGATCGATCTGGAAATGACCGGGCTGATGCCCGACAGCGATCAGATCATCGAGATCGCCACGATTGTCACGGACAAGGATCTGAACATCATCGCCGAGGGACCGGAGCTCGCCATCCATCAGCCGGAGGAGGTGCTGGCGCGCATGGATTCCTGGAACCAGCGTCAGCACAACAGCTCGGGTCTGGTCTCACGGGTGCGTGCCAGCCGCATGACCCTGGCGGAGGCAGAGCGCCAGACCCTGCTGTTTCTGAGCATGCACGTGCCGCCGGGGGTTTCGCCGATGTGCGGCAACAGCATCTGCCAGGACCGGCGCTTTCTCGCGCGCCTGATGCCCGAACTGGAAAAATTCTTTCACTACCGCAATCTCGACGTCAGCACGCTCAAGGAGCTTGCACGGCGTTGGATGCCCTCGGCGCTCTCGGGATTAAAGAAACAGTCGGCGCATCTGGCGCGCGCCGATATCGAAGAATCCATCAACGAGCTGCGACACTACCGTGTGCATATGTTTGTATCCCCCTGAGGATCTGTATCTCCCCTGAGCACTGGCGTGCGCGCCGGGGAGCCTGGCGCGGCGCCGCGCCTCCGGCACGTGAGCAGTCGCACATTCCGGGGGCGGCACGGCAGGCGAGCGCCACACATCACATGCTATAGTCGCTGCATGCTCTGCGACACGGATATACCGGTGTCATGGCGCGCGCGGCCCCGCAGCTTCGTCGCGCTGATGAGCCTGTATGAAAGCAATCACGTGCGCTTTCTGCACCTGGCAGGAGATCCCTCGCGCCTGTCGGGAACACTGGTGTCGCGCGTGCCGGGAGACTGTGAACTGCAGCTCTCGGTACTCGAGCACATGCCCTACACCAGCTCGCTGGAGCTGACCTATCTGCTGTCACTCGATGGCGGCGCGGGCCCCGGTCCCCCGACGCTGCGCATACCGAATCTGCGGCTGCGCGCCTATCACGATGCCCGACTGCTGGAGGTCGAATGTACGTCGTTGCCGGCAACCACGGGGCGCGCCGGGCAGGCAGGGCAGGCAGAACGTGAACTGCGGCAGCGTTGGGCGCGCAACATGATGCTAAATAAATGGCTGGAATACTGCGCGGAGCGGGGCCATCGGTTCACTGAGCAGCGGTCCGGCAGCTAGCAGCTGACGCCGGCCGCGGCAGCGTGGCGTCGGTGGCCGCCAGGCGTCCATGGGGCCACTCTCACAATTCTTGCGTCAATTCGGCTTTTTGCGCCTGGGCGCTGCTGCGGCCAACCGCGGCATCGACGATGAGCGCGTGCTGCATCTGTTTCGCAATCGCGCCGAGCTGAAGAAAGCTTACAGCGGATTGCAGGACGAGATCCATCGTCTCAAGGAGCGCGTCAAGCAGCAGGAAGGGGCCACGGCGCGCGTGCAGGAGATGCTGCAGGGTCTGGAGGCGCGCCTGGGGCAGCCGGATACGGGCTATCCGGCGCTGGTGTTCTATCAATTGCGCGAGCTCTGGGGGCAGGGCCGCACCCTGCTGACGCAGTTCGTGGCCGAGCTCGCGGCGCAACAGGAAGAGCGCGAGCGGCGCGCCTTCTTTGCCGAGCGCAACCGGCGCCTGTTCGCCAAGCGCCAGAGCGCCGAGAGCACGCTGCGCGAGGCCGAGGCCCGGGCCGCCGAAGCTCGCGGGCAGGTTGCGGAACTCGAGCAGCAGCTGCAGCAGCTGCGCCGCTTCTGGCATTACTTCCGGCGCCGATCCCTGCGTGGCCGGCTGCAGGCAGCGGGATTGCAGGCGCTGCTCAGCGCGCAGGATCTGGAGTCAGCGCGCGCCGCCTGCGAGCAGATCGAGAACGAGACGCTGCCGGAATTCGCTGGGCTGTCCCTCGATGCGCGCCGGGCAATCAATCTGGCCGCGATCGCCTATGGGCAGGTGCTCTGCGAGCGACTGCAGCACACCTCCCTGGTGGAACTGGCGCGCGAGGCGACTTCGCTGCGCGAGCCCCCGCGCGAGGACTACGGTGATCGGGGCGCTTGCGAAGCCATGATGGCGCAGATCTGCGCAGCCCGCAGCGTGCTCCAGGGCCGTAACGGCCTGCAGGCAGAAGTCAAACAGCGCTCGGATCGCCTGCGCGAGTTGGGCAAGTACCGCAGTGGCGCCGACACCGTGCCCACCGCCGAGAGCCTCGCCTCGACGTTGGACGGCTCGAAGGTCCTCGCCGATGATCTCTGGGAGATCTATCGGGTGCTGCTGCGCTAAGGGGTCGGACTGGCCGGTACCTGTCGGCGCACGACCTGCGGGTCATTGCTTGCCGGTGCGCGCGCCGCGACATCATCCGCCATGATGTCCGCGGCCTGCGCGAGGATCACATCCGGCTCGTCGGTGGCATTGATGTCCCCCACGGCCTTCAGCGGCATGAGTCCATCGGCGGCGCGCCGGGCGTTTTCGTCGGCAAGTCGCATTTGATCCTGTTGCGTGCGCTGCTGCTGGCGCTGCACCAGATTCAGCGACAAGGTCTTTTCCCGCCGGTCCTGGTCCAGCATCGCCAGGGTCTCGAGCAGCCATTGGTAGTCGGCGTTGTGCTGAGCGCGATCCGACTGCTCGGTGGCGAGCGTCTGCACGAGTGTGGGTCTGGGGGCTAGGGCATGAAAATTGGCCGGCTCGATGCGATCCCAGGGCAGCGCATTGTCCATCACGCTCTCGCCGACGTCGGTCGGACTGATGGGCGAGGGCAGCGAGATGTCCGGGGTGACTCCGCGCAGCTGGGTGCTCTCGCCGGTCACGCGATAGAACTTACCGATCGTGACGGTGACCTGTCCCTGCACCGGCTGGGAGGACCAGCGGTCGAGCGGGATGACGCTCTGCACCGTCCCTTTGCCGAAAGTGGTCTGGCCGATGATCAGGCCGCGGTGGTAGTCCTGGATCGCACCGGCGAAGATTTCCGAGGCCGAGGCACTGGTGCGATCCACCAGTACGGCGAGCGGCCCGGTGTAGGCCTGTCCGGAATCGGGCTCATCGAGCACTTCCAGCTGTCCGGTCGTATCGCGCAGCTGAACCACCGGGCCGTGGTTGATGAACAGATGCGTCAGGCCGATGGCCTCGGGCAGATAGCCGCCGCCGTCGCCGCGCAGATCGAGCACCAGGGCATCCACGCCCCCCGCGGCGCTGAGCTGCTGCAGCAGGCGCCGTACATCGTTGGTGGTGCTGCGGTTGGTGGTATTGCCCCCGCCCGCCTCTTCCATGTCGTTGTAGAAGCTCGGAACTGTGATGATGCCGATCTTGTACAGGTGTCCGTTGCGCGTGATCTGGCGCACTTCCTTCTTGGGCGCCTCATTCTGCAGCGTCACCTTGTTGCGCGTGAGCGCCAGCGTGCGCTCGGCTGTGCCCGGCGTGGCGCCGGCCGGCAGGATCTGCAGCCGCACGACCGTGCCCTCACGCCCGCGAATCAATTGCACGACGTCATCCAGACGCCAGCCGATGATGTCGACCAGCGCTCCGGTAGCTCCCTGGCCCACCGCGGTGATGCGATCGTTGGGCTTGAGCGTGCCATCGGCCGCAGCCGGGCCGCCGGGAAGGATATTCGTGACCGTCACGTAATCGTCGGTCTGACCGAGCGAGGCGCCGATGCCCTCGTAGCTCAGACTCATCTGGATGCGATACTCCTCGGAGCTGCGCGGAGAGAAATAGTTGGAGTGCGGATCGTAGCTGGCGCAGTAGGAGTTCATCAGCGCCTCGAAGACATCCTCGGGCGACACTTCGCCAATTCGCCGCAGCATGCTCTGGTAGCGCTTGCGCAGGATATCGACCGTCTGCGGCCAGGTTTTGCCGGTCAGCATCAGCGAGATCGCATCGTTCTTGACCCGCAGGCGCCACAGCTCATCCATCTGCGCCTGGGTGGTAGGCCACGCGGCATGCTCGCGATCGACCGTGAAGCTCTCATCGGTGGTCCAGTCCGGCTCCGTATCCAGCAGCTTCAATGCATAGGCGATGTGCTCGCGGTTGCGCTGCTGGAACACATTGAAGATCAGGTAGGCCGGATCGAGCTCGCCCGTATGGATCATGTCGCCGAAGCGATACTTCCAGCGATCGAAGGAGGCGATATCGCTCGCCAGGAAATAGTTGTGCTGGCCGTCGAGCGTCGTCAGGAAATGTTGATAGACCAGCGGCGAGAGGTGCTGATCGATGGGAATGTGCCGGTAATGGTTCTGCTCGAGGATCCCGGCGATGCGCGGCGCGAGCATGCGCTGCTGGGGCGTGGGGGCAACGGCACCGCTGGGCAGCAGGCCGGTGGCGGCCGGAGCACCGGTCGAGCCGGCGGCCGACAGCACGAGCAGGGCGATGGCGGCCAGGGCGAGGGGCGCGCCGACGTGGCGCCAGAAACGGGGCGTCTGGGACATGCGGATGAGGGGCCTTGCGGCGGTTTACGGGTGATACTGCAGAGTCTGACAGCTTTGCAGCCGATATGGCAGTCGGTGCGATTTCTGCGGGGCAGCGGCTTCTACCGACAGCCGGGGCGGACGGGCTTCAGCCGCGGCGTCGTCCGTTCCAGACATCGCGGGAGCTGCCCCCCAGAGCATTGTCGTAGGGGTCGAAGCCACGTGACTGGCGCCGCCTCTCCGGAAGGCCCAGACCGTCGATCGCCAGCGCAAGCTTGATGTCGCGCAGGATATCCTCGCGACTGCGCTGCGCGCCCGGCTGGATGGCTTCCCCTGGTTTTGGCTCGTCCGGCTCGCTCATATCCTGCAATGCGAGACAGTCCCCGATCGGCATGATATCTGCCGTGAATCTAGGATGACACACCCCGCCTGCCCCTGCACCTCGCGCCGGGTCAGTTATGTAACAGGCGCCACAGCAGCCGCAGCACGCACAGCAGCAGGTAGGGGGAGAGGGCGACGAACCAGAATGCCTCGGAGCCATGCGAGAGGCCCACGAGGAAATCGCGCCACAGCGCGAAAACGCCACCATGCTCGTAGGGTCCGAGGCTGCCGCGACCCACGGCAAAGATCAGGCAGGGCATGACGACCACGCCCAGAACCAGGCAGAGCGCAGCCAGCATCAGCTCACGCAGCCAGGTGTGCGCCGGCGGCGGTCGCGCCGCCGGTGGCAGCGGCTCTTCCACCGGCGGCTGCAATGGTGTGTTCACGGTGTCGTTCACTGCCTGGATCCCCGAGGTCCAAATCCTTTGGGCATAATAGCCGGCGCATGAAAAATATCAGAGCGGCCGTGATCGGTGCGGGCTATCTGGGCCGCTTCCATGCGCAGAAATACGCTCAGCTCGAGCACTGTACGCTGGAGGGGGTGGTTGATACGCACCCGGCCACGGCCGAGCGCGTCGCCGCGGAGCTGGGGGTGCGGGCCCTGCCTGATTATCGAGCGCTGCTCGGCAAGGTCGACGCGGTCAGCATCGCCACCCCGACACCGACGCACAGTGAGATCGCGCACGCATTCCTGCAGGCGGGCGCGCATGTGCTGGTCGAGAAGCCGATCACCGAGAGCACGGCGCAGGCTGAAGAGCTGATCGATGCGGCCCGCAAAGCCGGGCGGCTGCTGCAGGTCGGGCACCTCGAGCGCTTCAATCCGGCGATCCTGGCAGCCGAGACACTGCTGGCCGAGCCGCGCTTCATCGAGTGTCATCGGCTCGCGCCGTTTCGCGAGCGTGGTACGGACGTGAACGTCGTGCTCGATCTGATGATTCACGACATCGACCTGCTGCAGATGATCGTGGGCAGTCCCCTCGCGGCGATGGATGCGATTGGCACGGCGGTCTTTTCCGGCGAAGTGGATATTGCCAACGCACGCCTGCGCTTTCAGAACGGCTGTGTGGCCAATGTCACGGCGAGCCGTGTGAGCCTGAAGACCGAGCGCAAGCTGCGCGTGTTCCGCGACGATGCCTACCTGTCGATCGATCTGCAGCAGAAGATCCTGACCGTGATCCGCAAGCGCCAGGGCGGCGCGCCAGGCGATGCCGCATCGCTCGCGGAGCTGCTGGCCGGCGGCGGCCTGCCGGTGCACATCGAGGAGCAGAGTTTCGAGCAGGGGGATGCGCTGCGCGCCGAAATCGAAGCCTTCCTGGCCGCGGTGCGCGGGGAGGCGCCGGTCAAGGTATCCGGTGAGGACGGTCTGCGCGCGCTGCGCACGGCCATCGCCATCACGGCCAGAGTACGCGGCGGGGATGCGGCTGGTGTTGCGGTGCCAAGCGGTATGGCGCCGGTCGAGCGATGAGCCCGGGCGAACTGCCGGCAGGCGCGCTGTCCCGCACGGTGACCGTCGCGGCCGTGCAGCTTGCCTGCAGCTGGGACCTGGCGGCGAATCTCGACAACGCCGAGCGCCTGGTGCGTCGCGCCCACGCCCAGGGAGCGCAGATCATCCTGCTTCCGGAGCTGTTTGCGACTCCCTACTTCTGCATCGAGCAGAACAGCGCGCACCTGCGACTGGCGCAGAGCGTCGAGGACAGCGAGCTGCTGCGCCGCTTCGGGACGCTGGCCGGAGAGCTCGGTGTGGTGCTGCCGATCAGCTTCTTCGAGCGTGCCGGTGCGGTGTACTTCAATTCGTTGGCGATGTTCGATGCCGATGGCAGGCGGCTGGGCGTGTATCGCAAGTCCCATATTCCGGACGGCCCGGGCTACCAGGAAAAGTTCTACTTCACGGCAGGTGACAGCGGCTTTCGCGTCTGGGACACGCGCTTCGGCCGTATCGGTGCCGCCATCTGCTGGGATCAGTGGTTTCCCGAATGCGCGCGCATCCTGGCGCTGCGCGGGGCGGAACTGCTGCTCTATCCAACCGCCATCGGCAGCGAGCCGCCGCCGGCACCACCGGTGGATTCGCGGCTGCACTGGCAGCGCACCCAGCAGGGACATGCGGCCGCCAATCTCATGCCACTGGTAGCCGCCAACCGCTTCGGCGTCGAGCGCTCGCGCCAGAACCCCGACATCAGCATCCGCTTCTATGGATCCTCATTCATCGCCGATGCCAGCGGCGGGGTGCTGCTGGAGGCTCCCCAGGACGCGGAGGCGATTCTCAGTGCCTGCTTCGATCTCGCGGCGCTGCGGCAGGCGCGCGATAATTGGTTCGTGTTTCGCGATCGGCGTCCCGATCTCTATGCACCAATTACCACGCACGGTTGATTACCCCGCACGGCTGATCAATTTGCAGTGCGAACGGTAATGAAAATATACTACTGCGTGCAGAATGCCCGGTAATTATCGATAAACGGCGGGGTCGCGTGACGTATGGAACCAGGCGGTAGCAGCAACGGTACACGCGGTCGCGACAGACGTTCCAGCCCGGCCAGACGCACCGAGCGCGCCGAGAAGGTGGACAAGAACGAGCGTACCGAGCGAGCTGCCGGGGCCAAAGTGGATCTGGGCGTGCTGCCCAAGCTGCTTGGCTACAACCTTCGCCGCGCCAATCAGGCCTCCTGGCGCACTTATGTCAGCTTCATCGGCGAGAACAAGATCCGCCCGGGCCTGTTCAGCCTGCTGTGTCTGGTGCGCTTCAACGCCGGTATCGCGCAGATCGAGCTCGGCACCCACCTCGGCGTCGACAAGGCGAGCATCGTGGCGCTGCTGGACCGGCTCGAGCGCGCCGGACTGATCGAGCGGCGGCGCTCCACGCGCGACCGGCGGCGCCAGGGCATCTCCCTGACCCAGGCCGGCGAATCCGAGTTCGATTCGCTCATGATGCAGGTGCGCCAGCTCGAGCGACACATGGCGAGCCGCTTCAACAAACAGGAGCTCGAACAGTTCCTGGGATTTCTGCATCGCATGTACGAGTAGCGCCGCGGCGACGCGGACCGCGCTCAGGACTGCGGCATGGAAGCCTGGGCCAGCGCCTCGGTAAGCGCCGCCGTCAGCGGCTTCATGAACCAGCTGCTCTCGGGCATGGCTTTGACGGTCACGCCGTGCTCGGCGAGCGCTGCGGCAACCAGGGGACCGACGGCTGCGACGTTGCTGGCGGCAAGGGCGCTGCGTACCGACTCGGCGTCCCGGGAGCGGAACAGTCTCTGCACCTGGGCCTTGCTGGTGAAGGCGATGGCGTCTATCTCACCGTGACGCATGCGCTCGAGCAGCTCGTCCACGGCCGTGTCGCTGACGGCATCCACATAGCGATAGGGCGCCACCGTGAAGACCTCGGCGCCGGCGCCGTGCAGAAAGCTCACCAGGGCCTCACTGGGATCCTCGCCGAAAAGCTGCAGGCCGATACGCCGGCCGGACAGCGACAGGGGGCTCAGCGTGCGCATCACCCCCGCGCTGGTGGGCTCGGCTGCCGGCAGATCGGCGCTCAGCCCGAGCTCGCGCAGCGCGCGGGCAGGCTTGGGACCCCGGGTGATCTTGCGCACCGCAGACAGCGCCGCCAGGAAAGGGCCGAGCAGGGCCGGCTCATGCCGCTCGATGCAAAGACGCAGGCGGCGCAGACCCTCACCCGTCAGGAGGATGAGATCATCCAGGCCGCCCGCAGCGAGGCGGTGCGCCCACTGCAGCACCTCGCCGGGGTCCGGGGCATCGATGATCTGCACCAGCGGATAGCGCAGCACCTGTGCGCCGCGCCGCTGCAGCAGCGCCGCGAACACGTCCAGCTCGCGGCTCTCGGCGATGGCGATGCGGCGGCCGGCGAGCAGTTCGCTGCCGGGCCGCGGGTCCGTGCGGCCATCGGCTTCGGTCCCGCTCATATGGGTGCGTGAAATAAGCACATAACGATGGCGAGCCGATAGAATCGCTGCGGCGTCAAATGCTTATCAATCGCCTGCATGAGCAAATTATCCCACCTGTCCAGACTCGAGGCCGAAAGCATTCACATCATGCGCGAGGTGGTGGCCGAGTGCACCAACCCGGTGATGCTGTATTCGATCGGCAAGGACAGCTCCGTGATGCTGCACCTGGCGCTCAAGGCGTTCTATCCCGGGCCCTTGCCTTTTCCGCTGCTGCATGTGGACACCACGTGGAAATTCCGCGAGATGATCGCCTTTCGCGACGAGACCGCGCGACGGCTCGGGCTCACGCTGCTGGTGCACGTCAACCAGGAAGGGGTCGCGATGGGCATCAATCCGTTCGATCACGGCTCGGCGGTGCACACGGATATCATGAAGACGCAGGGCCTCAAGCAGGCTCTGGATCGTCACGGCTTCGATGCCGCCTTCGGTGGCGCGCGACGTGACGAGGAGAAGTCCCGTGCCAAGGAGCGGGTCTTCTCGCTGCGCTCCGCGCAGCATCGCTGGGATCCGAAGCGCCAGCGGCCCGAGCTCTGGCGGCTGTACAACACAAGGCTGACGAAGGGCGAGAGCCTGCGGGTGTTTCCGTTGTCCAACTGGACCGAGCTGGATGTCTGGCAGTACATCTATCAGGAAGGCATCGACATCGTTCCGCTGTACTTCGCGCGCGAGCGCCCCGTTGTCGAGCGCGACGGAGCCCTCATCATGGTCGACGATGAGCGCATGCCGCTCGAACCGGGCGAGCACCCGCAACTGCGCAAGGTGCGCTTTCGCACGCTCGGCTGTTATCCATTGACCGGCGCCATCGAGAGCGACGCCGAGACGCTGCCGCAGATCATCGAGGAGATGCTGGTATCGCGTACCTCCGAGCGCCAGGGGCGTGTGATCGACCGCGACGGCAGCTCCTCGATGGAGAAGAAAAAGCAGGAAGGCTACTTCTGATGAGCGCAAAACCCGACCCGCTGCCGGCCGAGCTGGATGCCTGGCTGGCCAGTCAGGCCGATAAGGATCTGCTGCGCTTCATCACCTGCGGCAGTGTGGATGACGGCAAGAGCACGCTGATCGGGCGCCTGCTGTACGAGTCGCGCGTGCTGTTCGACGATCAGCTCGCCGCCCTCGAGCAGGACTCGCGTCGACTCGGCACCCAGGGCGGGGAGCTGGACTTTGCGCTGCTGGTCGATGGGCTCGCGGCCGAGCGCGAGCAGGGCATCACCATCGATGTGGCCTATCGCTTCTTTGCCACGGAGCACCGCAAATACATCGTCGCGGATACCCCGGGACACGAGCAGTACACGCGCAACATGGTCACCGGCGCCTCGACCGCCGAGCTGGCCGTGATCCTGGTGGACGCGCGCAAGGGCGTGCTGACCCAGACCCGGCGGCACAGCTACCTGGTGTCGCTGCTGGGCATCCGGCGCATCGTGCTGGCCGTGAACAAGATGGATCTGGTGGATTATTCCGAAGAGGCTTTCCGCCGGATCGAGGCGGAGTATCGCGAGTTTGCCGCTCAGATCGGACTGTCCGACATCGTTGCGATACCGCTGTCGGCATTGCGCGGTGACAACGTGATCGAGGCTGGCGGCACCATGCCCTGGTACCGCGGCCCTGCACTGATGGCGCACCTGGACAGCGTGCCCGCGCCGCAGCCGAGCGCCGTGCAACCCTTTCGCATGCCGGTGCAGTGGGTCAACCGGCCCAACTCCGAGTTTCGCGGTTACGCAGGTCTGGTGGCGGCCGGCAGCGTGCGCGTCGGTGACCCGATCGTGGCACTGCCCTCGGGTCGCGCGAGCCGCGTCGCGCGCATCGTGTGCGGCACCGAGGATGCGAGCCAGGCGCTGGCCGGCCAGTCCGTCACGCTGGTGTTGCAGGACGAGATCGACATCAGCCGCGGCGACATGCTCGCCGCGGCCGCCGCACCCGCCGCCGTCAGCGACCTGTTCGAGGCCACGCTCGTGTGGATGAGCGAGGAGCCGATGTTGCCCGGCCGGCCGTATCTGCTGAAATGCGGCACGCGCACGGTGACGGTGACCGTGGCGCCGCTCAAGCACAAGATCAACGTCAACACCCTGGAGAAGCTCGCGGCGCGCCAGCTCGAGCTGAACGAAATCGGCGTGGTCAATCTCAGCACCGACCAGCCGCTTGCCTTCGATTCCTACGCGGATAACCGCGACACCGGCGGGTTCATCCTCATCGACCGCATCAGCAACGGTACCGTCGGTGCGGGGTTGCTGCACGCCTCGCTGCGACGTGCGCAGGACCTGCACTGGCAGACCCTCGACATCGATCGCAGCGCGCGCGCAGCGCAGAAGAACCAGCGCGCCTGTGTACTGTGGTTCACCGGTCTGTCCGGAGCCGGCAAATCCACCATCGCAAACCTGGTTGAAAAGCGCCTCTTCGGGCTCGGCCGCCATACCTACCTGCTGGATGGAGACAACGTGCGGCATGGTCTGTGCCGCGACCTGGGCTTCACCGATGCCGACCGCGTGGAGAACATCCGCCGCGTGGCCGAGGTGGCCCAATTGATGACCGATGCAGGGCTGATCGTGCTGGTGTCCTTCATCTCCCCGTTCCGCGCCGAGCGTGCGCTGGCGCGCTCGCTGCTCGGACCGGGCGAGTTCTTCGAGATCTTCGTCGATACGTCGCTGGCCGAGGCAGAGCGGCGCGATCCCAAGGGGCTGTATCGCAAGGCGCGCGCCGGGCAGATCCGTAACTTCACCGGCATCGATTCGCCCTACGAGCCGCCCGAGAATCCCGAGGTTCGTCTGGATACCCGGGCGATCTCGCCCGAAGAGGCTGCCGAGGCCATCATCCAGCAACTGCGCAAGGCGGGCGTGATCGACCGCGAGTGGGTGTTCATCCCCTGACGCGCAGCCGCCGCCCGGGGCGGGCCGACGGCCGCGTGCCGATCACCAGAGCGGGTTGCCGCGATTGTTCGTGACCTGGCCGACGTCCACCGGATCTGCAGCGTTGCCCCACGCGCCGCGCACGTAGGTGAGCAGCGCGGCGATCTGTGCATCATCGAGGGACTGGGCGTAAGGAGGCATGCCCACGGGTCGGGGGTCACCTCGCGTCCCGGGCGCGAAGCCGCCGAACAGCACCACGCGTATTGCATCGGTCACCGAGGTGCCGGTGACTGCGCGGTTGTGCGCGAGCGGCGGTCCGAGTGGCAGGTTTCCCTGTCCCTGATCTCCATGACAGGTGGCGCAATGTCCCTGATAGAGCGCCCGGCCATCGTAGACGATCTGGTCCGGGGCGCGTATGGCCGCGACGGGCGCATGCGCAGGGGGCGCAGACAACGACTGCAGGTACGTCGCCATGGCCTGCAGATCCTGCGGCGAGGCGTACTGCAGGCTCGAATGCACCACCTCCGCCATGGGTCCGAGCGTCACGGCATACGGTCCCTGGGTGGCGTGGCTGCCGATGCTGCCGGTGCCCAGCAGTGTCACGATGTCGGGGATACTCCAGGCCGACAGCGCGGCCTGATCCGGCGCCGTGAGGGAGGGCGCATACCAGCCGAGCAGCTCGCCTCCGGCGTTGGGCTGTGCATCGCGCAGGGCGCCGAGGGAATTGCGCGCCTCGTGGCAGGCGCTGCAGTGAGCCACGCCCTGGACCAGGTAGGCGCCTCGATTCCACTGCGGGGTGTGGTGTGCGTCGGGCTGATACACACCGGCGCGGAAATACAGCAGTCGCCAGGCAATGAGCAGCGATCGGTGCCCGTAGGGGAAACGCAGCTGGTGACGCTGATTCGGCCGCTGCACCGGGTGCAGCGTGCGCAGGTATGCAAACATCGCATCACTGTCCGAGCGCAGGATGCGTGTATAGCTGGGATAGGGAAAGGCCGGATAGAGCACGTGGCCCTCGCGATCGATTCCCTCATGCAGTGCGCGCCAGAAATCGTCCGCGCTCCAACGCCCCAGGCCGGTGGCCTCATCGGGGGTGATATTGGGTGAATAAAACGTTCCGAAAGCAGTGGGAATGGCTCTGCCGCCGGCAAACGCAGCGCCGCCCCGTGCGGTGTGGCAGGCCTCGCAGTCGCCGAGAGTGACCAGCGCGCGGCCGCGCTCGAGCGTTGGAGTGGAGAGTGGCGGCAGCGTGGTGCTGGTGCGTGCGCTGCCCGGGGCAGCCGGCGAGATGCTGCCGCAGCGCAAGGGCGGTGCATGCGGAAAGCCGCCATCGGGCTCGGTGCCCTGCGGCACCGACTGCGAGGCGAGCCAGGCCGCAAGCGCCTGGATCTGATCATTGCCCAGCCGGCGGGCTATCTCGGCCATGCAGTCGGGTGCGAAGGCCGTGCGAGCGCCACTGCGCCATGCGCCCAGCTGTCCAACGAGGTAGTCCTCGGAAACGCCGAGCAGACCGGGCACTGCCGGCTCGGTTCCCAGCAGGTGGCTGCCATGGCAGGCAACGCAGGCAGGGACCTGTCGCGCGGCATCGCCCTGCATGGCGATCTTTCTGCCGCGTGCGAGCTGCGCGGCATCCGCGTGGCTTGGCGCGGGGGGCGGGTATGGAATGCGCTGGGAGGCGAAGTAGTCGGCCATCTCCTTGAGATACGGCCTGTCCTGCAGCTGCAGCAGGTAGATCATCAGCGGGAAATGGCGACGGCCGGCCTGAAAGTTCAGCATCTGATTGAACAGGTAGCCGGCGGGTTTGCCCGCAATGCGCGGATAGTAGCCATCACTGCCGGCAAAGCCGCGCGCACCGTGGCAGGCCGTGCACGGCTGAATACGCGCGGCGATGGAATCGGGTTGTGCGGCGGCCGCGAACGGCTGCGCATGCGCCGCCACGGCGCTGCAGAGCATGCCGAGCATGACCACGGAAGCGAGCCGGATGCGCACGAAAAGGGCGCTGCTCAGCCGTGCCGGACCGCAGTGCTCACAGGCTCAACCGCCACGATCGATCGTGACGCTGGCGCGGGCACTCGGGGAATCCTCCGTGGCACCGGGACGAGCCAGGGCGACATAGAACGTGGTGGTCCGGTGACGCAGCGGATTGGAGATGATCGGAACATAGAGCGTCATATGGTCCTGCCCGGGAAGCAGGTATTCGGTACGCCGGCCGAGCGGTGCGTAATCCACATCAGCCTTGGCCGTGTCATCCACCGTCCACCACACGAAGCGCAGCTTATTCTGATCGCTGCCATTGCGGCGCACCACGACCCGGGCAGCGGGGGATGAGTCGTTGACTTTATAGGTCGTGGATGAAAATTCGACGCCCTGCGTGCGCATTGGCGTGGCATCGGCAGCGGGGTGGGCACTGGTGGCACTGGCGCTGACAGGCACGGTCGGGGCCACGGCTGCGCTGGCGGATCCCGAGGCCCCGCCGGCGGCTGTCGTCGTACCCTGGGGCGATGAGCCGGGCGCCGTCGCACCCGCGAGCCGATCGGGTGGCCCACGGTAAGGATGGCCTGAGTCCGCCAAACGGCTTGAATTCGCATTCTCGGGGACCGGCACCGGCTGTGAACCCATTGCCGCTGCGGGGGGTGCACCGGATGCACCCGGTGCACCGGATGTGGCGTCCGGGCCAGCTTTGGGAGCAGCCAGTTGTCCGAGGCGCTCGCGCACGCTATCGCGTGCCTGCTGCAGCGAGCCGAGTGCAGAGCTGAGCACTGCGCTCCAGTCCGAGTCGCTGGGATACTGGCGCATCAGGGTCAGCGCGGCGCCGACGCCCAGGATGAGGCTTGCAGCCAGTGCGACCCATCGTCCCCAATGGCTGCGCGCCGCAGCCGCGCGCAGCTCATAGGAGGGGGGCAGTCGAACGGCTGCCGCAGCAACGCCCACCTGCTCGAGCCACTGGCCCAGATCGCGCGGCCGCTGTGCCCGCTGGAACGACAGGCCGCGCCGCAGTGCACGCCAGCTGCTGAGCGTGAGCTGGGGCGCACGGCGTGCGTGCAGATGCTGAGCGCGCGCCTGCAATGCGGTCTGTCCGTCGAAGGGGTGGCGGCCCGTGAGCAATTCGTAGCTGATGCACGCGAGCGCATAGATGTCGTCGCGCGGATCGACCTGCTGGCCTTCCAGCTGCTCGCAGCTGGCATAGGCTGGCGTCGCTGTCTGGTATCGCTCGGAGTCCGGGGCCAGCGAGGGCTCATCGATCCAGGGGCCCGGGGCCGGCATGCTCAGGCCGCCGAAATCCAGGACCCGCACCTGGCCGCCGTGGGTGACAAACACGTTCTGGGGCTTGAGGTCCGCATGCAGGATGCCGCGCGAGTGTGCGTGCTGGATGGCCGCGCCGATGTCACGCACGATGGCGAGGGCGTGGGCGAGAGGCAGAGGCCCTCCGATGCGCCCGAGCAGCTCATCGAGCTGTTCTCCTTCGAGCAGCTCCATCGTATAAAAGGTGGCGCCGTTCTCGTGATCGATGTCGAAAACGTTCACGATGTTTGGATGCGAGAGCTGCTGCGCGTTGTGAAATTCGCGACCGAGCGCCGCGTCAGCCGCGGACGTCGCCACGTATGGTGTGGCGACCTTCAGTGCCACCTCGCAGTCGGGCAGCCCGAGCTTCGCGCGGTAACGGTCAAGCGCCTTGTAGACCACCGCCATCCCGCCGGATCCCAGCAGGCTCTCGAGCCGGTAGCGCTCACGCAGGACGGTTCCCGGCTCGATGATCAGTTCGGTCTTGCTGGAGCCGTCCGGGACACCCGGCGGCACCGACGACTCCGGCATGCGCGGCGAGGGTGATGGCGCGGGGGACGCGGGGGCGGTCGAGACCGGCGCGGCCGGTGCCGGCACGAAAGCTGTGTGGGGGGGCGGTGCCTGCGGGACGGGTGCTTGCGGCGCCGGTGCTTGCGGGACCGGTGCTGCTCGTGCGGCCGGTGTCCTGGCGGGCGCGGGTACGGGCGGTGCGGGTGCGGGTGCGGGTGCGGGCGGCGCGGCGCGGCGTTTCGGACGGGAGGCGGGACGGGCCTTGGCAGATTCGATCGGCAGCGGGGCGGTCAGCGTCGCTTCAGTGGGCAGCGCCGGCAGACGCGCAGCGGGGCGGCCACTCGCGGCCTGGGCGCCAGGGCCATCGCTGCGTGCAGCAATCTTCTGGGCGGGCAGCGAGGCTTCGATTTTCTGCCGAACCCGGCTGTATTGGGGCGCGGGGATCTGCCCGAGGCGACGGTAGCGTTCGATCAGCGCGAGCAGCTTTCGCCCGAATTCAGGTTTGGCCTGGCACTGGGAAGTCACGTCCCTGAGCCAGACGTCCTCCGGATAGCTGCCGCTGAGCATCGCGCTGACGAGCGAGCGCAACCTGTCGGCGTCATCGCCGAGGGGCTCTGTGAGCGGTGCGGTGTCGCGCTCGGGTTTTGCGGACATGCCCCAAGCATAGCGACTCGGAGCGCCGGACCCCAACAGCAGCGTCAGTTCGTGTCACGTCGGACGCCTCCGACGCCGTGCAGCGGCGCAGCGGCGGTACGCACCGACGCGTATGCTGCGGCGTGCTATGGCCCTGCCAACCAATCGCCTGGTGGCCGCAGCCGTTGCGCTGCTGGTCAGCGCCGCCCTCGTCATTGCGATCGCCGTGGGGACGGGCAGCCCTCAGGCAAAGGGACCCTCGCAGGCTGCGGCGGCAGCACAGTCCTACTGCAGGCACTTTGCAGCCGACACCGCTGTGTCAGCATCAGCGCAGCCCTGGCGGGGCCGGTACATCAATCGGCTGTACGATTATGCCCTCACCATTCCACAGCATTATGTCGGCTACGCTCCGGCGAGCGCCCCGGCGCGCGATCTGGTCATTCCCCTGGCGGCGCAGCCATCCGCGCTGCTGCGCGTGGATGCGGCGTACGATGTGCTCTACGACATCACCGCTGCGGGAGTGCACACGCGCGACCGGGTGGATGTAGCGCTGTTCGACCGTCTGCTGTCCGATCGGGTCGAACCCTTCAGTCTTGCCGGGGTGGCGGGAGGACGCTACCGCATGCAGGTGCTCTGCCGTGCCGACAGAGAGCCCATTGTGCTGGAGTCGATCATCGTGGTGCGTAACCGGGAAATCTACCGGCTGGATCTGAAGACGCGCACGGATCGGCTGCGCGAGGACGAGGCGCTGCTCGAGGCGATGGCGGCCAGCTGGAGCTGGATACGCTGACGGCGTAGCCATCTCCCCATGCGGCTATCCATTGATTGCCGTCGCTGCCGCTAGCGCCAGCGCTGTGCGATCGCATCGGCAACTCGCAGCGCATTGGCAATGATCGTCAACGTCGGATTCACGGCACCGATGGACGGAAAGAAACTCGCATCGGCCACGTAGAGATTGTCGAGCTCGTGGGCCCTGCAGTTCAGGTCCAGCACACTGCTGCCCGGGTCGGTGCCGAAGCGCGCCGTGCCGGCCTGATGCGCCGTTCCACCGATCGGAATGTCCTTACCCAGGTACAGGTTGCGCTCCATGAGCACGGGGTGCGCCCCGACGGCATTGAGCAGCTGCTGGAGCTTGCGCCGCAGACGGTGATGCGCCTCCATGTTGTTCTCTGTGAGGTCGAGAATCACGCGCTCACCCTGATAGTAGATCCGGTTCTCCGCACGCGGCAGGTCCTCGCTCGAGAGCCAGAAATCCATCGAATGGCGAGCCATCTGCTCGAACGGCATCCTGGGCGCCCATTCCAGCCACGCCGGCAGCGCTTCGCCGCGGATCTGCGCACCGTGCGAGGTGGCACACATCTGGATCAGACCGAGCGGATACTCCCAGTCGTCCGAGCGCAGATAGAAATCGCTCAGTGCGAGGGTTTTCTGAAAGACCGTGTCATTGGCCTCGCGCATCAGCGCCATGAGAATGGATTGATTGTGGCGCATGTAGTTGCGCCCCACCTGACCCGAGCCATTGGCCAGACCCTGCGGATGTCGCTCATTGGCAGAGCGCAGCAGCAGCAGCGCGGTGGAGAGCGCCCCGCAGGCGCACACGACGATATCGGCACGGTATTCCTCGCTGCGTCCCTCCCGAATCACTTCCACGACGTCGACGGCGTTGCCGGACCCCGTGGTGCGCAGGCGCTGCACATAGGCGCCTGTGAGCAGCGTCACGTTCGGATGCGCCTGCAACATCGGATCGATACAGACGACCTGCGCATCGGCCTTGCCGTTGAGCAGACAGGGGAAACCGTCGAAGGCATCGCAGCGGATGCAGATGCTGGTTGGCGTCGGCTTGCCGTTTTTCTCGTCCAGCAGAATGCCCAGGGGCAGATGAAACGGATGCAGTCCCAAGCCACGCCAGGCCTCGCTCAGCGCGGCAATGCGCGGCTCGTGAGACACCGGCGGATAGGGGAACGGCCCGCTGGCCGGCGGCTCGGTGCTGTCCTCGCCGCGCAGGCCGTGCACATGGAAGAGCCGCTCGGCTTGCCCGTAGTACGGTTCGAAGTCCGAGTACGAGAGCGGCCACGCCGGAGAGAGCCCATCATGGTGGCGGATGACGCCGAAATCCGCCTCGCGCATGCGCAGCAGCGCCGCGCCGTAGAACTTGGAGTTGCCACCGACATAGTAGTGCAGACCTGGACGAAATGAGCGTCCGTCGCGCCCGTACCAGAGCTCCGGTGCCTGATAGGCGGCATCGACGAACACCGTCTGAGCATCCCAGTTGGCGCGCGTGCGCGGCAGATAATCGCCGCGCTCGAGCAGCAGGATGCGCCTGCCGCTCTGCGCGAGACGGAAGGCCAGGGAAGCGCCGCCCGGACCGGTGCCGATGACGATGAGATCGTAACGGCCATCGGCCATGAGATCAGCCGCCCGTCGCGAAGCCTGGGTAGAGCGTCATGCCTCCATCGACGAACAGCGTGCTACCCACGACATAGTCCGACTGATCCGAAGCGAGCCATACCGCCGCGCGGGCGATGTCCTCGGGCTCGCCGATGCGCCGGTAAGGCACCAGCGTCATCAGGCTGGCATAGGCCTCGGGCGTCGCCCAGGCCGAGGTATTGATCGGGGTACGGATGGCACCCGGGGCGATGCCGTTGACACGGATACGGTGCGGGGCGACCTCCTGAGCCAGGCTCTCCATCATGAGCTTGATGCCGCCCTTGGAACTTGCGTAGTTGGGATGGCCCGCCCAGGGGATCTCCTGGTGCACCGAGCTCATGCAGATGATCTTGCCGGCCGCGCAGGAGACGGAAGGAACCACTCCGCGGCGCAGGAACTCGCGCACGGCGGCGCGCGCGCACAGAAATTGGCCCGTGAGATTCACGCCGATTACGGTGTTCCACTGCTGCAGCGTCATGCTGGCAAACGCTGCGTCGCGCTGCAGGCCGGCGTTGTTGATCAGGATGTCGATGGTGCCGAATTCCTGGCACATGCGATCGAACATGGTGCCTACCTGCACCTCGTTGGAGACGTCGGCCTGATGCGCATACGCCCTGACGCCGGCGGCGCGAATCTCGCCCACCACCGCTTCGGCGGCGTCATCGCCCACCACATAGTTGACGACGACGTCGGCGCCGGCGTGGCCCAGGGCGATGGCGACGGCTCGACCGATGCCCGAATTTGCGCCGGTCACGAGCGCCTTCTGGCCCACCAGCAGGCGCAGTGGCGAGAGGGAAGGGGCCGTGGTCACGGAGGGGACCGGCACGCTCTGGCTGCTCACGTGGAGGCACTCCTCTGTAGGACATCCGGTACAGGGCGCGTGCCGGCACCACGAATGTTGCCAGAGCAGGCCCTTGCGCCACAATGTATCAAACTCCGACACGCCGTCGCGGGACGAGGGAGCCGCCAGTTGCTGTCCATTGTCGCCATCGCAATCGTGCGCTGTCTGCTGGTGCTGCTGTTCCTGCCCTTCAGCGCCCTGGACAAGGTCCTCAACTTCGAGGCGGCGGTGGGTCAGGCGGCGCAGGCGGCGAGATCCCGCCCGCTGGCGATCCTGCTGATCGTGGGCGGATTCAGCATCGAGGTGCTCATGTCGCTGGCAGTCGTCTCCGGTGTGTTCGATCGCCTGGCGGCCCTCGTGCTGGCGCTGTACTGCATTCTGACGGCGCTGCTCTGGAAGCGTTTCTGGCGCGAGCCGGATTTCAGACTGCGCGGTGCGAGCCGCGGACGCGATCTGTTCTGGGACTTCTGGAAGAATCTGGCGCTGGCGGGTGGGTTTCTGGTGCTCGCCCTGGGCACCAGCGCCAACGCGGCGCGCCGCTTCTGGCATGACCCGCTGGCCTCGACACATCCGTATCAGCTGCATCAGTCCGTGGACTCTCCATGAGCGCGCCGGAGCACGCCGTGCCCAGCGTCGCGTACTGGCACGTCTGGACCGATGCGGACGGAGTGAGTCATCAGAACCGCTGCCACATGGATGAGTTCGTGCTGCAGTCGATCCAGCCACCGGCCGAGCCTCAATGGCAGGGTCGGCGCATACAAGGGCCGATGACCACGCTGATCAGCGTGCTGCCAGTGGGGTGGATCGGTCAGTGGCACGAGAATCCGCGGCTACAGTGGATCATCCCCTTGTCGGGACGCTGGTTCGTCGAGACGATGGACGGGACGCGCGTGGAGATGGGACCCGGCGAAATTTCCTTTGGCGCCGATCAGGGCTGCCGCGAACGAGCGGGCCGGCGCGGTCATCTGTCGGGCACGGTGGGTGCTGCGCCGGCGGTGCTGATGATCGTGCAGCTGGAGGATACGCAGCTCCCGGCGGGACCCTGTATCTGGCGCTAGGAGAGAGTAGAGATGCAGGGATTCGAGATCCGCGATCCGCGCTTTCGACATTTCATCGTCGATAACGCACCGCTGGAGATGCTGGCCAGCGGCTTTCGCTGGATCGAGGGGCTGGTGTGGATGGGCGATGCCGGCTGCCTGCTGTTTCAGGATCTGCCACGGGATCGGACCATGCGCTGGATCGAGGAGGCGGGCGTGAGCATCTACCGGCAGCCTTCCGGGTATGCCAACGGCCAGACACGCGATCGGCAGGGCAGGCTCATCGCCTGCTCGCATCGCGAGCGCTGCCTGTTTCGCACGGAATTGGATGGCAGCATCACCCGCCTCGTTGACAGCTTCGAGGGGCGCCGGCTCAACTCGCCGAATGACCTCACGGTCAAGTCCGACGGGTCGATCTGGTTCACCGATCCGCTGTACGGCATTCAGTCCGACTACGAGGGTGGCCGGCAGCGCTCCGAGCGGCCTGCCGCCGTGTATCGCTTCGATCCGGACAGCAGCGAGCTGCGCATCGTTGCCGATGATTTCGATGGTCCTAACGGGCTGGCCTTCTCACCGGACGAGAAGAGGCTCTACATTGCCGAGACCGGGGATCAGCACGCCGCGCAGCCGCGTCAATGGATCCGGGTCTTCGACGTGAGCACGCGCGGTCGACTCAGCGGCGGAGACGTGTTCCACAAGATCGAGCCCGGTTATGCCGACGGCCTGTGCGTGGATGAGGAGGGTAACCTCTGGTCCAGCGCCGCCGATGGCGTGCACTGCATCGATGCTTCCGGGCGGCTGCTCGGAAAGGTGCTGGTACCGCATCGCGTGGCCAACCTCACGTTCGGCGCACCGCTGAAGAATCGCCTCTTCATCGGCGCATCGCACACCCTGTACGCGATCTTTCTCAATCGTCGGGGCGCGCGCTGGCCGTGAGGCCCCTGCACCTGAAGCGTCGCACCAGCCGCGGGGCCGTCGCGCTCTCTGCACTGGCGCGCATCAGCCTGACCAGCGCCGATGCCGAAGCGCTCGCAGCGTTTTACGAGGCAGCACTTGGCTGTCGGCGCCTGAAGCTCGAGCGCTGCGAAGGCAGGGGCTTCGAGCAACTGATGGGTGTGCAGGGTGGTGCACGCGCCATCACGCTCGCGCTGGGCGAGCAGTGCCTCGAGCTGCTGCAGTTCGACCAGCCGGGCGAGGCGTATCCTGCTGGTGGCAGCGCCTGCGATCTGAGCTTTCAGCACTTTGCGATTCTCGTGACGGACATGCAGGCTGCCTTCGAGCATCTTGCGGCAACACCGGGATGGACGCCGATTTCACGCGAAGGGCCGCAGCGCCTGCCGCAGACATCGGGTGCAGTCACCGCCTTCAAATTTCGCGATCCCGAAGGCCATCCGCTCGAGCTGCTGGCGATGCCAGTGCGCGCGGCGTCACCTGCATCGACGCCTGGATTGTGGTGCGGCATCGACCATTCGGCGATCAGCGTCAGCGATACCATGAGGAGCGTGGCGTTCTATCAAGGTCTCGGGCTGCGCCTGAGCGGCAACTCCTATAACCATGGCATCGAGCAGGAGCGTCTGGATGATGTGAGCGCGCCGCAGGTGGAGGTCACCGCACTGAGCCCGCTGCATGCCAAGCCGCACCTGGAGCTGCTGTGCTATCGGCGGCCGATTCCGCACAGCGTCCCGATCGGGGCCAACAACGATGTCATTGCGACGCGGCTGGTGTTCCAGCGCGAAGATCGCGACCCGGCCGGCGTGCACGCAAGCGTGCATCGCATCGATCCCGACGGGCATCATCTGATCATCGCCTGAGAGCTCGGCGGCGCACCGCGGCGCGGCTGGCGTTGCAACACCGCCCGCGAACATGCCAGCGACACAGCAGCGGCAGTTTTCGGGCGGAAATATCTTCAGCGCCGACGGCTAAAAATGACGCTCGCGCCGCAACGTGTGGCGCCTCTGGCGCGCGCCTCACGCAATGGGGCGCAGAAACTGCCGATATTCCGCGCACATTGATTGTGGCGCTTGCGCGGCATGACGATTGCAGCCCGCCTGATTCATCGCGAACAGGAGGCAGCAGATGGCAAATTCGAGCAATGGGCAGCAATCCGCAGATACCTCGCGTCGAGGCTTTGCGTCCATGGACGAGAATCAGCAACGTCAGATCGCCAGCAAGGGCGGGCACAGTCAGGGCAAGGAAAACAACCCAGGCAACTTTGCCAACGATCGCGAACGGGCCGCCGAAGCGGGCCGCAAGGGCGGAGAGAACCAGGGCAAGGAAAACAACCCCGGCAATTTCGCCAATGACCGCGAAAAGGCTGCCGAAGCGGGCCGTCATGGCGGCCAGGCGCGTGGCGGCAACAACCACTGATCGATCATTTCCGCTGCTCGCGGGGACGGCTCAGGCGCCGTCCCCGCCGCTGCCGTGACGAGTGCCATGTCGCGGCTGTTCAGCCAGCGTGCCGCGCTCTACCAGCATCTCGATCTGCATTTGGCCCCGCAGACGCGCTTCTTCGGTGCCGCGGCCCTCGTCAATCGCGCACTGGCGGAACTGCACGGCCAGCCGTGGGCACGCTGGTGCGCCGGCGCTGCAGCCTGGGGTCTGCTGCTGCAGATAGGCGCTCGGCTCGAGCGGGTCAACCTGAAGGCCGGCGAGCGGCTGCTGGCGCACAGGCGCCAGGGGCTGCGTGCGCGGTGTGATGTCCGGCTGGATGAGGCCCTGGTGAACTGGGAGCAGCGGCAGGTCGAACTGCTGCTGCGTAAGCTGCGCGCATTGGACGCCGCGACGCACCAGCGCGCGCTCATGCGCATCGATCGATTGTTTCGCTGGGCGACGCGCGCACAACGTCCGCGCGAGGGCGCATGGCCCTCGGCGAGCGCGAGCGTGTGTCAGGCGTTGCGCGCAGTGGGCGTGCAGCTGGGGCGCGCCGCAAGCTTCGGCGTCTGTGAAGATCGCCGGCGCATCGGTCGGGCGATCATTGTTCAGCTGCGCAGCGGCAACTACTGCTTGGCGGTGCCGGGCTCGGCCATTTTCCGGTGCATCTCTGCCAGCGTGGACTCGGGCGCCACGGCCGCCGCCGCCGCCCGCATTTTATTGCCGAAGCCGTGGATGACCTTCAACTCACCGCGCATCATGGCGTCGTAGCCGGTGCGGGCCACGTCCGCCGGATCCGCCTTCTCCTGCGTGCCCACCTTCGTATCCATCATGTCGGCACGCTCGAAGAAGGGTGTCTCGGTGGCACCTGGCATGAGGCAGGTTACGCTCACGCCGCTGTCCTTGAGCTCATTGGCCAGCGCAATGGAGAACGAATCCAGAAATGCCTTGCTTCCATTGTAGACGGCCTGAAACGTGCCCGGCATCAGTCCGGCGATGGAGCCGGTGATCAGGATGCGGCCACGCTTGCGATCGCGCATCTGGCGACCGATGCGATAGACCAGATAGATCGTACCGTCGATGTTCGTATGAGCGACGCGCAGCGCCTCGTTGATATCCTGGTCCAGAAAGGCGCGACCGAGGCCGCGCCCGGCATTGGCGATGAGGATGTCGACCGGGCGGCCGGTCTGGCTGACAGCCTCGTAAAGTTTGTCGACGCCGTCCGTCGTCGACAGGTCACACTGCACTGGCGTGACCTGCACCTGTGAGGAGCCGAGATCGCCTGCGGCATCGATGATCGCAGGCTCATCCGCAGCGATGACCAGATCGTAACCGTTCTGTGCACACAGCCGGGCCAGCTCAAAGCCGATGCCCGTGGATGCGCCCGTCACGAGGGCCAGGGGTCTGGTGGTGTCGGTCATGGTAGCCTCGCATGCCATCGGTTCAGTGGCTGCAGAAGCTACCGACGCTGTTAGGGTCCGCGTTATCGGCGGTGCGATGCACGCCGGGTAGTCGCTCACTTACCGGGCGTCATCAGTGAGGGGGCGCCGCGTCAGAGCGCTGCTGCCGTCAGGGCGCGCTCCAGCAGGTTGCGCGGCCGTCTTCAGCCCCAGATGCTCGGCGAGGA
>DATJUN010000018.1:0-18816 GCA_035502275.1 Steroidobacteraceae bacterium
CCAGACGAATCCCTGGCTGTCCTGCAAGACGGCGTACACGGTGCCCTGCGGTAGCCCATCGGCGGTGGTCAGATGCTCGAAAACGGCGGGAGATTGCTCGGGGACGCGCCCCGCGGCCGGTTGCACGAAGAGCAGTCCCGCGAGCAATAGCCTGATGGCACGCCAGAGAGACGCTTCGCGCATGCCATAACTTTGCACTAGCGTCCTGGCTGCTGCTTTGACGCATTTCGAGGGTGTCATGGTCCGGATACAGCCTTAACCAGACGTGCGTCACGTTTTGGCATGCAGCACAGAACCCGATGCGCCCCGGCTCAAGCGCCAGGTTCAATGGCGGCGCAGCGCCGCTACACGCCCGCGCCTGTAGGACGGAACCAAACATCCTGTGACACTGCGGACGGCCGTGCAGATGTGGGCACCCGTCACACAAATAGATTCTGCAAGCGATACGCAAGTCCCGATTCCATTCGTTAGCCACTGACTTCGTTGCTGAAATCCCTGCTTCTACATTTAAACTAAATCTCGGAGCCGTGCGTGGATCGATCCAGCCGCGCTGCCACGACGTGACGGCCGTGCACCGCGCTGTCGCGCGCGCATACGTCGATTTGGCGGAAAAATTGGTATCACTCGAAGGAAGAGTCATGGCGGACATGTCGCAACTTCACCCTGTCCAACACCAGGAAGGGCTGAACGTCAGGCGAACAGTACAACCAGCACGACGGATTGGAGCTCAGCTCGCCGTCGCGGCCGCCGGCTTGATGGTGCTCAGCTTCCAGGCAGAAGCGCAGCCTGGTGGCGGATCGACAGCGCAACAGACCACGAGCCAGGACGATCAGACACTCCAGGAAGTCGTCGTTACCGGCTCGATCATTCCACGTACCGATTTTGAAACGCCCAGCCCGGTGCAGGTCATCACGTCCACTGACCTGACGCAATCGGGTTACACCAGCGTGCAGCAGGCGCTCAACGCGCTGTCAGCGAACGGCCAGGGAACGCTGTCCCAGGCATTTACCGGTGGCTTCGCTGGCGGCGCCTCGGGTGTCGCGCTCCGCGGCTTGACGGTCGGCGAGACGTTGACCATGGTCGACGGCGAGCGCATGGTCGAATATCCCATTCCGGATGACGACGAGCGCGGCTTCGTCGATACCGCCTCGATCCCGATGCTGGCCGTCGATCGCATTGATATCCTCAAGGACGGTGCCTCATCGGAATACGGCTCGGATGCGATAGCGGGTGTCGTCAACGTCATCCTCAAAAAGACGTTCACCGGGGCGCAGTTTTCGGCCGAGGCCGGCACCAGCAGCCACGGCGACGGTAGCACCGAGCGCCTGACTGGCATCGCCGGCATCGGGGACCTCGCATCCGATGGCTACAACGGCTGGATCGCGGCGGAATGGCGTCATCAGGATGAAATCTTCAACGACGCCCGCAGCGGCGCATGGGATGCGCTCAACTGGACCCCGTATGGCGGCACCAACGCCACCCCGGGCGCCGGCTCACTCGCCAACCTCTATGGGGCCGGGAGCCCTTTCCCCTTTGCCAGCGCCCCCTACTATGCGAGCTCCAGCGCAAACTCGTTTTCGTCTCCGGGCGTGAGCTATGACGCGAGCTCGGCCTGCCCGAGTGCGGCGGCCCTGGCCGGCGATGAGTGCACTTATTTCCCTGCGCGTGATGAGATCCAGCCGCAGACTGGCAACCTGAATCTACTGGGCCGCTTCACCGTGGCGATGGGAGACAACTGGCAGGAAACAACCACTGCGTCTCTTTTCCGCAGCGAGTCCGAGCAGGTCGACCCGTACCCGAACACCGGTGGACTGCTGGGCGTTCCACCCGGCAGTCCAATCGAGTACCCGGTCTACGGACCGGGTTTACCGACCTACGTGTCCAATCCCGTGACGCTCACCATGCCGAACGGAACCTACCCGGTGGCCACACTGTTCGAATTCGGTCAGCAAACCAACCAGTTCGTGACCAGCACCTATCGCGCATTCTTCGATTTCACCGGCAAGGCAGGCGGCTGGGACATCAACGCCAATGCCGGCATGATGTACGCGCTGACTGACGAGCACCATTATGGGTACGTCAATTACACGGCGCTTCAGACCGCACTGACCAATGGTTACGTTCTCGGGTCGGGAGGACCGCTGGTGGCCAACGTCGCGCCAAATATTGAAAGCGATGTATCCAATTCGTTGCAGGTGGTGGACGTTCGCGCTACCCGCAACCTGATCACGCTGCCCGGCGGGCCGCTGGCACTGGGTATAGGGGCCGGGTATTTCCATCGTTATCTCGACGACACGCCCTCGCCCGCGGTCGAAAGCGGTGACTTCCCGACGCTCACCCTCGCTTATGCCTATGGCGGCCAGACCGACATCAACTCCTATGTGGAGCTGAATGCACCCATCATCAGGGGCCTTGAGATCGATGCCGCGGAGCGCGCCGACCACTATGCCACCGCTGGTGGCGTGTTCGTGCCGAAGTTCGGTGTCAAATATTCACCGATCGATCAGATCACGTTCCGCGGCACGTACAGCCAGGGCTTCCGGGCACCAACGCCCGCGGAGTCGGGACACTCGGGAGACCTCTATTTCACGGGGTTTGATGCGGATGGAGAGCTGTGCCCAAGTCAGGCCACGCCCGCCAACTACAGCGGCACGTCCAGTCTTTATCGACCCGGCCCGCCTGCCGCAGGGGATGTACCCTACTACTGCGCCTATCCGGCTGCCCAGCTGCAGGTTGGCAATCCGAATCTGCGGCCCCAGCGCTCGAGCGACTACACCTATGGCGTCCTGTTCCAGCCGATACGGCAGACAGATCTGTCCATCGACTTTTGGCGCATCGTCATCACCGACCCGATCATCGACAATCTCGAGTTCCCGGCGCTGAACCCCTTTCTGCCTTCCACGACCGGCAGTGCGGCGCGCACGGGCCCAGTGACATTGCCGGTGCTGCAATCCGATGGCAGCTACGCCGCCACGTACTTTCCCGAGGGCGAGCCGATCTATACCGAGGCAACGTATGTCAACGCCGGCAAGATCAGCGTCGACGGGATCGACCTGGATCTGACGGCGCACTTCGACCTGGGGGCCTTTGGCCACCTCAGCCCCGAGCTGCATTGGTCGCATCAAATGGTATGGAATGTGGGCAGCTGCTATGCGGGCGCCTGTGAGACCTTGCATCTGGCAGGCACGCACGGACCGTCTGGCATCTCCGGCGACACCGGCAACCCAAGAGATAAAGCCGTCCTGACGTTGGCCTGGGATCGCGGTCCGCTGAACGTGACGGCGACCGTCAATTACACCGGACCCTACTCGAACACGGATCCTACTTATGGGATTTATACCTGCAATGTGATGCTCGACGACGTTTACGCGTACTTCAAGCTGGCAAACGGTTACGTTCCGACGAAGTCCTGTGTGGTCAGTGAGTTCACCGACGTGAACCTCTACGGCAGCTACTCCCTGGGCAGCCATCTGCTCGTGTTCGCCTCGATCCGCAACCTGTTCAATTCGCCGCCTCCGGTCGATCTGGGCACCTACGCCAGCAACACCTCCTACAATCCCTCTCTGGCCCAGGAGGGTGCCATCGGCATGTTTTTCGATGCTGGCGTCAGGTACGGGCTCTGATGGATGGCTCTCCGACCTGGGCGCCAACGGACGACGGTCAAGGCACCGGGTGGGTCAAATCAATCACTTACATCGCTTGCACCTCATCGGCGGCGACGAGCTTCATCGCGACACTTCCATTTCCGAATGTAAGGACGTAAATCAGGCATAGCATCGCCGTCAGGGCGGACGCGGACAGGATGGGCTCGACCATGGCTGATGCGTGCAGGGCTGACAGCGGAAAAATGAGTCGTCGGCAGGTTTTGAGACTTGCCGTCGCTGCCATGGCGACCTTCGGCACCGATGCGATTGCCACCGAAGCGCCGCCCAACACCGGGCGACCCAGTCGACCCCTGCGCATCCTGATTCTCGGCGGCACGGGGTTCATCGGACCACAGCAGGTGCTCTACGCTTTATCGCGCGGACACACGGTCACGCTGTTCAACCGCGGTCAACAGAAGCGCCACTGGCCCGGCAAGGTCGAGGAGTTGATCGGTGATCGCGACCGCGGCGATCTCAAGTCGCTCCGAGGTCGCACCTGGGATGTCTGCATCGACAACCCCACCACCCTGCCCGTCTGGGTGAGGGATGTGGGTGCGGCCCTGCATGGCCAGATCAAGCAATACCTCTTCATTTCGACCGTATCCGTCTACGCGGACAACGCGACCCCGGATGCCGACGAATCCGCACCGCTGGCTGTCTATCGCGGCGCCAATCCCCTGGCCGAGACCCAGCAGAGCCTGCGGGCCAGTGGCGGGGAGCTCTACGGCCCCCTCAAGGCCGCGAGCGAGCATGAAGCGCTGCGACAATTCCCCGGCATCACGACCATCGTGCGCCCCGGGCTCATTGCCGGGCCAGGCGATGAGAGTGATCGTTTCACCTATTGGCCGGTGCGCCTTTCGCGCGGCGGCGAAGTACTCGCACCCGGTGATGGTTCCGACCCGGTGCAACTGATCGATGTGCGCGATCTTGCGCAATGGACCATTCGCCTGGCCGAGTCCCGCACTCTGGGAGTCTTCAATGCCACCGGGCCGGCACACCCTCTGCGCATGCGCATGATGCTCGCGGGCATTGCCGGCGCGCTGCGGCTGCAGCCGGCTATCACCTGGGTCCCGGCGAGATTTTTGGATGAGCAGCATGTCGAAGCATGGACCGATCTTCCGGTCTGGGTCCCGGCCGCAGGATCGGATCCTGGCTTTGCCCGCAGAAACATCACCAGGGCGCTCAAAGCCGGGCTGACGTTCCGATCGCTGGCAAGTACTTCACTTGATACGCTGGCGTGGTGGCATCAGCAACCGCCGGAGCGACGGGCAAGAATGAAAGCCGGTCTCACGAGCGAACGCGAACAAGCAGTGCTGATCGCCTGGAAGAGATCGGTGCAGATCGGAACGTATCCAGGTAGGCCCAAGGCTCGCGGCGCTTGATTAAATCCCTTGTGGACCGGACTGTATTCCCTCGATAGCTATACCGGCCCTCTTCTATGATAGCGGCGCCAGGCCATCACCGGCGCCACTGCATCAGGCGGCCGATCGCGGCAAATACGCGTTATCCTCCGTGAGCGATCGGAAAGGGGGGGAGAACAATGAAGACCTCACTGATGCTGCTGCTCGGCGTCCTGGCGATACCGCCTGCGTGGGCCCTGGACGCGAACGAGGTACGCGGTGGCTGGGAGACCACCGTCAACGGCACCCAGCGCATCTATGACTTCGAGATCCGCGGCGATCGGGTTACCGGGGTCTACTGCACCGATTGCGCCGATACCACCACGCTGGCGTTCGTGGAAGGCACGCTGCTCTCGGACCAGATGCGCTTCATCGTCCGGCACGTGCGGGACGACGGCAGCACCGCCTACCAGGATCAGGTGACGGCACGGATCGAGGACGGGCATCTGGTCGTGAGCGGCCGGGCTGGCGGCCCCGGCGGGGGCATCAGTTTTCATTGGGTCATGCACAAGGATCCGCGCGGACCGGCGGGTGCGGGCTCCACTGTGTCGCCCGTGCTGCCGCAGCCGAGCGCGCCAGCGCGAAACGCGGCCGCGTACGGCGTGCGTTCCCAGCGGCCACGCGCGGCCCGGGCCGCGGGCAATGGCGCCAACTTCCTCAATCCAGCCTATCAGCAGCCCGGTCCATGGGAGCCGATCACTGCCGCCAGGCTCGTCGGCGTGTGGTACTGGGCCAGCGGCACCGCTCGTCAGCAGTTCGTCATCCGCAAGGTTGGCGATCAGCTGCTCGGGATGGTATGCGGTCCCTGCGACAATCCCTATACGATGGCTCCATTGGACGACTTCATCATCCATGGGGATACCCTGACGTTCAGGATTCGTCACCAGGATTGGGGCGCAGGGCCCCTGCCGTATGACCATGTGATCACCGCTCACATGACTCCGAATGAGCTGCGAATCGTCAGCGCCATTGCGGACAATCAACCGCCGCAGCAACAGCCGTTCGCCCATCTGGCGTTCTCGTTGACGGGCCCGGTAGCGCCCGAGGCAACCTCCCCGCATTGACCGGTACCGACACGCCGCCGAAGGTGGCGGCAGTCCGTGGCGCGCTGGAGTTTGCAACACCGCATCCGGGATTCATCCCGGGCTCGTAAGACTTATCTGCTTGCGTTGCGCAGGAATTGCACCTAGTAATGAGCCAGGAGCTTCCGAAGTTTTGGTGGCAGGAGAGCATCCGATATGTCGATCATCGTCAATGGTTCTCCGGTGCAGGCCCCAGAGGACAGCCGGGTCTCCTTGCTCGACTTGCTGCGTGAGCGGCTGCACTTGTCGGGCGTGAAGAAAGGGTGCAACCAGGGTGCCTGCGGTGCCTGTACCGTGCTCGTCGATGGTGAGCGCATTCTCTCGTGTCTGGCGCTTGCCGTTCAGTACGAGGGACGCTCGATCACTTCGATCGAAGGCCTGAGTCGTGAGGGTGAGCTGCATGCGCTGCAGCGTGCCTTCATCGAACACGACGGCTTTCAATGCGGCTATTGCACGCCGGGCCAGATCTGCTCGGCGATTGGCATGTCCGCGGAACTCGATCGGGGCGTACCGAGCTACGTCACCGCCGATCTGGCGAGCGAGCACATCCAGGCGAGCCGCGATGAGCTGACCGAGCGCATGAGCGGGAACCTGTGCCGCTGCGGTGCCTACAACGGTATCGTCGAGGCAATTCAGGAGACTTGCACAGGAGGCGCCCGATGAACCCCTTCGCCTACGCCCGCGCGATAGATGCTGGCGATGCCGTCCGGCGAGGCGCTGCGCAGGGCGCACGCTATCTGGGCGGCGGCACCAATCTTGTCGATCTGATGCGCGAAACCATCGAGCGTCCGTCCTCGCTGATCGATGTGACGGGACTTTCGAGCGCGATCGAGGAGCGGCCCGACGGCGCCATCCTCATTGGCGCTGCAGCGCGTAACACTGCGGTGGCCGAGCACCGCGCCGTGCGTACCCGTTATCCCCTGCTGTCGCGGGCGATCGTCGCGGGGGCATCGGCGCAGATCCGGAACATGGCCACGGTCGGCGGCAACCTCCTGCAGCGTACCCGCTGCGTCTATTTTTATGACGACGACGGCTCACGCTGTAACAAACGTTCCCCAGGACAAGGCTGCGATGCCATCGAGGGCTTCAACCGGATGCATGCGATCCTCGGCGCTTCTGCGTCGTGCGTGGCGACACATCCATCCGACATGTGCGTGGCGCTCGCTGCGCTGGAGGCAGTGGTGCATCTGCGCGGCGCAGGCGGCGAGCGAAGCCTGCGGCTGACCGAGCTGCATCGGCTGCCCGGGGCTCAGCCGCAGCTCGAAACCACGCTCGAAGCGGGCGAGCTGATCACCGCCGTCGAACTGCCGCCGCTGGGGTTCGCTACCCGATCGACGTATCGCAAAGTGCGCGACCGGTCGAGCTACGCGTTCGCCCTCGTGTCGGTCGCGGCAGCCATCGAGCTCGAGGGGGACACGGTGCGTGACGTGCGGCTGGCCCTGGGGGGCGTCGCACCCAAGCCCTGGCGGGCACGCAAGGCCGAGCAGGCGCTGAAGGGTCGGGCGGCGACCCAAGAGAGCTTCCGCGCTGCCGCCGATGCCGAGCTGGCGGATGCTGCCCCTCTGGTGCACAACGCATTCAAGGTCGAGCTCACCAGACGAACGATCGCCGCGGTGCTGACCGAGCTGGTCGAGGAGAAACACTGATGAGCGTCATCAAGAGCGCCGCCCAGGCGCTGATGAAAAAAGCCGTCGAGCATGCGCCCGACGCCTGGCTGCCGGGCGGGGAGGCCGACCCGTTGATCGCCCGCAGGCACGGACTCATCGGTGCGCCGCTGTCGCGTCTCGACGGGCCACTGAAGGTGCAGGGTAAGGCGCCCTATGCCGCCGATTTTCCGATGCCAGGGTTGGCCTATGCGGCGCTGGTCTACAGCACCATCCCCAAGGGGCGGATCACGAGCCTCGACACCGCGAGTGCCGAGGCCGCATCCGGCGTCATCCTCGTGATGACGTATCGTAACGCGCCACGCCTGAACCCGACTCCGCTCTTCATGACCAAGGGCAAGGCCGTTGGCGGAGACGATCTTCCGGTCATGCAGGATGATCGCATCCACTGGAATGGCGAACCGATTGCCCTGGTACTCGCCGAGACGCAGGAGCAGGCGGATTACGCCAAGTCGCTGATCCGCGCAACCTATGAGGCCGAGTCTGCGGTCACGTCTTTCGCGGCGGCGAAGGCGCATGGCACCAAGCCCGGCGTTTTTCACGGTGAACCCCTGAAGCTGGAGATCGGCGACGCTGAGGCAGCGCTCTGCGCTGCACCGCATAAGGTGGACGCCATCTATCGCACGCCGCGGCACAATCACAACCCGATCGAGCTGCACGGGGTGACGCTGGCATGGACGGGCGAGGAGCTCTCGATCCATGACGCATCGCAGGCGGTGGCGCACATGGCGTGGTCGATCGCCGAGATCTTCGGAATCAAGGAGGAGCAGGTGCATGTCACCTCGCCCTTCGTCGGCGGCGGGTTCGGCAGCAAGACACTCTGGCGGCATCACATCCTGGCCGCAGCGGCCTCGAAGCTCACCGGGCGCCCGGTCAGGCTCGTGCTGTCACGCGAGGGCGTCTATCGCACCGTCGGGGGTAGAACCTGCACCGAGCAGCGCGTCGCCATTGGGGCGCAGGCCGACGGCCGCTTCGACGCCCTGATCCACACCGGCACTGTCGCGATGAGCCCCCACAACAACATGCCGGAACCTTTCATCCTGCCCGCGCGCAGCGCCTATGCGGCTCGCAGTTTCAAGCTCGATGTCGAGACCGCGACCATCGATATGCTGGCGAACACCTTCATGCGGGCGCCCGGCGAGTCGGTCGGCACATTCGGACTCGAGTCGGCGATCGACGAGCTGGCGTACGAGCTCGGCATGGACCCGGTTGAGCTGCGCCTGCGCAACGAGCCCGAGCGCGACCCCACGACAGGACTGCCATTCTCGGCGCGGCACATCGTCGAAGCCTACCGCGCCGGCGCCGAGCGCTTCGGATGGAACCGACGCTCCCCCCAGCCGGGCTCGCAGCGCGATGGCGAGTGGTGGGTCGGGGTGGGCTGCGCGACCGCAACCTATCCATACTACCGCATGCCCGGTGGAGCGGCCCGTCTGACCCTGCGCAAAGACGGCCACGTCACGGTGGAAATCGCCGCCCACGAGATGGGGATGGGGACCGCCACAGCCCAGACGCAAGTGACGGCCGAGCGCCTCGGCCTGCCACTCGAGCAGGTGCATTTCCTCCACGGCGATTCGCGCTTCCCGGGTCTGGTGCTCGCCGGCGGCTCCCAGCAGTCGGCATCGATTGGCAGTTCCGTCCGGGCTGCGGAACGCGAGCTCGTGAAGGAACTCCTCAAACTGGTGAGCAGCGAGTCGCCGCTCCACGGACTGCACGCGGATGAGGTGGAAGGTCGAGAGAGGGGTCTGTGCAAGATCGGGGATCCGGCGCGCCGCGAGAGCTATGTCTCGATCCTGGCGCACGCCGGACGTGAGGAGCTGAAGATAGAGGCCAGCGCGCCCCCGCCGCTCGAAACACAGCACTGGTCGATGCATTCGCACGGAGCGCTGTTCTGCGAAATCCGCGTCAACGCGATCACCGGCGAGCCTCGCGTCGGCCGCTTTCTGGGCTCGTTCGACTGCGGCCGCATCCTCAATGCCAAGACCGCCGCCAGTCAGTTACGCGGGGGCATCATCATGGGACTCGGCCTCGCCTTGATGGAAGAGACCCAATTTGACGAACGCAACGGCCGCATCATGAATCCGAGCCTCGCGGAATACCATGTGCCCGTGCACCAGGACGTTCCAGAGATCGAGATCCTGTACACCGATATTCCCGACCCGCGGGCGCCCGCGGGAGCGCGCGGGTTGGGCGAGATTGGCATCACCGGCGTCGGCGCCGCCGTCGCCAACGCGGTGTACCACGCAACCGGAAGGCGCATACGCGACCTGCCGATCACCCTCGATAAGTTGCTGTAGCGGAAACACACCGCCGCTTTTGAATTTGAACAAGCTTCAATATCGCGAACGATTTGGCGTATCGTTCGGTGGAACATGCGTCTCGAAGCAGAGAGCACTTTCATGCGCACGACGGAGCTTCTTTCTGCCGCCTTGCTGGCCCTCGCCGTCATTTTCAACCCCACCTATGCAGCGCCGGCAGCGGGGTCGGCTCCTCTGTCCAAGCGGCAGGCAGATATCGGTGCCCTGGCTCCGCCCGGAGCCACGAAGATTGACGTACGAGAGCATGGTTTGTACGCCGAGTTCTATGTCCCTGCTCACACAGGGCCGTTGCCTGCCCTGATCGCAATCGGCGGGGCTGAGGGCGGCCTTGACACTGTGAGCAATCTGGCCGCGACATTCGTTCCCTCTGGCTATGCGGTGCTGGCCCTCGCGTACTTCGGAGAACCCGGGCTGCCGAATACGCTGGAAGGAGTGCCACTGGAGTACTTCCGTAGCGCGGTTGAGTGGCTTACAGGACGAGCGGAGGTTGATCCCAGGCGAGTGGCGGTAATCGGTTGGTCTCGGGGAGCAGAGGCGGCACTCCTGATTGCCACTGACGAGCCCAAGATTCATGCCGTAATCGCCGTTGCGCCCAGCAGCTATGTCTGGGTTGGTCAGAATTTCAAGCGAACACCCGGGCCCGCCTGGACGCTCGGCGGCAAACCGATTCCATATGTAGCGCCGCATCCGCCCAAGGACTTCCGGCCAGGGATGCCGATCAAGCGCCTGTTGGCATCGTTTCTTGCCCAAGCACAGTCCCACCCGGACGCCGCGATCCCTGTCGAAAGGATCAACGGATCCATTCTTCTTCTCTCTGGAGACGATGACCATCTGTGGCCCTCCGCGCAGATGGCCAAGCAGATAGTCGCACGCCTGAAGGCAGCTCATTTCCCGCATATCTACCGCGCTCTCTCGTACGCGGGCGCCGGTCACGTTGCGTTCGTCGGAAATCCGGCGCTGCTGACGAGACCAGCCGAGCAGCTCACGGTGAGCCCGATGCTCGGAGGCTCGCTTCAGGCCAATAGGGCCGCATGGAGGAACGACTGGCCGAGAGCGCTGCGATTTCTATCCGAGTCTCTTGGTCGAAAATGACGTCCCTACCTGAAGGCTCTCCTGGCAACTCGCCAAGCCTCAGCATTGCGTGATGAGATGAGCCTCATGTGTGCCGATCGGTAAGCGATACCTATAGGGGGCATCGGCAGATGCGGATCGGGATCGATTTGGGAGGCACGAAGACCGAAATCATTGTCCTGGATGATCAGGGAGCTGTTCTTTTTCGCCGTCGCGAGGCCACGCCGGCGACCGACTATGGCGCAATTCTGGAGAGGATCGCCGGTCTCGTTTCATGCGCGGAGAATTCGGTGGGACCGGCGCACAGCGTTGGTATTGCGACGCCTGGAGTCATTTCCCTCAGAACCGGCCTGATGAAGAACTCCAATACGATTGTTCTCAATGGCAAGCCACTGGACCGGGACCTGGCCAATCGTCTGGACCGCCCGGTACGGCTGCAGAATGATGCCAATTGTTTTGCGCTGTCCGAGTCCATTGACGGCGCAGCGGCAACTGCCAAAGTGGTCTTCGGGGTCATTCTCGGTACCGGCGTCGGCGGGAGCATAGTCGTCGACAAGCAACTCCTGGTTGGGCACAACGCGGTGGCAGGAGAATGGGGCCACAATCCTCTGCCGTGGGCGCGCGAGGAGGATCCGCCCGAAACCTGCTACTGCGGCAAGGTTGGCTGCATCGAGACGTACCTATCGGGCGCCGGTTTATCGCGCGACTTTCGCCATCGTACTGGAAGGGAATGCACAGCTCTGGAAATCAGCGGCGCAGCGGCGTTGGGGGATGATGCGGCACGTGGCAGTATCGAGCTCTATCAGGATCGCCTCGCCCGCAGTCTCGCCTCGGTGGTCAATCTCATCGATCCCGAGGCCATTGTATTGGGTGGAGGCCTCTCCAATATCGCGCAGTTGTACGATGAGTTGCCGCAACTCATTGCAGATTACGCGTTCTCCGATGGCTTGGACACCGTCGTTTTGCGTGCGCTGTATGGTGACTCGAGCGGCGTGCGCGGAGCAGCTCGTCTATGGGGTTGAGATGCGATACCCGGAACCTCTGCAGCGCATGATCGAGCGTTGAGCGGTCAACGGCAGCTGCCCGCCCGACGGTAGCCGTCAGTCTGTCGTACCGCCCGGTCCGCGCAGAGGGTATTTGCCTGGACCGCCGCAGGCGCGGTCCGGGAACGTCTGGTATTTCAGCTCGTTCTGGCAGGAGGCAGGTCTTCGATATTCGTTCCGCAGCACCTTACGAAATGCGGGATACATCGACGCCGCCCCCGCCAGCTCAGCAGAAAACGGAATGCCGTACGTTTCCGGAACGACGTTCCGCAGCGGATTTTGCCCAGGCAGATAAAAGGGCACCGCATCGGGCGCGACGCCTTCGTATGCCATGACGCAAGGCTCTCCGACTGCGCTCTGCGGAGCGGATACGTAGTGCAGGAACACGCGCGTCAACAGGAACGGCTGGCTCAGATACACCGGATCCACGATACGTGCCAATACCGTCAACGTCTCGCCATGACGGCTGAACCACAGAGTCATGGTGGCCCGATCGCTCAGCGGCGCTCCATTGCGCTTTGCAATCCCGGCCGGCATGTGCGAGACGTGGGCGATGAGCATGCCGTTGACCCACTCGCCGGTGGCGAAACCGTTCCTCGGATGCGGCGCATACGCCGATGGCTCGGCACGCCCGTCCATCCAGATGGTGATCGGGCCCCGGTCCACCCAGCCGCCGATGCGCCACGCGACTGTCGTGCCGTTGTTGTTCTCCGTCAGGTTCGAAATCCGCAGGCCAAAGGGCCCGAGCATCATGTAGACGGGTGGATAGCCACACTGCAAACCCAGATAGGGCTCGGCGAGCTGTGCGGAGTCGTAACTCAGCGCCAGGGCGCGGCCCGAGGCGTTGAGTGGTATGCCGGCCCAGTTGCCGGGCAACGGCTCATCCGGCGCGTCCATTCCCTCGTCCGTCGCGTTGTCGGCCGACCAGTTGCCTGAAAGATCCACTGCGGTGCTGGGCTGAGATCGGGCCGGATCAGGGAAGCCGGCGAGACCGATGCACGCCGTGCCCAGCAGATACAATATGAGCAGGTTGCGCTTCATTTCGATCACCGCCTCATTTCGAACGCCGCTTGATTCCGATCACCACGTCGATGAGCAGGGAGCCGGATCCCATCCCGCGGCCCCGGGTTGCTTCTCGAATATGGGACTGAGGACCAGGGGGTATTCCAGATAGAGAGGATCCGCAACGGTCGTCGTGTCGGTCAGGTAGGGTTGCTCCCCCTGCACGGACACCAGATCGAAATCTTCGGTGAGAACGGCCTGTGCACTGTAGGGGATCCCGTTCTGACGCAGGTAGCCCGGCAGCATGTGGGTAGTGATGACATGCAGGTACTGCGCCTCGGGAGGTGACTGGACGAACCCCGGTGTCGTGCGCGCCACCCAGGTCGCCGACGAGTAGCCCTGCCACGTAGGCTGGAAGCTCACCGGAACGGTGCCACCGAAGTGAAGCAGCCGGGTCTGCATACCCGCGTCGACGCTCACGCTGAGCGTCGCCTCGTTGTCCTCCCAGCCGATACGCAGCTCTTCGGGCCGGAACATGATGGCCGCAGCGCCATATGAGCGGCATTGCTGTCCGCCCGCCGCATCCCGCGCCGGATTCCACGCGTCCGCCACGCGGGCAGCCGCTGCCGTCAGAGGGATGCCGACATAGTCCCCCTTCGCGGGCGTCAGCATCCGCAATCGCCAGTCTTCTGTTATCAGGGAAACCCAATACCCCGTCAGATCATTGGCCCAGACCGGGCGCTGCACCCGGGCATCCGCCCGATCCCGGGAAATCTCCTGGGCGTAAGATGGGCAGGCGATCGGCCCCAACGCCAACAGGGTGGCGAGTGCGCCGAGTCCCCATCTTCTCAGACCAAGACCTGCGATCACCATGCTGCTCACCGTGCGGGATGCTGCTCCTTCATCAGACTCGCGTATACCGCCTGCACGAAGTCGGTCGTGGTCCAGGGTCCACTGCTGCGTCCATATTCATTCTCGTATGACAGGCAGGGAGATGCCGCGTCGATCTGCTCGAGGGTCATTCTGCGCTGGATCATGCTGGCGATGACGTCGCGGATTTGCACCACCATATCCCGATATCTGGCCACGTCAGCGAGCAGGTAGACATGCCCATAGGACGGGATGATGTCGGTTCCCTCATCCCGCGATGCGAATGGCATCGAACTGTCCGAGAGCCGCAGAATCTCGTTCAGGGCGGCAATTTCCCCCCGGATACTGCCGCCATGTGCCAGATCGATGGTCGGAAACTGATCGGCGTTGATGATATCCCCCGCGAGGATCACGTCCGACGCTCGAAAAAACACGATGGTGTCCGTATCGTCGTGCGCGGCGACCGGGTATAGCTCAGCCGCCTCATGATTGAAGTAGATGTAATACTGCGGCAGACCGACGAACGCATTGGTGGGCCAGTCGGCGCTGGGATAGGGGGCCGTTTTGCCCGTCGCAGCGGCCATCCTGGTGAGCACATTGCCGCCAGCCAGGATGGTCGCCCATCGACCGGTCGCCCCCAGTTGTCTGGGACCGACGTATTCGGTACCCATGGCGTAAATGCTCTGTCCGGCTTTGGCTAACGCAGCATTGCCTCCGACGGCCGCGGCATCCGCGGAGGTGTCGATGATGTAACGGATGGGCGCCTGCGTGACTTTCGAAACCGCGGCCAGCACCTGGTCCGAAGCATTGACTGCTCCCGCATCAACCAGCACCGTGCCATCGTCTCCGGTCTGCAGTCCGATGTTCTCCCCCGCGCCAGCGATCAGGTAAAAATTCCGGCGAAGCTGCAGGGTCTGCACCTGGGATGGGGCGATCGCGGCCGAAGGCGCCGGGGCAGAAGAGAAAGCCGCAGCGCAACCGATGCGGGGCAGCAGAACGGCACCGACGAGCAGCACCTGTGCGCCATCACGGAGTGTGTACACGGTTTGCCCCCTTATGACCCCTTATGAGTGTCGTACCCCGCCCACACGTTTACCGCCCGCCAGGACGATTGTGACTTTCCCACCCCCGAAAATGGTCGGACGACGTGTGTCGCCACCGTGAGAGGCTACCATAGCGCTCCTGCCTCGCGTCGCTGGTACCGAACACGCCGAACCACCCGGTGCATGCGTGGCTTGAACACCTATTTCGCCCGGCCACCGACGAGTCGTGCATCTCGCATTCGGCAGTTATGCCTTACCGCCCGGAGCAGTCCGGGCGTGAGATAAGGCGCTCGAGCGCGCACCGGTGCACGACAAGCTGGCCGATCGTGCAGGTTCCGAGCGGCGTTGCCTGGGTACGTACTTGCAGCCTCTGGGGACGTTTCGTGAAGGCTGCGGTCGGCGTATTTCGACGCCCGAATTAATAATCGGCGCGGCCGATTGGCGCTAGTATTCCGAGGTCACGATCGGTCCGCATCGCCTTCACGGCGTGCGGGGTGATGTGAAAGCATTGATCGCCTATTTCTGGCCGTTTGCCGCCTACCGCGATGTCGAGCGGGGGAGCATGCTGGAGCGGGCCGCCGCGTGGCGCCACAATCGGCAACTCTCAAATTCCCTCCCGCGCTACATCAGCCGCTGGGCGGGCAGCGTGGCGCTCGAGCTCGTCCTGCTTGCTTACCTGCCGTTGTCGCTGACGCCGGCGTTGGCAATCGTGCTGACAGTCTCGTTCTGCGGTCTGCTGCACATAGTGAGCATCTGGCTGCTGTTTAGACGACGGTGATCATCGGCCCCGGACGAGGCACCGCGTTGAGGCTCGTGCGGGCCATCAACGCGGTGCTCGATGGTAGGCTGCGGGGGCGGACAGCCAACCGATTAATCTCCCTCGGTGCCGATCGCGTACGCGGTCTCACCATGGACAGCATCGTCTCCCACCTTCAGCATTGCCTCATCCATACGCAGCGGCGTGAAGAACGAGATCACCTTGAGGATGATGTAGGTGGCTATGATGTTGTACACGATGATGAAGGCGGCCCCTTCGATTTGGAGCACAAATTGATGGAAGCTGCCGTAGGCCCAGCCTGTGATGCTCACACCAGGGGCATCCTTGCCGGTGCCGATGTACTCGAGCATCTTGGGGTTGGCGAGGATGCCGGTGAGCAGCCCGCCCATGAGGCCCGCGCAACCATGCGTTGAGAACACACTCAGCGTATCGTCCACCTTCATGAACAGCTTGGTCTTTTGGAGTTTGTTCATCGCAAGCCAGGGGATGATTCCAGCGCACACTCCAATGATGATTGCACCCCAGCCGTCTACGTAGCCCGCGGCCGGGGTGATCGCCACCAGGCCTGCGATCATCCCGTTGACCGCTCCGAGCACCGAGGGCTTGCCGTACGCTATCTTGTCCATCAGCGTCCACACGATGAGGCCCACGGCCGTGGCGGTGTTGGTGTTGAGTACAGCTGCGCCCGCATCGGCGTTGGCGAAATAGGGATCACCGCCGTTGAAGCCGTTCCAACCCAGCCACAGAATCCCGGCGCCGACCAGCGTGATCAACAGACTATTGGGCGGAAAGTGCTCGCGATCTTGCTGCAGGCGCGGGCCGACCATCGCCGCGGCGACGAAGCCGGAGACGCCGGCGGCCAGATGGATCACGTAGCCGCCGGAAAAGTCGGCCACACCCTTCGCGGCAAGCCAGCCGCCACCCCACAGGCTGAACGCCCCAACGGTATAGACCAGCGTCATCCAGATCGGGCAGAAGATCACCCATGCCCTGAAGCTCATGCGGCCGAGCACCGAGCCGCCCAGTATGATGACGGTGATGGCAGCAAATACGAACTGGAAGAAGACCAATGTCGCCATCGGGAACGCCATCGCGGGCATGCCCGCGGCTGCCGCCGGGATGACTGCCTGACCGGTCGTGAATATGGCCGAGGTGGCCAAACTCGGCTTACCCAGGAAGGGAAACCACTGCGGCCCAAAAGCCATGTTGTAGTCGAACAATACCCAGACGACCAGGACCGAGGCGAAGGCGTAGAGCGTCATGAACGCGGAATTAATCGCCCACTTTTTCTTGACGATGCCGCCATACAACACCATCAGTCCTGGAATACTTTGCAGGCCGACGAACGTGGCAGCCGCCAGCTGCCAGGCGTTGTCGCCTGTATCGAGCCACTTCGGTGACGGTACGAGCATAGTTGTCCCCTTTTTTTTTGCTATGCCGACGCTAGGATTCCAGCAAGAAACGTACCGAAACTGCAGCGAAAATCGATCCCATGAGCGAGTCATGCCGTCAGCCGCTCTGCCGCATGGCGCCAACTACCCATCGGTGGTTAGATAAGTCGATGCATCATCAGTCATTTTTCGAGTAAGCAATGCAGCGCCGCCGAGTCCACTCGTGTGACGTCCACGCTGTCACGAGCGTGTTTGTGACCGCACTTCGGCTCATGGCACCCGCGATGGGCGCGATCGCATCGCCCGCTTTCGGTGCGGTACCGACCCTTACAACGGTTCTATGCACCAATCCGGTGAGCGGCGCCAGCTGGCGGATCACGATCGATTTCGCGAAAAGCGCCGTGGATTCCAATCCGGCCCGCATCAGCGGCGCCCGGATCACGTGGCATGACGCGAAGGACGGGGGCAACTACACCCTGGACCGCAGATCCGGAAAGCTCACCGTCGTCGTCGCCTCGAGCACCGGTGGCTATTTCATCCACGATCAATGCAAGCTGGAGAACTGAAGACGATATCCAGGCTTTGCAGCCGCCGCCCTGCCTCACACCGCGGGTCCACTCGGCTGTCGAGCCGGAGCCGTCGCGATGGCTGATCGCATCTCGGCCATCAAGGCAAGCGTCGGGTTCTACTCGGCGACAGGACCGCGCCGTGACAATGAGGACTTTGCCGCGGGACTCGTGGGCGCGGACCTGCCCGAGCCGCGCCGGGAAGTGGTTGCAGCGATCGCCGACGGCATCGGCAGCGCCAAGGGCGGCCGCATCGCGGCCGAAACCGCAGTGCGCGGTTTTCTGGACGGAATGTCCGAACTGCCCGAGACCGCCGAGGTGCACCGCTCGGCGGCCCGGGTGCTGAATGCTCTCAACGCCTGGATGCATTCCCAAGGCCAACGCGACCCCAGGCTGGCGGGTATGGGCTGCACTTTCACGGCCCTGGTGCTGCGGAATCGCCTTGCGCACGTGCTGCACATCGGCGACACCCGGGCATATCGATTGAGCGGCACTCGGCTGAGCTGCCTGACCACCGACCACGTGAGAGCAGCAGGCCCGAGCCGCCCGGGAACGCTGTATCGCGCCCTGGGTGTGGAGGCAGAGGTGCGGCTGGAGTACACCGCTCAGCCGATGGCGCGGCACGACCGGTTCCTGCTGTGCAGCGACGGCCTGCACGGCTGGCTGACCGATGAGAGCATCGCCCAGATTCTCAGCGATCGCTCGGCTCCCGCGGACACCGCCCGTGCGTTGGTCACCGCCGCGCTCCGATCCGGTAGCAATGACAACTGCACGGCCCTGGTGCTGGACGTCATCGAGCTGCCGACCGCGGAATCCCCCAACATTGGCGCTGCGATCATGCAACTGCCCATCGTCCCGGTACCGCTGGGCGGCGAGACGATCGATGGGTTCGTGCTCAAAGCACTGATATCCGATGGTCGCTATAGTCGTCTGTTCGCTGCGCAGGA
>DATJUN010000019.1:0-14812 GCA_035502275.1 Steroidobacteraceae bacterium
GACCGAGTAGCCGCGGATGCCCGCAATCAGCGGCCGCGCCTGCAGCCCCGTGACCAGAAACACCATGCCCTCGATCAGGTAGATCAGAAAGTCCCAGAAGAATACCCCCTGCAGGCGGGTCGCCGAACTGATCAGCCGCAGCCCATTCCAGGAGATGTACAGGCCGGCCGTGACCGTGGCGAGCACTCCGGAGCCGCCCAGATGCTCGGGGGGCCAGTACGCCAGATAGGGCGTGATGATCGAGAGGGTAATCTCGATACGCGGTTCGCGGACCCAGCGCCGCAGCCGCAGCATCAGCCACCCGACCGCAAGGCCCCAGACGAGCTCCCCGACCAGCACAGCCAGGAAGCTCGTGACCGCGTGGCGCAGCGAGAACGCACCGACGCTCACCGCCACGACCGCGAAGCGATACAGGATCAGCGCGGTGGCATCGTCGGCAAGCCCCTCGCCCTCCAGAATGACCAGGATCCGGCGCGGCAGGCGCATGCGCCGCGCGATGGCCAGGGGTGCGACCGAGTCGGGTGGGGAGATGATCGCCCCGAGCAGAAAGCCCAGCGGCCAGGGCAGTCCGAGCACCCAGTGCGCGGCCGCGGCGGCCGCCAGCGTCGTGAACAGCACACAACCGATCGCCAGCAGCGAGATCGGCCGCAGATTGAAGCGAAACTCGGGCCAGCTCATGGCCACGGCGGCCGAATACACCAGGGGTGGCAGCACCAGCAGCAGCATGATCTCGGGCGCCAGCTGCACGGTGGGCAGGCCCGGCACCAGCGCGAGCGCGATGCCGATGAGCACCAGCAGGATCGAGGGCGGAATTCTCAGACGCGCGGCCAGCAGCGCCGCCGCGGCCAGCACGGCCAGCAGCACCACCAGCACCTGGATGCTCTGGACCATGGCGCTCCCCACCGTCTCATTGTGCCCAACTGCGCGGCGCGGCGCGCGCGCCTGCTAGCATGCCGCACGATGAGCTCCCCGTGGATGCGCGCACGCTCGGCACTGGCCGCCTGCTGGCCGCCCGAGCAGGCGCAGCGAGCGCTGCTGTGCCTGCCGGCGCTGGCGCTGACGCTGGGGGTCGGTCTGGCCGTGGGTGCGCCTCGCGCGGCGATGGCTGCCGGCAGCGGGGCGCTCTCGTGCGGCTTCGGCTCGTTCTTCTACGGCACCACGCGCCATCGCAGCACGCCCATGGCCATGGCAGGCATCGGCATGGCGATCTCGGCCGCGGTCGGCTCGCTCGTAGGGCACTCCACGGCGCTGTTTCTGCTCACGGCCGTGCTCTGGTCGCTGCTGTGCGCGTGGCTCATTGCCTTTGGCACCGGTGCCTGGTGGATCGTGCTGCAATGGGCCGTGGGCCTGTTCGTCAGCAGCGCCTACAGCGCCGATGTCGTGGGAGCCGCAGAGCGCGGCGCGCTGATCCTCGCCGGCACCGCGGCCCAGCTCGCCTTCATCGGCGCTTTCTGGCGCCTGGGCGTGCTCTCCCCGCCGGTGCGAGTCGAGGGCGTGGGCCCCGGGGGATATCTCGCGGTGGCCCTGCAGAAGCTGCGCGCCGAAGAAAATCACTGGCCCTACGTATTCGCAGCCGGCGCGGCCGTGGCACTGGCGGTACTGATCGAGCGTGGCCTGACGTTGCCCAACGGTTACTGGGCCCCCATGACTGCGCTCATCGTCATGCGTCCGGATCTGGCGCAGACCTGGTCGCGCGTGACCCAGCGTATCCTCGGCACGCTGATCGGAGCGGGCCTCGCGACGCTGGCGGCCGAGGCGCTGCGGCCCACACCCGGGTGGGTGGCGGCGCTGAGCGTGCTGTTTGCCTGGAGCGCCTACGGCTCGCGCACGACCAATTACGGCGTCTTCACCGCCAGCATCACCGGCGCGGTGGTGTTCCTGCTGTCACTGGCCGGCACGCCCGAGCCATTGAACGCGCTGCATCGGCTCATGGCGACCGCGCTCGGTGCGCTGCTGGCGATCGGCGTGCGCCAGCTCATCCGCGCCCTCAGGCGACTGGGCTATCCAGGCCGACCACGGGCGGCGCGCGATCGCCCTCCACCATTCGGCTGATGAAGTACATCATCACGAGCGTGATCAGCGTCGTGCACACCAGCACGTAGCCGATCATGTCGAAATGCAGCAGCAACCCTGCCCTGCCCTGCGTGACGATCATGCCCCCCACCATGGCGGCGACCCCGCCCGACACCTGCTGAATGGAGCTGCTGATGGCCATGTAGGCGCCGCGATCGGTGGGCGAGGGAATGCCCGACACCAGCGCGGAGGAAGAGATCATGCGCGAGGACACCCCGACATACAGCAGGCAGTTGACCACGATGACCCACAGCAGCGGGGTCACGGCCAGGTGCGTGTAGATCAGCACCATGATGATGGTGGCAATGCCGCCGAGGCAGAACACCGGGAAATTACCGATCGCGTCACAGGCACGCCCGATCAGCGGGCCGGCAAAGATCGAGAACGCCCCCGTGAGCATGTACACCAGCGGCAGCTCCGCGAGCGTGATGCCGAGGTTGTTGACGCTGAAGGCGCTGGCATAGGGCTGCAGGATGAAGCCGCCGGTGGACAGCAGGATCGTGGTCGCGAAGCCCACCAGATAGCGCGGCTGCGAGAAGGTGTGCAGCAGATGATGCAGTGGGCTGCGGTCCGGACGCAGCGCCAGATGCGCGTTGATCGGCCGGATCGCCAGCACGATCCAGCTGCCCACGATGGCGCAGATCGCCGCAATGAGCAGAAACGAGGCATTCCAGCCCCAGTGATTGGCCAGGTACAGGCCCACGGGAATGCCGGCGACGCCGCTGGCGGAAAATGCCGTCTGCACGATGCCCATGACCCGCCCGCGCTGATGAAACGCAAACAGGTCCGTGATGATGGCGAACACGACCGAGCCGATGACGCCGGCGAACACGCCCGTCACCGTGCGCGCCACCAGCAGGAAGGTGTAGGTGCGCGCCAGCCCGCACAGCAGCGTGCCAAGCAAAAAGCCGACATAGAAGAACAGCAGCAACTTCTTGCGATCGAAGCGATCGGCAAAACCCGCGGTCAGGAATCCCGACACACCGGCCGCATAGGCATAGCTCGACACCAGCACGCCGAACTGCGCGGTGTTGATATGCATCTGCGGCATGAGAAACGCACCGAGCGGCGAGAGCGTCATGAAATCCAGGATGACGCTGAACTGCAGGAACGCCAGCAGCGCCACGACGCGCTTTTGATAGGACGAGAACTCCGTGCCGGCCGGCATCGCGGTCGTCATCTGTACCCCCCGGTGGATTCAGCCGATCATAGCGAAGCGGCCAGCGAGTCTCCATGCAGCGTCACGAGCACCTCGCGCTGCATGGCTGCCGTGCGATGCTCCCAGAGATAGATGCCCTGCCAGGTGCCGAGCGCGAGCCGTCCCCCGGCAATGGGCACGGTCAGCTCGTGGCCGACCAGGAGCGTGCGCACATGCGCGCTCATGTCATCGGGCCCCTCTGCGTCATGGACGAACAGGGGATCGCCATCTGGCACGGTGCGCCCGGCGAAGCGCTCGAGGTCGGCACGCACGTCCGGATCGGCATTCTCGGTCACGCACAGGCTGGCACTGGTGTGTCGCAGGAACAGGTGGCACAGGCCGATCGTCAGGCCGCTGTCGGTGACTGCGCGCTCGATCCGCTCGGTGAGCGCATGAAAGCCGCGACCGCGTGTCGTCATGGGCACTCGCACTTGCCGCCACATGTCAGAGCATCGCACGATGGGGAATTCTTACGAGGAGAGCACGCATGGTATCGCACTCCCGCATGGGCGCAGGGTGGACCGCCCCACCCGCCCCCCCTGCCACGCCCGCGTTGCCCGCGCCACCGCTGCACGCGCGACTCGCGCCCCGGGCGCAGCCTGGACTGCCCGCCGCAGCCGGGCGCTGCCTGCTGCCCGTTGCCGCGCTGCTGGCCCTGGCGCTGGCAGGGTGCGCGAGCTCCGCGCCGCATGAGGGCACGCGATCCACACGCGCCTCCGCCACGACAGCCGCGGCACCCACGGCCGAAGGCCAGGCACGGGCGGCCCTGCAGCAGGCCACCACACAGGTGATCGCCACCGAGCGCGCCTTTGCTTCCACCATGTCGCAGCGAAACTTCAAGGGCTTCCTGAGCTTTCTGTCACCCGACGCCATCTTTTTCAGCGGCAGCAGCGTCGAGCGCGGACCGGCGCAGATTGCCGAGCAGTGGGCGCCGTATTTTCAGGGCCCGCGTGCCCCCTTCTCCTGGCGTCCCGACGATGTGCAGGTGCTGAGCGATGGCAGGCTGGCACTGAGCACCGGGCCGCTGCTGCAGGGCGGGCACATTGTCGGGCGCTTCAACTCCGTGTGGCGCCTGGAGGCTCCCGGCGTGTGGCGCATCATCTTCGATAAGGGCGAAGAGGTCTGCAGTGCCCCGCCCCCCACGAGCAACAGCAACGGCGAGCAGTTCTTCGAGCGGCCTTCGGCCCCTGGAAATTAGCCCGGGGACTCTCGGAGCTAGCCGTTAAATGAGTTTCAGGCGCCGGCGCACCACCACCACCAGCTCGTGCATCTCCTGCACCCGCAGCGCAAGGCCGCTGAGGACAAAAACCAGCGCGCCGGCCAGCACCGTGGCGAGCAGCGCCGCGGCCTTGGGCAGGAAGCGCTGCACGGGCCAGTGCGCAAGCAGCGTGTGGTTCGAGCCCCAGCACACGGCGGCCAGCGCCACGCAGGCCAGCGAAACCTTCAGCAGCATCATCGCCATGCGATGGGTTTCCAGGCGCGAGAGCTGCCGGCGCATCAGCCAGTAGAGCACCAGGAAATTGCAGCTGGCGACGCAGCCCGTCGAGAACGCCAGACCCTGCACGCCCCAACCCAGGTGGAAGGTGAACAGCCAGTTGAACAGCAGGTTCAGCAGCACCGCCACGAAGCTCACCAGCATCGGGGTCTTGCGCCGGTCCAGCGCGTAGAACGCATTCACGAGCACCTTCAGTGCCGCATAGCCCGCCAGGCCCACGGCGTAGTAGCGCAGCGCGCCGGCCGCCTGCTGGGCCTGATAGGTATCGAACCGACCGTGCTGATAGAGCACCGACATGATGGGCCCGGCGAGCATCATCAGCCCCACCGTGGCAGGCAGGGTCAGCAGAAATGCCAGGCGCATGCCGCGCGAAAGCTCGGCGCGGAAGCTGTGCAGCTCGCCACGCGCCACCAGGCGCGACAGCAGCGGCAGCGTCACGGTGCCCAGCGCGACGCCAAACAGGCCCAGCGGCAGCTGCATGACGCGAAAGGCAAACGACAGCCAGGCGATCGGCCCATTGCCCAGGTCCGAGGCGAAGATCGAGTTGATGAGTACATTGAACTGCGTGGTGCTGGCGGCAATCACCGATGGGCCCATCAATCCCAGGATTGCCCGGATGCCCGGATCGCGCCAGTGAAAGTCCGGCCGGTAGCGATAGCCCAGCCGCCACAGCGAAGGCAGCTGCACGCACAGCTGCAGCGCCCCACCCATGAGCGTTCCGATGGCAAAGCCCACGAGCCCGAGCCGGCCGAAATGCGGATCGAGCCAGTACCCGAGCGCCACGCCGCCGACGATCGAGCCGATGTTGAAGAAGCTCGAGGCGAGCGCGGGCATGCCGAAGACGTTGCGCGCGTTGAGCATCCCCATGACCAGCGCCGAGAGCGACACCATGAGGATGAACGGAAACATGATGCGCGTGAGCAGCACGGCGAGCGCGGCCTTCTCGGGAATCCGTTCAAATCCCGGCGCGATCGCGGCCACCAGCTGCGGAGAGAACACGATGCCGGCCACGCAGATCAGCGACAGCACCACGGCCGTGAGCGTCGCGACCTTATTGGCGAGCCGCCACGCCGCCTCGTGGCCGCCGCGGGCCACGGTCTTGCTGAAGGTGGTCACGAAGGCCATGGACAGCGCGCCTTCGGCAAACAGGTCGCGCAGCAGGTTGGGAATGCGGAACGCCGCGGTGAACGCATCCATGAGCGCCCCGCCGCCAAACAGCGCTGCGTACACCTGGTCGCGCGCCAGTCCCAGCACCCGGCTGCAGAGCACCGCGAGGCTGACCACGCCGGCCGCACGTGTATTGAGCCTCTCGGCGCGCTGCTCGGCGCGCGGCTCGGCCCGCTGCATCGCGTGCGCTTCGGTCCGCTCTGCCGCGGACTGTCCGGCTCCCTCACCACCGAGCTTCATCTGCATCAGTTTATGCTCAGGCGGCCAGCCGCGCGCGAATCAGCGCACTGATCAGCAGCAGCGAGATGGCCGCATCGCGCATCGCGGCGACGCCAACGTAGTCAAGCACCGATTTTGAGAACAGCGGCACATGCCGATGCAGCACCCCGAGCAGTGAGAAGGCCGCGAGCGCCACCGGCAGCACCAGATAGAGCACGACCCACAGCGCCCGCTCGCCCGGCGATATCCGTCTTGCCGGGGGTGGCTGTGGCGTGGGTGCGTGGTGCAGCCAGAGCGCGATGGCTGCCAGCACCACCGCCAGGCCCACGACGCTGCTGCCGTATTGCAGCCAGGCATACAGGTGCAGCTGATGACCGGCCATGTTGGGCCCGTAGTCCAGCAGCGTCGGGAACAGGCGCACGCCGCGCGCATTCTCGTGTGTGAAGCCGTCCCAGATGAGGTGAGTCAGCGCACCGAACAGCAGCGCTGCGATCAGTGCCACCCAGGTGGACAGGCGCGCCAGCGACGGTGCTGGGGGCGCGTGCGCGAGGCGCGCGTAGGCGGCGTCGGGCAGGATCTCGATGACGGCCGGCTTGATCAGCGCCAGCGTCAGCAGGTAGGTGATCAGCCCCATCGGCAGGCAGAAATTCAACAGCGCCGGCAGGCTGTGGGTCTGCCAGCGCTCGAGCCCTCCGGGCAGCAGCAGGCCGAAATCCGGCACCATGCTGCCGATGACGGCCGCCGTGAATACGCGCCAGCGCGCCAGCGGCCGGTAGACGGGCAGCACCGCAGCAACGTGCGAGACGGTGAAGGGCATCCGGCGCGGACGATCGGCTCAGCCGTTCCACTCGCGCGCGATGGCGCCGGGCTCGGCCCGCCGCGGCCCCTCGCGCAGGTCTGCCTGCGCGCTGCCCACGTAGACGAAGCCGAGGCTGCGCTCCTCGGGGCTGAATCCCAGCCGCGCGCCGATCTGCGGGTCATAGGCGTTGCCGCCCGTGAGCCAGATGGCCCCGTAGCCCTGCGCGTGGAAGGCATTGAGCAGATTCATGACGGCCGCGCCCGTGGAGAGCATCTGCTCGAGCTCGGGCACCTTGTGCCCGGGGTGCAGATGCGCGGCGACGGCGATCACCAGCGGCGCTGTGAGCGGCATGTTGCGCGCCTTGTCGACTTTTTTGGGCGGCGTGTCCGGATCACGCTCGAGCATGCGTGTCACGAACAGCTCCGAGAGCCGCGCGCGCGCGGCCGCTTCGCGGATCAGCACGAAGCGCCAGGGCCGCAGCGCGCCGTGATCGGGGGCGCGCGCGGCCGCCTCGAGCGCCGCGTGGATCTCAGCGGCACTCGGGCCGGGCTCGCCGAGCAGCAGCGCCGGCACCGAGCGGCGCGACAGCAGCGTCTCGAGGATCATCGGGCGGGTGTCAGAGGCCATCGAGCAGTTTCAGCACTTCTTGCGTCTTGTCCTGCATCAGCGCCTCACTGCCGCGCGACTCCACATTCAGCCGCAGCAGCGGCTCGGTATTGGAGCCGCGCAGGTTGAAACGCCAGGCGTCGAACTCCATCGACAACCCGTCGGTGAAATCGATCCGCCGTGCGCGCGCCTGGTAATGCTGCTGGATGCGCGCGAGCAGCAGACGGGCGTTGCCGGCGATCGGGCGGTTGATCTCGCCGCTGGCCGGGAAGAGCCGCTGGCGCTCCTCGACGAGGGCGGAGAGGCTCTTGCCCGACTCGCTCAGGATCGCGAGCACCAGCAGCCAGGGAATCATGCCGCTGTCGCAGTAGGCGAATTCGCGGAAATAGTGGTGCGCACTCATCTCCCCGCCGTAGACCGCATCGACCTCGCGCATCTTCTGCTTGATGAAGGCGTGCCCGGACTTGCACAGCACCGGCAGGCCACCGTGCTGCTGCACGATTTCGATCGTGTTCCAGGTGAGGCGTGGATCGTGCACGATGCGCGCGCCGCGATGGCGGCGCAGGAACGCCGCGGCCAGCAGTCCCACCAGATAGTAGCCTTCGATGAAGCGGCCCTGCTCATCGAAGAAGAAGCAGCGATCGTAATCGCCGTCCCAGGCGAGCCCCACCTGCGCGCCGCTGGCGCGCAGCGCCTCGCTGGTCGCGCGGCGATTTTCCTCCAGCATGGGGTTGGGCACGCCATGCGGAAAGGAGCCGTCGGGAGCGTGATACAGCTTCACGAACTCGAAGGGCAGGTGCGGCTCGAGCGCATCGATGACCAGGCCCGCACCGCCGTTGCCGGCATTGACCAGCACCTTCAGCGGCGCGAGTTGCTCACCGGACACATAGCCGAGCAGGTGCTCGCGGTAGCGCGCGCCGATGTCCAGGCCGCGCACGCTGCCGCTGTGTGCCGCGCGCGGCGGCAGCCGCTCCTGCTCGATGAGCTCGCGCATCTCGGTCAGACCGGTATCGGCGCTGATCGGGCGGCTGTGCGAGCGCACGAACTTCAGGCCGTTGTAGTCGGGCGGATTGTGGCTGGCGGTCACCATGACCCCGCCGTCGAGCTGCTCGGCGAAGGTGGCGAAGTACACCGCCTCGGTGCCGCACAGACCGATGTCGGCGACATCCACGCCCGAGTCGGTCAGGCCGCGCTGGAACGCATCCGCCAGCGCCGCGCTCGAGTGCCGGATATCGCGGCCCACGGCCACACGCGCCGGCTTGACATAGGCCGCGTAGGCGCGCGCGATCTGATAGGCGACCGATTCGTTGAGCTCATCGGGCAGGCGCCCGCGCACATCGTAGGCCTTGAAGCAGCTCAGGGCAGTCATGCGCGCACTGTACTAGTTTTTACTGCTGCCCTGACGCCCATAGCGATCCTCCAGGCGCACGATGTCATCCTCGCCCAGATAGCTGCCGGACTGCACCTCGATGATATGCAGGGCGATGCGACCGGGGTTTTCGATCCGGTGGCGTACGCCGACCGGAATGTAGGTGGATTGGTTCTCCTCGAGCAGAAAGCTCTCCTCCCCGCGCGTGATGCGCGCGGTGCCGGACACCACCACCCAGTGCTCGGCGCGATGATGATGCAGCTGCAGCGACAGCACCCCGCCCGGCCGCACCATGAGGCGCTTGACCTGAAAGCGCTCGCCGTTGTCGATGCTGTCGTAGCTGCCCCAGGGGCGGAACACCTCGCGGTGCAGGGAGTGCTCGTAGCGTCCCTCGGCCTTCAGGCGCGCGACCAGCGCCTTGACCTCCTGCACGCGGCTCTTGGGCACCACGAGCACCGCGTCCTTGGTCTCCACCACGACGTGATCGGTCAGCCCGACGGCCGCCACCAGGCGGCTCTCCGAATAGATATAGCTGCCGCGCGTATCCTCGACCAGCACATCCCCACAGAGCGTGTTGCCCTGCGCATCGCGCTCGCAGGCGGCATGCAGCGAGGCCCACGAGCCCACATCACTCCAGCCCGCATCCATCGGCACCACCACCGCATCGGCGGTTTTTTCCATCACGGCGTAGTCGATCGACTCGCTGCGGCAGGCTTCGAAGGCGCGCGTGTCGATACGCGTGAAGTCCAGGTCGCGCGTGGCGGCCGCGAAGCTCGTGCGGCACACCGAGGCGATATCCGGTGCGTACTTCTCCAGCTCCTCCAGATAGCGGCGCGCACGGAACAGGAACATGCCGCTGTTCCAGTAGTACTCGCCGCCGGCGAGAAACTGGCGCGCGCGGTTCTCGTCGGGCTTTTCCACGAACTCGGCGATGCGGTAGGCGCCGCCGGCGAGTTTGCCGCGGCGGATGTAGCCATAGCCGGTCTCGGGGGCGGTGGGCACGACGCCGAAGGTGGCGAGCGCGCCTTCGCGCGCAGCGGCCGAGGCGGTCTCGACGGCGCGGTGAAACGCGCCGGTATCGGCGATCACGTGATCGGCGGGCAACACCAGCAGCAGTGAGTCGCCCTCATCGGCCGCGAGCGCGGCGTGCGCGGCCAGCGCGATGGCCGGTGCGGTATTGCGACCGTACGGTTCGAGCACGATGGCGCGCGGATCGCGTTCGATGGTGCGCAGCTGCTCGGCGACCAGGAAGCGGTGCGCCTCGTTGCACACCACGACCGGCGCTGCGGCCGCAAGGCCCGTGAGCCGCAGGATGGTCTCCTGCAGCATGGTGCGAGGCCCCACCAGTGGCAGCAGCTGCTTGGGATACAGCTCGCGCGACAGCGGCCAGAGCCGCGTGCCCGCCCCACCCGAGAGGATCACCGGCACGAGCATCGCTAGTGCCCCGCTGCTGCGCGCTCGTCGGCCCGCTCGGCGTCCCGGGCCTGCGCCTCTGCCGGGGGCACAAGACCGCGACCGATCGCGAAGTAGGCAAAGCCCAGGCGCTGCATGAGCACGGGGTCGTAGAGATTGCGCCCGTCGAAGATCAGCGGCTCGGACAGCTGCTCGCGCAGCCGGTCGAAATCGGGGCTGCGAAATTCCTTCCATTCGGTCGCGATCAGCAGCGCATCGGCGCCCTCGAGCGCCTCGTAGGCGTCGCGCGCGAAATGCAGCCGCGCAGCCGCCGCGTGGCCCTCGAACAGCCGCCGTGCGCCCTCGCCCGCCACCGGATCGTAGGCGCGGATGCCCGCGCCAGCCGAGAGCAGCGCCTCGATGATCACCAGCGCCGGGGCCTCGCGCAGATCATCCGTATTGGGTTTGAAGGCCAGGCCCCAGAGCGCAAAGGTGCGGCCGGCGAGGCGACCGTGATAGTGCTGCTGCACCTTCTCGACCAGGCGCGCCTTCTGGCGCTGATTGACGCGCTCCACCGATCGGAGCAGATCGGCCGGCACGCCGTGCAGCGAGGCGGAGTGGATCAGCGCCTTGACGTCCTTCGGGAAGCACGAGCCGCCATAGCCGATGCCGGCATAGATGAAGCTGTAGCCGATGCGTGGATCCGCCCCGATCCCCAGGCGCACCTTGTCGATATCGGCGCCGAGCTGCTCGGCCACGCTCGCCATCTCGTTCATGAAGCTGATCTTGGTGGCGAGCATTGCGTTGGCGGCGTACTTGGTGAGCTCCGCGGAGCGGATGTCCATGACCACCAGGCGGTCGTGATTGCGCGTGAAGGGCTCATAGAGCGCGCGCAGCAGCTCCGTGGTACGCGGATTGTCCGTGCCCACCACGACGCGGTCGGGACGCATGAAGTCCTCGATCGCGGCGCCCTCCTTCAGAAACTCGGGGTTTGAGACCACGTCGTACTCGAGGGCAACGCCGCGCGCCTCGAGCGCTGCGGCAATCGTGGCGCGCACGCGATCGGCCGTGCCGACCGGCACCGTGGACTTGGTGATGACCACGGCGTAGCGGGAGAGCTCACGGCCGATCACCCGCGCCACGGCGAGCACATTGCTGACGTCCGCGGAGCCATCCCCATCGGGCGGGGTACCCACGGCAATGAGCAGGAACAGTCCGTGCCGCACGCCCTGCACGGCGTCATCGGTGAACACCAGCCGTCCGGCCTCGCGGTTGCGCTCGATCAGCGCCGGCAGCCCGGGCTCATAGATGGGCACCTCGCCGCGATTGAGCTGCGCGACGCGCGCCTGGTCCACATCGACGCATACGACGTGGTTACCGGCATCGGCGAGGCACGCACCCGTGACCAGCCCGACATAGCCTGAGCCAAAAATGGTGACCTTCATGCAGGAATAAAGCCTTGATTATGAAAGACGCCGTCGCAGGGCAGACGGCGGCAGGAGCCTAGCGGAACCGTGAGGCGTAGGCAAAGCCGCAGCGCGCCAAAGCGCGCCAAATGCCCGCCAAAACAGCGCCGAGCGCGCCGGCCGGGGCGGGCCTGCGACCGGTCATAACCGGATTGTTACCAGCTTGGAACTGACGCCGTCACTGCTCCTTTTTAGGATGGGCGCACGGAGAGTGCATGTCGATCAACTTCGAGCAGGTCACCAAGCGCTACCACGGCACACCGGTTCTGAACGATGTGTCGCTGAGTATCGAGGCAGGTGAGTTCTTCGTGCTGCTCGGTCCCAGCGGCAGTGGCAAGAGCACGCTGCTGCGCATCGCCGCCGGTCTCGCCGACGTGCACCACGGGCGCATCTCCTTTCACGGCCGCGATGTCACGCACGTGCGCGCGCGCGAGCGCGGCGTGGGCCTCGTATTTCAGCACTACGCGCTGTTCCGGCACATGACGGTCGGGGAAAACGTGGAATTCGCGCTGCGCGTGCGCGGCGTGAAGCGCCGTGAGCGCGCCCGGCGGCGCGACCAGCTGCTGCAGCTCGTGGCGCTGGAGGGCTACGGTGCGCGCTTGCCCGGCCAGCTCTCCGGCGGCCAGCAGCAGCGCGTGGCTGTCGCGCGCGCACTGGCGCATGAGCCGCAGGTGCTGCTGCTCGATGAGCCCTTCGGTGCGCTCGATGCCAAGATCCGTGTGGAGCTGCGGCAGACGATCCACGAAGTGCAGCGGCGCCTCGGGATGACAACGATCCTCGTCACCCATGACCAGGAAGAGGCCTTCGCCCTGGCCGATCGCATCGGCATCATGCACAACGGCCGTCTGCTCGAGACCGGTCGTCCCGAGACACTCTATCGGCGCCCCGCGACACGCTTCGTCGCCACGTTCCTGGGCGCCGCCAACCTGTTCCTCGGCGAGCGCAGCAGCGCGGGCCTCAGGCTCGGTAAGGGCTTCCTCGACACTTCTGTCGCGGCCCGCTCGGCGGTGCCCGCGCACGAGGTCGTCACGGTCGTGCGTCCCGAGGACGTCGAGGTGACCGAGCAGGAGGAGCAGCTGCGAACCGCCACCCTCGGCGTGGGGCAGGTGCTGTCGGCCGAATTCGGCGGCGGCATCGAGCGGCTGCGCGTGCAGATCGAGCCGCAGTGGGAAGTCGTCTCGGCGGTGGGCCGCGCCGGCGCCGACAGCGTGGAGATCACGCGCACCAGCACGGAGCAGGTGGCACTGGCGCTGACGCCCGGCAAGCGCGTGGCGCTGGGTATCCGCCGACTGCACATGCTGCCGACCCCCATTGCCAGCTTCCGGCTGCTCAGCAGCGCACCGGCCACGGCCCTCGCGCTGCGCAGCGCACCGCTGCTGCGCCAGCTGGTGCAGAGCATGCAGGCCCCCGTGCTGGAAGCGCAGGAAAGCAGCGACGGGGATAATGCGCAAAGCGGCGTCGGCGTCATCGCCAATGGCAGCGGCAGCATTGCGCAGGTTGCCCAGGCCGCCGCGCAGGGCCGGCGCTGGCTGTTGTGCGTGCCGCCTCAGGCGGCGCTACCGCGGCGTCTGCTCATTCATTGCGACGCCGAGAACGCGCGCTCGGAAACCCTGCGGCTGGTCGCCAGCGTCATGCGCCACCTGCATGCCGAGGCGACCTTCGTCAGCGTTCAGAGCCCCACTGCCCCGCGCAGCGAGGCCACCAGCGCCTTTCGCCGTCTGCTCGATGCGCGTGCCGAGCTGCAGCAGACGCATGGACTGGACATCCGCACCGAGGTGCACATCGGCACGCTGGCGGACTGGAGTGCACAGCTGGCCGCTTCCGCCGATCCGGTGCTTGCCGTGCTTGGCCTGGACGGCAGCCCCGAGGAGCTCGCGCAGACGCTCGAACGTGATTTCCAGCCGCTGTTTGCCGATGCCAGCCACTGCGTGGTGCTGCTGTCGTGCACGGGAGCGCCGGCGGGTCCGCGCAGCAGCGCACTGGAACGACTCTACGAAGGTGCCTCCCAGGCGCTGCCTGGAATTCCGGCATGAGCGGCCGCATCACGCGCCGATCGGCCCTGGGCCTGATCGCCGCGGCAGCCGCAGGCAGCGCCGCCCTCGACGCGCCGGCCTCGCACGCGGCGGCCAACGCTGCCATCACGCTGCTGAACGTCTCCTACGACGCCACGCGCGAGCTGTACGAGGCCATCAACCCGCTGTTCTCGGCGCTGTGGCTCTCGCAGCAGCGGCAGCGCATCTCGATCCTGCAGAGTCACGGCGGCTCGGGCCAGCAGGCCAGCGCCATCGTCAATGGTCTGCAGGCGGACGTCGCCACGCTCGGCTCGGCCTACGACGTCAATCAACTCTACACGCAGGCGCACCTCATCCCTGCCAACTGGGCGCAGCGCCTGCCCTACGGCAGCTCGCCCTACACCTCCACGATCGTGTTTCTCACACGCCGTGGCAACCCCAAGAACATCCGTGACTGGGGCGATCTGATCCGCCCGGGCGTGCAGACCATCACGCCCAACCCGAAGACCTCCGGTGCGGCGCGCTGGGCGTACCTCGCCGCCTGGGCCTGGGCGCAGCGGCAGTATCGGGGCAATCAGGCGAGCATCAAGGCCTATATGAAGGCGCTGTATCAGCACGTGCCGGTGCTCGACGCCGGCGCGCGAGGCGCGACCGACACCTTCGTCGAGCGCGGCATTGGCGATGTGCTGCTCTCCTGGGAAAGTGAAGCGCTGCTGGCCGAAAAGAAGCTCGGACAAGGCATGTTCATCACGGTCATGCCGTCACTGAGCATTCTGGCCGAGCCGCCCGTGACCGTCGTGGATCGGGTGGTCGATCGTCGCGGCACGCGCCGCATCGCCGAGGCCTACCTGCAGTATCTCTACACACCCCAGGGTCAGCAGGTCATCGCCCGCAATTTCTACCGCCCGCGCCTGCCGGTCATCGCCGCGCAGTTCGCCGCGCAGTTTCCCCCCGTCGCGCAGATGGTCACCGTGGAGAGCGCCTTTGGCGGCTGGGCCCGCGCGCAGAGCACGCAC